>NZ_BPQP01000033.1 GCF_022179305.1 Methylobacterium iners
CACGCGGCCGAGCGCCTGCGTGCTCTACACCGACTACGCCTTCTTCTTTCAGCTGGCCGGGCTGATCCTCCTCGTCGCGATGATCGGCGCCATCGTTCTCACCCTTCGCGACCGCCCGGGCGTCAAGCGCCAGAACATCTCGGTGCAGAACACGCGCACGCAAGGCATGGCGGTGGACACGATCAAGGTGCCTTCGCGCCAGGGCGTGGAGGTCTGATGATCGGCTTGAGCCACTACCTGACGGTCGCCGCGATCCTGTTCACGCTCGGCGTGCTCGGGATCTTCATCAACCGCAAGAACGTCATCGTCATCTTGATGTCGGTGGAGCTGATCCTGCTCGCCGTGAACATCAACCTCGTCGCGTTCTCGACGCATCTCAACGACATCACCGGCCAGGTCTTCGCGCTGTTCGTCCTCACGGTGGCGGCGGCGGAGGCCGCCATCGGGCTCGCCATCCTCGTCGTGTTCTTCCGCAATCGCGGCTCGATCGCGGTCGAGGACGTGAGCATGATGAAGGGCTGAGGCGCTTGCCGATTCTCGCATCGAGCGGGCGCTCGCGTCCCGCCAGGCCGGACTAGGACACGATGTACCACGCGATCGTCTTCTTCCCGCTGATCGGCGCGATCCTGGCGGGCCTGTTCGGCCGCCAGCTCGGCCCGCGCGTCTGCGAGTACATCACGACCGGGCTGCTCGCCTTCTCCGCGCTGCTCTCCTGGGGCGCCTTCCTCGACGTGCCGGGCTCGGAGCACGCCACGCGGGTGCAGGTCGCAACCTGGTTCACGGCGGGCGACCTCGTGGTCGACTGGGCCTTCCGCATCGACACGCTGACCGTCGTGATGCTCGTCGTCGTGACGACCGTCTCGACCCTCGTGCACCTCTACTCCATCGGCTACATGGAGGAGGACCCGCACCGGCCGCGCTTCTTCGCCTACCTGTCGCTCTTCACCTTCGCCATGCTGATGCTGGTGACGGCCGACAACCTCGTGCAGATGTTCTTCGGCTGGGAGGGTGTCGGCCTCGCCTCCTACCTGCTCATCGGCTTCTGGTACGAGAAGCCTTCCGCGAATGCCGCCGCGATGAAGGCCTTCATCGTCAACCGCGTCGGCGATTTCGGCTTCTCGCTCGGCATCTTCCTCGTCTTCGTGCTGTTCGGCTCCGTCGCCTTCGACGGAATCTTCCCGCGCGTGAACGAGGTCAAGGACGCGACCTTCCACTTCCTCGGCTACGACTGGAACGCCCTGACGCTCGCCTGCCTGCTCCTGTTCATGGGCGCGATGGGCAAGTCGGCGCAGTTCCTGCTGCACACCTGGCTGCCGGACGCGATGGAGGGCCCGACACCCGTCTCCGCGCTGATCCACGCCGCGACCATGGTGACGGCCGGCGTCTTCATGGTGGCCCGGCTGTCGCCGCTCTTCGAACTCGCCCCGAACGCGCTCATCGTCGTGACGATCGTCGGCGCCATCACCGCCTTCTTCGCGGCCACCGTCGGCCTCGTCCAGAACGACATTAAGCGGGTGATCGCCTACTCGACCTGCTCGCAGCTCGGCTACATGTTCGTCGCGCTCGGCGTCGGCGCCTACTCGGCCGGCGTGTTCCACCTCTTCACCCACGCCTTCTTTAAGGCGCTGCTGTTCCTCGGGGCCGGTTCGGTCATCCACGCGATGCACCATGAGCAGGACATGCGGAACATGGGGGCGCTGCGCCCCTACATTCCCTTCACGGCGGCGATGATGGCCGTCGGCACGCTCGCGCTGATCGGCTTCCCCTTCACCGCCGGCTTCTACTCGAAGGATGCGATCATCGAGGCGGCCTACATGTCGACGAGGCCCGGCCACACGCTGGCCTTCCTGGCGACTGTGATCGCCGCCTTCATGACCTCGTTCTATTCCTGGCGCCTGTTCTTCCTGACCTTCGAGGGGCCTGCCCGCTGGGGGCACCACGGCGCGCACGGCCACGACGATCATCACGCCGCTCCGGCCGTCGCGCATTCCGTCACCGCGCATCAGGCCGACGGGCTGCCTGGCCATCACGAGGGCGTCGCCCACGACGACAAGGGTCACGATGTCGAGCCAGCCTCGCACGCGGCGCACACCAAACACGAAGATTCGCACCACGACCACGCGCCGCACACGCCGCACGAGAGCCCGCTCGTGATGACGATCCCGCTGGCGATCCTGGCCGTCGGCGCGCTCTTCGCCGGCCTGATCTTCAAGGATCGCTTCATCGGCGACGGCATGGACAAGTTCTGGGGCCACGCGCTGGCGCACGGCCCCGACAACCACATCATGCACGACATCCACAACGCGCCGGGCTGGGTCGTCGCCTCGCCCTTCGTGATGCTGGTGCTCGGCTTCGTGCTGGCCTTCTGGATGTATATCCGCAGGCCCGAGCTGCCGGGCCGGCTCGCCGCGCAGCAGCCGATCCTGTACCGCTTCCTCCTCAACAAGTGGTACGTCGACGAGCTCTACGACCGCATCTTCGTCCGCCCGGCCAAGGATTTCGGCAAGTTCCTCTGGAAGGAGGGCGACGGCCGGATCATCGACGGCATGGGTCCCGACGGCATCGCCGCCCGCGTGGTCGACGTCACCCGCGGCGTCATCCGCTTCCAGACCGGCTACGTCTATCACTACGCCTTCGTGATGCTCGTCGGCGTCGCCGGGCTGATCTCCTGGTACATGGTCACCGGCCTGCCGAAGGTGGGGAACTGATGGCCGCCAGAACCCTTCGGAGCCCCCGCTAGATGTTCGGCCTCGGCATCCTCTCAGGCCTGCTGATCGTGCCGCTCTGCGGCGCGGCCTTCATCCTCACCCTGGGCGAGGAGACCGAGGCCGTGCGCCGCAACGCCCGCTGGGCCGCGCTCGCCACGACCGTCATCACCTTCCTGCTCTCGCTGGTGGCCTGGGGCCGCTTCGACGCGACGACGTCGAGCTTCCAGCTCGTCGAGAACCATGCCTGGCTGACGGAGACGATCCGCTTCAAGCTCGGGGTCGACGGCTTCTCGATGCCGCTGATCCTGCTCACCACCTTCCTGATGCCCTTCTGCATCGCGGCCTCGTGGAACTCCATCGAGACCCGGGTGAAGGAGTACTTCGTCGCCTTCCTGATCCTCGAGACGACGATGATCGGCGTGTTCTGCGCGCTCGACCTCGTCCTGTTCTACCTGTTCTTCGAGGCCGGCCTGATCCCGATGTTCCTCATCATCGGCATCTGGGGCGGCAAGCGGCGCATCTACGCGAGCTTCAAGTTCTTCCTCTACACCCTGCTCGGCTCGGTGCTGATGCTGCTCGCCATCATGGCGATGTACTGGCAGGCCGGCACCACCGACATCCCGACCCTTCTCACCACCCGCTTCCCCGTGGGAATGCAGACCTGGCTGTGGCTGGCTTTCTTCGCCTCCTTCGCGGTGAAGATGCCGATGTGGCCGGTCCATACCTGGCTGCCGGACGCCCACGTGGAGGCGCCGACCGCGGGCTCGGTGATCCTGGCCGGCATCCTCCTGAAGATGGGCGGCTACGGCTTCATCCGGATCTCGCTGCCGATGTTCCCGGACGCGTCGCTCTACTTCGCGCCGCTGGTCTTCGCCCTCTCGGTCATCGCGATCATCTTCACCTCCTTGATCGCGATGATGCAGACCGACATCAAGAAGTTGATCGCCTATTCCTCGGTCGCCCATATGGGCTTCGTGACGCTGGGGCTGTTCACCCTGAACGAGCAGGGCATCCAGGGCGCCCTGTTCCTGATGATCTCCCACGGCATCGTGTCCGGCGCGCTCTTCCTCTGCGTCGGGGTCGTCTACGATCGCATGCACACCCGAGAGATCGCGGCCTATGGCGGGCTCGTGAAGCGCATGCCGCTCTATGCGGCGGCGATGATGGTCTTCACCATGGCCAATGTCGGCCTGCCCGGCACCTCCGGCTTCGTCGGCGAGTTCCTGGCGATGATGGGTGCCTTCAAGGCGAATCCGACGGTCGCCTTCTTCTCGGTCTTCGGCATCATCCTCTCGGCCGGCTACGCGCTCTGGCTCTTCGCCCGCGTGATCTACGGCAAGCTCGAGAAGCCGAACCTCCAGGGCATCCTCGACCTCGACCTTCGCGAAAAGATCATCATCGCGCCCCTCGTCGCGCTGACGATCTATTACGGGGTCCACCCGGCCCCGATCCTCGACACCTTCGCTCCGTCGACGGAAGCCCTCATGCAGAGCATGAAGGCCGCGCTCTCGACCACGCAGACCGCCGCGGCCCTGCCGCCGGTCGCGCGCTGAAAGCCCCGCACCCATGAACGCCGCCCAGGTCGTCCTGCCCGCCCTCTGGCCCGCCCTGCCCGAGATCATCCTCGCGGTCGGCGTGATGGTCCTGATCCTCTACGGATCGTTCAAGGGCGAGCGCTCGGTGGAGGGCGTCAATGTCGGCGCCCTCATCCTGCTGATCCTGGCGCTCTTCACCGTCGTCTCGCAGACGGGGCTGAAGGTGACGACGCTGAACGGCGCCTTCATCGTGGACGGCTTCTCGCGGGTGATGAAGGCGCTCGTGCTGATCGGCTCGGCCGCCGCCATCCTGCTGTCGCGCGACTATTTCCAGCGCGAGCGGATCGACCGGTTCGAGTTCCCGATCCTCATCGTGCTCTCCACCATCGGCATGATGGTGATGGTCTCGGCCAACGACCTGATCGCGCTCTATCTCGGCCTCGAGCTCCTGAGCCTGTCGAGCTACGTCATCGCGGCCTTCCACCGCGACAACCTCCGGTCGACGGAAGCCGGGCTCAAGTACTTCGTGCTCGGCGCGCTCTCGTCGGGCATGCTGCTCTACGGCGCCTCGCTCATCTACGGCTTCACGGGCACGGTGTCCTTCCCGGGCATCCTCTCGGCGCTCAACGCCGGCGCGGGCTTCGGGATCGTGCTCGGTATCGTGTTCGTGGCGGCCGGCGTCGCCTTCAAGATGTCGGCGGTGCCCTTCCACATGTGGACGCCCGACGTCTACGAGGGCTCGCCGACGCCGGTCACCGCCTTCTTCGCCGCCGCGCCGAAGATCGCCGCGGTCGCCATGACGGTGCGCGTCTTCATGGGCGCCCTGCCCGACGTGACCGCGATCTGGCAGCAGATCTTCGTCTTCGTCGCCATCGCCTCGATGACGCTCGGCTCCTTCGCGGCGATCGGCCAGCGCTCGATCAAGCGGCTGATGGCCTACTCGTCCATCGGCAATGTCGGCTACGCCCTGATCGGTCTTGCGGCGGCCTCGGAGGAAGGCATCCGCGGCGTCGTCATCTACATGATCATCTATCTGGCGATGACGCTCGGTGCCTTCGCGGTCATCCTCGCGATGCGCCGCGGCGGCGAGATGTTCGAGACGGTGGACGACCTCTCCGGGCTGTCGCGCACCCATCCGGTCATGGCCTTCTGCCTCGCCGCGATGATGTTCTCGCTGGCCGGCATCCCGCCGCTCGCCGGGTTCTTCGCGAAGTTCTACGTCTTCGCCGCCGCCATCAAGGCGGGCCTCGTGACGCTCGCCGTGATCGGCGTCGTGACCAGCGTGATCGGGGCCTATTACTACCTGCGCATCGTCAAGGTGATGTATTTCGACGAGCCGGTCGCGCCCTACGAGCGGATGGCGCCGGGCCTGCGCATCGTGCTCGCCCTGTCGAGCGTGGTCGTGATCCTGTTCTGGCTGCTGCCGGCCCCGCTCGTGGGCGCGGCCGGCGCGGCCGCCCGCTCGCTGTTCTAGCGGCCGGATGGCATATCGGCTCGGCGCCGCATCGCTCGCGGCGGGTCACCGCCTGGCGGTTTTCGAGAGCCTCGGCTCGACCAACACGGAAGCGCTGGAGCGGGCGCACGCCGGCGAGGCGGGTCCCGTCTGGATCGTGACGCGCCGTCAGGAGGCGGGGCGCGGGCGGCGCGGAAACGCCTGGGCTTCGCCGCCCGGGAATCTCGCCGCGAGCCTGCTCCTATCGGTGGACGAGGTCGATCCGACACAGATCGCTACGCTGGGCTTCGTGGCGGGCGTGGCCCTCGTGGATGCCATCCATCAAGCGGTGGCGGTGGACATCCCCCTCTCCCCGCTCGCGGGGAGAGGGCTGCCTGCACCTTGTCGTGCAGGCAGCGAGCGGAGCGAGGGTGAGGGGGCGTCGCCGGAAGTGGCTCCTCCGGAAACACCCCCTCACCTCCGGCTGCCGCCTCGCCGCGCCGACGACGAGGTCGTCGCGGCCCTCTCCCCGCCTGGCGGGGAGAGGGGATGCGCGCAGCCCTCGCTCAAATGGCCGAACGACGTCCTGATCGACGGCGCCAAGCTCGCCGGCATCCTCCTGGAGGCCGAGAACATCGCGGAAGGGCGGCGCTGCGTCGTGATCGGCATCGGCGTCAACGTCGCGGCGGTGCCGGAGGGATTGCCTTATCCGGCAACCTGCCTCAGGCAGAGCGGGCACGGTGCCTCCGCCGAGTCTGTGTTCGAACTCCTCTCGGACCGGCTGGCGGAGACGATCACGCTCTGGGACCGGGGCCGCGGCTTCGCGGCGATCCGCGCGCTCTGGCTGGCGCGGGCCGCGGGGCTCGGGGCGCCGCTGTCGGTGCGGACCGGCCGCGAGAGCGTGCAAGGGATTTTCGAGACGATCGACGAGGCCGGGCGCCTCGTGGTCCGATCGGACGACGGAATGCGACGGACCGTGACGGCGGGCGAGGTGCACTTTGGGACGGCCGCGACGGCGGCTTGAGGTTGGATTCTGATGACGACAGGGCAAGACGAGCTCGTCTTCGTGCCGCTCGGCGGCGTGGGCGAGATCGGCATGAACGCGGCGCTCTACGGCTTCGGGCCGGAAAAGCGCCGCAAGTGGATCATGGTCGATTGCGGCATGGGCTTCGCCGGGGAGGAAGGCTTCCCCGGCATCGACCTGATGTTCCCCGACCTGAGCTTCATCGAGGAGCGTCGGGACGATCTCCTCGCGATCTTCATCACCCACGCGCACGAGGACCATATCGGCGCGATCAGCGAGCTCTGGGGCAAGCTCAAGGCGCCCGTCTACGCCACGCGCTTCGCCAAGAACCTGCTGGAGGCCCGTAAGCTCAGCGAGCCCGGCGCGCCGAAGGTGGTGCTGCGCGAGATCGTGGCCGGCCGCCGCGTGAGCGTCGGGCCGTTCGAGATCGAGTACGTGCCGGTCTCGCACTCCATTCCGGAATCGAACGCCGTCGCCATCCGCACGGCCCACGGCCTCGTCCTGCATACGGGCGACTGGAAGCTCGACCCGACCCCGATCCTCGGCGACGTCACCTCGGAGGCGGCGTTCCGGGCGCTCGGCGACGAGGGCATCCTCGCGATGATCGGCGACTCGACGAACGTCGTGCGCGAGGGGCGCTCTCCGAGCGAGGCGGAGGTCGCCGCCACCCTGAAGGAGCTGATCGCGGACGCGCCGCACCGGGTCGCGGTCACCACCTTCGCCTCGAACGTCGCCCGGATGCGGGCGGTGGCGCTCGCGGCGGAGGCCTGCGGCCGCGAGGTCGTGGCCGTCGGCCGCGCCATGGACCGGGTGATCGCCGTGGCGCGCGAATGCGGCTTCCTCGACGGGTTGCGCGAGTTCCGGCCCTCCAGCGCCTACGGCTACCTGCCGCGCGACAAGGTCGTGGCGCTGCTGACGGGCTCGCAGGGCGAGGATCGGGCGGCGCTGGCCCGGGTCTCGCGCGACGATCATCCGGACATCACCCTGTCGGCGGGCGACCGCGTGATCTTCTCCTCGCGCGCCATCCCCGGCAACGAGCGGGCGGTGGGCGCCATCATCAACGACCTGATCAATGCCGGCATCGAGGTCGTGACCGACCGGACGAAGCTCGTCCACGTCTCGGGCCATCCCCGCCGCGACGAGATGGCGGAGATGTATGCCTGGACCCGGCCTGGGACCGCGATTCCCGTTCACGGCGAGGCGCTGCACCTCGACGAGCACGCGCGCTTCGCCCGCGCCCACGGCGTCGAGAACGTGGTGAAGGCCCGCAACGGCAGCGTGGTGCGGCTGGCGCCGGGCACGCCGGAGATCGTGGACCACGTCAAGGCGGGTCGCCTCTTCAAGGACGGCAACGTCCTCATCGACGCCAAGGACCGCGCGATCCCGGAGCGGCGCAAGCTCGCCCAGGCGGGCCTCGTCTCGGTCGCCATCGCCATCGACGTGCAGGGCGAAGTCCTGGGCGAGCCGGCCATCGACATCATCGGGTTGCCCAATCGCGGCCGGACCGGCGCCTCGATGCTCGACGTCGTGGTCGACACCGTCTCGCGGACGCTGGCCAATCTCTCGAAGGCCAAGCGCAAGGACGCCGAGGCGGTGGAGAACGCCGTCGACCGGGCCATCCGCTCGGCCGTCAACGAATCCTGGGGCAAGAAGCCCGCCTGCCACGTGCAGGTGGTGGAGGTGTAGTACGCCTTCCCTCCCCCTTGTGGGGAGGGATCGAGGGTGGGGGTGGCTGGGTGACCCCGGGCTCAGGCAAGCGGAACCACCCCCACCTCCAACTCCTCCCCACACCTAAGTCGGGCCTGCCCGACTTGGGCACCTGGGGTGCGGATATCGGGCAGGCCCGATATCCTTGGGGGAGAAGAGGCGCTGGTTCACAGAACGGAGGAGCAACACATGATCGGGCGCATCAACCACGTGGCCATCGCGGTGCGCGACCTCGACGCCGCCATCGCGATCTATCGCGACACCCTCGGCGCCAAGGTCACCGAGCCGCTGCCCCAGCCCGAGCACGGCGTCACCGTGGTCTTCGTCGAGCTGCCCAACAGCAAGGTCGAGCTGATGTCGCCGCTGGGCGAGGGCTCGCCGATCGAGGCCTTCGTCGAGCGCAATCCGCAGGGCGGCGTGCACCACGTCTGCTACGAGGTCGATGACATCCTCGCCGCCCGCGACAGGCTGAAGGCACAGGGTGCGCGGGTGCTCGGCACCGGCGAGCCGAAGATCGGCGCCCACGGCAAGCCGGTGCTGTTCCTGCACCCGAAGGACTTCCTCGGCACCCTCGTCGAGCTGGAACAGGTCTGAGGTGGGGAGCGTCCTCCAAGTCCTCGCGGCCTCGACGCTGCGCACGCTCGGCGTCGTGGTGCTGTTCACCGCCGCGATCGTCGCCGTGGCCGTGAACGTGTTCAAGCTCACGATCTTCGGGGCCGTGGCGCTGTACTTCGTGCTGTGGTGGACGCTGCTCTTCGCGATCCTGCCCCTGCGCAACCAGGCGGAGACCGATCCCGCCCGGCTCGTGCCGGGCCAGGACCCCGGCGCGCCGGCCGTACCGCGGCTTCGCGAGAAGGCGATCTGGACGACGCTGTTCGCCGGCGCCGCCTTCCTGATCGCGATCGCGGCCTTCCCGCTGGCCGGCCTGTAGCCGCATCCGATCCCACGCCGTCGTGTTCGGCCGGCAATTGACAGGAGCCGCCGCGGCTTCGACAGTTTCGCTCAACGGTTGCACCCCCTCGCGCGGGAGAATGCGACCGCGCTGAGGGAGAGTGTCATGGCCACGGTACAGGGCGCCGCGGGCACGCAGGCCGACGAACACGCCGTCGAGGGCCCCGGCCGCCGCTACCTCCTACCCTGCATGCTGGCGCTGTTCTTCATCTGGGGCTTCGCTACCGTCCTCGTCGACATCGTCACGCCCAAGCTCAAGAGCTTGTTCGACCTCAGCTACACCGAGGCGACGCTCACGCAGTTCTGCTTCTTCTTCGCCTATGCGGTGATCTCGGCGCCGGCCGGCGCGCTCGTCGGGCGGATCGGCTACATGCGCGGCCTCGTGGTCGGGCTGCTCGTCATGGCCTGCGGCTGCCTCACCTTCGCGCCCGCCGCGCGGATGGGCTTGTTCCCGGTCTTCCTGCTGGCGCTGTTCGTGATGGCCTCGGGCATCGCGATCCTGCAGGTCGCGGCCAATCCCCTGGTGACCAAGCTCGGCCCCGCCTCGCAGGCTCCGAGCCGCCTGACGCTCGCGCAGACCTTCAACGCACTCGGCACGACGGTCGGCCCGGCGGTGGGCGCCTGGGCCATCCTCTCGCACGTCTCCGAGATCAAGGACCCAACCTCGATGGCGCCGGAGGCGCTGGCCGCCGCGCGGCAGGCCGAGGGCGCGGTGCTGCAATGGCCGTTCCTGATCATCGCGGCGGGCCTCGGCGTGCTCGCGCTCTTCTTCTGGTCCGTGCGATCCTGGGTGAAGGAGGCGGCTCGCGAGGAGACGCGGACCGAGTCCCGCGGCCTCGGGCTCGACCTGCTGAGGCAGCCCAAGCTGGCGCTGGGGGCGCTGGCGATCTTCCTCTATGTCGGTGCGGAGGTCGCGATCGGCACGCTGATGGTCAGCTACCTGGAGCAGCCGCGCGTGCTGGGCCCCAGCCCCGCATATGCCGGCCATCTCCTCAGCCTGTACTGGGGCGGCGCCTTGGTGGGCCGCATCATCGGCAGCTTCGTGCTGCGCTACGCACGCGCCGGCCTCGTGCTCGGCGCCTGTGCCGTGACCGCCGGTCTGCTCGCGACGGTCTCCGGGCTGTCGAGCGGCATGCTGGCCGCCGTCACGCTCATCGCGGTGGGTCTCGCCAATTCGACTATGTTCCCGACGATCTTCGCCATGGCGATCGACGGGCTCGGCACGCGCGCGGCGCAGGGCGCCGGGATCGTCTGCATGGCGATCGTCGGCGGCGCCGTCGTGCCGGTGGTGACGGGCTTCCTCGCCGACCATGTCGGGCTCGGCCTCGCCTTGGCGGCTCCGGTGGTGTGCTACCTCAGCATCGCCGCCTATGCCTTCGCCCATCTGCGTCAGGCGCGGGCGAGCGATCCCGCGTCTCTCGAAGCCTTGGCGGCGTGATCTCGGTGGTCGGCGACGGCCCAAATAAAAAAGCAAGGCACGAAGCCTTGCTTTCCAAGATTGTTGCTCGTGACAGCCTAGGTTCTCTCACGCCTTGCTGGCGCGGCGGCTGAATGTTCCTCCCGAGACTCGGACCGCGCGCAGCCTCTGGACGGCCGCGCGACCATCACGGCGCCGCTTATAGGAAGAGGAATTCCCATTGTCACCTCCCGGGAGGTCGTTCCTTGCGTTTTTCTGCCTGAAGCGCGTCGAACTGTCCCGGCGCGGACGTTCCGCTGCGTTGCGCGGGTGAGATGCTGCAAACGGCGGGTGTAGCGTCCACGCGCTTGTGTTTTCGCGGGGCAATGTGTTGTGTGCCCCGGGCGCGCCGCGCCGGGTCCTGGAGCAGGACCCCTGCCCTCCAAGGTTCCTCATGCGTCTGTCCCGCTACTTCCTGCCGACCCTGCGCGAGACGCCCAAGGAAGCCGAGATCGTCTCGCATCGCCTGATGCTGCGAGCCGGCCTCGTGCGGCAGGAATCGGCCGGCATCTACGCCTGGCTGCCGCTGGGCCTGCGCGTGCTCAACAAGGTCTGCGCCGTCATCCGTCGCGAGCAGGATCGCGCCGGAGCGATCGAGCTCCTGATGCCGACGATCCAGTCCGCCGAGCTCTGGCGGGAATCCGGTCGCTACGAGGCTTATGGGAAAGAGATGCTGCGCATCTCGGATCGCCATGAACGCGAGATGCTCTACGGCCCCACTGCCGAGGAGGTCGTCACCGAGATCTTCCGGGCCAGCGTGCGCTCCTACAAGGACCTGCCGAAGAACCTCTACCAGATCTCCTGGAAGTTCCGCGACGAGGTCCGGCCGCGCTTCGGCACCATGCGCTCGCGCGAGTTCCTGATGAAGGACGCCTATTCCTTCGACCTCGACCAGGCCGGCGCGCGCCACGCCTACAACCGGATGTTCGTGGCCTATCTGCGCACCTTCGCGGGGCTCGGCCTCAAGGCGATCCCGATGCGGGCCGACACGGGTCCGATCGGCGGCGATCTCAGCCACGAGTTCATCATCCTGGCCCAGACCGGCGAGAGCGAGGTATTCTGCGATCGCTCCTACCTCGATTTCGAGATCCCGCCGGTCACGACCGATTTCGAGGACGTCGCCGGGCTGCAGGGCACCGTGGACCGCTGGACCTCCCTCTACGCGGCCACTAGCGAGATGCACGAGGCGGACGCCTTCGCGGAGGTGCCCGTCGACCGGCAGATGGCCGCCCGCGGCATCGAGGTCGGGCACATCTTCTACTTCGGCACCAAGTACTCCGAGCCGATGGGCGCGCGGGTGACGGGACCGGACGGCGTGGAGCGGCCCGTCCATATGGGCTCCTACGGCATCGGCCCGAGCCGGCTCGTCGCGGCCATCATCGAGGCCTCGCACGACGAGGCCGGCATCATCTGGCCGGATGCGGTCGCGCCCTTCGACGTGGCGCTGATCAACCTCAAGGTCGGCGACGCCGCCACCGACGCCGCCTGCGCCGAGATCCAGGCGACGCTCGAGGCAGGCGGCCTCGAAGTGCTCTACGACGACCGCGACGAGCGGCCGGGCGCCAAGTTCGCCACCGCCGACCTGATCGGCCTGCCCTGGCAGGTCATCGTCGGTCCGCGCGGCCTCGCGGAAGGCAAGGTCGAGGTGAAGCGCCGTGCCGGCGGCGAGCGCGAGAACGTCGATCCCATCGACCTTCTCGCCCGCCTGAAGCGCGTCTGAGGCGGGCATGGCGGGTATCGCGACGGCCGCGGACAAGGCGAAGGACCTGAAATCCCGGTTCCTGCGCGCCGGCACGCCGCCCTTCGCGGGCTTCGAGTGGATCCTGGCAGGGCGCTACCTGCGGGCGCGGCGCCGCGGCGGCGGCGTCTCGGTGGTCGCCTTCTTCTCGGTGCTCGGGATCGCGCTCGGCGTCGCGACGCTGATCATCGTCCTTTCGGTGATGAACGGGTTCCGGTCCGAGCTCCTGTCGAAGATCATCGGCATCAACGGCCACGTCTTCGTCACGCCGATCGACAAGCTCTTCACGGATTACGAGGACCTCTCCGAGCGCCTCGCGAAGGTTGCCGGCGTCCGCGCGGCGATCCCGCTGGTCGAGGGTCAGGCCTTCGCCTCCTCGCCCTATGGCGGCAGCGGCGTGCTGGTGCGCGGCGTCCGGGCCATGGATATCGAGAAGATCGGCGCCATCGCCAAGAACATCCGTGCCGGCACGCTGGAGGGGTTCGACGACGGCACCGGCGTCGCGGTCGGCCGCCGGCTGGCGGAAGCCCTCGGCCTCCAGGCTGGCGACAACATCACCCTCTCGACGCCCAAGGGCGCGACCACGCCCTTCGGCACGGCGCCCCGGACCAAGGCCTACACGATCAAGGCGATCTTCGAGATCGGCATGACCGAGTTCGACGCCACCTTCGTCTTCATGCCGCTTGCCGAGTCCCAGGCCTATTTCAACCGCGACGGCGACGTGAGCCTCATCGAGATCTACCTCGACAAGGCCGACGGGGTCGCCGAGTTGCGGCCCGATCTGGAGATGGCCGCCGAGCGTCCGGTGCTGCTCACCGACTGGCGCCAGCGCAACCGGACCTTCTTCGGGGCGCTCGAGGTCGAGCGCAACGTCATGTTCCTGATCCTCAGCCTGATCGTGGTGGTGGCGACCCTCAACATCGTCTCGGGCCTGATCCTGCTCGTGCGCGACAAGTCGAGCGACATCGCGATCCTGCGCACCATGGGCGCCACGCCGGGCACGGTGATGCGGGTCTTCCTGATCAACGGCGCGCTGATCGGCTTCGTCGGCACGCTCGCCGGGCTGTTGCTCGGCATCGTCATCACGCTCAACATCAAGGGCATCCAGCGGGTGCTGTTTCCCTCGGCCTGGGACCCGACCGTGCGCTTCCTCGCCGAGATCCCGGCGGAGATGAACACGGGCGAGATCACCGTCGTCGTGCTGACCTCCTTCGCCCTGTCGCTCATCGCGACGCTCTATCCCTCCTGGCGCGCCGCCCGGCTCGATCCGGTGCAGGCCCTGCGCTACGGCTGAGCGGACGGAAGGTTCAGTTCCATGAGCACGACAGCCGAGGCGGCCGGCACGCAGCCGGTCCCGGCCCTATTCTTCTCGAAGGTCGAGCGCCGCTATCCGCAAGGATCGGGCGCGCTGGAGATCCTGCGCGGCGCCGAGCTGGCGATCTGGCCTGGCGAGCTCGTTGCCCTCGTCGCGCCCTCGGGCGCGGGCAAGTCCACGCTCCTCCACCTCGCCGGATTGCTTGAGCGGCCGGACGGCGGCGAGGTCTATATCGGCGGCACGCCGACCGCGACGATGGCCGATTCCGAGCGCACCCGCCTGCGCCGCGAGGAGATGGGCTTCGTCTACCAGTTCCATCACCTGTTGCCGGAGTTCTCGGCGCTCGAGAACGTGGTGATGCCCCAGCTCATCCGCGGCCTCGGAGCCAAGGAGGCGAAGTCCCGCGCGACCGAGCTCCTGAGCTTCCTCGGCCTCAAGGATCGGCTGATCCACCGGCCGGCCGAGCTCTCAGGCGGCGAGCAGCAGCGGGTCGCCATCGCGCGTGCCGTCGCCAACGGCCCGCGCCTGCTGCTGGCCGACGAGCCCACCGGCAACCTTGACCCGCACACGGCCGGCCACGTCTTCGGCATCCTGCTCTCGCTGGTGCGCGCCTCCGGCCTCGCGGCGCTCGTCGCCACCCACAACATGGAGCTGGCGGGCCGGATGGATCGCCGGGTGACGATCCGGGACGGGTTGATCGAGCAGCTGGCGTGAGGTGCGCTTGAAGGACGCTCACCCGACAAGGCTCGCAAGCCTGACGGGATCGTTAACCACCGTTGTCATTCCGGGGCGCCGTAGGCGAACCCGGAATCCATAACCGCTGGCAGCCTTCCAGCTTGCGGCGTCAGCGGCTCTGGATTCCGGGCTCTGCTACGCAGCCCCGGGATGACAAAGGAGGGTCAGAGACCGACGAGCGCCAGTCCTGGCATTGGCGCACCCTTACGGATCCTTAACCACGGTCGAAGACCGCGAGACGTACCCGCTTTACTCAGAACAAAACAAGAACAACACTGCCTCCATCAACAGGAGGCGCACAGGATGTTCAAGCAGGTCCTTCTCACCGGCATGGTTGAACTCACGGCCTTCGGGATTCTCGCCAGCGCCTTCGCGCTCTGGGCGGTGGCTCTAGCCCCGCTTCGTTAGCGTCGCGTGAAGGACACTCTCCACAGCCAATCGTTCCTGTGGAGGTCTTCTTAATGGACGGGCAAGGCCGACTCGCGATCCTGCGGGGATGGCGCGCATCCTCAAAGACCCCGGCTTCGTCCACCTCCACGTCCACTCCTCCTACTCGCTCCTGGAGGGTGCCCTCACGATCAAGGCGATCGCCGAGGCGGCCGCCGCGGACCGACAGCCGGCCCTGGCGCTGACCGACACCAACAACCTGTTCGGGGCGCTGGAGTTCTCCGAGAAGGCCGCGGGGCTCGGCATCCAGCCGATCGCGGGCATCCAGCTCTCCGTCGCCTTCGAGACGCCGGAGCCGATGGCGCGCACGGCGCAGGTCGGAACCGCGAACGTGGTGGTCCTGGCGCAGGACGAGGCCGGCTACCGGAACTTGCTGCGGCTGGCGAGCCGGGCCTATTTCGACGTCCCCCTTGGGGAGCCGCCGCGCCTGACGGTGGAAGCCCTGGCGGAATCCGCCGAGGGGCTGATCGCACTCACGGGGGGCACCACGGGCCCCCTCGACGCCGCCTTCCGGGCCGGCCGGCCCGAACTCGCCCTCGCCCGGCTGAAGCGGTTGAAGGCAGCCTTCGGCGAGAACAACCTCTATATCGAGGTGATGCGCCACGCCCTGGAGGACGAGCGCGTCATCGAGGCCGAGCTGCTGCGCCTGGCCGCCGGGCACGGCCTCTCTGTCGTCGCGACGAACGAGCCGTTCTTCGCGACCAAGGGCGATTACGACGCCCATGACGCGCTGCTCGCCATCGCGGAGGGCCGTCTCGTCTCGGACGAGCGCCGGCGGCGGCTGACCCCGCGCCACGCCTTCGCGACGCGGGCGGAGATGGCGGCCCTGTTCCGCGACCTGCCCGACGCGCTCAGCGCCAGCGTCGAGATCGCAATGCGCTGCGCCTACCGGGTGCGCACCCGCAAGCCGATCCTGCCGAATTTCGGCGTCGTGGCCGCCCGCGACGCGGCAACCGACATTGCCCAGGCCTCGAACGCGGTAGTGGAAGCCATCGCCACCGACGAGCCGGGCGAGCTGCGCCGCCAGGCGCTGGCCGGGCTCGAACTGCGGCTCGCCCAGCACGGGCCGGCGCCGGGCATGACGGAGGCGGTCTACCGCGAGCGCCTGGCTTTCGAGCTCGACGTCATCGTCGGCATGAAGTTCCCGGGCTACTTCCTGATCGTCTCCGACTTCATCAAATGGGCCAAGGACCACGACATCCCGGTCGGCCCCGGCCGCGGCTCTGGCGCGGGCTCGCTCGTCGCCTACGCGCTGCTCATCACCGACCTCGACCCGCTCCGCTTCGGCCTGCTCTTCGAGCGCTTCCTCAACCCCGAGCGCGTCTCGATGCCGGATTTCGACATCGATTTCTGCGTCGAGGGCCGCGAGCGCGTGATCGAGTACGTCCAGAGCCGCTACGGCGAGGCGCAGGTCGCGCAGATCATCACCTTCGGCACGCTCCAGGCCCGCGGCGTGCTGCGCGACGTCGGCCGCGTCCTGGAGATGCCCTACGGTCAGGTCGACAAGCTGACCAAGCTGGTGCCGCAGAACCCGGCGAACCCCGTCTCGCTCACCCAGGCCATCGAGGGCGAGCCGAAGCTCCAGAGCGCGATCGCCGAGGAGCCCATCGTCGCCCGCCTGATGAACATCGCCAAGAAGCTCGAGGGGCTGCACCGCCACGCCTCGACCCATGCCGCCGGCGTCGTCATCGGCGACCGCCCGATCGAGGAGCTGGTGCCGCTCTACCGCGACCCGAAGACGGGCATGCGGGTGACCCAGTTCAACATGAAGTGGGTCGAGGCGGCCGGCCTCGTGAAGTTCGATTTCTTGGGATTGAAGACGCTCACGATGCTCCGGTGCTGCACCGACCTGCTCAAGCAGCGCGGCATCGAGGTCGATCTCGCCAGCCTGCCTCTCGACGATCCCAGGACCTACGAGCCGATGAAGCGCGGCGAGACGGTCGGCATCTTCCAGGTGGAATCGGCGGGCATGCGCAAGGCGCTGGTCGAGATGCAGGCCGACCGCTTCGAGGACATCATCGCGCTCGTCGCCCTCTACCGCCCGGGCCCGATGGCCAACATCCCCGTCTATTGCGAGCGCAAGCTCGGCCGCGACGAGGAGGGCAAGGCCGCCTGGTACCCGCACCCGAAGCTGGAGCTGATCCTCGCCGAGACCTACGGCATCATCGTCTACCAGGAGCAGGTGATGGAGATCGCCAAGCTGCTCGCCGGCTACTCGCTGGGCGAGGCCGACATGCTCCGGCGCGCGATGGGCAAGAAGATCCGCGCCGAGATGGACGCCCAGCGCGCCCGCTTCGTGAAGGGCTGCACCGAGCGCGAGCTGTCGGAGGCCAAGGCCAACGAGATCTTCGACCTGCTCGCCAAGTTCGCCGATTACGGCTTCAACAAGAGCCACGCGGCGGCCTATGCGCTGCTGACCTACCAGACCGCCTACCTGAAGGCGAACTATCCGGTCGAGTTCCTTGCCGCGGCGATGACGCTCGACATCGACGTCACCGACAAGCTCGCCGAGTTCCGGCAGGACGCCCAGCGCCTCGGGATCACCGTGGAGCCGCCCTCGATCAACACCTCCGGCGTCAGCTTCGAGGTGCATGACGGCCGCATCGGCTACGCGCTCGCCGCGATCAAGGGTGTCGGTCGCGCGGCCGTAGAGTCGATCGTCGAGGCGCGCGGGAACAAGCCCTATGGCGACCTCGCCTGCCTTGCCCGCCGCCTGAACCCGCGCATGGTCAACAAGCGGACGCTCGAGAACCTCGTCGCGGCGGGCGCCCTCGACGCGATCGAGCCGGACCGGGCGCGGGCGAGTGCGGCGGTCGAACCCATGATGAAGCTCGCCCAAGGCGCGGCCGAGGCCGAGAGCACCGGCATCGCCGACATGTTCGGCGGCGTGGTCGCGGCCGGCATCGCGTTGCGAGTGCCGCCCTACGAGCCCTGGCCCATGGCCGAGACCCTGCGCAAGGAATACGACGCCATCGGCTTCTTCCTCTCCGGCCATCCGCTCGACGAGTACGGCGACATGCTCGCCAAGCTCCGGGTCCAGACCTGGTCGGAGTTCTGCCGGGCGGTGCGGGCCGGCACGACCTCGGTCGGTCGCGTCGCGGCCTCGGTGCTCGACCGCTACGAGCGCCGCACCAAGAACGGCAACAAGCTCGGCATCGTGAACCTCTCCGACCAGACCGGTCACTTCGAGGCGATCATCTTCCAGGAGGGCCTCGGCCAGTACCGCGACATCCTCGAACCCGGCCGTCCCCTCGTGCTGCAGCTGCAGGCGAGCCTGGAGGGCGAGGACGTGCGGGCCCGCATCCAGACCGCCGAACCCCTCGACGAGGCGGTCGCCCGCCATCAGAAGGGCATGCGCGTCTACCTGCGCGACGAGCGCCCGATCGGCTCGGTGCAGCAGCGCCTGCAGGTGCGCGGCGAGGGCGAGGTCTCCCTGATCCTGATCCTCGACGGCGGCGACCGCGAGGTCGAGGTCAAGCTGCCGGGCCGCTACCAGGCCAGCCCGCAGATCGCAGGCGCGATCCGGGCGGTGCCGGGGGTGGTGCAGGTCGAGGTGAACTGAGGGGCGCGAACCCTCTCCCCTGTGCGGGGGAGGGATGCTCGCGGAGGTTGCGATCATCCCTGCGGGCTCGCCGCCTCGCGCAGGCATTCAGCCACCAGCGCCTGCAGGCGCCACAGGTGGCGGTCGTGGATGCCGAGTTCGGCGCAGGCCGCCACGGTGTGGAAGAGGTAGCTCGCGCTGGGCCCGAGATGCCCGCATCCGGTGGCGATCATCTCCGCCGTGGCGGCGTCGCTCAGGCGCCCCGTGTAGCGGTCGCTGCTCCGGTTGGCGACGAAGGTCAGGGCCGGGACCGGACCGGCCGCCGTCGAGACCAGGACCCAGCGGCCCTCGTAGCCGCTCCCGCGCATCTCGCGGCGCCAGACCGGCATCAGGACGGACCGCGCGTCGCTCCCCTCGATGCGGAAGGCGACGCCCCGGCAGGAGCCGCCGCGGTCGAGAGCGAGCACGAGGCCCGGCCGCCGGGGCGAGCCGCGGAAGCGCCGCTGCAGGAGGCAGAACCGCCGATGGTAGCCGCGCAGGGTCGCGACCCGCTGCTCGGCCACCGCGAATTCCGGCTGCCAGATCAGCGAGCCGTAGCCGAAGACCCAGAGCGGCAGGGCAGGCTCCGCCCTCGCGGCGAGCATTCGGTCGAGGCCCTGCTCCAGGACGTAATCCGGTTGGAGCGCGAGGGCGGTCGGATCATCGGGAACGGGGGTGGGATGGGCGCGTGCGATAAGGTCGAGGCTGAGCGCGAGAGTGTGGGACTTCATGGCCGCATCGGATCATCGCAGGCCTGCCGCTGGCAAGTCTCTCCCAGGCAGGCCCATCAGCCGGCGCGGTTGCCCAATGCGTTGAGTTCCGGGAACGGCTCGGTGCGGTGGCCTTCGCAGACCTCGTCCTCGTTCGCGACGATGCTGAGCCGCTCCGTCCCCTTCTCCTCGCGGATCACCACCTTCGGCCGCTCCGGCTTGAACAGCGAGCGTCCCTTCATCCGGCTCGTGACGCAGTAGAGGATGCGGCCGCCATCCTCGAAGAAGGGCGTGATCCGGCTGTGCTCGAAACGCACCGGCAGCAGCGAGACCGATCCGAATTGCACCTGCGTGAGGGCGAGCGCGGCGATGCGCTCCCGGAAGGTGGTCGGCGGCGTGGCGGTCGCGGTGGCCGGCACGCCGGCCCGCATGCAGCCGGAAAGGGTAAGCAGCGCAACGCCGAGAAGCAGCATCGGCGGGCGGCGGACAGGCATGGGCGCGCGAATCTCCGTAGGGATTGCACGCTGTCGTTGCGCCCCTCGCAGTTGAAGGGCGGAGGGTCGGCCTCGCCATCAGATCAACAGGGAATGTCGACAGCCCTTGATCGTCATTCCGGGGCCCGCGTGAGCGGAGCCTGTCCTCGGACCGGCCGAAAACCAGATCCGGGGGGAGCCCCGGAATGACGAAACGGAGTCGCAAGGCACCCCATCCCGCACCGCTGAAATCCAACCCACGAGTCGCTATCTTGTCCCCATGCAATGGACGGATGACGGCCTGGTCCTCGGCCTTCGGCGGCACGGCGAGACGGGGGTCATCCTGGAGCTGATGACGGCCGACCATGGCCGGCATCTCGGCCTCCTCCACGGCGGCCGCTCCCGCCGGATGCAGCCGATGCTCCAGCCCGGCAACCGCGTCCGCGCCACCTGGCGGGCCCGCATCGACGAGGGTCTCGGCTCGTTCGCCGTCGAACCCCTCGACCTCGTCTCCGCGCGGCTGATGGGCTCCGGGCTCGCCCTCTACGGGATCGGGCATATGGGCGGCCTGCTGCGTCTCCTGCCCGAGCGCGACCCCCATCCCGGGCTCTACGCGGCGGCGCGCGTCCTCGTGGAGCATCTGCACGATGCGGCGATCGCACCGGCCCTGATGGTGCGGTTCGAGCTGGCGATCCTGTCCGAGCTCGGCTTCGGCCTCGATCTCGGCGCCTGCGCGGCCACGGGCGCCAACGACTCGCTGATCTACGTTTCGCCGCGCAGCGGGCGCGCGGTCAGCGCGTCAGCCGGCGAACCCTATCGCGACCGGCTCCTGCCGCTCCCGGCCTTCCTCAGGGAACCGGGCCGGGGCCCGGAGCCCGGCGACGTGGCGAAGGGATTTACCTTGACGGGGTATTTCCTCGACCAGCACATCTGGGGTCCGCGCGCGCTGGCGCCGCCCGAGGAGCGGACACGATTCGTCGCACTCGGTTCGGCGGCGGAGCCCTGATGTTCATGTTATGTTTCACGTGAAACATTCCACTCGGAAACACCCGCACCGGAGGTCCTGATGGGCCAAGCCTTCGATCCGCCCGATGGCGGCGACATCGAGAGCGTCGAGCTGAAGGCCGCGCTGGAAGAGCGCTATCTCGCCTACGCCCTCTCGACGATCATGCATCGGGCGCTTCCCGACGCCCGGGACGGCCTCAAGCCGGTGCATCGGCGCATCCTGTTCGCCATGCGGCTCCTGAAGCTCGACCCAGCCTCGGCCTTCAAGAAATGCGCGCGCATCGTCGGCGACGTGATCGGCAAGTACCATCCCCACGGCGATACGGCGGCCTACGACGCCCTGGTGCGCATGGCCCAGGACTTCTCGCAGCGCTATCCGCTCGTCGACGGCCAGGGCAATTTCGGCAACATCGACGGCGATAACCCGGCCGCCCAGCGCTACACCGAAGCGCGGATGACGGAGGTCGCCCGCCTCCTGCTGGAGGGGCTCGACGACGATTCCGTGGACTTCCGGCCGAACTACGACGGCCAGGAGGAGGAGCCGATCGTCCTGCCGGCGGCCTTCCCGAACCTGCTCGCCAACGGCTCGCAGGGCATCGCGGTCGGCATGGCGACCTCGATCCCGCCGCACAACGCGGCCGAGCTCTGCGACGCCGCCCTCTACCTGATCAGCCATCCGGCCGCGACCTCCGAACAGCTCTGCAAGCTCTGCGTGCAGGGTCCCGACTTCCCGACCGGCGGTATCCTGATCGACGGCGCGGATGCGATCGCGGAGGCCTACCGCACGGGGCGCGGCGCCTTCCGCGTGCGCGCCCGCTGGGCCAAGGAGGATCTGGGCCGGGGCACCTGGAACATCGTCGTCACGGAGATCCCCTACGGTGTGCCCAAGGCCCGCCTCATCGAGAAGCTCGCCGAGCTTCTCCAGGAGCGCAAGCTGCCGCTCCTGGCCGACATCCGCGATGAATCGGCCGAGGACGTGCGCGTGGTGCTGGAGCCGCGCTCGCGCAGCGTCGATCCGGTCATCCTGATGGAGTCGCTCTTCCGGCTCACCGAGCTCGAGGCGCGCATCCCGCTCAACATGAACGTGCTGGTCGGCGGGCTGGTACCCCGCGTGATCGGGCTGGCCGAAGCGCTCCGTGAATGGCTCGACCACCGTCGCGTCGTGCTTCAGCGCCGCTCGCGCCACCGCCTGGGCCAGATCGAGCGGCGGCTCGAGATCCTGGGCGGGCTGCTCATCGTCTATCTCGATCTCGACGAGGTCATCCGGATCATCCGCGAGGAGGACGAGCCGAAATCCGCCCTCATGGCGCGGTTCGAACTGACCGAGCTTCAGGCCAACGCCATCCTCGACACCCGCCTGCGCTCCCTGCGCAAGCTCGAGGAGATGGAGCTGAAGCGCGAACTCGACGCCCTGACCAAGGAGAAGGAGGGCATCGAGGAGCTGCTCGGCTCGGAGCCCGCGCAGTGGAAGTCGATCACCGGGCAGATCCGGGCGGTGAAGAAGACCTTCGGGCCCGAGACCAAGCTCGGCCGCCGCCGCACCACCCTGGAGAACCCGCCCGACACCGCGGGCATCGACTTTACCGCCGCGATGGTGGAGCGCGAGCCGATCACGGTGATCGTCTCGAACAAGGGCTGGGTCCGGGCGCTCAAGGGCCACGTTGCCGACCTCTCCACCGTCACCTTCAAGGGCGACGACGGCCTCAAGCTCGGTTTCCCGAGCGAGACGACGGCGAAGGTCCTGGTGCTCGCCTCGAACGGCAAGGTCTTCACCCTCGACGCCTCGAAGCTTCCCGGCGGGCGCGGCTTCGGCGACCCGATCCGGCTCATGGTCGATTTCGACGACGGCACCGAGATCGTGGCCGCCCTCCCCTATCAGCCGGGCGCCAAGCTTCTGATCGCGGGTTCCGACGGGCGCGGCTTCCTGGCGCCGGCCGACGCGCTCGTGGCCAACACCCGCAAGGGCAAGGGCATCATCGGCCTCGACGCCCCCGCGCAGGCGATCCTGCTGGTCCCGGGCACGGGCGACCACGTCGCCGTGTGCAGCGCCGACCGGCTGCTCCTCGTCTTCCCCGTCTCGGAACTGCCCGAACTTGTGCGCGGCAAGGGCGTGCGGCTCCAGCGCTGCCGCCAGAGCACGCTGGCGGACGCTTACGTGTTCAATCTCGCGGAAGGTCTGCCGTGGCGGGACAGCGGCGGGCAGTCCCGGCTGGCGAACGCGGCGCTCCTTGAGAAGTGGATGGGCCACCGGGCCGAGGCCGGCACGCTGATGACCCGGAGCTTTCCGAAGTTCGAGCGGTTCGGGAGGTGAGACATCCGGACCGCTGCGCTCGTCGTGTCAGCTAGGCTTGTCATTCCGGGGCTGCGGAGCAGAGCCCGGAACCCAGAGCCGCTGGCGCGGCAAGCTTAAGCGCTGTCGGCGACTCTGGGTTCCGGGCTCGCCTTCGGCGCCCCGGAATGACAAAGGTGAGCGGACGAAAATAAACGCCGCGCTCAGCGCCGGCGGAACTGGCCGCGGATCGGCGGGCGGGGACCGGCGGAGCGCTCGTCCTTGTGGCGGAACACGAGGCGGCCCTTCTCCAGGTCGTAGGGCGACATCTCGACGGTGACGCGGTCGCCGGCCAAGGTCTTGATGCGGTTCTTCTTCATCTTGCCGGCCGTGTAGGCCACGATCTCGTGGCCCTGATCCAGCTGCACGCGGTAGCGCGCATCGGGCAGGATCTCGATCACGAGACCGTCGAACTGCATCAACTCTTCTTTCGCCATTCACCATCTCCAGCCGGACCGCCTGAACGAGGCGTTCCGGGACACCGCAATCGGCCCGTTGTCGCAAAACGCTGAGGGGGTGCGGGTCCGATCCGATCGGATGCGCATCGCCGGCGAGCGTGCCGTGGACATAATGTTCGCCACGTATCGGCGCAAGCTTTTCCCGCCTTTCATCCAGACTCTTCGACTACGACAGGGGGCGAGACGATCGATCCGCCAGGATTCGGCGAGTGTCGGAGTCGCCCGATGTTCCAGGAAGGCTTGCGCTGATATTCGCGGGTCCTGCCGCCTGATGCGTGACGGTCGCCGCTTCGCCCTTCCGCGAGCCCGACGGATCGGCGTCAGGGCGGGAGGAGGTTGCCGGCATAATCGATCCGGCCGTCGGGGGTCCGCTTCCAGACATGGAGGGCATAGCCCGACCGAAGCATGTCGCCGTTCGCGTCGTAGGCGACCTCGCCGATCGCGGTGGCGACCGGCGCGCCGCCGCGGAGGAAGGCGGCGACCTTGCGGCCCTCCGCCGACCGGGCTCCGGCGACGCCTCGGGCCAGCACCTCCACGGCGGCGTAGGTCTGCGCGGCGAAGGCCTCCGCCTCCGGCGGGCGCGGCGCCCTGGCGGGTGCACCCTTCGGCTCTGGTAGGCGCCGCGGCTCGGGCGCCAGGGTCATGGCGGTGCCCTCGGCGCCCGATCCCGCGATGCGGGGGAATTCCTTGTCGAGGAGGCCGTCGCTGCCGACGAGCGGCGCGTCGAGGCCCGCCTCCCGCATCGCGCGGACGAGCAGGCCGGCCTCCGGAGCGAAGCCGCCGAAATAGACGATTTCGATCCGGGCCTGCCGCAGCTTGGCGGCAAGCGCCGCGTAGTCCCGCTCGCCGCGATCGAGGGGCTCGAAGGCGATCTCGGGGGTACCGGCGGCCTTCAGGACGCGCGCCACCCCGTCGGCGAGGCCGCGCCCGAAGGCAGACTTGTCGTGAACCAGTGCGATCCGGCGGTCGCGGTAGCGGTCCGCCAGGTGGCGTCCCGCGATCGTCCCCTGCTCGGCGTCGCTGCCGCAGGTGCGGAACACGTTCCAGAGGCCGCGGCCGGTCAGCGGCGCCCAGGTCGCGCCGGGCGTGACCGCGACGATGCCCGCCTCCTCGTAGACCGGAAAGGCCAGCGCCGCGGCCGCCGAGCCCAGCGGCCCGACGACGAGGGTGACGCGCTCGGCGGCGAATTTCCTCGCCACCGCGACGCTCTGCTTGCCCTCGCCGGCATCGTCGGCGACCACGAGGACGAGACGCTGACCGTTCGCGCCGCCGCCGCGATTAAGGTCCGCCACCGCCTGCTCGGCGGCCGCGCGCATGCCCTGCCCGAAGGCGGCGTCCGGCCCCGTGAGCGGCGCCGACAGGCCGATCTTCACCTGCGCCTCGGCAACGGAGGCTGCGAGCGCCAGGGCGGCCGCGAGGATCAGTCTCATGCGGGTTCCATCGGATCGGGACGCCGCCCTGAATACCCCTCCCCGTCCGGTGCGGGAAGTCACACGGCGCAACGGAAAGCCGGGCCGCCGCATTGCCCAGCCCGACCCGGCACCTACCTGCGCGATAAGCAATCGGCGGTCCCGGCCGATGATGCGCATGGCAGCCGCGGAGGTCCCGATGCTCTCGAGCGACGACGACATCCTCACCGCCGCGGAGGCCTGGCGCCGGGGCGGCCGCCCCGTCGCGCTCGCCACCGTTGTCGAGACCTGGGGCTCGGCGCCGCGGCCCGTGGGCAGTCACCTCGTCGTCGACGGCGAGGGCAATTTCCTCGGCTCTGTCTCCGGAGGCTGCGTCGAGGGCGCGGTGATCACCGAGGGGCTCGAGGCCATCGCGGACGGGCGTTCCCGCGTCGTCGAGTTCGGCGTCGCCGACGAGACGGCCTGGCGGGTCGGCCTCTCCTGCGGCGGCCGCATCCGGGTTCTCGTCGAGCGGATCGACTGAGCGATGCGGCTCGAAGACCTGCGCCTCCTCAACGAAGAGCGGAGTGCCCGCCGCGCCGCGATCCTCGTCACCGAACTCGGCGGCGAGGGCCGGCGCGTGGTGCGCGAGGCGGAGATCGTCGGCGATCCCCTGGCCGAGCACCTGGCGCGCGCGCTCCGCTCGGGCAAGAGCGGCCTCGTCGAGGCCGACGGCCGTCCCGTCTTCCTCACCGTGCAGGTGCCGCCCGTGCGCCTCGTCGTCATCGGGGCGGTGCATATCAGCCAGGCCCTTTGCCCGATGGCGGCGGCGCTCGACCTCGGCGTGAGCGTGATCGACCCGCGGACCGCCTTCGCGACGCCGGAGCGCTTCCCCGGCATCGACCTCGTCGCCGCGTGGCCGGACGAGGCCTTTTCGGGCCCGCTGCCGCCGCTCGACCGCTACTGCGCGCTCGTCGCCCTCACCCACGATCCGAAGATCGACGATCCCGGGCTCGTCGCGGCCCTGCGGGCGGAGTGCTTCTATGTCGGCGCCCTGGGCTCCCGGAAGACCCATGCCGCTCGTGTGGAGCGCCTGTCGGGGGCGGGGCTCTCCGCGGACGCCATCGGGCGCATCGCCGCGCCCATCGGCCTCGACATCGGCGCGGTGAGCCCGGCCGAGATCGCGGTCTCGATCCTGGCCCAGATCGTCGCGCGGCGGCGTTCCGGGGACGCGGCGCGGTGAAGTTCGGCCGCGTCGCGACGCGCGAGGCCGCGGGCCGGATCGCCGCCCATGGCGTCCGCACGGACGGCGTCACCCTGCGCAAGGGACAGCGCATCGAAGCGGCGGACGCCCTGCGCCTCGACCAAGCCGGCCATCATGCCCTCGTCGCCGCGACGCTGGAGCCCGGCGATGTCGGCGAGGACGAGGCCGCCGCGGATCTCGCCGAGCGTATCGCCGGAGCGAACCTGCGCTGCGCACCGCCCTTCACGGGCCGCTGCAACATCCATAGCGGGGTGGCCGGCGTGCTCCTGGTGGAGCGCGGCGCCGTCGATGCGATCAACGGCGTCGACGAAGCGATCACGCTGGCCACGCTCCCGCCCTTCAAGCCGGTCGTTCCGGGCGAGATGGTCGCGACGGTCAAGATCATCCCCTACGCCGTCCCGAGGGAGAGCCTGGCGCGGGCCTCGTCCGTCGCGCCGGACCCGGCGCTTTCCATCGCCCCCTATCGCCGACGTCGCGTCGGCGTGATCTCGACGATGCTGCCGGGCCTCAAGGAGGCCACCGTCGCCAAGACGCTGCGGGTGCTGGCGCAGCGCCTCGAGCCGACCGGCGCCGCGATCGCCGCCGACTTCCGGACCGCCCATGACGCGGCGTCGGTCGCGGAGGCCCTCCAGGAGGCCCGCGCCGCCTGCGACCTCGTCGTGATCTTCGGCGCCTCGGCCATCGCCGACCGGCGCGACGTGATCCCGATGGGCATCGAGGCGGCCGGCGGGCAGGTCGACCATCTCGGCATGCCGGTGGACCCGGGCAACCTCCTCCTCCTAGGCCGGCTCGGCGACGTGCCCGTGATCGGCGCGCCGGGCTGCGCCCGTTCGCCCAAGGAGAACGGGTTCGATTGGGTGCTCCACCGCCTGCTCGCCGGCCTCGCCGTGACGCGATCCGACGTCACGGCGCTCGGCGTCGGGGGGCTCCTCATGGAGATCGTCTCCCGGCCGCAGCCGCGCTCCGGCGGAGACCCGGCGGACGAGGATGCCTGATATCGGCATCGTCCTGCTCGCGGCCGGACGCGGCACGCGCTTCGGTCCCGAGCCGAAGCTGCTGGTCCGGCTCGACGGCAAGCCCCTGGTGCGCCACGCCGCGGAGGCGGCGCTCGCCTCGCGCCTGCGCCCCATCGTCGTGGTGCTCGGCGCCCATGGCGGAGCGGTTCGCGGCGCGCTCGCCGGCCTCGACCTCGGCTTCGTCGAGAATTCCGCCTACGCGGAGGGTCTCTCCACCTCCCTGCGCCTCGGCCTCGGCCATCTGCCTGAGCGCTGCGCCGGCGCCGTCGTGCTGCTCGGCGACATGCCGCTGATCCGGGCCGACCACCTCGACCGGCTGGCGGACGCGTTCCGGGCCGAGCCGCACCACGCCGCCGTCGTTCCAGTGGCAGGCGGGCGGCGCGGCAACCCTGTCCTCCTGAACCGGGCGACGCTCGCTCCGGCCCTGGCATTCCTGTCGGGCGATCGCGGTGCCGGGCCGCTGCTCGCGGGTCGCGACGACATCCGCGAGCTGGAGATGGACGAGGCGGTGGCCCGGGACGTCGATACGCTCGAAGCCCTGGCGGCGCTCGCTCCGAAACCCTGACGTCGTCGCTCAACCGTTCTCGCGAGGCTCGCCGCCGCGCTTCGCCTCGGCCCGGCATCGATCCGAGCAGTAGCGGACCTCCTCCCAGACGCGCTCCCACTTCTTGCGCCAGGCAAAGGGCTTCCCGCACTGCGCGCAGAGCTTTGTCGGCAGATCGCCCTTCTTGCGCATCCGTGCCATCAGCGCCCTTTCGTCCGCACAGCTTCGGCATAGGAAAATTTGTGAAATTCGCTTATCGTGTCGACGCTCAGGAAGCGAGGTACGACATGGCGACGATGACGGTGTCCCTTCCTGGCCCGATGAAGGATTGGGTCGAGCAGCAGATCGAGACCGGCGCCTATGCGAGCTCCAGCGACTACGTTCGCGACCTGATCCGACGCGATCGTGAGCGCCGCGACCAAGCGATGACCCTCGATGAGCTGAGGCAGCTCGTTGCCGATGCCCGGGCGAGCGGCGAAAGCGACGAGTCGGTCGGAGCCATCTTCGATCGGGCCAAGGCGATCATCCGCTCGCGTGGCGTTCCACGTGGCTAGGTATCGACTGACACGTCGGGCGGAGAACGATCTGCTCGACATCTTTCTCTTCGGTCTCGAGCAGTTCGGCGATGTGCAGGCGCAGCGCTACCAAGCCGGCTTCGAGGAGTGCTTCCGGATGCTCGCCGAGAATCCTCTCCTCGGGCGCTCCGCTCATGCGATCGCCCCGGCGCTTCGTCGCCACGAACACGGAAGCCACGTGGTACTCTATGAACAGGACGCCGACGGCATCCTGATCGTCGCCGTGCTCTACGGTCGGAGCCTGCGTGGCTTGACCGTGTGACGGTCGCGCTTTCTACCGCCCGAGATGCCCCGCCTCCGCCAGCGCGACCGGGCTCCAGCGGGTGATCTGCACGTAGCCGTCCCGGGCCGCGACCAGGAGGTTGCGGCGGTAGCGGTGGACCACCGTGCCGGGCGCGTGGCGGTGTACCTCGGTCCAGCCGCCGGCTTCCGCGACGTAGACCCGGCTGTCCCCCAGCTTGGCGATGGTCTCGACCGCCCCGAAGGCGCGCACCCGGCGCAGCACGGCCTCGACGCCGGTGCGGAAATCCAGGGTGCGGTCGGCGTCGCTGACGCGGCGCCAATAGGACCCCTCCCCCTGCGGCTCGGCCCTGCCCCAGCGGGCGGGCAGTTCGCGCGCGATCGGGCCGGAGGCGAGCCGGCGGGCCGCCATCTGGCACTTGGCGAGCAGGGTCTCGTGCGTCTCGTGTCCGGTGATCGGGAAGAGGTCGCGAGCCAGGACGTCGCCCGTGTCGAACCCCTCCGCGAGGACATGGGCGCTCACCCCCCAGCTCTCGTGCCCGTCGGCGATCGCCTGGAATAGGGGATAGGGGCCGCGCCCGATCGGCAGGGGCGAGGGATGGATGTTGAGGGCGTGCGCGGCCCGCCCGCGCCAGCCCGTCACGAGCCAGGGATAGCCGGCGACGACGAGGCTCCAGTCGCGGCCGTGGTCGCCCGCCAGGGCGTCGATGTCAGCCGGCTTCATCCGGGAGAGCTGGATCGGCACGCGGTGCCGGCGGGCCTGGCCGACCACCGCCTCGTTGAAGTCGTAGATGCCGTCGCAGGGCCGCGTGAACAGCTTGATCGGCGTCCAGCCCGCCTCGACCAGGGCGTCGAACACGCCGCCGAGGAAATCGATGCCGGCGAAGGCGAACTTCATGACGCTGGCCTCTTCGGGCGGATGGTCGCGTGCGACGCCAGGGACGTGGATGTCCCCGCCGTGACCGCTCCACGGTGGCTCCGCCTGCCTTACCTATCCGATCCGAGGCCCGATGCGAGCGGGTAATGGGAGCGTCCATGAAGCGGGTGGTGATCTATGGCGGGACCGGCGGCATCGGCCTCGCGACGGCCCGCGCCCTGCGGAACCGGGGCTTCGCCTTGCACCTGGCGGCCCGCGATGGGGCCAAGCTCCAAGAGGCTGCCGCCTCGCTCGGCGAGACCACCACGAGCGCCGGCGACGTGACGGATCCCGGGTTCTTCGCCGAGGTGGCCGAGGCCGCGGGCGATTCCCTGGCTGGGCTCGTCTACGCGGTCGGGACCATCAACCTGCGGCCGCTCGGCAAGCTGACGGCCGACGACCTGACCTCGGACTTCCGGATCAACGCGCTCGGCGCCTTCCTCGCCATCCAGGCGAGCGCGAGGGCCCTGAGGGCGGGCGCGGGCGAGGCGGGGGCCGGAATCGTGCTGTTCTCGACGGTGGCGGCCGCGCAGGGGTTTCCCGCTCACGCCTCCATCGCCATGGCCAAGGGGGCGGTCGAAGGCCTCGCCGTGTCGCTGGCGGCCGAGCTCGCGCCGCAGGTCCGGATCAACGTCGTGGCGCCCTCGCTGACGCGGACGCCGCTCGCAGCTGCGATTACCGCCAACGAGGGGCTGAGCTCGGGGATCGCCGCCATGCACGCGCTCCAGCGCCTCGGCACGCCGGAGGACATCGCTGGGCTCGCCGCCTTCCTGGTCTCGGAGGAGGCCGGCTGGATCACCGGGCAGGTGATCGGCGTCGACGGCGGCCGCTCGATGCTGCGCACCAAGGGATGACCGCGCCACGCGCCTTGCGCTTCGTCCTCGGCGACCAGCTCACGCGGCGGGTCTCGTCGCTGGTCGATCTCGACCCGGAGCGCGACGTCGTCCTCATCGTCGAGGTCCAGGCCGAGGCGACCTACGTCCGCCACCACAAGCAGAAGATCGCCTTCCTGTTCTCGGCGATGCGCCACTTCGCGGCCGAGCTCGAGACGGAGGGGATCGCGGTCGACTACGTGCGCCTCGACGCGGCGGGCAATACCGGCTCCTTCACCGGGGAGCTCGAGCGGGCGGTCGCCCGCCACCGCCCCGCCCGGGTCGTCGTGACGGAGCCCGGCGAGTGGCGGGTCTGGGAGATGATGCAGGCCTGGCGCGAGGAGCTCCCCGTGCCGGTCGAGATCCGCGAGGACAACCGCTTCCTCTGCCCCCGCGGCGACTTCGTCCGCTGGGCCGAGGGGCGCCATGCCCTGCGCATGGAGACCTTCTACCGCGGCATGCGCCGGCGCACCGGGCTCCTGATGGAAGGCTCGGAGCCGATCGGCGGCCGCTGGAACTTCGATCACGACAACCGCAAGCGCCTGCCCAAGGGCCATCGCCCGCCCGAGCGGCGCGGCTTCGCGCCGGACGCGGTCACGCGGGAGGTGCTGGCACTGGTGGCCGCGCGCTTCGCGGACCATTTCGGCGATCTCGACGGCTTCGCCTGGCCGGTCACGAGGGCGAACGCGCTGACCGCGCTCGGCCATTTCCTTCAGGATTGCCTTCCGTCCTTCGGCGATTACCAGGACGCGATGAAGGAGGGAGAGCCCTTCCTCTACCACGCGCTCATCGCGCCGGCGCTGAATGCCGGCCTGCTGACGGCCGAGGAGGTCTGCGCCGCCGCCGAGCGGGCCTACAAGGAAGGCACGGCGCCCCTCCACTGCGTCGAGGGCTTCATCCGCCAGATCCTGGGCTGGCGCGAATACGTTCGCGGCCTCTACTGGGCCCGGATGCCGGACTATGCGCGAACCAACGCGCTCGGCGCCGGCCGCGACCTGCCCTGGTTCTACTGGTCCGCCGAGACCCCGATGAACTGCCTGGCCCATTGCGTGCGCGACACGCGGGCCCATGCCTACGCGCACCACATCCAGCGCCTGATGGTGACGGGCAACTTCGCGCTGCTCGCCGGCATCGATCCGGCCCAGGTCGAGGAATGGTACCTCGTCGTCTACGCCGACGCCTACGAATGGGTGGAGTTGCCCAACGTCCACGGCATGGTGCTCTGGGCCGATGGTGGCGTGATGGGCTCGAAGCCCTACGCGGCCTCGGGCGCCTATATCGACCGGATGTCCGATTACTGCTCCGGCTGCAGCTACGACGTGAAGGCGAAGACCGGTCCGAAGGCCTGCCCGTTCAACTATCTCTACTGGAACTTCCTGATCGAGAACGAGGAGCGCCTGAGCGGCAACCCGCGCATGGCGATGCCCTATCGGACGCTCGCCGGCATGGACCCGAAGCGGAGGGCCGGCATCATCGCCGACGCCTCGCGGTTTCTCGATAGCTTGAGCGCTGAGCCGGAGAACGGACGGGAGCAGGGTCGGCTCGCGCTCGAAGTGCCGGCCTAGCGTCGGCCGCTGCTGCAATGGCGCGTCAGAGGGTGACCTCTTGGCGTGACCTCTTCGAGAAAGTCGTTCTCCCACCCACGCTTGTCATTCCGGGACTGCGAAGCAGGGCCTGGAATGACAAGGGGCTGCCGGACCGATCCGGTGGGTTGAAACCGCCTTCACCAGGGCATCCAGGCCGACACCGCCACGTAGGGACTGCCCCGCGCCGTCTGCGTCTCAATGAGGTACCCGCCCGAGATCCTGAAGCGGACGTCCCCCCAGGCGATGTCGGTGGCGTGAAGCCCGAAGCTGAGCTTCCGGTAACCCGTGCCGTCGGCGTAGAGGGCGATCTCGGGACCGAGATAGATGCCCTCGATCCGGTCGCCGTAGGCGAGCCGGCCCCAGACGTCGCCGCGGGCGGAGCCGAGGATCAGCGTCGCGTTGAGGAGCGTCGTTTCGCTCGGCCGCGCCCAGACCTCCCCGTGCAGCCGGAGACCGAAGCGAGCCGGAAGGGCGCGCGTGCCGCAGCCGCAGGAGAGCGCCTCGACGGAGCCTTCGGGGCCCGCATAGGCGGCGACCACGCCTCAATCGTGAAACCACTGGTAGCCGACGAGCGCGGCGCCGAGCCCCGTGATCCGCATCGCCGTGGTCGGCACGCCGTTCGCCGCGACAGGGCCACGCTCCGAGCGGGCGCCGGCGCCGCCGCTCGCGAGGATTGCAAAGCCCTCGCGGTCGACGCCGCCCGGGGCGAGCTTCACTCCGGCCGTCGCGAAGACCGCGGGGCTCGCATCGAGGCTCCCGAAGATCAGCGCCGATACAGGGTTCTCCGAGGAAAGGCAGGTCGCGGTGCTGGAGAGAAGAAGGGCCATGCCCGCCAAGGCGTCGCGAAGGCGTGGAGCGCACCCGAGGTTGCAGACGAACGGCATGAGGCGAACGGCGTTAAGACAACGTTCACCAAGAAGAAGATGAAACCGGAGATTGTAGAAGACGGTTGGAACGGTTCTCCTGCGCTAAATTTCAACCGAAACTGCATCATGGCACGCGGACTCCTGCCAAACGGACCATTTCTATACTTCAAGTTCAATAAATTAACCTGAGGTGCAAGTACGATCGGCGTCATGGTCTTGTGTCCCAGGCTCGGCCGCGATTTCACGCGCCGCCCCCGCCGCCCGATTCCCCTTCGCCGGCGCTTGCTCTAAGCCAGGCGCGTTCCCGTTCCACGAGGCATCGTCCGATGGTTGCCGCCGACAAGACCCGCGCCTTCGTCCCCCTGGCCATCGCCGTGCTGACGGTGTCCGACACGCGGACGCTCGAAGAGGATCGCTCCGGCGACACCCTGGCCCAGCGCCTCACCGATGGTGGGCATCGGCTCGCCGCCCGCACCATCGTCGCGGACGAGGTCGAGGCCATCCGCGGCCAGGTGGAGGCCTGGACGCGCGATCCCGCGATCGACGTCGTGATCACCACGGGCGGCACGGGATTCACCGGGCGCGACGTGACGCCGGAGGCGATCGAGCCGCTCTTCGAGAAGCGCATGGACGGCTTCTCGGCGGTGTTCCACCGAATCTCCTTCGACAAGATCGGGACCTCGACCCTGCAATCGCGGGCCACCGCCGGCCTCATCCACGCGACCTACGTCTTCGTGCTGCCGGGCTCGCCGGGCGCCTGCCGCGACGCCTGGGACGGCATCCTCGCCGCGCAGCTCGATTACCGCCATCGCCCCTGCAACTTCGTCGAGATCATGCCGCGCCTCGACGAGCACCTGCGCCGCGGCGCCTCGGGCTGATCAGGCCCGGTCGATCCGCGCCGGGACAAGGCGGGGCCGCAGGCGGGGCGTGAAGACCGGCCCGGCGAGGAGGCGCTCCCGCCTGACGAGGTCGCCGACGCGAGGCGAGCGGGTGCCGATGACCGTCTCGCCACGGGCCGCGATCCGGCTCGGCAGGCCGGCATGGGGTCGGCGCAGGCGGCCGAGCACCACCTCCGGCCGGGCCGTTCCGATGAAACGGTCGAGGACGCGAATCCAACCCTCGGCGAGGATGTCGCCGGCCTCGAGGCAGAGCACCCAGTCCCGCCGCGCCTCCCGGGCCGCCGCTGCCCAGGCCGTGGCGCCGCGACCGTGGATGACGAACTTGGCGCCCGTCGCCTCGGCGACGGTATCCAGCGCGGTGCTCTGCGCCGGCGCGACGATGACCGCATCGCCCACGACGCCGGCCGCGACGCCGGCGACGAGGGTCGCGAGGGTGTCGGCGAGGGCATCGACCGCGGCGGGATCGCCCGGTTTCGCCACGTGGATCAAGGCGGAGATCATGCGCGCGCATACCGCATTTTCCGGCCCTGAAAACCCGACGTGCCGCCGCGTCGGGCCGGCAGACGGCCTCAAAAGCGGAAAGCCTGAAATTTGAGCACTCGCGCTCCGGAATGTTCCTTATGTGTTCTCTCCGTGCCACCCGCGCGCACGGAGATTCTCCCGCGATGCCAGACCGCCAGCCGGATCGCCTCGCGCCCGGGAACGGCCCCGACCGACGCCTCGCAGGCACGACGCGCCCTGCGGAGGAACGCCGCGGGCGGGGCGCCACCGCCAACCCGGGCGCGCGCTACGAGCGGGCGCAGACCGAAGCCTTCGACGACGGCTGGGACCGCGAGGAGGCGCCGGCGCGTCTGCGGACGGAGGTGGCGCGCGAGCAGGCGCGGACGATCCTCACCCGCAACAGCTCGCCCGACATCCCCTTCGACCGATCGATCAACCCGTATCGAGGCTGCGAGCACGGCTGCGTCTACTGCTTCGCCCGGCCGAACCACGCCTATGTCGGCCTGTCGCCGGGCCTCGATTTCGAGACGCGGCTCTTCGCTAAGCTCAACGCCGCCGAATGCCTCGAAGCGGAGTTGTCGGCGCGGGGCTACCGGCCGCGCACGATCGCGCTGGGGACGGCCACCGATCCCTACCAGCCGATCGAGCGCGAGCACCGGATCACGCGGGGCGTGCTCAAGGTCCTGTCGCGCTTCCGTCATCCGGTGGGGATCGTCACGAAGTCGAACCTCGTCGTGCGCGACGTCGACATCCTGGCGGAGATGGCGGCGCGCAACCTCGTCAAGGTCGCGATCTCGGTGACCACCCTCGACCCGGTGCTGGCCCGGGGGATGGAGCCGCGGGCGCCCCATCCCGAGAAGCGCCTGGCGGCGATCCGGGCCTTGAGCGCGGCGGGCATCCCGGTCATGGCGATCATGGCCCCGATCATCCCCTCGCTGAACGATCACGAGATTGAGGCGCTCCTGGCCCGGGTCCGCGAGGCCGGCGCGGGCGAGGCGAACTACGTGCTGCTGCGCCTACCGCTCGAGCTCGACGACCTCGTCTCGGACTGGCTCGGCGAGCACTATCCCGGGCGGCAGCGCCACGTCCTCTCGCTGGTGCGGCAGGCGCGGGGCGGCAAGGCCTACGATGCCGAGTGGGGCCGGCGCATGACCGGCGCGGGCCGCTACGCCGAGCTGATCGCGGCGCGGTTCCGCCTCGCCAAGCGCCGGCTGGGCTTCACCGAGACGCGCGTGACCCTGGACGACTCGCAGTTCCTCGCCCCGAGCTCACAGCTCGCCTTGTTCTGAAACGCCCTCGTATCGGCCGGTGAAGCTCACCCGGTGGTGCGGCGAACGGCCGAGGCGCGCGAGGCCGTCGAGGTGCAGGCGGGTGCCGTAGCCGGCATTGCGCTCCCAGCCATAGGCGGGGTGTCGGGCGGCGAGCCGGTGCATCAGGGCATCGCGCACGGTCTTGGCCACGATCGAGGCCGCGGCGATCTGCGGGACCAGCCGGTCGCCACCGACGATGGCGCGGCAGGTCTGGTCGAGGCCGGGCACGCCGTCGCGGCCGTCGACGAGCACGGGGGCGTCGAGACCGAGCCTGAGAACCGCGCGCCGCATCGCGTCGAGCGTCGCGGCCCGGACATTGATCCGGTCGACCAGCGCCCGCGACCCCGCCGCCAGGGCGAGGCGGGCATGGGCCCGGATCAGCGGCGTCAGGGCCTCGCGCTCGGCCGGGTCGAGGCGCTTGCTGTCGTCGAGGCGGGCGAGCAGCGCCCCGGGGAAGCGAGCCGGATCGAACCACACGGCCGCGACCATCACCGGCCCGCACAGCGCCCCGCGTCCGACCTCGTCGCAGCCGATGACGGCGGGATACTCGGCCTCGGGATCGAAGGCCGGCGGCGGCCTCGCCTTGGTCCGGCGGAGGACGGCGCTGTCCATGCCGGCTCAGCGCCCGCCGGCGACATCGAGGATGGCGCCCGTGGTATAGGAGGCGGCCTCGCTCAGGAGCCAGACAATGGCCTCGGCCACCTCCTCCGGCCGACCCGGGCGCCGCATTGGGGTACCGGCGCCAAGCCTCTGGGCGCGCCTGGGCTCGCCGCCGCTCGCGTGAAGCTCGGTCTCGATGAGGCCCGGCCGCACCGCGTTGACCCGCACGCCCCCGCCGGCGAGCTCCTTCGACAGGCCGATCGCGAGGGTGTCCAGCGCCGCCTTCGAGCCGGCGTAGTCGACGAACTCGAAGGGCGAGCCAAGGCGGGCCGCAGCGGAGGAGACGAGCACGATCGACCCGCCCCGTCCGCCACGATCCCGGGACAGAACCCGCGCCGCCTGCCGCGCGCAGAGATAGGCGCCGAGCACGTTGACCTCGAACATGCGCCTGAGCCGGTCCAGTTCCATCTCGGCCAGAGGCATGGACGGGGCGACGATGCCGGCATTGACCACGACGCCGTCGAGCCCGCCGAAGGCGGCCTGCACGGCATCGAACAGGGCGAGGACGTCGAGCTCGACCGAAACGTCCCCGCGCAGGGCCAAGGCCTGCCCGCCAGCCGCGCGCACCGCTTCCAACGTCTCCTGCGCAGCGGCCTCATTGCCGACGTAGTTGATCGCGACCGACCACCCGCGCGCCCCGGCCAGGATGGCGGTCGCGCGCCCGATGCCCCGGGCGCCGCCGGTGATGAGGATCGCCGTCATGCAGGATCTCTACCCTCCGCTCGCGTAGCGGCAAAGGCCGGTGATCCGCCGTTCCCCGGCGATGATGCGGTCCGCCTCACGACGGCGTCACCCTCATCCCAAAGGATGACGTGAGGACAGACCTCGCAAGTGTTACGATCGAGCGAACACGGTGGACAACGTCACGTCCCCAGTCACGCGGCCGGAACCGGAACCGATGCTGGTGTGATGTCCAATGCATCCGATCCTGGCTACTGGGACCGGCTCCAACGTGGAGCGCGTCGGGACATGTCGAAGAACCTGGGTCATCGCCTGCGGGAGCAGGATGCGGAGCGCCAGCGGACCGGCCAGGAGGCGGTGTGGGCGCGCGAAGCGCTGACGCCGGAAGCCTACACGGAGAACGAGGCGAAGCTCGCCGCCCTGTTCGAGAGGGCCAAGAGCTCCGTGACCTATGCCGTCAGCCGCAACCGGACGGTCAAGCGGGTCACCATGGACGATGCGCCGCCCTTCGTGATTTCGGAGAAGCTCCCCAGCAACCCGAAGCACCCCTACCACCACATCTTCAGGGATTACGATGCCTGGGGCGAGGAGAACGGCCTGATCCTCGATTTCCGCTACCAGCACGATGGCGGCGGGCTGCGCGGATGGTACGAAATCGCCTTCGTGCCGCGCTGGGACCTGTCTTCGGCATAGGGTCCGACGCTTGGTAGGCCCTCCCTCTGATGAACTCGTCAGCGCGTGCCCTCCCTTGCGAGGAGGAGTTCGGGATGGGGTGGTCCCGCCTAGCGCCGAGCAGGGTCACGCGAACCGTTTCGCGCCGGCCACGCACAGCACCACCAAGGCCGTCACGAAAACCATCGTCCAAGCGATCGGCTCACCCAGGAGCAGCCCCGCGAGCGACAGTCCGAAGAAGGGCTGGAGCAACTGGAGCTGGCCGACGCCGGCGATGCCGCCGAGCGCCAGCCCGCGGTACCAGAACACGAAGCCCACCAGCATGCTGAACACCGAGACATAGGCGAGCCCGGCCCAGGCCGGCAGCGTGATCCCGGCCCACACCTCCGGCAGGCTCGCCAGCGCGACGACCGCCGTCACGGGCAATGCCAGCATCAGGGCCCAGGAGATGACCTGCCAGCCACCGAGCCGGCGGGACAGCGTCGCGCCCTCCGCATAGCCCAGGCCGCAGAGCAGGACCGCCGCCACCATCAGGAGATCGCCGGCAAGCGAGGCGCTGCCGGTCTGCGCGAGCGCGAAGCCCGCGACCAGCGCGGCGCCGGCGACGGAGAACAGCCAGAAGGCCGGCCTCGGCCTCTCCCCGCCGCGCAGGACGCCGAAGAGCGCGGTCGCCAGCGGCAGCAGGCCGATGAACACGATCGAGTGCGCCGAGGTCATATGCTGGAGCGCCAGCGCCGTCAGCAGCGGGAAGCCGATCACGACGCCCAGCGCCACGATGGCGAGCGAGCCGAGGTCGCCGCGGCCCGGGCGTCTCTGCCTGAGCGCCAGCAGCAGCGCTGCCCCGAGCAGGGCGGCGATAACCGCCCGGGACGACGTCAGGAAGACCGGCGTGAAGCCGCCGACCGCGACGCGCGTGGCCGGCAGCGAGCCGCTGAAGATGATCACGCCGAGGAGGCCGCTGCCCCAGGCATCCGTCGTGCGCCGCATCGCTGTCCCTTCGACGCCGAACGATAGGGCCGGAGGGGTCGGTCAGGGCAGGGACGGTGCCGCACGGTTCGACCGAACTGTACGGCTCGATGAGCCCGCACACTTGGACGCCGAGGGCGCGGTCAGGGTGGACCGAACATCGCGTAGCCGACGGGAAACCGTCGGTTCAGCTCGGTGAGTGTGTCGGGCCGGATCGCCGCCACCAGCAGCATCTGGTATCCGGGATCGGCGCAGACGAGTTCCCTCGGGTCGTCCGCCCGCGCGAAGGCTGCCAGCGCCGTGCAGAGATCAGGTGGCGGGTATTTCACGCGATAGTGGCACGTCACGCTCTCGCGGCGATCTTCGATCGGGAACGTGACGACGGCCTCCCCCTCCCAATCATCGCGCGGCAGGGTGACGAGGACGTCGGGCTCGCCCACCTCGTGACCGAGCGACGTCAGGATCGACGCGGTGATCGCGGCAAGAAGCTCGCCGTCGTATTCCACGTGGACGGGAATGAAAGTGATACGACGCGGCTCGAAGCCATGGTCGTGAAGGGCGGCCAGCGAGGCGAGCGCCTCGAGGAAGCCGACGGGCTCCCCAGGAAAATAGTGCTGCGCGGCGTCCCACATCGTCCCGGCATCCACCTCGCCCGGGGTCAGCGCCCCGGCACTCTCGAGCGCTGCGATCGTCGTCGCGAGAGCGTGCCGTTCCTCGGATGTCGGCTCGCCGAAATCATCGTCGGCGCTGCGCGGTACGGGGAGGACGGCCGCCACCTCGCCACCGCTTCGCCGGACGACGCTCGGTCTTCCTGGCCCTTGCGTCGTCGGGCTCTTCCGCAAGGCTGCGCAGCCGAGCCCGACGAAGCCGGCGCAGAGCGCGAGGCAGATCCAATCCGTCAGGTCGAGTGGCCGCGATAAGGCGACGATGGCCAGCCCCGACAGCGCGAAGAAGGCCGTCGCGCCGTAGAGTTCGCGTCTGGATGCCAGCTTCGCCTCCTCGTCATCGCGCGACCCGCGGCGTGACGTCGTGCGAGCGGCGGCTTTCGACCGGGCTTTCCCCTAGCGGTCCTTTACGGCGTCGCAGTGGCCTTGCGCCGGAAGCCTGACTTGAGCAGCGCCGCCAAGATGCCGTGCTTCGTCAGCCCGTCACGGGCCCTTCCGCCCGCCCGCGAGGCTCGGCGGCGAAACGCGACGGGTCGGTCCGGGACGCGACCGAGAGGGGTCCGCCGACCTACGGGATGATGCGCGTGGCTCGCAGCCGCGCGAACAGGTCGAGGAAGGCGTCGTCGGTGGGCTGATAATCGAGGAAGCCGAACCGGCGACTCTTGCTCATGTCGGTCACGACCTCGATCGGGCGGCCGAGATCCGCATCCGTGTGCCAAGCCGAGGCGAGACGCCCGAGATCTGGCTCGGCGAGGCCGTGCCGGGCCGCGAGATCCGCCCAGAGAGGTGCATCGCCCTTCATCTGCGCCTCCAACGGACGGACCGTCCCGTCGAAGGGAACCGGTTCCAGACCGAACCACTCCGCGATGCGGACCCACATCCAGCTCCAGCGGAAGACGTCGCCGTTCACGACGTTGAAGGCCTGGTTGCGCGCCGCCGGCGTGGCGGCGGCCCAGGCGAGGTGGCGGGCGAGCAGCCGCGCATCCGTCATGTCGGTCAGGCCGTTCCACTGGGCGGCCGAGCCGGGATAGCGGAACGGCTGGCCGGTCTCCCGGCAGAGGGTGGCGTAGGTCGCCAGGGTCACGCCCATGTTCATGGCGTTGCCCAGCGCGTAGCCGATGATTGTGTGCGGCCGGTGCACGCTCCAGCCGAAGCCGTCCCGTTCGGCCGCGGCGAAGACCTCGTCCTCCTGCGCGTAGTAGAAGTTCTCGACGTCGAGCCGTGGCTGTTCCTCCCGGAACGGGGTCGCCGGCAGGGCGCCCTGTCCGTAGGCCTCGAAGGGGCCGAGATAGTGTTTGAGCCCGGTCACGAGACCGACATGGGTCACGCTTCCGCCGGGGCGCAGGGCATCGAGCAGGTTGCGCACCATCGCTGCGTTGACGCGGATGTTCTCCGCCTCCGTCGGCTGGCGCAGCCAGGTCGTGATGAAGACGTGACTCGGGCGAAGCTGTCCAACCGCACTCGCCAGGCCGGCCGGGTCCGTGAGGTCGGCCGCGACCGGCCGGACCCCCGCGATGTCTGCGGGAGGGCGCCGCGCGAGCCCATCCACCGACCATCCGGCCTGTACGAGGTGCCGGGCCAAGTTGTTGCCGACAATCCCGCTCACCCCGGCTACCAAGGCCGCTCCGTTCATCGTCGTCTCCGCTGGCTTGTTGACGGGCCGAAGCCGCGGCGCGGACGGGGTTTGCGCACCGACCGGCCTGGGCGAAAGGGTGTGAGTGACGATGTCAAAGCATCCGCGGAGACGGGAGTTCCTTCTTCTCGCCATCACCATCCTCCTGGTGCTGGCGGCGGCGGGCGCCGTCTACCTGTCACAGGCAACGACCCTGACGGTCGCGGTGGCGCCCAGCGGCGGCACCGAGCCGGCGCTGATCAAGGCGTACGCGGAGGCGCTGACGCGGCGCGGCAAGAGCGTTCGCCTCAAGATCCTGCCCTTCGACGGCGTGCGCGAGAGTGCCGAGGCCCTCCAGGCCGGCAAGGCCGACCTCGCCGTGGTGCGACCCGACGTGTTCCTGCCTCAGAATGGCCTGACCCTGGCGATCCTCCGCGATCAGGCCCTGATCATCGCCGCCCCCTCCGCCTCGGGGATCGACGCCGTTCCCGGCCTCGCCGGCAAGCGTCTCGGGACCATCGCGCGGCGCGGCGCCGATCAGATGCTGATCAAGACGGTCATGGAGCATTACGGCCTGAGCCTCCTGCCGGAGCCCGCAACCGAGGCGCCGGGGGAGAAGAGCGTCGCCCTCGTTCCGGTCGAGGAGGACAAGCTCGCCCAGGCGCTCGCGGACAAGCAGATCGACGCCGTCGCCCTACTGACCACGCCCACGACGCCGGCCGCTCAGCGGATCGTCGGCAGCGTCGGGGCGGCGGGCCCGGACGGGAAGATCAACCTCTTCGGCGTCGCCGACGGTCCCGCGCTGATCGAGCGCTTTCCCCGGCTGCAGGCCGTCACGGTGGCGGCGGGGCTTTTCGGCGGCGATCCGCGCACGCCCGAGAGCGACCTGTCGACGCTCGGCGCGTCCTACCGCCTGATGGCCCGCTCCACCCTCTCGCGCAGCGTGGCGGCCTCCGTGACCCAGCACCTGTTCGAGATGCGCAGCGGCCTGGCCACCGAGGTGCCGGCCGCCAACTACGTCCTGGCGCCGAGCTACGACACGACGGCGGCGGCCACCAGCGCCAGGCTGCCGATCCATCCCGGCGCCATCGACTATTACGAGCGCGAGCAGCAGAGCTTCATCGAGCGCTACGAGACCTGGATCTACCTCGTCGCCTTCCTCGGCGGCGGCGTGGGCTCGGCCCTGGCCTGGCTCCGGCAGCGGGTGTTCCGGCTCAGGCGCGAGCGCATCGAGGTGGCCACCGAGCGCCTGCTCGACATCCAGTCCGAGGCGCGAAGCGGGGTGGATCAGACAAGACGCGAGGCGCTCGCCAGCGAGATCGACGATCTGGCTGCCGAGATCGTCCGCCACGCGGTCGAGCGGCCGACGGAGCTGCGCACGATCGAGGCCGCCGCGATAGCCGTCGACACGGCGCGCTCAACCGTGAGACGAGCATCGGGAGAGTGGGCGTAAGAGCGTCGGGTCTGGCCCGCAGCCCCGCCTCAGGCAGGCCGGACAGGCTCCACGGTGCCCGTCGCCACTCGAGGATCGCGGCGCTGGCGCGGCGGGCCGCTGGCATGGGCGACTTCGATGTTGCGGTAGAACTGGCGGGCGCTCTCGGCCCAGGTGTAGCGCAGGGCCTCCTCCCGGCAGCGCTCGCGCGGGATCTCGAGGGCGGCGAGCGCCGCGGCGCGCAGGTCGGCGTCGAGCACCCCCGCACCCGTCCCGCCGACGACGTCGAGGGGGCCGGTAACGGGGTAGGCCGCGACCGGCAGGCCCGAGGCCAGGGCCTCGAGGAGCACGATGCCGAAGGTGTCCGTGAGGCTCGGGAAGACGAAGACGTCGGCGGCCGCGTAGATCGCGGCGAGCTCAGCCCCGGTCTGGGTGCCGAGGAAGCGGGCGTTCGGGTCGATCCCGGCGAGACGCGCCCGGTCCGGCCCGTCGCCAACGACGACCTTGGTCCCGGGCAGCGAGAGATCGAGGAAGGCGCCGAGGTTCTTCTCGACGGCGAGCCGCCCGACGAACAGGAAGATCGGCCGCGGCAGCCCGGCGAGCGCGTCCGAGGCCTGCGGACGGAAGAGCTCCGTGTCGACCCCGCGCGTCCAGCGCAGGAGATTGGTGAAGCCGCGGGCGGAGAGATCCCGCTCGAGGGAGGGCGTCGAGACCATGGTGCCGCTCGATGCCCCGTGGAACCGGCGCAGCCAGGCGTAGCTCCAGGATTCCGGCACGGGCGCGCGGGCGGCGAGGTATTCGGGAAAGCGGGTATGGTAGCTCGTCGTGAAGGGTCGGCCATGCGCGAGGCAGTAGCGGCGGGTGGCGTAGCCGACCGTCCCCTCCGTGGCGATATGGACGTGGGTGGGGTTGAGGCCCGCCCAGCGCCGCGCGACCTTGGCCTTCGTCGCGTAGGAGAGGCGGATTTCCGGATAGCCCGGCAGCGGCACCGAGGCGAAGTCCTGGTGCGTCAGGAACACGGTCTCGAAGCCGAGCTGGCGGCCTGCCGCCGCCATGTGCTCCAGGGAGCGCACGACGCCGTTCACCTGCGGATGCCAGGCGTCGGTGGCGATGAGAAGCCTCACGCGACGGCCCGGCGCCCTTCGAGGGGGGCGTCGGCCGCCACGATTCCCGCATCGACCGCGCGCGCCCGCAGCAGGCTCGGATAGTGCAGGACCTCCATGCGGCCGTCGTAATGCTCGACGATGGCGGTGCAGGACTCCACCCAGTCGCCGGTGTTCAGGTAGGTCAGGCCGCCGATCTGGCGGTTGGCCGCGTGGTGGATGTGCCCGCAGATGACCCCGTCGGCGCCGACGCGCTTGGCCTCGGCCGCGAGCAGCTCCTCGAACTTGCCGATGAAGTTGACGGCGTTCTTGACCTTCAGCTTGGCCCAGGCCGAGAGCGACCAATAGGCGAGGCCGAGGCGGCGGCGCACGGTGTTCACGTAGGTGTTCACGAACAGCGCGAAGGTGTAGGCGCCGTCGCCCAGGAAGGCGAGCCACTTGGCGTGGCGCACCACCATGTCGAACTGGTCGCCGTGGATCACGAGGTAGCGCTTGCCGTCGGCCGCCTCGTGCAGGCGGTGGTCGGCGACCTCGATGCCGCCGAAGGTCATGCCAATGTAGTCGCGCAGGAACTCGTCGTGGTTGCCCGGCACGTAGACCAGGGTCGAGCCCTTGCGGACCTTGCGCAGGAGCTTCTGCACCACGTCGTTGTGGGCCTGCGGCCAATACCAGCCGGACTTGAGCTGCCATCCGTCGACGATGTCGCCCACGAGGTAGATCTCGTCGGCGTCGTAGTCGCGCAGGAAATCAAGGAGGAGCCCGGCCTGGCAGCCCTTGGTGCCGAGATGCATGTCGGACAGGAAGAGTGTCCGCACCCGCGTCGTCGTCTCAGCGTCTTCGGCCACGAACACCTCCGGGCTTCTCGAAGCTCGCGCCGAGCCAAATCGGATTTCCGTATCACTTTGATGACGCAGTGCGGGAGGGCTTGGTCCTGCTATCCAAGGCGAGAGTCATCCAGCTCTGAGACGCCGAAACGTCGGAGGGTTGCCGCACCCACAATTTTTTGAGTCGTCCGGACAAGTTTTTTCCGTTTTCCTTCCTGCGGGAACCCCGGCATAGTCCGGCCCAAGGTGACCCGCCGGGCACTGCGCGAAAGCGCATGCCCGGAGTCCGGCAAGGCGGCCGGAACGATCACCGGAGACAGGAAGGACGGTGCCTATGGCAATCGGAGCGCGCGTAACCGCGCGACCCGGCCCAGGGATGCAGGCTCAGGACGCACGAGCGCTGTCGCATGCCGTGATCGCCGTTGCCTTCGCTGGTTTTCCCATGATCTTGGTCGCAGCCCGGGTCGCTTCGAGGCAGGAGCGTGCGCGGTCGGCCCGTCGGCATCGTTGCCGGACATTCATCCCTTCGAGCATCGCACAGGCGTTCGGCTCGACACGTTAAGGAAACCGGAGAGACATCATGGCGGCAACGAGACGGCCTGGACGCAATCACCTGTTCGTGCCGGGTCCGACGAACATCCCGGACCGCGTGCAGCGGGCGATGCTGGTTCCCTCCGAGGACCATCGCTCGGTCGATTTCCCGGCCCTGACCAAGCCCCTGTTCACGGACACCAAGATGGTGTTCGGCTCCACCGACGGCACGATCATCCTGTTCCCGGCCTCCGGCACGGGCATCTGGGAGTCCGCGCTGACGAACACCCTGGCCCGCGGCGACAAGGTTCTTACCGCCCGCTACGGCCAGTTCAGCCATCTCTGGATCGACATGGCCCAGCGGCTGGGCCTCGACGTCATCGTGCAGGACGAGGAATGGGGCACCGGCGCCCACCCCGAGAAGATCGAAGAGGCCCTGCGCGCCGACAAGGGCCACGAGATCAAGGCCGTCATGGTCGTCCACAACGAGACCGCCACGGGCGTCACCAGCGACATCGGCGCCGTGCGCAAGGCCATCGACGCGGCCGGCCACCCGGCCCTGCTGTTCGTCGACGGCGTGTCCTCGATCGGGTCGCTGCCCTTCTACATGGACGATTGGCGGGTCGATTGCGCCATCGCCGGCTCGCAGAAGGGCCTGATGCTGCCCGCCGGCCTCGGCGTGATCTGCGTCAGCCCCAAGGCGCTCAAGACCGCCGAGGGCTCGGCCGGCCGCAACGACCGCCTGGGTCACGTCTACTTCGCCTGGGCCGACCACCTGAAGCAGAACCCGGGCGGCTACTTCCCCTACACGCCCTCGCTGCCGCTGCTCTACGGCCTGCGCGAGGCGCTCGCCTGCCTCAAGGAGGAAGGCCTCGAGAACGTCTACCACCGGCACCACGTGCTCGGTGAGGCGACCCGTCAGGCCGTGGCGGCCTGGGGTCTCAAGACCTGCGCCAAGGAGCCCAAGTGGAACTCCGACACGGTCACCGCGATCCTGGCGCCCGAGGGCGTCGACGCCGCCGCGATCATCAAGCACGCCTACACCCGCTACAACTTGGCGCTCGGCGCAGGCCTCAGCCAGGTCGCGGGCAAGGTCTTCCGCATCGGGCATGTCGGCGACCTGAACGAGCTCTCGCTACTCGGCGCCATCGCCGGCGCCGAGATGTCGATGCTCGACAACGGCGTGAAGGTGCAGCCCGGCTCCGGCGTCGCCGCCGCGTCGAGCTACCTGCGCGAGAACCCGCTCTCGAAGTCCTGAGCCCGATGACCGGGGCCGGCCACTCGCGCCGGCCCCGGTTCTCACCCGACCATGCGTATGTAAGTCCGCCCCGATGGGCGCGGACCGTGACCGAGGGTGCAAATGGCGCACAAGATCGTCTTTCTCGACCGTGAATCCCTCGACGCGAAGGTCAAGCCCTTCAGCTTTCCTCACGAATACATCGAGCACGAGTCGACCTGGACGCCGGAGGACGTCGTCGCGCGCCTTCAGGGCGCCTCCATCGCGATCATCAACAAGGTGCCGATGCGCGAGGCGGCCCTGGCGCAGCTCCCCGACCTCAAGCTGATCGCGGTGGCCGCCACCGGCACGGACGTCGTCGACAAGGCCGCCGCCAAGGCGCGGGGCATCACCGTCGTCAACATCCGCAACTACGCCTTCAACACCGTTCCCGAGCACGTCATCGCGCTCATCTTCGCGCTGCGCCGCGCCATCGTGCCCTACGCCAACTCGGTCCGTCGGGGCGATTGGGCGAAGTCGACCCAGTTCTGCTACTTCGACTACCCGATCCACGACATCGCCGGCTCGACGCTGGGCATCGTCGGCTACGGGGCGCTAGGCAAGTCCATCGCCAAGCGGGCCGAGGCGCTCGGCATGAAGGTCATCGCCTACGACGTCTTCCCGCAGGACGGCCTCGTCGATTTCGAGACGATCCTGACCGAGTCCGACGTCATCACGCTGCACGCGCCGTTGACACCCGAGACCAAGAACATGATCGGCCGCGAGCAGCTCGCGAAGATGAAGCGGCACGCCATCCTCATCAACACGGCGCGCGGCGGCCTCGTCGACGAGGAGGCACTGGCCGAGGCGCTGAAGGCCGGCACGATCGGCGGCGCGGGCTTCGACGTCGTCGTGAACGAACCGCCCAAGGCCGGCAACGTGCTCTGCGACCTCGACCTGCCCAACCTCATCGTGACGCCCCACGTCGCCTGGGCGAGCAAGGAGGCGATGCAGATCCTTTCCGACCAGCTCGTGGACAACATCGAGGCCTTCGTCGCGGGCAAGCCGCAGAACGTGGTGGAGGCCTAAGGGAGGCGGCTGGGTCACAGACCGCCCCCTTTGTCATTCCAGGGCTGCGAAGCAGAACCCAGAGCCGCTGACGCGGCAGGCTGAGAACCGCCGGCGGTTCCGGGTTCCGGGCTCGCCTGCGGCGCACTGGAATGGCGAGGGCTCTAAGGCGGCTACGTCGAGTACGCTGAATCAACTGAGAAAGAGCGACCGCGCCGTGACGCGGGCAGAGGAAACGAAATGACCAAGAAACTGCTGTTCCAGTTCGATACCGACCCGGTCCCGAGCGTGTTCGACACGGTGGTCGGCTACGATGGCGGCGCCGACCACATCACCGGCTACGGCAACGTCACGACGGAGAATGTCGGAGCGCTGGTCGACGGCACGATCTACACCCGCGGCGGTTCCGAGAAGAAGGGCACCGCCATCTTCGTCGGCGGCGGCAACATGGCGGCCGGCGAAGCGGTGTTTGAGGCGGTGAAGAAGCGCTTCTTCGGGCCCTTCCGCGTCTCCTGCATGCTCGATTCCAACGGCTCCAACACCACGGCCGCCGCCGGCGTCGCGCTGGTGGTCAAGGCCGCGGGCTCCGTCCAGGGCAAGAAGGCGGTGGTGCTGGCCGGGACCGGTCCCGTGGGCATGCGCTCGGCGGCCCTGCTCGCCCGGGAGGGCGCCGAGGTCGTGCTGACTGCCCGCCAGGAGGCTCGCGCCCAGGAGGCCGCCGACGCGATCAACAAGCGCTTCAAGGTGAACATCACGGCCGCCGCGACGCCGGATGCCGCGTCGCGCGCCCAGGTCGTCAAGGGCGCCAACCTCGTCTTCGCGGCCGGCGCCATCGGCATCGAGCTGCTCGCCGAATCCGACTGGAAGGACGAGGCGAGCATCGCGTTCATCGCCGATTACAACGCCCAGCCCCCGCTCGGCTTCGGCGGCATCGAGGCGATGGACAAGGGCAAGGAACGCCACGGCAAGCACGTCTTCGGGGCCCTCGGCATCGGCGGCCTCAAGCTCAAGCTCCACCGCGCCTGCGTCGGCAAACTCTTCGAGAACACCGAGACGGTGTTCGACGCCGAGGAGATCTACGCCCTCGCCAAGTCGATGGCCTGATCATGGCGGGCAACGAGACGATCCAGGGCTTCCTCGACGGGCTGGCGAGCTCGGCCCCGACGCCCGGCGGCGGCGGTGCCGCCGCCATCCACGGCGCCATGGGCGCCGCGCTGCTCAGCATGGTGTGCAACCTAACCATCGGCAAGAAGAAGTACGTCGAGGTCGAGGCCGAGCTTCGGGAGGTCCTGGCGAAGTCCGAGGCCCTGCGCGCCGAGCTCACCGGCATGATCGCCGACGACGTCGAGGCCTTTGACGCCGTCATGGCCGCCTACGGGCTGCCGAAAGGAACCGACGACGAGAAGGCCGCGCGGGCGGAAAAAATCCAGGAGGCGCTCAAGGTCGCCACCGACGTTCCGCTCGCCTGCTGCCGGGTCTGCCGGCAGGTGATCGACCTCGCGCAGGTCGTGGCCGAGAAGGGCAATCTCAACGTCATCTCGGATGCGGGCGTGGCCGTGCTCTCCGCCCATGCGGGCCTGCGCAGCGCCGCGCTCAACGTCTACGTCAACGCCAAGGGCCTCGACGACCGCGCCTTCGCCGAGGCGCGCCTGTCGGAGCTCGAAGGACTGCTCGGCGATGCAGGCCCGCTCAACGAACGCATCTATGAGATCGTCAAGACCAAGGTGAACTGAGCCGGTTCACTGAATTCAATAAGCATTCCACTGCCCCTCAAGGCAGACTTGAAAGAGAATGCAAAAAATTATTAAGGACGCAGGGCTTCCCGTGAATTGAACTTTACGGGATGGTCCGCGCGAGGAAGCGTCAGGAGGTCTCGACATGGACGTGCACGAGTATCAGGCGAAGGAGCTGCTCGCGAGCTTCGGCGTCGCGGTTCCCAAGGGGGCCGTCGCCTTCAGCCCGGACCAGGCCGTCTATGCCGCGACCGAACTCGGCGGCTCGTTCTGGGTCGTGAAGGCGCAGATCCATGCCGGCGCCCGCGGCAAGGCCGGCGGAATCAAGCTCTGCCGGACCTACAACGAGGTCCGCGACGCGGCCAAGGATCTGCTCGGCAAGCGCCTCGTCACCCTGCAGACCGGCCCAGAGGGCAAGCCCGTCCAGCGCGTCTACGTCGAGACCGCCGATCCCTTCGAGCGCGAGCTCTACCTCGGCTACGTGCTCGACCGAAAGGCGGAGCGGGTCCGCGTCATCGCCTCGCAGCGCGGCGGCATGGACATCGAGGAGATCGCGGCCAAGGAGCCGGAGGCGCTGATCCAGGTGGTGGTCGAGCCGGCGGTCGGCCTGCAGCAGTTCCAGGCCCGCGAGATCGCCTTCCAGCTGGGGCTCAACATCAAGCAGGTCTCGGCCGCGGTGAGGACGATCATGAACGCCTACCGGGCGTTCCGCGACTGCGACGGCACCATGCTGGAGATCAACCCGCTGGTCGTGACCAAGGACGACCGCGTGCTGGCGCTCGACGCCAAGATGTCCTTCGACGACAACGCGATGTTCCGCCGGGGCAACATCGCCGACATGCACGATCCCTCGCAGGGCGACCCGCGCGAGGCGCAGGCGGCCGAGCACAATCTCAGCTATATCGGGCTCGAGGGCGAGATCGGCTGCATCGTCAACGGCGCCGGCCTCGCCATGGCGACCATGGACATGATCAAGCACGCGGGCGGCGAGCCGGCGAACTTCCTGGACGTGGGCGGCGGCGCCTCGCCGGACCGCGTCGCGACCGCCTTCCGGCTCGTCCTCTCGGACCGCAACGTCAAGGCGATCCTCGTCAACATCTTCGCCGGCATCAACCGCTGCGATTGGGTCGCGCAGGGCGTGATCCAGGCGGCGCGCGAGGTGAAGATCGACGTGCCGCTCGTGGTGCGGCTGGCCGGCACGAATGTCGAGGCCGGCCAGAAGATCCTGGCCGAGAGCGGCCTCGACCTCATCACCGCCGACAGCCTCTCGGACGCGGCGCGCAAGGCCGTCGAGGCCTGCGACGCCGCCAAGCGTAAGCATTAAGTTCGGGAGACCAGCATGAGCATTCTGATCGACGAGAAGACCCCGATCATCGTCCAGGGCATCACGGGCGATAAGGGCACCTTCCACGCCAAGGAGATGATGGATTACGGCTCCAACGTCGTCGGCGGCGTCACGCCGGGCAAGGGCGGCAAGACCCATCTCGGCCTGCCCGTCTTCAACACCGTCAAGGACGCGGTGCGCCAGACCGGGGCCACCACCTCCATCACCTTCGTGGCGCCGCCCTTCGCGGCCGACGCGATCATGGAGGCGGCCGATGCCGGCCTCGCGCTGATCTGCTCGATCACCGACGGCATCCCGGCCCAGGACATGATGCGGGTGAAGCGCTACCTGCGCCGCTACCCCAAGGAGAAGCGCTCGATGGTCGTCGGGCCGAACTGCGCGGGCATCATCTCGCCGGGCAAGTCGATGCTCGGCATCATGCCCGGCCACATCTACCTCAAGGGCAATGTCGGCGTGATCTCGCGCTCCGGCACCCTGGGCTACGAGGCGGCCGCGCAGATGAAGGCCGAGGGCATCGGCATCTCGACCTCGGTGGGCATCGGCGGCGACCCGATCAACGGTTCCTCCTTCCTCGATCACCTCGCCCTGTTCGAGCAGGACCCCGAGACGCACGCGGTCCTCATGATCGGCGAGATCGGCGGCCCGCAGGAGGCCGAGGCCTCGGCCTGGATCAAGGAGAACATGACGAAGCCTGTGATCGGCTTCGTCGCCGGCCTCACGGCCCCGAAGGGCCGCCGCATGGGCCACGCCGGGGCGATCATCTCCGCCACCGGCGACAGCGCCGCCGAGAAGGCGGAGATCATGAGGAGCTACGGGCTCACGGTCGCGCCAAGCCCCGGCGAGTTCGGCTCCACCGTGGCGCAGGTGATGGCCAAGCGGGCGGCCTGACCGGTGCATTTCCCCCTCCCCCTTGTGGGGAGGGGTAGGGGTGGGGGTGGCTAAGTGACCCTGCCGCTCACCAAGCGGAACCACCCCCACCTCCAACTCCTCCCCACAAGGGGGAGGAGAGCTGCCGTCGCGCGTGAGGCAAGCTCGGCCATGACAGACACTCTCCACGCCCCGGTCGGCGCCATCGACCACACCTTCGCGCCCCCGGTGATCACGGGCACCTCCTCGAAGGAGGCGCTCGACATCCTGTTCCATGCCCTCCTCGAAGTCGCGCGCCGGCACGAGCCCGAGCTCGAGGACGTGCTGCACGGCCGTGCCGATATCTCGCGCTTCACGCCCGAGATGCTCGCCCGCGCCCTCCAGGTCCAGGGCATCTGGTTCCAGCTCCTTTCCATCGCCGAGCAGAACGCGGCGATGCGTCGGCGACGGCAGGTGGAGCGCACGAAGGGCCGGGCCGAGCTCGGCGGCAGCTTCAGTGCGGTGCTGGCCGAGGCGGTCAAGACCGGGATCAAGGCCCGCGAGATCCACGCCCTTCTCAAGGACCTGCGCATCCGGCCGACCATCACGGCGCATCCGACCGAGGGCAAGCGCGTCACGGTGCTGGAGAAGTTCCGCCGCATCTACCTCGTGCTGCGCGAGCTCGAACTGCCGCGCTGGACCGAGCGCGAGCGCAACGGCCTGATGAACGAGCTGCGCGACCAGATCGAGCTCGTGTGGATGACCGGCGAGCTGCACCTGGAGAAGGCGACCGTCGAGCGGGAGGTGGCCTGGGGCCTGCACTTCTTCGACGAGACGCTGTTCGAGATGCTGCCGGAGGTCCTGTACTCGCTGGAGGAATCGCTGGCCGCCTACTACCCGGACGAGAAGTTCGAGGTGCCGGCCTTCTTCCAGTTCGGCTCCTGGATCGGCGGCGACCGCGACGGCAACCCCTACGTCACCGCCTCGGTGACGCGCACGACCCTGCAGCGCAACGCCCTGGCCTCGCTCCGCCGCTACCGCGACGGCGTCATCGCGCTCGGCCGGACCCTGTCGCTGACCGAGCGCTCCCTGCCCGTCCCGGCGAGCTTCAAGAAGGAGCTGAGCCACCAGCTCTACGAGAGCGGCGACGGCCGCGCCATCGCCAGCCGCAACCCCGGCGAGGCCTATCGCCAGTTCCTCACCTGCGTGTTGCGCAAGATCGAGGCGACCATCGCCCGCAACGAGGGCGCGCGCTCGACGGGGCCCGACTATCCGAGCGCCGACGGGCTCATCAACGACCTGCGCGTGCTGGAACAGGGCCTCGCCGACGCGAAGTGCCCCTCGCTCGCCACCGACCTCGTCCGTCCGGTCCGGCGCATGGTCGAGATCTTCCGCTTCTCCACCGTCCGCCTGGACCTGCGCGAGAACACGACGCGCACGACCAAGACCCTGCACGCCCTCTGGCAGCAGGCCAACGGCGCCAACAGGACGCCGCCGGAGCTCGACTCGCCGGAATGGAAGAAGTGGCTGCTGGCCGAGCTCGCCAGGCCACGCCAGGGCGACCGCAGCTTCGAGACCCTGCCCGACGACGCCCGCGAGACGCTGGAGACCTTCGCGCTGGTCGGCGAGATGCGCGAGCAGCTCGATCGCGAGGCCTTCGGTGCCTTCGTGCTGTCGATGACCCGCTCGGTGCCCGACATCCTCGGCGCCTACCTGCTTGCGAAGGAGGCGGGGATCTTCCTCGACGCTGCCGGCACCGAGATCTGCCCCCTGCCCATCGTGCCGCTGTTCGAGACCATCGACGACCTGCGCGCCGCCCCGACCATCATGAAGGAGCTGCTCGCCATCCCCGTGGTGCGCCGCTCCACCCGCTGGCAGGGCGGGGTCCAGGAGGTGATGATCGGCTACTCGGATTCGAACAAGGACGGCGGCTTCGTCTCCTCGAACTGGGAGCTCTACAAGGCGCAATCGAAGCTGACCGAGCTCGGCAAGGCCTCGGGCGTGCCCATCGCCTTCTTCCACGGCCGCGGCGGCTCCGTGAGCCGGGGCGGCGCGCCGACCGCGCGGGCCATCGCGGCGCAGCCTCCGGGCTCGATCAACGGGCGCTTCCGCACCACGGAACAGGGCGAGGTCGTCTCGTTCAAATACGCCAATCGCGGCACCGCCGCCTATCAAATGGAATTGCTGGCCTCCAGTGTGTTCGCGCATGCGCTGAACTCGGAGCGTGAGGCGGCCCGGCTCCCTCGCAACGAGTTCGACGATGCTATGGAGGCGCTCTCGGGCGCCTCGCGGGCGGCCTATGTCAACCTGATCCAGCACCCGGATCTCGTCACCTATTTCCAGTCGGCCAGTCCGCTCGACGAAATCGCGCTCCTCAACATCGGCTCGCGGCCGGCCCGGCGCTTCGGCGCGCGCTCCCTGAGCGACCTGCGCGCCATACCCTGGGTCTTCGCCTGGTCCCAGAACCGGCACGTCATCACCGGCTGGTACGGCGTCGGCTCAGGGCTGAAGAGCTTCCTCGACGTGCGCGGGTCGCAGGGTGAGGCGCAGCTCAGGCGACTCTTCTCGGAATCCCGCCTGTTTCGGCTGATCCTCGACGAGGTCGAGAAGACGCTGCTGATGGTCGATCTCGAGATCGCGCGCGACTATGCCGGCCTCGTGCCGGACGAGGGCGCCCGCGCGACGATCTTCCCGATGATCGAGCAGGAATACGCGCTGACCCGCGAGATGGCGCTGCGCGTCAGCGGCGGCAGCGAGCTCGCCGAGCGCTTCCCCCTGTTCCGCGACCGCCTCAACGGGCGCCTGCCGACCATCAACCAGGTCAGCCGCGAGCAGGTGGAATTGCTGCGACGCTTCCGCAGCGAGGAGGACGAGGACAAGCGCGAGGCGGTGAAATCCGCCCTGCTCCTGTCGATCAATTGCATCGCCGTCGGTTTCGGCGCTACGGGCTGACCATCGCCTTACGCGGTGCGCGGGGCGCGCGGCCGTGATCTTCAAGCAAGGAAGGAAACACCCATGAGCTTCACCCTGATCCAGCAGGCCACCCCGCGCCTGCACCGCTCGGAACTCGCTGTTCCCGGCTCCAACCCGACCTTCATGGAGAAGTCGGCCGCCTCCGCCGCCGACGTCATCTTCCTCGACCTCGAGGATGCGGTGGCGCCCGACGACAAGGAGAAGGCCCGCACCAACATCATCCAGGCGCTCAACGAGATCGACTGGGGCTCGAAGACCATGATGATCCGCATCAACGGTCTCGACACCCACTACATGTACCGCGACGTCGTCGACATCGTTGAGGCTTGCCCGCGCCTCGACATGATCCTGATCCCCAAGGTCGGCGTGCCGGCCGACGTCTACGCCATCGACGTGCTCGTCACGCAGATCGAGCAGGCCAAGAAGCGGGAGAAGAAGATCGGCTTCGAGGTGCTGATCGAGACGGCGCTCGGCATGGCCAATGTGGAGGCGATCGCGACCTCCTCGCCGCGTCTCGAGGCGATGTCCTTCGGCGTGGCCGATTACGCGGCCTCGACCCGGGCCCGCTCCACGGTCATCGGCGGCGTCAACGTCGATTTCAGCGTGCTCACCGACAAGGACGAGGCCGGCAACCGCCAGACCCATTGGCAGGATCCCTGGCTGTTCGCCCAGAACCGCATGCTGGTGGCCTGCCGCGCCTACGGCCTCCGGCCCATCGACGGCCCCTTCGGCGATTTCTCCGATCCGGACGGCTACCGCTCGGCGGCCCGGCGCTGCGCCGCGCTCGGCTTCGAGGGCAAGTGGGCGATCCACCCCTCGCAGATCGAGCTCGCCAACGAGGTCTTCACGCCCTCCGAGGCCGAGGTGAAGAAGGCCCGCCGCATCCTTGAGGCCATGGAAGAGGCCGCCAAGGCCGGCAAGGGCGCCGTCTCCCTCGACGGCCGCCTCATCGACATCGCCTCGATCCGCATGGCCGAGGCGCTGATCGAGAAGGCCAACGCCATGGCGGCGAAGTAAGCCGGGCGCCGTCGGCCGGCGCTCCGTCGCCGGTCACGCCCCGCTGGTCCGGATCGGGCAGCCCTCGATCCGGACACGCGCATGCGGACATCCGTCGCCCGCGGGCACGCGAGCGACTCTCGGTCGTTGAAGAGGGCCGATGTCGTGCCGTCTGGCATGGCTCTGGCTGAAGAGGGAAAACATCCATGCACGTGACGATCGAGGACGCGCACAAGGCCATCGCGGCGGCACGCGCCAAGGCGAAGGAACTCGGCACGCAGATGTGCATCGCCATCGTGGACTCGGGCGCGAACCTGAAGGCTTTCGACCGGATGGACGACGCCTGGGTCGGCTCCATCGACATCGCGCAGAAGAAGGCGAAGACGGCCGTGTTCTTCGGCATGCCGACGGGCGAGATCGGCAAGCTCTCGCAGCCCGGCGGCTCGCTCTACGGGATCGAGCACTCGAACCAGGGCCTCATCACCTTCCCGGGCGGCATCCCGATCGTCGACGAGGACGGCGTGATGTCGGGTGCCATCGGCGTCAGCGGCTCGAGCGTCGAGAACGATCACGCGGTCGCCGAGGCCGGCGCCCGGGCGATCGGCACCACGGCGCTGCCGGCCCATCCCTGGCGGACCTGAACCGGGTCGTGTGCTGAGCACGAGGAGTTCGGCACGAAAAAGCCCTGCTCTCGCGAGCAGGGCTTTTTCTTTCGACCGCGATCCTAGCGGACCTTTGCGGCCCTAGAAGCTGCCGAACCGATAGGTGAAGCCGGCCTTCACGATGCTGCCCTCGGTCGTGAAGCGCGAGGTGTAGGAGCCGGTGGCTGCGGTGAGGCCGGTGCTGTTCACGAGCACGTTGCGGCTGCCGAGGTCGTAGCGCAGGTACTCGGCCTTCAGGGTGATCGCCTGCGCGCCGATGAGGCTGCCGATGAAGTTGAACCGTGCCAGGAAGCTGTCGGTGGGAATCGCGTACTCGATGCCGCCGCCGTAGACGTAGCCCGTCTCCATGCCGTCGAAGCGGCCCGCATAGGCCAGCGTCCCGGCCGGGTTGAGGAAGTTCGCGGCGTAGGCGACGTTGCCGTAAGCGAAGCCGCCGGTTCCGTAGACGAGGACGCGGTCGAAGGCGTAGCCGAGCCGGCCCTGCACGGTGCCGAGATAATCGAGGCGCTGGCGCAGGTTGCTCGGGTCCGGCGCCACGTTCACGCCTGGGATGACGGGCCCGAAATAGGCGTAGCTCTTGCTGATGTCCGTCCAGGTCACGTTGGCGTCGAGGCCGACCACGAAGCCGGACCCCGGGGTGAACTGGTAGGTGTAGCCGAGCCCGCCGCCGATATTGCCGAAGCCGTCCTGCTCCGAGCGGAAAGCGCCGGGGCGGCGGCCCTGCGCCACGTTCAGCTGCGTGTTGGTGATGCCGCCGGCGCCGTTGTTGTTGCCGACGGTGCGGATCGTCTGGCGGTCGCTGAAGGCGTAGGAGCTGTGCGTCCCGATGTGGAAGCCGGTCCAGGTGAAGACGGGCACCGGGACGAAGGCCGGCGGCGGCGCAGCGCGGCGCGGCAGGTCCGCGGCCGCGGCGGTCCCGGCGAGGAGCGCCGATGCGGCGCCGGCAATGAGAAGCTTGGCGATCATGATGGCGTGTCCGTCCCGAGGTCCCCCGACCCGGCCGCACGGTAGCGGAGAGGCCCGCTCTTGCCTGTCACGCGAGGGACACAGCGATGAATCGAAGCTCCGCATCGGCCCGGGACGGCCGGTCACGAATGCGGCATCGGCCGCGGCGCGGGCGTGGCCTCGCCGCGGCTTGCGACAACGGCCGGTTAAGCATGCTGCCCTATCACGACCCGAGTACCCCGAGCCGTGACAGGAGCGCCGATGACCCGGGACCAACTCGCCGCCGAACTGAAGCGCATCGCCACCGCCCATGTCGGCGACATCGAGCGGGCGGTGAAGGACGGCCACAAGACCATTGCGCTGAACGAGATCGCCGAACTCAACCGTCACCTCAAGGCGCTCGCCGCCGCCGTGAAGGCGAAGCCCGTGGTGCGCGCCTGAGGCGATGACGAACCTGATCAGGTCCGCCGGTGCAAATCGTCCCGCCGCCTTGATTCCTACTCCCCAGCACCAGAGTTTCGGAGGGCGGGGCCGCGAGCCTCGATCATGAGCCCGAGCTGACACCACCCATGCCGATCGAGATCCCGGCCCGCCTTCGCGCCCTCCTGCCCCGCCGCTGGCGCGAGCGACCGCCGCGGGTCGCGGTGATCCGGCTCAGCGGCGCGATCGGCGCGGTCTCCCCCTTCCGCTCGGGGCTCTCGATGGCAGGGGTCGCGGGCAGCCTGGAGCGCGGCTTCACCATGCCGGGTGTCGCGGCGGTCGCCCTCGTCATCAACTCGCCGGGCGGCTCGGCGGCGCAGTCGCACCTCATCCATCAGCGCATCCGGTCGCTTGCTGCGGAGAAGGGGCTGCCGGTCCTTGCCTTCGTCGAGGATGTCGCCGCGTCGGGCGGCTATATGATCGCCTGCGCGGCCGACGAGATCCACGCCGATCCGGCCTCCCTCGTCGGATCGATCGGCGTCGTCTCGGCGGGTTTCGGCTTCGACCGGCTGATCGAGCGCATCGGCGTCGAGCGGCGCGTCCACACGCAGGGCGAGGCCAAGGCCATGCTCGATCCCTTCCGCCCGGAGGACCCGGCCGATGTCGCCCGGCTCAAGGTGATCCAGGCCGACGTCCAGGAGCTGTTCACGGCCCTCGTCACGGCACGCAGGCCCAAGCTCGATCCCGAGGAGAAGCTGTTCACCGGCGCCGTCTGGACCGGCCGGCAGGCGCTCGGCCTCGGTCTCGTCGACGGCCTCGGCGACGTGCGTTCGGTCCTGCGGTCCCGGTTCGGGGAGAAGGTGGCGCTCAAGGTCGTCGCCGAGAAGCAGGGCTCGCTGGTGGCGCGGCTGCTGCGGCGTGCCAATCCGGGCAGCACGGGACTCGCCGAGGAGGCGCTGGCCGCGATCGCGGAGCGGGCGGCCTGGGCTCGCTACGGTCTTTGAGCCGGGATCAGCGGGCCGGCGAGCAGCCGGCGGCGGCATAGCCGGCATAGACGACGCGAACCTTGCGCACACAGGTCTCGCCCTGGGGCGCTGCGACCGGAGCGATCTCGATCGGCGTCACGGCGGCGGGCATCTGAACGGTCTCGACGCGGTCGGGCGTGGCGAGCGCGTTCGAGGCGCTGATCACCAGCGGCGTCGCGACGAGGGATGCGGCGACGATGGCGGCGAAAACGGTGAGCGACTGGCGCATGGTCCTGATGTCCTTGACCTTTCGCGCGCCCTTCGGCGCTGCGTGACCCCTTGATTGCTGCGTAAACTTGGCCGCAGCGATGTGGTTCCGGTCGTAAAGGAATTGGGGCGGAAATGTGTGCGTGGACGCACGGGGGCGTCTGTGAGCGGCTTCCTCGCGCCACCCCACTTGTCGTCCCGGGGCCGGGCAGTGGAGGCTGGGATCTAGAGCCGCCGACGCGGCAAACTGAAGAACCACCGATGGTTCCAGGTCCCAAACTCGCCTAGTGCGCCCCGGGATGACAAAGCGGGGGTTGTCACGCCGCTTTGCGATATCCTCCGCAGCGACGAGGCGTTACCTTGACGCCCATCACGCGTCCGCCATAAAGAACCCTCGTTCTTTTCAGCGGATGATGGACGGGCCGTGCGCCGCGAGCGAGCGGATGACGGTTCCCAGGAGCAGCCCATGACCGACCGTCTCCCCGGCTTCAACACTCTGGCGATCCATGCCGGCGCGGCGCCCGATGCGACGACGGGGGCACGGGCGACGCCGATCTATCAGACGACGTCCTTCGTGTTCGACGACGTCGACCACGCCGCCTCGCTGTTCGGGCTGCAGGCCTTCGGCAACATCTATTCCCGCATCACCAACCCGACCAACGCCGTGCTGGAGGAGCGCATCGCGGCGCTCGAAGGCGGCACGGCCGCGGTGGCGGTCGCCTCGGGCCACGCGGCCGAGTTCCTGACCATGCACGCCCTGATGCAGCCGGGCGACGAGTTCGTGGCCGCCAACAAGCTCTACGGCGGCTCGATCAACCAGTTCAACCATTCCTACAAGAACTTCGGCTGGAACGTGGTCTGGGCCGACACCGACGATCCGTCGTCGTTCGAGCGGGCGATCACGGCGCGCACGAAGGCGATCTTCATCGAGAGCATCGCCAATCCGGGCGGCGTCATCACCGATATCGCGGCGATCGCGCAGATCGCGCGGCGCCACAACATCCCACTCATCGTCGACAACACGATGGCGACTCCCTACCTCATCCGCCCCTTCGAGCACGGCGCCGACATCGTCGTGCACTCGGCCACCAAGTTCCTGGGCGGCCACGGCAATTCGATCGGCGGGCTCGTCGTCGACGGCGGCACCTTCCCCTGGGCGGGGGACGACCGCTACCCGATGCTGTCGGGGCCGCGGCCGGAATACGGCGGCATGGTCCTGTCCGAGACCTTCGGCAATTTCGGCTTCGCCATCGCGATCCGGGTGCTGGGCCTGCGCGACCTCGGGCCGGCCCTCTCGCCCTTCAACGCCTTCATGATCCTGACCGGCATCGAGACCCTGCCCCTGCGCATGCAGCGCCACTCGGACAACGCCCTCGTCGTGGCCACCCATCTTCAGGGCCACGAGGCCGTTTCCTGGGTCAGCTATCCGGGCCTCGAGACCGACCGCTACCACCAGCTCGCTCGGCGCTACACGCCCAACGGAGCCGGCGCGGTCTTCACCTTCGGCCTGAAAGGCGGTTACGAGGCGGGCGTCAAGCTCGTCTCGAACCTGCAGCTCTTCTCGCACCTGGCCAATATCGGCGACACCCGCTCCCTGGTGATCCATCCCGCCTCGACGACCCACCGCCAGCTCACCGACGCGCAGAAGACGGCCGCGGGCGCCGGGCCGGAGGTCGTCCGGCTGTCCATCGGCATCGAGGACCCCGCGGACCTGATCGACGACCTGAATTCAGCGCTAAGCGCCTGAGATCGTTCGCGTTAACCGGCCATTTACCATGACGCCTCCAAGCTCCCCACCGTCACCGGAGGGGCGGGAATGTCGGGTTTCGAATGGGCGGCGTATCTCAGCGACGGCCTTGTCGGCTGCGCGGTGATCGCGGGAATCTTCATCACGGGCTGGGCGCTCGGCGCACGCGCCGGGGCGCCTGCGACCCCAGGGCCGGGCCCCGTTCTTGACGCGTCCGGCCACGGGGAATAGGCCCCGCCAAACGGCACCTGAGAGATCGACACGCCACCGATGACGCAGCAGCCTCCCGAACCGCCCGTCGTCCTCCTCGTCGAAGACGACGGCCTGCTTCTGATGGAAGCCTCGGATACGCTGAGCGAGGCGGGCTTCACGGTGGTCGAGGCCTCCCATGCCGACAAGGCCTTGAAGGTTCTGGAGAACCGCGACGACGTCGAGGTCCTGATGACCGACGTGGACATGCCGCAGGGCTCGATGGACGGCTTCGCGCTGGCCCGCCTCGTGGCGCATCGCTGGCCGGCGATACCCGTCCTCGTCGTCTCCGGCATGGGCACGCCCGGGCCGCACGACATGCCGGACGGCGCCCGCTTCATCCCCAAGCCCTACGAGCCGACGACACTGGTGCGGACCTTGCGGGCCTTCACCCGGCGCGCCGCCTGATCCCTTTCTCCTGACGGAAGGCCCCCGATGGCCACCGAGACAACGACCCACCGCTTCGCGACGCAGGCCGTCCATGCCGGCGCCGCGCCCGATCCGGCGACCGGCGCGCGGGTGCAGCCGATCTACTTCACGAACGGCTTCGTGTTCGAGTCGACGGAGCAGGCGGCGGACATCTTCGCGATGCGCCGCACCGGCTTCTCCTATTCCCGCGGCTCGAACCCGACGGTCGCCGCGCTTGAGCGCCGCGTCGCCGCGCTGGAGGGTGCCAAGGCGGCCGTGGCCGTCTCCTCCGGGCAATCCGCGGTGCTGCTCGTCCTGATGACGCTGATGAAGAGCGGCGACGCCTACGTCGCGTCGTCCCGTCTGTTCGGCGGCTCGCTCGGCCTGATGCGCCGCCTAGACGGGCGCTACGATCTCAAGCCGCAATTCGCGAAAGGATTGACGCCGGCAGACTTCGAGGCGGCGATCACGCCGGACACCAAGGCGATCATCTGCGAGTCGATCGTCAACCCTTGCGCCACCGTGATGGACCTCGAGGGCATCGCCGAGGTGGCGCGCCGCCACAACCTGCCGCTCGTCGTCGACAACACCCTCGCCTCCCCGGCTCTCATCAGGCCGATCGAGCACGGCGCCGACATCGTGGTGCATTCCACCTCGAAGTTCCTGGGCGGCGCCGGCCAGACCATCGGCGGCATGATCTGCGACGCCGGCCGCTTCGACTGGAAGGCGGCAGGTTCGCGCTACAATCTCATCAACGAGCCCTGGCCCGATTACGACGGCCTGGTGATCACGGAGCGCTTTCCGGAGATCAGCTTCGCCGTCGCCTGTCGCCTGTTCGGCCTGCGCGACCTCGGCCCCGGCCTCTCGCCGATGAACGCCTTCCTGACGCTGACCGGCATCGAGACGCTGCCCCTGCGGATGGAGCGCCACTGCGCGAATGCCAAGGCGGTGGCGGCCTACCTGAAGGACCATCCCGCGGTCGAATGGGTGAGCTACCCCGCCCTGCCCGGCCAGCCCGGCGAGGCGCTCGCCGCCCGCTACGTCCCGCAGGGTCCGGGCTCGATCTTCACCTTCGCCCTGAAGGGCGGCGAGCCGGCCGCGGTGAAGTTCATCATGTCCCTGGAGCTGATCTCCCACCTCGTGAACATCGGCGAGATCAAGTCGCTGGCGATCCACCCCGCGACGACGACGCACCGGCAGCTCGACGACGCGGACAAGCGCGCGGCCTGCGTCGGACCGGAGGCGGTCCGCCTCTCGGTCGGGCTGGAGAACGTGGAAGACCTCATCGCCGACATCGCCCAGGCGCTGGCGCAGGTCGGCTGAGCCTCAGGCGATCTTCAGCTCGCCCGTCGGCAACGACGTATCGAAGGCGAGGTCGGGGCGGTTCGCCAGGAACCACGGCACCCGGCTCGGCGGCATCGGCTTGCTGTAGAGATAGCCCTGCGCACAGGCGCAACCCTGACCCTTCAGGAAGCGGGCCTGGGCCGGTGTCTCGACGCCCTCGGCCGTGACGGCGAGGCCGAGGCTGAGACCGAGCTGCAGCACGGCCGCGACGATGGCCGCGTCGTCGGCGTCGCGCTCGAGGTCGCGCACGAAGCTGCGGTCGATCTTGATCTCGTCGACCGGGTACTGCTTCAGGTGGGTCAGCGAGGCGTAGCCCGTGCCGAAATCGTCGAGCGCGACGCGGATCCCGGCCCGGTGGAGCGTCTCCAGGACGGGCGCGACCCGGTCGCCGTGGCCGCCGAGCAGGACGGTCTCCGTCACCTCCACACCGATCCGATCGCGGTCGAGGCCGGCGCTCGCCAGATCGGCGAGCAGGCTCTCCGCAAAGTCGGCTTCGGCGAACTGCGCCGAGGACAGGTTGATGAACACGCGGCCGGGATCGAGACCCGCCCCGACCCAGCCCGCGACATCGGCGAAGATCTGCCGCATCAGACACCGGCCCAGGGCGGCGCCGATCTCGGGATCGTCGAACGCGTCGGCGAAGGCGAAGGGCGCGAGCAGGCCGCGCGTGGGATGGCACCAGCGCGCCAGCGCCTCGAAGCCGACGATGTCGTTCGTCTGCAGGTCGACCTTCGGCTGATAATGCGGGAGGAGGCCGCCCTCCTGGAGCGCGATGCGCATCTCCCGGATCACGGTGACCCGCTCCTCGATGCGTACTCGCAGGACGGGCGTGAACATCGTGGCACGGTTTCGGCCAGCGCCCTTCGCCGCGTAAAGGGCGAGGTCGGCGTTCGTGAAGAGGTCCGCCGCGTTGCCGGCATGCTCGGGAAACAGCGCGAGCCCGAGGCTTGCCTGCGGCACCACGGTCCGGCCGGCGATCGGCAAGCCGAGGCTCAGCACCGCGTGGATCTCCTCAGCGAGCGCGTGAAGTCGACAGGACGGTTGTTCCGCGTCAACCTCACAGGGTGAGATGACCACGAACTCGTCGCCCCCCAGCCGTGCAACGAGTTCGCCCGGCCGCAAGGTGCCGGCGAGACGGCGTGCGACCTCCTTGAGCAGGGTGTCGCCGGCCTCGTGCCCCAGGGTGTCGTTGACCTCCTTGAAGGCGTCGAGATCAATCAGAACGAGGCCGACATGCGAGCCCGCAGCCTCGGCCGAGGCCAGGGCGGCATCGAGGGTGACTTGGAACAGGGCCCGGTTCGGCAGACCCGTCAACGCATCGTGGTGCGCGGCCTCGCGGACCGCCTGTTCGGCGCGCTTACGGTTCGTAATGTCGACGAGGCTCGACACGACGCAGAGCTCCCCGCCCAGTTCCACCTCCTCGGCCGAGATCAGAACGTCGCTTTCCACGCCCCCGGCCGAATGAACCGGGATCTCCAGATCGCGGACGGTGCCTTCCCGCTCGATCTCGGCCTGGACCCGCCGACGTGCCTGGATCGGCGTCAGGTCGCGCGTGGTGATGGTCCCTAGGGCCTCGCTCCCATCAATCCCGAAGAAGCGCAGAGCGGCATCGTTCATGCTCGCGATCCGGCCTGTCGCCGCGGAGGAGACCACGATCGGAATCGGTACCGCCTTGAACATCGTCTCGAACAGGCGGCGGTTCTCCGCCAGTTCGTCATTGGCGCGGCGTCCGGCCTCGGCCGCCATCCATTCCATCCGCCGCAGCCTGTTCCCGCGGACGAGGAGAAGCACCAGCGCGGTGTTGACCACGGCGACGGACGCGACGAGCGCCACCGGCATCGCGGGCATCGACCGCAGGACGTGCACCGTGAGCAGGGCCACCGCACAGAACAGGGCGCTGAGCGACGTCCACCGGAAGCTCATCGGAATGACGAGCAGGTAGATCGCGGGAAGGATCAAGGTGACGAAGGGGTCGATCGTGGGGCGCAGCGTGCAGAGGGCGGCGACGGCCACGGTCGTGACGAGCGCCCAGGCGAGCAGGATGCCCTGGAGGCGCGGGAAGGTTGCGACGCTACGGGCTGCGAGGAACGAAGCCATCGAGGTCGCCATGATCGCGAGCCGGAGCGGAAACGTCTCCCAGAACCCTCCACGATCGGCGTAGTACCAGTCAGACCCGATGATCAGCGCGTAGAGGAACGCCCCGGCGGCGAAGATCAGCCGGGCGTGGCGCCGCGTCTCCGGCAGGCGCTCGGCCTGAAACGCCGCTTCCCGCTCGGGCGCGGCGAACTCGCCGCCTATGATGCTGAGTCGGTCGGAGCACATGCCGCCCGACAATCACGGCAATGTGTATGATCCGGGTTAAGACGCTGCCGGATCGCCGCGCTTGCGCCGAAGGGTACGCAGAGCGCCCCGGAAGGTGCGCACATCCTGCTCCGTCATCGCCATGCGGTGGAGCATGTCGCGCATGTTGCGGGCGATGACGTCGCGCTTCTCCGGGGGGTAGAACCCGGCATCATCCAGCGCCTCTTCGAGGCTCGCGAACAGCGAGAGCAGCGCCTCGCGCGTGGCCGGGGGCGACAGCATCTCGCCCGTGAAGGGCAGCCGGGCGAGGCCGGCCGTGCGGCGCCACTCGTATCCCACCAGCAGCACCGCCTGGGCGAGGTTGAGCGAGGGAAAATCCGGCGAGACGGGGAAGGTGATGATGGCGTCGGCAAGCGAGACCTCCTCGTTCGTCAGCCCCACCCGCTCGCGGCCGAACAGGATGCCGACCCGCTGGCCGGCTCGGGCCCCGACATCCGCCATCGCCTCGTCCGGCGCGAAGACCCGCTTCATCTGCCCGCGCTCACGTGCCGTCGTCGCCAGCACGCGGTGGAGGTCCGCGATGGCCTCCGGCACGGTGGCGTAGATCGCCGCGCCGTCGAGGACATGCGTCGCGCCCGAGGCCGCCTCGCGCACGCCCTTCTTCGGCCAGCCGTTCTTGGGCGCCACGAGCCGCAATTCGGACAGGCCGAAATTCGCCATGGCGCGAGCCGTCATGCCGATGTTCTCGGCAAGCTGCGGCTCGACCAGGATGACGACGGGCGCGGCGCTCGGAGGGGGCATCGGCCCGCGCTCAGATCTTTCCGTCGAGGCCCATCTGGTAGTACTTGTGGACGATCCTGTCCTGGTTCTCGAGGAGCCAGTCGATCGAGGGCTCGTTGGCCATGGCCTTGCGGATCGCCTCGGTCATGCCCTTGCGCTGGATCTCGAACAAAGCCTTGTGATCGACGCTCTCGGCCTCGATCACGCCGGGGCTGAGCCAGACCGAGCAGATGATCCCGAGATCGTTGGCGCGGTCCTTCGGGATGTAGCCGGCGCGCACCGCGTCGAGCACGCCGTTGGCGATCGCGAACTGGACCGTGCCCATCAGGATCGAGGTGTATTTCGAGGTCTCGACGCTGACCTTCGAGACGCAGAGCGTCACCGGCCGCACCATGATGTCGGTGTTGAGGAGCGCGAAGACGCGGCTGTGGCCGACGACCTGATCGCCCGTTAGCGTGGCGAGCGCAGTGCCGACCGGCCCGTCGAGCTCTCCGATGATCACCTCGGGCTCGGAAGCGGTGTTGGGCGGTCCGCCCGCGACCAGAGCCTCGCCGGCCCGCAGGATGATGCGCTCGCTCATGATATCCGCCGTTCTTCGTGAAGGAGGGCGCAGATTCCCGTCAGTGGCGCGGATGTCTAGCCTCGGCCAGGATTTTCCGCTCACAGGTCGTGGGCCGCAGGCACGCCTTTCGCGTCGTTGTGCACCGCGCTATGACGCCCGCACGCGGCGCGGCCCCTCCCTCGACCGCGCGGTTCGAGAAAGGCTTGTGAGCACCATGTCGAAGATCAAGGTGGCGAACCCGGTCGTCGAGCTCGACGGCGACGAGATGACCCGGATCATCTGGGCCGAGATCAAGGACAAGCTCATCCATCCCTATCTCGACGTCGACCTCGAATATTACGACCTCGGCGTCGAGCACCGGGACGCAACGGGCGACCAGGTCACGATCGATGCGGCCAACGCGATCAAGCGCCACGGCGTCGGCGTGAAATGCGCCACGATCACGCCCGACGAGCAGCGGGTGAAGGAATTTGGCCTGAAGGAGATGTGGAAGTCGCCCAACGGCACCATCCGCAACATCCTCGGCGGCGTCATCTTCCGCGAGCCGATCATCTGCAAGAACGTGCCGCGCCTGGTGCCGGGCTGGACGCAGCCGATCGTGGTCGGACGCCACGCCTACGGCGACCAGTACCGCGCCACCGACTTCAAGGTGCCGGGCAAGGGCCGTCTCTCGATCAAGTTCGAGGGCGAGGACGGCACCGTGATCGAGAAGGAGGTCTTCAAGTTCCCCGAGGCCGGCGTCGCGATGGCGATGTACAACCTCGACGACTCGATCCGCGACTTCGCCCGGGCCTCGCTGAACTACGGTCTCAACCGCAAGTATCCGGTCTATCTCTCGACCAAGAACACCATCCTCAAGGCCTATGACGGCCGCTTCAAGGACCTGTTCCAGGAGGTGTTCGACAACGAGTTCAAGTCGCGCTTCGACGCCCTCGGGATCGTCTACGAGCATCGGCTCATCGACGACATGGTCGCCTCGGCCCTGAAATGGTCGGGCGGCTACGTCTGGGCCTGCAAGAACTACGACGGCGACGTCCAGTCCGACACGGTCGCACAGGGCTTCGGCTCGCTCGGCCTGATGACCTCGGTGCTGCTCACCCCCGACGGCCGGACCGTGGAGGCCGAGGCCGCCCACGGCACGGTGACGCGCCACTACCGCGAGCACCAGAAGGGCAAGGAGACGAGCACGAACTCCATCGCCTCGATCTTCGCCTGGAGCCGCGGCCTCGCGCACCGGGCCAAGCTCGACGACAACGCGGACCTGGCGAAGTTCGCCAACACCCTCGAGACGGTCTGCGTCGACACGGTCGAGAAGGGCTTCATGACCAAGGACCTCGCCCTCCTCGTCGGCCCCGACCAGAAGTGGCTCTCGACCACGGGCTTCCTCGACAAGGTGGACGAGCACCTGAAGACCGCGATGGCGTAAGGGTTCGCCGAACCCTCCCCCCTTTGCGGGGGAGGGAAGGTTCCGCGCTAACCCTTCGCCGCGTTGCGTTTCCGCGTCTCCGCCGCCTTCCTCGCGGAAGCCGAGCGCTGCTCCGCCGTCCGCGAAGCAGACGCCTTGCCGCCGACGGCGCCGCCACGATGCGCGACGGGGTGGCCAGTAGATTTGCCCCGGCCAGACCCGCCGGGATGCTTGCCGCCGCCGTCGTCCTTGTTGACCGTGGCCCAGGCGCGCGACTCGGCCTCCTTCTCCGGCACGCCGCGCTCCACGTACGAGTCCATGATGTGCTCGGCCTTGCGCACCTGCTTGTCCGTGTATTTCGACTTGTCGCCCTGGGGCATGCCGCCCTCCCTCTGACGCCCCCACTCCGGCTCACGCCGGCTCAGCCGCCAAGACGAGCGTCGGCGCGGCTGAACGGCCCGGCAGGCGGGCGAGGCTTGTTCGGGACGTCAACCGCCGATCCTTGGCACCGGTTCGCGGTCGACGCATCCCGTCGAAGCGCCGCATCGGCGCCGTCGGAGAGCGACGCCTCAGGTCACTCCTCCGCCACGCCGAAGCGCACGCTGTCGATGTTGGCCCGTTCGAAAGCCTGCATGACGTGCTGGTAGGAGCGCTCCCCCTCGCTCACCGCCTCGCCCTTGGTCGATTCCGGACGGAGCACGAACATCAGCATCGAGCGGCCGGTGACGTCGTAGCGCTCGCTGATCCCGACATCGGCTGCCTTCTGGTCGTCGGGCAGGTTGGTGTCGAGGAGCCGGGTCCAGGCCGCGCCGCCGAGGGAGGCGGGAAGCGTGAACGAGACCATGTCGTGATAGGCGTTGTAGAGAAGCAGGAGCGTCGCATCGCTGCCGCGGCGCTGGATGCCGGTGGCCTGCGCCCGCCCATCGAGCAGGACGGCGATCGAGCGCGCCTCACCCTGGCCCCAGTTCTCCGGCGTCATCTCCTCGCCCGTCGGCGACAGCCAGGTCACGTCCTTGACCCCGAGATCCTCGTCGAAGGCGCCCGTGAGGAAGCGTCCGCGGGTGAGGATCGGCAGCGCCGCGCGCAGGTGCATCAGCCGCTGCGTGAAGGCGGCGAGGTCGCGCTCGTCGTGGCCGATCGCACCCCAGTCGACCCAGGAGACCTCGTTGTCCTGGCAATAGGCGTTGTTGTTGCCGCCCTGGCTGCGCGCGAACTCGTCGCCGGCCAGCAGCATCGGCGTGCCCCGCGACAGGAACAGGGTCGCCAGCATGTTGCGCATCTGGCGCAGTCGCACGGCGCGGATCTCGGGATCGTCGGTCGGTCCCTCGACGCCGTAATTGTAGGACAGGTTGTGCGAGTGCCCGTCGCGTCCCTCCTCGCCGTTCGCGAGGTTGTGCTTCTCGTTGTACGAAACCGTGTCGTTCAGCGTGAAGCCGTCGTGGGCCGTGATGAAGTTGACCGAGGCCCAGGGCTTGCGCCCGCGCTTGTCGAACTTGTCGGCCGAGCCCGTGATGCGCGCGGCGAGCGACGGCAAGAGGCCGGCGTCACCCCGCCAATAGCCGCGCACGTCGTCGCGAAAGCGGTCGTTCCACTCCGCCCAGCCCGGCGGGAAGCCGCCGACCTGGTAGCCGCCGGGGCCGCAATCCCAGGGCTCGGCGATGAGCTTGACGCCGTTCAGCACCGGGTCCTGCCGGCAGGTATCGAGGAAGCCGCCGCCCTCGTCGAAGCCGTGCGGCTCGCGCCCCAGGATGGTGGCGAGGTCGAAGCGGAAGCCGTCGACCCGCATCTCGGTGGCCCAGTAGCGCAAGCTGTCCGTCACGAGCTGCAGCACGCGCGGATGGGACAGGTTGAAGGTGTTCCCGGTGCCGGTGTCGTTGATGTAGTAGCGCGCATCGCCCGGCAGCAGCCGGTAGTAGGAGGTGTTGTCGACGCCCTTGAAGGACAGCGTCGGCCCGCGCTCGTTGCCCTCCGCGGTGTGATTGTAGACGACGTCGAGGATCACCTCGAGGCCGGCCCCGTGCATGCGGGCCACCATCTCCTTGAACTCCGAGAAGGCGAAGTCCGGCACGGCGGCGTAGCGGCGGGCGGGGGTAAAGAACGAGATCGTGTTGTAGCCCCAGTAGTTCACGAGGTCCTTCTGCTGCAGGTAATCGTCCTGCACGAAGGCGTGGACCGGCAGGAGCTCCACGGAGGTTACGCCGAGGCTCTTGATGTAGTCGAGCACCGCCGGGTTGCTCAGGCCCGCATAGGTGCCGCGCAGGCGCTCGGGCACGGCGGGGTGCAGCTTGGTGAACCCCTTCACGTGGGTCTCGTAGAAGATCGTCTTCTCCCACGGGATATGCGGCTTGCGGTCCCGCCCCCAGGTGAAGGCCGGATCGATCACGCGCGAGCGCCGGGTGAAGGGTGCCGAATCCCGCTCGTCGAAGGTGAGGTCGTCGCCGCTCTCCATCTGGTAACCGAAGAGGGCCGGGTTCCAGGTGATCGAACCGACGAGACCCTTGGCGTAGGGGTCGATGAGGAGCTTGTTCGGGTTGAAGCGATGACCGGCACGCGGCTCGTAGGGACCGTGCACGCGGTAGCCGTAGATCGTGCCGGGCCGCGCGTCGGGCAGGTAGCCGTGCCAGATCTCGTCGGTGTATTCGGGCAGCGGGATCCGCTCGATCTCGCGCTCGCCGGCATCGTCGAACAGGCAGAGCTCGACCTTGGTCGCGTGAGCGGAGAACAGGGCGAAGTTGACGCCGAGCCCGTCCCAATTGGCGCCCAGAGGATAGGGCAGGCCCTCCCGGATGCGCGAGCGCGCGGCGCGGACCAGCGAAGTCGTCTGCGTCTCGAAGCCCGTGTCGTCGGCCATGTTCGCTCCGGTTGCCGGTTGATGTGTTGGGATCGCCGCGAGGGGCGTCGTACTCCCACGGCTGACGGAACGCTTACGCTTGCGCGGAAGGTCCGGGCGCCGGGAAATTTTTGCCGCGGTGCGCTGGGCGGGCGGTCGCCGCGGCCCGGCCGGAACGGCCGCGGACGCGCGGCGTTCGCGACAGAGCCTGTGGGTGATCAGCGTTCCGCGGACAGTGCTTGTCGCCGACCGAAGCCCAAGGAGCGAAGGCCATGACCGACGAAGATCCCGACCGCCCCGCCGCCGGATTGCGGGCCGTGGCCGATCGGCACGGCGTCAGCCTGGAGGCGGTCCGTCACCTCCTCCGCGCCCTGGAGGCCGGCCACGGCACCATGGCGCAGTTCGACCATCCCGATCTCGGCGGCTTTGGCCAGTGGTCGGCGGGCGGCATGATCATGATCGGCCAGATGTTCGATTCCGGGCTCAAGGCGCGGGTGGCCGCCCTGTGCGATGAGCTTTCCCGCTCCCTGCCCGTCGCCGCCTGGGGCGAGGCCAGGGGCGGAGGCTGGTGGCCGCCCGAACTCGGGCAGCCGGCGACCTCGGGCGCCCAGAACGCTATGCGCTACGCCTACTTCCCGCGGCACCGCAGGCTCGCCGTGGAGATCGACGGCCGGCTCGCCGTCTACGATACCGGCGAGCACGAAATCAGCGGCGTGTCCCAGGCGCAGGGCGGCGGCCAGAGCCTCCGCTTCACCGGGCGGGGCGGCGCCGTGGACCTCGCCGCCTTGACGCAACTCGACGGGTCCGGTCCCGCGGTGGCACCGGTACCTGCGGAGCCGAGCAGGCCGTCGCCGCCCTCGATGCCCTCCCCTCCCGCCGATGTGCCGACGCCGCCCACCGTCCAGGGCGACATCCTGTCCACGCTGGAGCGGCTCGCGGAACTTCACCGCAAGGGCGTGCTGACTGAGCAGGAATTCACCGCCAAGAAGGCGGAGCTTCTGGCGCGGCTGTAGGACCGCGCCGCTACTTGGCGGCTTCGAGCAGCTTGAGGTCCATGGCGGCCAGCGCCATCAGCGGCGCAGGCATGGGCACGCCGGCACGCCGGATCTCACGTGCGACGCCCTGACAGGCCGCGATGTCGTTGCTGCGGGCGGCGGCATCGGCCCGCTCGATCGATTCAGGCGTCGGCTTCTTCGGCGGCGGAGCGGCCGGCGCGGCGGGAGCCGCGGGCGCGGCCGCCTGGGCCGGCGGTGCGGGTGGCTGGGCCGGCGGTGCGGCGGCCTGAGGCGCGCCGGCACCGGAAGGCGCCGCGGTATTCTGGGTCGCGCCCTGCGGACCCGCCGCGCCGGGGCCCGAGTTCGGAACCGGCCCGCTCAGGCCGGAACTCTGCTGAGGCTCGCCGGCCGCAGGCGGCTTCGGAGCTGCGGCATTCGGCGACGGAGCCTGGACGGCGGTCGGCGTCGGCGGCGTCGCCGCGGCTGGCTGGGGCGGTGGAGGATGCAGGAAGGCGGTGAGCTCCGTGCAGACGTTCGCCGGCTTGCCCGACCGCGCCGCCTCTTGAGCCGACGCAAGCCCCGGCAGCAGGGCAACCGACGCGAACAGCGCCGCGACGCCGAAACCTCTCATGACACGCTTCTCCCGAACGCGGCGCCTGAACCGGGCGCGCCTTTCCAATATGTCACGCGCGAAGCGAGGGGGCGTCAAGGCGGCGACCCGGCTTTCATGGTCTCACAGCCCGCCGGGCACCCCTGCATTGGGGAAGAACAGCTGCTCGCCGCCGATCCTGTAGCCCGCGATCGCGGATTGACCCGGCGCCGAGACGAGCCAGTCGATGAAGGCCTGGCCTGCCCTCGCCCGCACGTGCGGGTGCTTCTCCGGGTTCACCAGCATGAGTCCGTATTGGTTGAACAGGCGCCTGTCGCCCTCGACCAGGATCTTCAGCGGGCCGCGGTTCTTGAACGAGAGCCAGGTGCCCCGGTCGGCGAGGAGATAGGCGTCGGCGGCTGCGGCGGTGTTCAGGGCCGGCCCCATGCCCTGGCCGACCTCCCTGTACCACTCGCCGCGCACAGACCCGAGATCGAGGCCGGCCTCCTTCCAGTAGCGCAGCTCCGCCGCATGGGTGCCGGAGCGGTCGCCACGGGAGATAAAGGAGGCCCTGGCCGCCGCGATCCCCTTCAGCGCCTCGATGACCCCGCGGCCTGCGATGCCCGCGGGGTCGGAGGCCGGGCCGACGATGACGAAGTCGTTGTACATCAGGGAAAGGCGCTTCACCCCGAAGCCCTCGGCAACGAAGGCCTCCTCCGCCGCCCTGTCGTGGACCAGGACGACATCCGCATCGCCGCGGCGCGCGGTGTTCAGCGCCTGTCCGCTGCCGAGTGCCACGACCTTGACGGCGATGCCGCTCGCCTCCGTGAACCTCGGCAGCAGCCATTGGAACAGGCCCGATTGCTCGGTCGAGGTGGTCGAGGCCACCGTGATGGTCTCCGGCTGGGCGACGCCCGGCACGGGACCGAGGGCGAGGAGCCCGAGGATCAGCAGGCTGCGGCGAAGGAGGTCCACGGCAATTCTCCGGTGAGGTAGGCCCGCGCTTCCGGCGTGCTGGGGCGCGAGATGACCTGGCGGGTCGGCCCGTGCTCGACGGCCCGGCCGGCGCTCAGGACGAGGATGTCGTCCGCGAGCCGGGCGACCTGACCGAGATTGTGCGAGACGAGGACGACCTTGGTGCCGGCCTCGGCGATCGCCGCGATCATGCGCTCGACGCGCTCGGTGGCTGTGGGATCGAGGTTGGCGGTCGGCTCGTCGAGCAGGAGGAGGTCCGGTTGCGTGGCCCAGGCCCGCGAAAGCGCGAGCCGCTGTTGCTCGCCGCCGGAGAGCCGGGTCGCCGGTTCGCCGCCTCGCCCCTCCAGGCCGGCGCGGGCGAGCGCCGCGGCGGTTCGGGCGTCGCGCTCGCGGCGGCGCAAGTGCAGGGGCGCCAGGGCGAGGGCGACGTTGCGGGCGGCGCTCGCCCGCACGAAGCCCGGCCGCTGGAAGACGAAGGCGCGCCGGACGGGGGGAGCGCCGGGCAGGCCGATCCGGATCGTCCCGGCACTCGGCGCGAGCAGGTCGTCGACGAGGCGCAGCAGCACGCTCTTGCCCGCGCCGTTCGGGCCGACGAGCGCGGTGATGCCGGTGCCGGGAAGAGTCGCATCGACGCCATCGAGGATGGTGATGCCGCCGGTCGCGAAGCGGAGCCCCGCGATGAGGATCGGCACGCCGCTCATCCGTAGGCCCGCATCGCGTAGGCGCGCAGGGCGGCGGCGGCGGCGTTGACGGCGACGACGAGGCCGATCAGGACAAGCCCCAGCGCCAGCGCCAGGGAGAGGTCGCCCTTCTGGGTCTCAAGGGAGATCGCCGTCGTCATCGTGCGCGTGTGGCCGGCGATGTTGCCGCCCACCACGAGCACGGCACCGATCTCCGAGATCGCCCGGCCGAAGGCGGCGAGCAGCGCCGTCACGAGGGAGAAGCGCACGTCGTAGACGAGGGTCGCGGCGCGGCGCCAAGCCGGCAGCCGCAGCGAGCGAAGCTGCTCGCCGAGATGCCCCTCCGCATCGGCCACCACCTGCCGGCTCAGGGCGGCGATGAGCGGCGTCACGAGGACGGCCTGCGCCGCGATCATGGCGCCCGGGGTGAAGAGCAGGCCGAAGCTTCCGAGTGGTCCGGAGCGGGACAGCAGGAGGTAGAGGATCAGGCCGATCACCACCGGGGGAAGGCCCATCAGGGCGTTCAGAAGGCCGACGAGCGGCCCGCGCCCGTGAAAGGCGGCCACGCCCAGCAGCGCGCCGGCGGGAACGCCCAGCAGCGTGCCGATCGCGACCGCGGTGAGACTGACCCGCAGGGAAAGCCAAGCGATCGCCACGACCTCGGGATCGAGCGTCGCAAGCCGCCAGAGCGTCTCCTGAAATGTCTCGACCATGACTCCAATGGGTGACCGCCGTTCCGGCCACATGCTATGTGCAGGCCATCCAGTTCAATAGGCATCGCGTTGCATATGCACTCTGTCCTGCAGTTCAGCGGCGTCCTGCACGTCGCCGGCGGCGAGATCGCGATCGCACCGGCCTTGGCGCTCTTGGACGCCTTGGCCGAGGAAGGGTCCGTCCAGGGCGCGGCCCGCGGCGTGGGAATTTCGTACCGTTCGGCCTGGGGCCGCATCGCGGCCTTGGAGAAGACCCTCGGCAGAGCCGTCACGGTCAAGACCAAGGGGCACGGCAGCGTGCTGACCGCCTTCGGGGCGGAATTCGCGGTGGCGCTGCGCGTCACGGCGGAGCGCTGCCAGGCGCTGCTCGACGCGGAGGCGCCGGTCCTCGATGCCAGGCTCGCCGCCCTGCTCCCCACGCCCGCGCCGCTACTACGCTTCGCCGTGAGCAACGACGCCCTGCTGATGCAGGCGCTGGCCGGCCACGCGGTCGCGATCCTCGGCAGCACGGACGCGGTCGCCCGCCTCGCTGCCGGCGCCGTCGAGGTCGCGGGTTTCCATTTCGGGAGTCATCAGGCGGAGCCGGGCTCGGTCTTCGCCGCGCTGTTCGAGGACCTGACCCTGCACATCCGCCCCGCCTTCCGGCGCGAGCAGGGACTGATGGTCGCCCCCGGCAACCCGCTCGGCATCCGCTCCGTCGCCGATCTCCCGCCGCGCCGGGCCCGCTTCGTCAACCGGCAGGCGGGCGCGGGGACCAGGATCTGGTTCGACCGGCTCTGCGCGCAGGCCGGCATCCGCCCCAAGACGATCCTCGGCTACGAGACGGAGGAGTTCACGCATCAGGCCGTGGCCGCCCTGATCGCCTCGGGTGCCGCAGATACCGGCATGGGAACGCGGGCTGCAGCGGAGCGCTTCGGCCTCAGCTTCCTGCCGCTAGGGGAAGAGACCTACTTCCTCGCGCAGCGAAGGGCGGAAGATCCCTCACGCCTCGAAGCGATCCTTGAGGACCTGGCGCGGCGGGCGGGCGAGACGTGCGGCTACGCCCCGCCCTGAGGCTCAATGCGCCAGGATCTTGGACAGGAAGGTCTGGGCGCGGTCCGAGCGGGGCTTGTCGAAGAAATCGTCCTTGGTCGCGTCCTCGACGATCTCGCCGCGGTCCATGAAGACGACGCGGTTGGCGACCTTGCGGGCGAAGCCCATCTCGTGGGTCACCACCATCATGGTCATTCCCTCGCGGGCGAGATTGACCATCACGTCCAGCACCTCGCCGACCATCTCCGGGTCGAGGGCGGAGGTGGGCTCGTCGAACAGCATCACGATCGGATCCATGGACAGCGCCCGGGCGATCGCCACGCGCTGCTGCTGGCCGCCCGAGAGCTGGCCCGGATACTTGTGAGCGTGGGCGGAGAGGCCGACCCGGTCGAGGAGCTTGAGGCCGCGGGTCCGCGCATCCTCGTTCGAGCGGCCGAGCACCTTGCGCTGCCCGAGCGTCAGGTTGTCGGTGATCGACAGGTGCGGGAACAGCTCGAAATGCTGGAACACCATGCCCACCCGCGAGCGGAGCTTGGGCAGGTTGGTGCCCTTGGCCTGGACGCCGATGCCATCGACCGTGATCGACCCCTTCTGGATCGGCTCCAGGGCGTTCACGGTCTTGATCAGGGTCGACTTGCCTGAGCCCGAGGGCCCGCAGACCACCACCACCTCACCCTTGGTGACCTGCGTGGTGCAATCCTTCAGAACCTGCACCGGCCCGTACCATTTGCTGATGCTGTCGATGGAGATCATCGGCTTCACGGCGGCCGGCGCGGCGGTGGCGGACATGGCTGATCCTCAGCGGATGATGGCGATGCGGCGCTGCAGGCGCCGAACGAGGGTCGAGGCGACGATGCAGATCAGGAGGTAGATGACGGCCGCGAACAGGTACATCTCGACGAGGCGGCCGTCGCGCTGTGCCACCTTGGAGGCCGCGCCGAGGAAGTCGGTCAGCGAGATGACGTAGACGAGCGAGGTGTCCTGGAAGAGCACGATCGTCTGCGTCAGCAGCAGCGGCAGCATGTTCCGGAAGGCCTGGGGCAGGACGACGGTCGCCATCGTCTGCCGGTAATTGAGTCCGATCGCCTGAGCCGCAGCGGTCTGCCCCTTCGGGATCGCCTGGATGCCGGCCCGCATGATCTCGGAGAAATAGGCCGCCTCGAACAGTGTGAAGGTGACGAGCGCCGAGGTGAAGGCACCGACCGAGATGGGCGCGGACGCCCCCGTCAGCCACTGGCCCATGTAGGGGACGAGGAAGTAGAACCAGAAGATCACGAGCACCAGCGGCAGCGATCGCATGACGTTGACGTAGGCCTTGGCCGGCCAGGCCAGCACGGCGATGCCCGACAGCCGCATCAGCGCGAGCAGCGTCCCGATCACTATGCCGCCGGACGCCGCGAGCGCCGTCAGGGTCAGGGTGAAGACCATGCCCGTGCCGAACAGGTAGGGCAGCGAGGAGAGGATGACCTTGAGGTCGAAATCCGAGAACATCGGCCGCCTAGTTCCGTGCGCTTGAGGCTTGGGGGACCGTCGGGTGGCGGAACGGCATATCGATCACCGTGATCCCGGCACCGCGACGCGGCGCTCGAGCAGGCCCGACAGGGTCACGACGACGAGGCTGATCAGCAGGTAGATCACGGTCGCGGCCGTGAAGGCCTCGAACACCTGCGAGGAGAATTCCTGCATGGAGCGGGCCCGGGCCGTGAGTTCGAGCAGGCCGATGGTGAGCGCCACCGAGGTGTTCTTCATGTTGTTGAGGAACTCGGAGGTCAGCGGCGGCAGGATGATGCGGTAGGCGTTGGGCAGGAGCACGTAGCGGTAGGTCTGCGCCGTGGTGAGACCCAGCGCCGTGCCGGCCATCCGCTGGCCGCGCGCCAGGGTCTCGATGCCGGTGCGCACCTGCTCGGCGACGCGGGAGGCGGTGAAGAAGCCGAGGCACACCACCGCCGTGTAGAAGGAGGCGTTGGGCAGCTGCTTCAGCCAGTCGCCCCAGGCCTGCGGCAGGATCTCGGGCACCACCGAGTACCAGAGGAACATCTGCACCAGCAGAGGGATGTTGCGGAACAATTCGACGTAGCCGGTGCCGATCGCGTTCGCGAGCTTGCTCGGCAGGGTCCGCATCACGCCGATGATCGAGCCCAGCGCGAAGGCGATGATCCAGGAGCAGAGCGCGGTGGCCAGCGTCCAGAGCAGCCCCGACAGGAGCATGTCGGCATAGGTTCCGACGCCCTCGGGCGAGGGATCGAAGAAGACACCCCAGTTCCAGTTGTAGTTCATCGGCGGCGGGTTCTTCGGATGCGGGGAAGCGGGGTCAAGGAAGCTTAAAGCCGCCCCGGCCAGTGGCGGGAGCGGCTTCGGGGTCTCGTCAGTAGGCGGCCGGGTCGGCGCTGTCGCTCGGGTTGGCGAAGGCTTTCACCATCGCCTCGCTCATCGGCAGGTTCAGGTTGATGCCGCGCGGCGGGATCGGCTTCGTGAACCACTTCTCGTAGAGCGCCTTGCCCTCGGGGCTCTTGTAGATCGCCGCGGTGGCGGCATCGACGACCTTCTTGAAGGGTTCGTCGTCCTTGCGCAGCATGATCCCGTAGGGCTCGGGCGCCGAGATCGCCTCGGAGGAGATCGCGTAGGCGGCGGGATCCTTGGAGCCGGCGGCCAGCGAGGCGAGCAGCACGTCGTCCATGACGAAGGCGACGGCGCGGCCGGTCTCGACCATCAGGAAGGCTTCGGCGTGATCCTTGGCCGGCAGGATGGTCAGGCCGAGGCTCTTGGCCGTGTTGACCTCGTTGATCTGACGGATGTTGGTGGTGCCCGAGGTCGAGACGACGGTCTTGCCCTTCAGGTCCTCGACCTTGTCGAGCTTGGACGACTTCTTCGAAACGAAGCGGGTCGCGGTCAGGAAGTGGGTGTTGGTGAAGGCGACCTGCTTCTGGCGGTCGAGGTTGTTGGTGGTCGAGCCGCATTCGAGGTCGACGGTACCGTTGGCGATCAGCGGGATGCGCGTCGCCGAGGTTACCGGGTTCAGCTTCACCTCGAAGTTGGTCAGCTTCAGGTGCGCCTTCACGGCCTCGGCGACCTTCTGGCAGATCTCGAAGGCGTAGCCCGTCGGCTTCTGGTCCCCGTCGAGGTAGGAGAACGGTACCGAGGAGTCGCGGTAGGCGATGGTGATCGCGCCGGTGTCCTTGACCTTCTTCAGAGTGCCCGTCAGCTCCTGGGCGCCGGCGGTCGACACGGTGATCAGGGTAGAAATGCCTAAGAAGGTCGCGGCGAACGTGCGGATTGATCGCTGGTGGCTCGGATGCATAGGACGCCTCGGTTCTGGTGACGGGTTCGCCACTGGGGCATTCGGTCTTGCCGGCGACAACTTAGCAGGGGCGCACGGCTCCGCAATGGAGCGCAGGGCCCTGTCCCACGTTTCGCGAAAGACGTCGCGGGTCGGCGCCGAGAGGAATAGTCGGGCGTGATGCCGCCGGGTTGGCAGGGACACGTGAGCAGGCGGCAAGCTTCGCTCCGAGATCATGCCGATGGGCCGGCAGGCTGAGAACAAGCGGTCGCGCATGCCGCGCCGCTGAGAAGAAGAGGGGCGAATACCGTGCCAAGTCGATCCGTCCGGCGCGGAGCAGCGCCGCTGCGGTCACAGCAATCTCGGCCGATGTGGCAGAACCGCACCACCCGGCGCGAATGCCCGTGGCATCCCATGGGCCGAGACCAGCGGGGCGATGTGCGGAGGCTCAGGCGGGACGAAGTTTGGCTGCCGCCTGCGCGAGGTGACGGATGGCGTCGGGCTGCGGATGACCGGCCGGCACAACCCAGCTTCCGCCGACGCAGAGGACCGGCTTCAGCGCCAGCCAGTCCGGCGCGGTCACCTCGGTGATGCCGCCGGTGGGGCAGAAGCGGACCTGCCCGAAGGGACCCGCCAGCGCCTTCAGAGCCTTGATCCCGCCGGAGGACTCGGCGGGAAAGAACTTGAAGCGGTCGAGGCCGAAATCGAGGCCGCGCATGATGTCGGCGGCCGTGGCCACGCCGGGCAGGTAGGGGATGCCGCTGGCGATCGCCGCCTCGGTGAGCGGCCGCGTCAGGCCCGGGCTCACGATGAACTTCGCGCCCGCACCGATCGCGGCATCGAGATCCTTGACGTTGAGCACCGTTCCGGCGCCGACCACCGCGCCTTCGACCCGCGACATCGCCCGGATCACGTCGAGGGCCGCCGGCGTCCGCAGGGTCACTTCGAGCGCCGTGAGACCGCCCTCCACCAGGGCGCGGGCGATCGGCTCGGCATCGCGGACATCCTCGACGACGAGGACCGGGATCACGGGGACGGAGCGCATCAGCGCGTCGATGCTGGTCATGAAGGGTTCCTCGCCGAGGGAGTCGCTGGAACAGCCTCTCAGAAAAAAGCTCTTCCCTCCCCCATGTAGGGAGGGATCGAGGGCGGGGGTGGTTCCGCCTGGCTCAGTTGAGGGTCACCCAGCCCACCCCACCTCCAACCCCTCCCCACGAGGGGGAGGAGAGACGCAAACTAAAGCCCCGCGGCCGCCAGCATGGCGGAGGCGCCCTGCTCGGCGCCGTCCGCGCCGTGGCGCATGAAGGCGAAGAGCTCGCGGCCGGTGCCGGAGGCCGCAGGCGGCGCAGCCGCCTCGTCGCGCGAGGCCCAATCCTCCGGATCGACCAGCACTTCGAGCGAGCCCTCCTCGGCGCTGAGCCGCACGATGTCGCCGTCGCGGATGCGGGCGAGCGGGCCGCCGCCCAGGGCCTCGGGGCTCAGATGGATCGCGGCCGGCACCTTGCCCGAGGCGCCCGACATCCGCCCGTCGGTGACGAGCGCCACGCGATGGCCCCGATCCTGGAGGACGCCGAGCTGCGGCGTCAGCTTATGCAGCTCGGGCATGCCGTTGGCCCGCGGTCCCTGGAAGCGCACCACGACGACGACGTCGCGCTCCAATTCGCCTGCCTTGAAGGCCGCCATGACCTCGTCCTGATCGTCGAAGACGCGAGCCGGAGCTTCGACCGTCCACCGGACGGGATCGACGGCGCTCGTCTTGAAGGTCGCCCGTCCGAGATTGCCCTTGACGAGGCGCATGCCTCCGTCCGGCTGGAAAGGGTTCTCCGGCGAGCGCAGGATGGTCTCGTCGAGGGGCGCCGCCGGCGCCTCCTCGAAGACGAGGTCCTCGCCCGGCAGCTTGGGGTCGCGGGCGTGATCGCGCAGGCGGGTGCCCCCGACCGTCAGGATGTCGTCGTGCAGGAGCCCGGCATCGATCAGGCTGGCGATGACGTAGGACATGCCGCCCGCCGCGTGGAAGTGGTTCACGTCTCCGGAGCCGTTGGGGTAGACGCGGGCGATCATCGGCACCACCGCCGAGAGCCGGTCGAAATCCTCCCAATCGAGGAGGATGCCCGCCGCCCGGGCGATCGCCGGCAGGTGGATCGCGTGGTTGGTCGAGCCGCCCGTGGCGAGCAAGCCCACGACCGCGTTGACGATCGCCTTCTCGTCGACGCAGCGGCCCAGCGGCCTGTAATCGTTGCCAGACCACCCGATCTCGGCGAGCCGGTGCACGGCAGCGCGCGTCACCGCTTGGCGCAGCTTGGTGCCTGGGTTGATGAAGGAGGCGCCGGGCATGTGCAGGCCCATCACGTCCATCATCATCTGGTTGGAATTGGCGGTGCCGTAGAAGGTGCAGGTCCCCGCTCCGTGATAGGAGGCGGACTCGGATTCGAGCAGTTCCTCGCGCCCGACCTTGCCCTCCGCGTAGAGCTGGCGGATGCGCTGCTTCTCCTTGTTGGCAAGTCCCGAGGGCATGGGGCCGGCCGGGATCAGGATCATCGGCAGGTGGCCGAAGCGCAGCGCGCCGATGAGCAGGCCCGGCACGATCTTGTCGCAGATGCCGAGCAGCGCCGCGCCGTCGAACATGCCGTGGCTGAGCGCCACCGCGGTCGAGAGCGCGATGGTGTCGCGGGAGAACAGAGACAGCTCCATGCCGCGCTGGCCCTGCGTGACCCCGTCGCACATGGCCGGCACGCCGCCCGCGACCTGGGCGGTCGCGCCGACCTCCCGGGCAAAGAGCTTGATCTGCTCGGGATAGCGTCCGTAGGGCTGATGGGCCGAGAGCATGTCGTTGTAGGCCGTGACGATGCCGATGTTCATCGAACGCCCGGCCTTGATCGCCGGCTTGTCCTCGCCCGCCGCGGCGAAGCCGTGGGCCAGGTTGCCGCAATTCAGCATCGGGCGATGGACGCCGGATTCCCGCTCCCGCGCGATCAGGTCGAGATAGGCCCGGCGCGACTCGCGGGACCGCGCGACGATGCGATTGGTGACGGCGGCGATCTCGGAACGGATCTCGGTCATGCGGAGCCCTCAAGCTCGTGTCATCCCGCCGATCGACCGGCCGCTATCAGGTAGCGAAGACGGCCGGCGCTCGGCCGGGCGTTGCATTCGGGTATGTCGGTCCGGCGCGGGGCCAATCAATGGCCGCATCGCGCCCGAGCAGGTTTCGAGCCACGAGACGCGAAACGAAAAAACCGCCTCGCGGCGGTTCCTCGTTCATCACATCCGGGCGATATTGGAGCGGGCGAAGGGATTCGAACCCTCGACCCCAACCTTGGCAAGGTTGTGCTCTACCCCTGAGCTACACCCGCTCACAGCCGCGCCGCCTGCCCCGAGAAGGCCCGGCGGTCCCGGACGGCGCTCTCTAAACACCATTCCGCCGGCCCTTGCAAGCGCGATCGGGCGGCTTCTTGAGCCGGCGAGGCGTCGCCCGTCCCTACCAGAGCGTGGCCGGCGGCAGACCTTCCCGGATCTCGCGCAGGCGTTCGCGCGTGGCACGGGTCGTTCCCTCGGGCAGGCTCTCGAGGGCGAAGAAACCGCATTCGGCGATCTCGCGATCCGGCAGCTTGGGACGGAGAACCGAGAAGGTAGTCGTGCGGTAGAGCGCGACGTGGTCGCGGCCGGCGGCCGCGGCGTTGTGGTAGAACCCGTGCAGCTGAAGGCTCGCGGGGTCGACGGCGATCTCGGCCTCCTCGCGGAACTCCCGGGCCATGGCCTCGGGCGCGTTCTCGCCGCCGTCGACGCCGCCGCCCGGCAGGTGCCAGCCGCCCACGTAGGTGTGGCGGACGAGGCAGATCCGGCCCTCCGCGTCGAAGGCCGCGCCGCGGACGCCCAGCGTCATGCCACGCGCGGCGAGCGCCCCGAGGTGGAACAGGCGCCGCAGGAGCGGCCGGTCGAAGAGCATCCGGCTCAGACCACCGCCAGGGTGATGGCGCCGAGCCCCGCGATCTCCGCTCGCATGGTCTGCCCGCGCCGGACGGGCCCCACGCCCGAAGGCGTTCCGGTGAAGATGACGTCGCCGGGCTGGAGCTCGAAATAGGTGGAGAGCAGCGCGATCTGCTCGGAAACCGACCAGATCATGTCGGAGAGGTCGCCTTGCTGCCGCGTCTCGCCGTCGACGGAGAGCGTGATCGCGCCCTTCGCCACGTGACCGATCGTCTCGGCACGGTGCAGGGGCCCGACCGGCCCCGAGCCGTCGGCGGCCTTGCCGAGGTCCCAAGGACGCGACAGGCGCTTGGCCTCGTCCTGCAGGTCGCGTCGGGTCATGTCGAGGCCGATGGCGTAGCCGTAGACATGCTCGAGGGCGCCCTCCGCCGGGATGTCGCGCCCGCCGCGGCCCAGCGCCGCCACGAGCTCGACCTCGAAATGGTAGTTCTCGGTGCGCGGCGGATAGACATGCTCGGCCGTCTCCGAGCCCGCCACGACCTGCAGGGCATCCGCCGGCTTCATGAAGAAGAACGGCGGCTCGCGGTCCGGATCGGACCCCATTTCGCGGGCGTGGGCCGCATAGTTGCGGCCGATGCAATAGACGCGACGCACCGGAAAGAGGTCGTCGCTTCCGACGATTGGCAGAGCCACCCGAGGCGGATTGGGAATGACGGACAGCACGTGAGAAACCCCTCCTCGAACCCCTAAGGCCAAGGGCCGGGGTGATCCGCCCTGCAAAGTCAGGGCCGCACCCCCTATCATAGGGGTCGCGCCCACGATCCCGCCACCTTCGAAATGCCAGCCCATGACACAGCACGACGCGGCGCCCGCCCTCCTCGCTACCCTCGCCGAGCGGTTGGGCACGGCGCATGTCCTCACGAGTCCTGAGGACTTGGCGCCCCACCTCGTCGAGTGGCGGGGCCTCTACAAGGGCAGCGCGCTCGCCCTGGTACGCCCGGCCGACACCGCCGAGGTCGCCTTCGCGGTCGCGGCCTGCGCGCAGGCCGGCGTGCCCGTCGTCGCGCATGGGGGCAATACGGGGCTCGTCGGCGGCGGGGTACCGACCGGCGGCATCGTCCTGTCGCTGACCCGCCTGTCAGACATTCGCGCCATCGATCCCGTCAACGCCACGATCACCGTGGAGGCCGGCGCGATCCTGGCCGACGTGCAGGCGGCGGCCGACGCCGCGGGGATGCACTTTCCCCTCTCGCTCGCCTCCGAGGGCTCCTGCCGGATCGGCGGCAATCTCGCGACCAATGCCGGCGGCACCGGCGTTCTGGCCTATGGTAACGCCCGCGACCTCGTGCTCGGCCTGGAGGTTGTGCTCGCCGACGGGAGGGTCTGGGACGGCCTCAAGGGCCTGCGCAAGGACAATGCCGGCTACGACCTCAAGCACCTGTTCATCGGCGCGGAGGGGACACTCGGCATCATCACCGGCGCCGTGCTGAAGCTCTTCCCGAAGCCCGTCTCACGCAGCGTGGGCTTCGTCGGGCTCGCCTCGCCCCGGGCGGCGCTCGCCCTGTTCGAGCGCCTCCGGGCCGCCGCCGGACCGAGCCTCACCGCCTTCGAGTTCCTGCCCCGCTTCGGACTCGAGATCGTCCTGAAGCACCTCTCCGGCGCGCTGCCGCCGCTCGCGGGCGCCCATGGCTGCTACGCGCTGGTCGAGATCTCCACGGCACGGCCTGGCGCCGACACGGCATCCGACCTCGAGACCATGCTGGGTGAAGCCCTGGAAGAGGGGCTCGCCGAGGACGCGACCATCGCCGCGAGCGAGGCGCAAAACGCGGCCCTGTGGGCGCTGCGCGAAAACCTCTCCGACGTCCAGAGCCTGGAGGGCGGCTCGATCAAGCACGACGTCTCCGTCCCGCTCTCGCGCCTCGCGGATTTCCTGGAGACGGCGACAGCGGCCTGCGAGGCGGCCATGCCGGGCCTCCGGGTCTGCGCCTTCGGGCATTTCGGCGACGGCAACGTCCATTTCAACCTGAGCCAGCCCCTCGGCATGGACAAGGCCGCCTTCCTCGCCGAGTGGGGACGCTTCAACCGGATCGTCCACGACATCGTCCACGGTATGGGCGGCTCGATCGCGGCGGAACATGGCATCGGCCTGATCAAGCGCGACGAGCTGGGGCTCTACGGCGACCCGGTCGGCCTCGACCTGATGCGCCGGATCAAGGCGGCCCTCGACCCCCACGACATCCTCAATCCGGGAAAGGTCGTCGCGCTCTCCGCCAACCCGCCCGCCGCGCTCCCAGCAGGCTGAGGAAACCGCGATCCGACCAGAAGACTTGTTTCGCCGGGTATTGTGCAACGCACAAAACCGCGCGAGGATGTGGGACGCGCAGGGCTGGAATCGGTCGGATCGTTCCGACGAACGGGCCGTCCGCGCCGCCGATGCGTGGGAGCAAGACCGTGCGTTATCCGCGCCTTAACCATTCCAGCGCTTCTTTCGAGGGCGGCGGCCAGGCGTTTCGCGATGCGGCGAAACCGGCCTCGCTGCCAGCGGACCGCGCGTAACGGAGACTTGAAGCGATGCCGACCTCCCAGGCCCGGGTGCCCACGGCGGAAGCGAGCCGCTATCTCAAACAGCTCTGCCGGCACTGGAGCCACAAGTTCCCGGTCGAGGCCAGCGACGATCACGGCGGCGTCCCCTTCGGCGAGGACCGGGTCTGCACCTTCGAGGCGGAGCCCGACGCCCTGCTGATGCGGGTCGCGACGCCCGATCCGGCCGCCCTCACCCGCCTCGAGAACGTGGTCTCGGATCACCTGATGCGCTTCGCCTTCCGCGAGAATCTCGGCGAGATCCGCTGGTCGCGCGCCGCTTGACCTGACCCGCCCGGGAGCGATCTTGCAGGAACGCAGGATCGGGAAGGCACCGGGATGAATGGACTGGCACGGATCGACGCAATCCCCTCGCACGACGAGCGGCTCGCCCGGCTTGCCGAGGTGGCGGTGCGGGTCGGGCTCGGCCTGAGGCCGGGTCAGGAACTCGTGATGACGGCACCGCTGGAGTCGGTCGCCCTCGCCCGGGCGATCACGGCAGAAGCCTACAGGGCCGGCGCCTCGCTCGTGACCACGCTGTTCTCGGACGACGTCGCGACGCTCGCCCGCTTCGCTCACGCTCCGGACGACGCCTTCGACAAGGCCGCGGGCTGGCTCTACGCCGGCATGGCGGAGGCCTTCCGCAACGGCGCGGCGCGGCTCGCGATCTCCGGCGATGATCCCTCGCTCCTCGCAGGCCAGGATACGGGCAAGGTGGCGCGTGCTAACCGTGCCCGCTCCAAGGCCTATGTGCCCGCGCTCGAGCTGATCGCGAACTTCGCCACGAACTGGACGATTGTCTCGGCCGCGACGGTGCCTTGGGCGCGGGCCGTGTTTCCGGGCGAGCCGGACGACATCGCGCTCGCCCGCCTCTGGGACGCGATCTTCTCCGCGTCACGGGTGAACGGACCCGATCCGGTCGGAGAATGGGAGGCGCACAATGCCGCCCTTCACGCCCGCATGGGCAAGCTGAACGCCCACCGCTTTGCGGCCCTGCGCTTCCGGGGCCCGGACACAGACCTGACGGTGGGGCTCGCCGACGACCACGAATGGTGCGGCGGCGCCTCGACCGCCCGCAACGGCATCACCTGCAACGCCAACATCCCGACCGAGGAGGTCTTCACCACGCCCCACAAGGCGCGGGTGCACGGTCATGTGGCCAGCACCAAGCCGCTCTCCTACCAGGGCACGCTCATCGAGGGCATTCGCGTCCGGTTCGAGGAGGGACGCATCGTCGAGGCCTCTGCCCGCGCCGGCGAGGAGGTTCTTTCCCGCGTGCTCGACACCGACGAGGGCGCACGCCGCCTCGGCGAGGTCGCCCTGGTGCCGGCCTCCTCCGCGATCTCGGCCTCGGGCCTCCTGTTCTACAACACCCTCTACGACGAGAACGCCGCCAGCCACATCGCGCTCGGTCAAGCCTACAGCAAGTGTTTTCGCGATGGCGGCGCGGGCTTGAGCGAGGACGACTTGGCCGCTCGGGGGGCCAACCGGAGCCTGATCCACATCGACTGGATGATCGGCTCAGCCGAGGTCGACGTCGACGGGCTGACCGCCGAGGGCGAAGCTGTGCCCGTGATGCGCGCCGGCGAGTGGGTGGGGTAAACCGGCCTCCATCCTCTCTCGCGGAGACTACTGGATTCACACACCGGTGTCTGACGGCGCTGTCGCAGCCGGTCGAAGCGCGGGTCCCCTCGCCTGGAAGGAGAGGGACAGGGTGAGGTGTGTGAGTTTTCCAGAGAAGGCGCCCTTCCTCGGACGGGTGGAGCGCAGCGTAACCCGATCCGGGGCCCAGCGCGGGAAGCCGCGAAGCGGCCGAACCTTGGCGCTATCCATGGAGAGCCGCTGCCGCGGCTGGTCATTGGCTGGATCCCGGACCGCCTTCCGCTGACGCTCCAGGCGTCCGGGAAAGGGCGGCGGAGATCGGGTGATCCGTCCAGAGAGGTCCCACACCTCACCCCAACCCTCTCCTTCCAGGAGAGGGAGCCCACTTGCGCCTCCCGCGATCGTTCGACCAACGATGTGTAAATCCGTAGCCTATGGAAGAGGGGTCAGCGCGCACCGACGACGGTCGTCGCACGCTCCGATTTTGGCTTCGGCTTCACCTTCGGCAGCATGTTCGGCCGCCAGCGGCGGTGCATCCAGAGCCACTGGCCCGGGTTCTCGCGCACCCAATCCTCGATGACCCGCGTCATCGCCTGCATCGCACCCTGCACGTCGATCTCGCCCTTGGCGTCGCGCGGCAGGTCGAGGGGCGGCGTCAGTTCCAGGCGAAAGCGGGCATCCGGGCGGCGGATCACGCGTACGCCATGAACGGGGCACTCGTAGTGCCGCGCGAGCTTGCCGAGCAGCGGGTTCACCAGCACCGGCCGCCCGAAGAACTCGACGACGACGCCTCGGGTGAAGTGCTGGTCGATGAGCTGCCCGAGATGGCCGCCGCGCTCGACCACGCCCTGCATCGAGAACACCGCGCCCTGCCCCGACGCGGCGAGACCGCCCATCGTCTCGCGGCGCACCTCCTGCACGAGGCGGGCGACCGCGAGGTCGTTCGGCGGGCGGAAGATCGCGGTGGCATCGAGGCCGTACTTCGCCGCGCAGATCGCGGGCAACTCCCAGTTCGCGAGATGCGCCGAGAAGATGAGGCCGGGCTTCCCGTCGTCGCGCAGCGCCTCGAAATGCTCGACGCCCTCGACCTCCATGCGCTGGCTCGCAGGGTCGGTCTCGCTGAGATCGAACAGCGTGTTCAGGTGCGCGTATTCGGCGCCGGTGCGGCCGAGATTGTCCCACGCCTCGCGGGCGAGGGCCTGAACCCGGTCCTCTCCAAATTCCGGATAGGCCGCGCGCAGGTTCGCCGTCGCGGTGCGATGCGCCGGGAGCCAGGGCCCGATCCGGCGGGTGATCCCTCCACCGATCCGGCTCGCCCGCTCGGTGCCAAGCCGCCGGGCCAGCCAGAACAGGCCGCGGATCAGGGGGATCATCGCGAGCCCCGCGATCCGGGGCAGGTGTCGGTTGAGGATCAGGGCAAGGCGGAGCAAGGGGGTCTCGCGACGGCGCGCACGGCCATCGGGGACGCGGCTGCCCGCCCCGCTTAGTTCATTTTTCCCTCAGGAGCACCCTGCGCTCACAAGGTGACGAGGATCTTTCCGAAGACCTTACGGGATTCCAGGCGCTCCAGCCCTTGCCCGAAATCCGCGAGCGGCAGGACCGTGTCGACCACCGGCGTCAGGCCGTCCGCCATCTTGGCGAGGGCGTCGCGGATATTCGCCATCGAGCAGCCGAACGAGCCGGTGATGCGGTACTGCTGCTGGAAGAGCTGCATCAGGTTCATCGTCGTCGAAACGCCCGAGGTCGAGCCGCAGGTCACGAGCCGGCCGCCGCGCTTCAGGCAGAGCAGCGAGCCGTTCCAGGTCTCCGGCCCGACATGCTCGAACACGACATCGACCCCTTTGCGCTTCGTCAGCCGGCGGACCTCGCCCTCGAAGCGCTCGTCCCGGTAGTTGATGACGTGGTCGGCGCCGAGCGTCGCCGCCTTCTCGCCCTTCGCGTCGTCGCCGACGGTCGTGAACACCGTGCAGCCGATGGCCTTGGCCATCTTGATCGCCGCCGTGCCGATGCCCGACCCGCCGGCATGGACGAGGATGCTCTCGCCGGGCTCCAGGCGCGCGTTGTCGAAGAGCATGTGCTGCACGGTGCCGAAGGCGATGGGCGCGCAGGCCGCGTCCGTGAAGCTGACCCCCTCAGGCACCTTGACGATGAGGCGGGCCGGCATCGTCACCGTCTCGCGGGCGAAGCCGTCGATATGGAAGCCCATGACGCCGGCGACGTCCTCGCAGAGGTTGTCGCGACCTTCGCGGCAAGCACGGCAATGGCCGCAGGTCTGGGCGCCGTACATCACCACGGCGTCGCCGGGCGCCAGTCCCTCGATGCCCTCCCCTACGCAGACGATCTCGCCGGAGGCCTCGGCGCCCACCGTCAGCGGCAGCTTGCGCTTGGCGAAGGCCATGCCGCGAAAGCCCCAGACGTCGATGAAGTTGAGCCCGACGGCCCGGACCCGCACCTGAACCTCGCCGGGGCCGGGCGCGGGCGGGGCGTCGACCTCACTGACGCGCAGGTCGCGGTCGCCGAAGAGTTGGAGGGCTTGCATGACGTATCCAGTTCGATCGCGGGCTGGGGTCTCAATCCGGCGCCAGGTAGCGTCGTCGCGCCCAGCCGAGGCTGCTTCCGTACTTCACGCGGCACCAGGTCCGGCCGCTCGGGGTGTCCGTCGTGCAGCCGAAGGCGAGGAGGCGGCGTCCGAGCGGCACCTCCGCGACGGCGGGAGCCTCGGCATCCGGCGCCTCGCGGATCGTCAGCGTCTCCCCCGGCGGCAGATCGTCGACGCGGAAGGATTGCGGCTGGGCGTGCGCCGCCCCGCCGATGAAGCCTGCGAGGAGCAGGGCGGCCAGGGTCGCGCGCATCAGGCGTCCCGCCTCTCAGCCACGGTGAACGCCCATCATTGCGGTGAGACCACCATCGACGGGTAGCGTCGCCCCCGTGATGTAGGCCGCGCCCTTCCCCATCAGGAAGGCCGCCAGCGCCGCGACCTCGTCGGTCTGTGCGAAGCGCCCAAGCGGGATCTGGCGCTCCATCCCCGCGCGGTAGGCGGCGTAGGGCGCCATCATGCCGGTATCGATGAAGCCCGGAGCGATCACGTTGACGGTGATGCCGCGCTTGGCCGTCTCGATCGCCAGCGTCCGACAATAGGATTCGAGGGCGCCCTTGGTCGCGGCGTAGGCCGCGTTCCCCGGATTGGCCTGGGACGCCGCCACGGAGCCGATCGCGACGATGCGGCCCGAACGCGCGCGGATCATGCCCCGCACGAGCGCCTTGGCGAGGCGGGTCAGCGACCAGAAATTGATCTGCATCGCCGTCTCGGCGCGGTCCTGCGCGAGCATCGCCGCCAGGGCGTCGTAGGATTGGCCGGCATTGTGGACGAGGCCGTGGAAGCCTTCGTCCTCGATCTCGTCGCAGAACCCGTCGAGCGCCGCCCGGTCGGCGAGGTCGAGGGCTTTCGCCGCGATCCCACGCTCCGGATGTGTCTGGGCTAGCTCGGCGACGAGGCCGGAGGCGGCCTCCTCCGAGGACCGATAGGTGAAGAGGACGTCGTAGCCCTGGCCCGCAAGCGCCCGCACGATCGCGGCGCCGAGCCCGGAGGCGCCGCCGGTGACGAGAATCCGTCCGCTCACGCCGGCTCGTCCGCGAGGACGAGGCAAGTGTTCTGCCCGCCGAAGCCGAAGGAGTTCGACAGGACCCGCGAGACGCTCGCGTCGCGCGCCTCGGTCACGACGTCGAGGGGGATGCCGGGGTCGGGGACCGCATAGTTGATGGTCGGCGGGATGCGGCCGTTCGCGATGGTCAGGAGCGAGATCACGGCCTCGACCGCGCCCGCGGCCGTCAGCGTGTGTCCGATCATCGACTTGTTCGACGAAATCGGCACGGTGCCCATCTGCGCGCCGAACACGGCCATGCAGCCCATCGCCTCCATCTTGTCGTTCTCCGGCGTTGAGGTGCCGTGCGCGTTGATAGTGTTGATCGCTTGCGGAAGCGTGTCGGCATCGTCGAGCGCCGCGCGGATCGCCGCGATGATCGGCGCGCCGTCCGGGCTCGACCGGGTACGGTGGAAGCCGTCGCCCTTCTCGCCGCAGCCGAGCACGTAGCCGAGGATCTTCGCGCCGCGCGCCGTCGCGGCCTCCGCATCTTCGAGGACGAGGGCCGCGGCGCCCTCCCCCATCACGAAGCCGTCGCGGTTCTTCGAGAACGGCTTGGAGGCGGCCTCGGGCGGGTCGTTCTGGGTGGAGAGCGCCGAGAGCAGCGAGAAGCGGATCAGCGATTCCGGATTCACCGAGCCGTCGGTGCCGATGCACAAGGCGGCTTTCGTCTCCCCCCGGCGGATCGCCTCGACACCGAGCTGGATCGCGGTGGCGCCCGACGAGCAGGCGGTGGACAGGGAGATCGGCGAGCCCTTCGTGCCGAAGCGTTCGGCGATGTGATCGGCCACCGTGCCGAAGATGAAGAGGTCGTGCCAGGGATCGAACCGGCGCGTCGCGGCGGCGCGCTGAAGGCCCGCGTAAGTGACATCGCCATTCTCCGCCGCCGCCTCGGCGAGGGCCTGCCGCTGCGGCCATTCCATCTCGACCGGGGGCACCGCGATGAACAGGGCGCCGGGAAAGTCGCCCTTGGTACCGATGCCCGACTGCGCGATGGCCTCCTCGGCCGCCTCCTCGGCGAAGCGCTGCGAGAGGGCGGGCGCCACCAGCGGTTCGGTGTCGAGGAAATCGACGGTGCCCGCGATGCGCGTGCGCAGGCCCGTGGTCGGGAACCGCTCGATCGCATGGATGCCGGAGCGGCCGGCCGTCAGCGCCGCCCAGTTGTCGGCCTGCCCCTGGCCGAGCGAGGTGACGATCCCGAGGCCGGTGACCGCGACCAGCGGCCGGCCCTTCGGATCGCGGTGGGAAAGCTTCGTCATGGCGCCGTCATAGATGATTTTGCGCCCGGGTGCATCGCGATGTCGGCCGGCTTGCGGCGCGGAACCCGCGTCACCCGGCCGCCGTGACCCGGATCAGGCCCTCGCCGCGGCGATGGCCGATCGTCGTGACCGCGACCTCGCGCGCGCCCTCCTCCGCGACGAGGGCGGCGGCGAGCGCCGCGCCGAACGGCGCCACGATCTCGAGGGGGTGGCCGATCACGTCGCCGAGCGCCGTGACGGGACTGCCGGGCGCGAGCCGCGCCAGCGCCTCCGCCTCCTCGGTGGTGATCGGGGCGACGCCGGTGGCGCCCGAGATCACGCGGTCTGGTCCCGTCATGCCGCTCGTCTGCCAGAGCTTTTCCAGGCTGGCGGCGGTGCTGTCGGGGCCACGCCGGGTGCGATCGCTCGCCACCGGCTCGATCGTGGCCAGCGCCTTCGCACCCCGCGCCGCGGCATGCGCGGCCGCTTCGAGCACGAGGAAGGCGGCGGCGCTGCCGAGGATGAAGCCGGCCTCGCCCTCCCCGGCCCGGCCGAAGACCGGCCGGTAATCGCCCTTGCGCAGGTATCCGCCCATCTCGTGGACGACGAGAACGTCCGGACGTTCCGCGCTGTAGGAGCCGCCGACCAGCATGGCATCGATCTGGTTCGAGGCGATGCGCGCCTGCGCAATCCGCAGGGCATCGGTGCCGCAGGCCTCCTCGCCCATGAAGGTGCGCGAGGCGCCGGTGACACCGTGGACGATGGCGATGTTGCCCGCGAGAAGGTTGGAGAGCTGCGCGAGGAACAGGGTCGGGCGCAGGTCGTTCTGCAGGCGCTCGTTGAGGTAGGCGCCTGGATCGGCCGCATCGCGCAGGCCCGTGAGGATGGCGCCGTCGACCGCGTAGTCGCGCTCGCCCCCGCCCGCCGCGACGACGAGGTGCAGGTTCGCCTTGAAGGCGGCGTCGGACTTCACGCCGGCCGAGTCGAGGGCGAGCCCGGCGGCGAAGACGCCGAGCCGCTGCCAGGGCTCCATCTGGCGCTGGTCGGATTTCTTCGGGATCTGCCCATCGAGGACGAGCGGCGCCACCGGGTGAACCGGATAGGGCGCGAAGCTCGTCGCGTCGGTGCGCGCCGGGACGCCAGCGTGGAACGCCGCGCGATGGGCCTCGATGCCCTCTCCGGCGCAGGAGACGAGACCGATCCCGGTGACGACGACGTCGCGCCCGCTCATGCCGGTGCCGACTCGGTCGGCACCGGCTGCATCAGCCCGGTCAGTCCGATCTGCGCGGCCCGCGCGCGCATCGGCGGTTCGAGCTCCGGGGGGAACGGCATGGTCCGGAAGCGCAGTTCGGCATCGGCGACGAGCTTGCCCTCGCGCCGGATCGCCGCCTTGGTCACGGCGTAGCCCGAGCCGTCATGTTCGAGGCTCGCCTCGACGTCGAGCCGGGTGCCCGGCCCGACGAAGGCCCGGAACCGCGCCTTCTCGACGGCGATCAGGAACGGCATCAGCCGGAAATCGAGATGGGCGAGCAGGAGGTATCCGGAGGCCTGGGCCATCGTCTCGGTGAGGAGCACGCCCGGCACCAGGGGGTAGCTCGGGAAATGCCCCTCGAAGACGGGGCTTTCCATCGGCACCAGCGCAACCGTCTCGATCCGGCCGGCCGCGCGGTCGAGCTGCGAGACGGAATCGATCATCTCGAAATATTCGAGGCGCATGGGTCCGGCTTTGGTTCGAGCGACGTTCGAGTGCAGTTCGTCGGGACGAACCTGCGCCCGGAGCTTATCACGGCACCGCTTCGCGGAAGCAGCGGCCGTCCAGGCTTGAGGCTTCAGGGCGTCATGGCCTCAGGCCTTGGCGGCCTTCTCGGCCACGAGCGCGTCGATGCGGGCGCAGAGATTCTTGAGGACGAAGTATTCCTCGGCCGGGACCTTGCCTTCGTTGACCTCCTGGGTCCAGCGCTCGAGCGGCAGCTTGATCCCGAAGGCCTTGTCGACGGCGAACGCGATGTCGAGGAACGCGAGCGAATCGATGCCGAGATCGTCGATCGCGTGGCTCTCGGGCGTCACGGTCTCGCGCGGGATGTCAGCGGTATCGGCGATGATGTCGGCGACGCGGTCGAAGGTCGTGCTGCTCGCGGCGTCGGTGGGCTGATCGGACATGAACTCTCGCATTGTCTCGGGTGTCGCGCCGGGCCCGTCCGCGCCGATATCGGCGATCCCGGGCCTGCGCGCATGGCGCCCGGTGCCCCCGGTCGCGCCCCATGCGCCGCGCAGAGGACACGCGGGCGCCATCGAACGACCGCGGTTCCATACATGAGGGGTGAAAGGGGGGCAACCTTGGGCGTCGCGGAGCTGCCCCGTCCTTTCTCGACCGAGCACTGCCCTAGCTTCCCCGAAGGTCGAACGCGAGGAGGTTGCGATGGACCAGGGCCCGCGGCCGCTCAACGATCCTGGACTTCCAACGGCTCCCGCGCGTGCCCAGGCGATCGCCCGCCTGCTGCTCGTCGCAATCCTCACTGTCCTCGGGCTCTGGATCCTGAGGCCGTTCCTGCCGGCCCTGGTCTGGGCCATCATCCTCGCGATCGCCCTATGGCCGCTCTATCGTCGCGCGGCGCGGCGCTGGCCGCCGGGCCGGCACAACCTGCTTCTGCCGCTCCTGTTCACCGGGGCGATCGCCCTGGTCTTCCTGGCGCCGCTCGTGGTGCTCGGTTTTAGGCGGCGCGCGAGGCGCACGACGTGCTGACCTGGGCGCGGTCGTTCGAGCGCACCGGCCTCCCGGTGCCCGAGGTTCTGGCGCACCTGCCCTTCGGCGCCGCGCAGGCGGCCGCGTGGTGGAAGGCGAATCTCAGCCATTCGGAGGCAGGGCCCGCGCTGCTGCACCGGCTCGACAATTCCACCCTGATCGGCCTGAGCCGAAGCCTCGGCACGCAGATCGTCCGTCGCGTCGTGCAGTTCGGCTTCACCCTGCTCGCCCTGTTCTTCCTGTTCCGCGACGGTCGTGCGGTGACCGCACAGGCCCGTATCGCGAGCAAGCGGCTATTCGGTCCGCGCGGGGAGCGCGTCGCCCGGCAGATGGCCGCCTCGGTCCACGGCACGGTGGACGGCCTCGTGCTCGTTGGACTCGGCGAGGGGTTCGTGCTCGGGATCGTCTACTTCGCTACCGGCGTGCCGCATCCGGTCCTGCTCGGGGCGCTGACCGGAATCGCCGCGATGATCCCGTTCGGCGCGCCCCTCGTGTTCGGCGTCGCGGCGCTGATCCTCGCCGCGGCGGGCGCATTGGTGCCCGCGGCCATCGTCGTCGCGGCGGGGCTGGCCGTCACCTTCGTCGCCGACCACTTCGTCCGCCCGGCACTGATCGGCGGCACGACACGCCTCCCCTTCCTCTGGGTCCTGCTCGGCATCCTCGGCGGGGTCGAGAGTTTCGGCCTGCTCGGACTCTTTCTCGGGCCGGCCGTGATGGCCGCGCTGGTGCTGCTCTGGCGGGAATTCGTCGAAGCGCCAGGAGACGCGGAGACCGGGCCCATCACGTAGGCCCGCGCCGCATTCCCGGGGCGTCGCTCACATGGGCGGGGTCAGACCGTCCTTGCCCACCGCAACCATCCGGGCCTGAAAGGTCGAGCCGTCCCGCGTGCCCACCGCGAACACCTTCGAGCCGGGCTTGAGGATCGCCGCATCGGCCGGCTCGAAGGCCACGATCGGCGCTTGGCGCGGGACGACGATCGTCTTCGAACCTTCCTTGCCGAACGTCACCGTCAAGGTCTTCTCGCCGCCCGCGTCCGCACTCCCCGCAACCGTCCCGTTGGTCATCGCGCTCTCCACCACTGGCGGGCCCGCCTTGACGGTGCCGTTGGTCATCGCGCTCTCCACCGCGGTACCGCCGGCGAGCGTGTCCGGGATCGTGTCCCAGCCGTAATAGCCCTCGGCCGTGCCGCGCATGGATTCGGGGAAGACGACCACTTCAAGGGCCGTCATCGGGTTCTCCCCCTTCGTCGCCGTTCCGATGAACGCGCCGTCCTTGACCGCGTCGAGACTCGAAGGGACCACCGAGACGAGTCTGGTCCCGCCGATCGATACCGTCTCGGACTTTCCGTCCCTCGTCCGAATCGTCACGGATCCTGCGTCGACGCTCTCGATCGTCCCGCGCAGGCGCTCGGGCCGCGGCGCGGCGTAAACCGTACCTACGAAGAGGACGAGACTCGCCAAAGCGAGCGGGACCGAGCGTGTCATGGGTTTCTCCCTGTGCTGTCGCCGGGGAGAATGGAGCGGCGGCCCCGCGGAAACAGGCTTGTGCACAATGAAGTGATGCCTGCGCTCCGCCGAGCCGGCTCAGCCAAGGGGGTCCGACCACGTCCAAACCGACGCTTCCCCGAGGTGCTCGGCTGGGCCGCACCTCGGGCTCGGGACCCCATCCAGTCGGGCCGACCGTCAGGCCGCGAGCGAGCGCAGCACGTAGGGCAGGATGCCGCCGTTGCGGAAGTATTCGAGTTCGTCGAGCGTATCGATGCGGCAGGTGAGCGGCACCTCCTGCCTCACACCGTCCGCCGAGGTGATCTCCGCGATCAGCGTCTGGCGCGGCTTGAGCTCGCCCGAGAGCCCCCGAAGGCTGACGGTCTCGTCGCCCTTGAGCCCGAGGGAGGCCCAGGAGGTCTCGCCCTGGAACACCAGCGGCACGATGCCCATGCCGACGAGGTTCGAACGGTGGATGCGCTCGAAACTCTCGGCCACCACGGCGCGCACGCCGAGCAGCTTCGTGCCCTTGGCCGCCCAGTCGCGGGACGAGCCGGTCCCGTATTCCTTGCCGGCGAAGACCACGAGCGGGGTGCCCTGTTCCGCATATTTCTGCGCGGCGTCGTAGATGAACATCCGCTCGCCCGACGGTTGGAACAGCGTCCAGCCGCCCTCGACGACCTGTCCGGATTCGTCGCGGACCATCTGGTTCTTGATGCGGATATTGGCGAAGGTGCCCCGCATCATGACCTCGTGGTTGCCGCGCCGCGTGCCGTACTGGTTGAAGTCCTGCACCCGGACCTGATGCTCCTGCAGGTAGGCGCCAGCCGGCGAGTTCGCCCGGATGTTGCCGGCCGGCGAGATGTGGTCGGTGGTGATCGAGTCGAGGAAGAGCCCGAGGATGCGCGCATCGACGATGTCGGTGACGGGTGCGGGCGTCTTCTGCATGCCCTCGAAATAGGGCGGGTTCTGCACGTAGGTCGAGGTCGAGTCCCAGGCGAAGGTCTCGGCCTCCGTCACCTCGACGGCTTTCCAGTAATGGTCGCCGCCGAACACGTCGGCGTAGCGCGACTTGAACAGGGTCGAGGTGATGTTGGCCTCGATGAAGGACTGGACCTCCGCGCTCGAAGGCCAGATGTCGGCGAGGTAGACCGGCTTGCCGTCGGAGCCCGTGCCCAGCGGCTCCTTCGTGATGTCGACCTGCATCGAGCCGGCGAGCGCGTAGGCCACCACCAGCGGCGGCGAGGCCAGGTAGTTGGCGCGGACATCCGGGTTCACCCGGCCCTCGAAGTTGCGGTTGCCCGAGAGCACGGCCGCCGCGACCACGTCGTTGTCGTTGATCGCCTTCGAGATCGGCGCCGGCAGCGGCCCGGAATTGCCGATGCAGGTGGTGCAGCCGAAGCCGACGAGGTTGAAGCCGAGCGCGTCGAGCGGCTGCTGCAGGCCGGCCTTCTCCAGGTACTCGGCGACGACTTGGGAGCCGGGCGCCAGCGAGGTCTTGACCCAGGGCTTCGAGCGCAGGCCCTTGGCGACCGCGTTGCGGGCGAGCAGGCCCGCGCCGATCATGACGCTCGGGTTCGAGGTGTTGGTGCAGCTCGTGATCGCGGCGATGACCACGTCGCCGTGGCCGATATCGTAGTTCGCGCCCTCGACGGGATAGCGCTTGGCGATGTCGGCGGCGCGCCGGAACTCGGTCTCCATGGACTGCGCGAAGCCGGGCTTGGCGGCATCGAGCAGCACCCGGTCCTGCGGACGCTTCGGGCCGGCGAGCGAGGGGCGTACGTCGCCCATGTCGAGTTCGAGGGTGTCGGTGAAGACGGGGTCCGGCGTCGCCGCGTCGCGCCACATGCCTTGCGCCTTGGCATAGGCCTCGACGAGAGCGATGCGCTCGTCCGCGCGGCCGGTGACGCGCAGGAAGTCGATGGTCTTCTGGTCGATCGGGAAGAAGCCGCAGGTGGCGCCGTATTCGGGGGCCATGTTCGAGATCGTGGCGCGGTCGGCGACCGCCATGTCGTCGAGGCCGGGGCCGTAGAACTCCACGAACTTGCCCACCACGCCCTTCTTGCGCAGCATCTGCGTGACGGTGAGGACGAGGTCGGTGGCGGTGGTGCCCTCCGGCAGCTTGCCCGAGAGCTTGAAGCCGACGACCTCGGGGATCAGCATCGAGAGCGGCTGGCCGAGCATGGCCGCCTCGGCCTCGATGCCGCCCACGCCCCAGCCGAGCACGGCGAGTCCATTGACCATGGTCGTATGCGAATCGGTGCCGACGAGGCTGTCGGGATAGGCGAGCTCGGCGCCGTCTTCCGTCTTGGTCCAGATCGTCTGGGAGAGGAATTCCAGATTCACCTGGTGGCAGATGCCGGTGCCGGGCGGCACGACGGAGAAGTTGTCGAAGGCGGACTGGCCCCATTTCAGGAAGGTGTAGCGCTCGCCGTTGCGCTCGTACTCGAGCGCGACGTTGTCGGCGAGCGCCTTGGGGGTGCCGAACTCGTCGACGATCACCGAGTGATCAATGACGAGGTCGACCGGCACCAGCGGGTTGATCTTCTGCGGGTCGCCGCCGAGCGCGACCATGGCGTCGCGCATCGCGGCCAGATCGACGACCGCCGGCACGCCGGTGAAGTCCTGCATCAGCACGCGCGAGGGGCGGAAGGCGATCTCGGTCTCGACCTTGCCGCGATTGCCGAGCCAGGCGACGGTGGCCTCGATGTCGGCTTTCTTGACCGAACGGTCGTCCTCGTAGCGCAGCAGGTTCTCCAGCAGCACCTTCATCGAGAAGGGCAGCGCCGTCGCGTCGGCGAGGCCGGCCTTCTCGGCATGCGGAATGGCGTAATAGGTGTAGGACTTGTCCCCGACGGTGAGGGTCTGGCGGGAGCGGAAGCTGTCGATGGATGCCACGGGTTCGTCCTCGCGAGCGTTTGTCGAACACGCGCAGGCATAACCTGCGCCACGGATTCGTGTTCGGCTGGTAGCGCCTGATCGGTCGCACGCCGCTCCGGGGGTGCCCGGACAGGATGTTGCGCGAGGGGCGAATTGGACGCCCTGGAGTCGCGCGGCGCAGCCTGACCTGGGTATAGAACACTTCGAAACTGCCTGCTAGCTGGGCAGGGCTGGGGCGAGGTGTCATGCCCCTTGCGACAGGGACACAAGCTTTGGCTCGAGCGAACGCGTGCGGCTGACCGTCGACGACCTTGCCGCCCGCCGTTCCGGCCGCCGCATCTTCTCTCGGCTCTCCTTCGCCCTCGAGCCCGGCGAAGCCCTGATGGTGACGGGGCGGAACGGCGCCGGGAAATCCACCCTGCTCGCCCTCCTTGCCGGCCGGCTGAAGCCGGATGCCGGCACCATCGCAGTCACCGAGGTCGGCGAGGCGACGCTGCCCGAATGCCTCCACGTCGTCGGGCACCGCGACGGCCTCAAGAGCCCGCTCACGGCGGAAGAGAACCTCGCCTTCGCCCGCGACCTCCTCGGCGCGGCGCGCATGAGCCCGGGCGAGGCGCTGGCCGAGCTCGGCCTGGGCCATGCCCTCAAGCTCCCCGTCGCCTACCTCTCGGCCGGCCAGCGCCGCCGGGTGGCGCTGGCCCGCCTCCTCGTCTGCCGACGGCCGCTCTGGCTCCTCGACGAACCGACGGCGGCGCTCGACACTGCGTCGCAGGCGGTGCTCGCCGGCCTGATGGCCCGCCACCGCGCGGAGGGCGGCCTGATCATCGCCGCCACCCATCAGAGCCTCGGCCTCGACGATGCGCGCGAGCTCCGCATCGGTGAGACCGCGTCCGCGCCCGAGGCTCCGGTCACCGCAGAGGCCTGGTGGTGACCCGCGCGCTCCTCGCCCTCCTCGTCCGGGACCTGACCCTCGCCGCCCGCGTCGGCGGCTCGGGCGCGCTCTCGCTCGTCTTCTTCCTGATGATCGTGGTGCTGGTCCCCTTCGCTCTTGGGCCGGACCTCAACCTCCTTTCGCGGATCGGGCCGGCGATCCTGTGGCTCGCGGCTGTGCTCGCGACGCTCATCGGCCTCGACCGGCTGTTCCAGGCCGACGAGGAGGACGGCTCCCTCGACCTGATGACGGGCGCTCCCGTCCCCCTCGAAGGGGTGGTGCTCGCCAAGGTCCTCGCGCATTGGCTCACGACCGGCCTGCCGCTTGCCCTGGTCTCCCCCCTGTTCGGCCTGCTGCTCGCCCTCGACGGCACCGCGATGCTCGCCACGGCGCTCACCCTCCTCGTGGGCACGCCGGCGCTCACCTTCGTCGGCGCGGTCGGCGCCGCGCTCACGGCCTCGATCCGCCGCGGCGGCCTCATCCTCGCCGTGCTGGTGCTGCCCCTCATGATCCCGACGCTGATCTTCGGCGTCTCGGCGAGCGAGGCGGCCTCGAGCGGAACGGTGCCCTTCGCGACCCCGCTGATGATCCTCGGCGCCTTGAGCCTGATCGCGGCCGTGATCGGCACCTTCGCGGCGGCGGCGGCCTTGCGGTGGTCGGAGTAGTTGAGGACGCGATCCTGCGCGCAACACCCGCATTGCTGCTGCACCGCACCCTGGGCTATTTCCGAAGAACCATGTGGAACCGCATCGCCCATCCCGGCCACTTCATGCGCTGGACCGGCCCGCTGATGCCCTGGCTCGCCGGGCTCTCGGCGCTGCTGCTCGGCATCGGGCTGTACCTGACCTGGTTCGTGGTGCCGCCCGACTACCAGCAGGGCGAGACCGTGCGGATCATGTACATCCACGTTCCGGCGGCCTGGCTCGGGGTGTTCTTCTACGGATCGATGGCGTTCTCGGCTATCGGAACGCTGGTCTGGCGCCATCCGCTCGCCGACGTGGCGCAGCGCGCCGCGGCGCCGATCGGGGCGGCCTTCACCATCATCTGCCTCGTCACCGGCTCGCTCTGGGGCAAGCCGATGTGGGGCACCTACTGGGTCTGGGATGCCCGCCTGACCTCGATGCTGGTGCTGTTCCTCATCTATTGCGGGATCATCGCCCTGTGGCGGACGATCGAGGACCCCAACCGGGCGGCCCGCGCCATCGCCATCCTCACCCTGGTCGGCGCCGTGAACCTGCCGATCATCAAGTTCTCGGTGAACTGGTGGTCGACCCTCCACCAGCCGGCCTCGATCCTGCGCATGGGCGGTTCCTCGATCGACCCGAGCATGCTCTACCCGCTGCTGCTGATGATCCTCGCCTTCACCCTGCTCGGGGTGACGCTGCATCTCTACGGGATGCGCACGGAGATCCTGCGCCGCCGCGTGCGGGCGCTGACGATCCGCGAGGCGGAGCGGCTCGATGCAAGACCGGCCTCCACCGGCTCCCTGCCGGTCGGCCAAGCCGTGCAGGGCTTCTGAGCACCCATGGATCTCGGACCTCACGCCGGCTTCATCGTCGCGGCCTACGCCTTCACCACCCTCGTGGTGGGCGGACTGATCCTGAACGCCCTGCGCGATCACCGGGCGCAGAAGCGGACTCTCGCCACCCTGCAGGGTGAGACCGGGGAGGGCCGGTGACGAACCCTGCTCAGGGATCGACGCCCGAGCCTGCCCGCCGCTCGCTCCTCGTCGTCCTTCCGCTCGTGGCCTTCGCGGTCCTCGCCGCGATCTTCTTCGTGCGCCTGCGCTCCGGGGTCGATCCCGCCGCCGTGCCCTCGGCCCTGATCGGGAAGCCGGCGCCGGCGTTCAGCCTCGAACCGCTGCCCGGGATCGAGCGGGAGGGAAAGCCCGTGCCCGGCCTCTCCAGCGCCGATCTCAAGGGACGGGTCACGGTGATCAACTTCTGGGCGTCGTGGTGCGCGCCCTGCCAGATCGAGCACCCGCTCCTGACGCGGCTGGCCCGGGAACCCGGCCTGACCCTCGTCGGCATCGACTACAAGGACGCGCCCGAGAACGGGCGCCGCTTCCTGACCCGCAACGGGGTGCCCTTCGCGGCGCTCGGCGTCGATCAGACGGGGCGCACGGGCATCGATTTCGGCGTCTACGGCGTGCCCGAGACCTTCATCATCGGGCCCGACGGGATCATCCGCGACAAGCTCGTCGGCATCCTGACGAACGAGAACTACGGCCAGGTGCTCGACAAGATCCGCGCCGCCGGAGGGGTGGCCGCGAAGCCCTGACCGTCAGGCCCCTGGCGCGTCCTTGCGCTCGTAGCGCATCAGCAGCGGCGTCTGCGACAGGGCGAAGATCACGGTGATCGGCATGATGCCGAACACCTTGAAATTGACCCAGAAATCCTCCGTCTGCGTGCGCCAGACCACCTCGTTCACCACGGCGAGGAACAGGAAGAACAGCGCCCAGCGCAGGGTGAGCTTGCGCCAGCCCTCGTCGGTGAGCGCGAACATGCTGTCGAGGACGACGGACAGGAGCGGCTTGCCGAAGGCGAGACCGCCGAGCAGCACGAGGCCGAACAGCGTGTTCACGATCGTCGGCTTCATCATGATGAAGGTCTTGTCCTGCAGCGCGAGCGTCAGGCCGCCGAAGACGACGACCACCACCCCGGAGACGAGCGGCATGACGGGAAGCCGGCGCACCAACCCGTAATGGATGGCGAGCGCGATCACCGTCGCGACCACGAACACGCCCGTCGCCACGAAGAGCTTCTGCTCGGCCGCCACGCCGAAGCGCTCGGAATAGGCGTTGGCGAGGAAGAACAGCACCAGCGGCCCGAGCTCAAGGACGAGCTTGGGCAGGGGTGCGAGGTGGCGGTGCGGGGGAACGGTTTCGATCTGCATCATGGGAACTCGCTTCGCCTCGCGCGATGCGGCCGACCGGAGCGGTCGGATGGCAGCGACGTCATGGCCCGAAGGCCCGTCTCGGAACAAGGTCGGCCCTCCTGGCCTTCCGCCGCGTCGCGATCATATCAGCCAACTTCGGGCCCAAGGAAGCCGGTGCGATCCGGGCGACGAGGTCGCAGGCCCAGCCATTTAATCGGCATCGAGCCCCGCGATGGCACGGGCGAAGTCGCGGGCCGTGAAGGGCTCCAGATCCTCGATCCCCTCGCCCACGCCGATGAAGTGGACCGGCAGGCCGAACTTGGCGGCCAGCGCCACCAGGATGCCGCCCCGCGCGGTGCCGTCGAGCTTCGTCATGACGAGGCCGGTGACGTCGGCCGCCTTCGAGAAGAGCTCGACCTGGCTGATCGCGTTCTGGCCCACGGTGGCGTCGAGGACGAGCAGGACGGCGTGGGGCGCCTCGGGGTCGACCTTGCGCATGACGCGGATGATCTTTTCGAGCTCGGCCATGAGGCCGGTCTTGTTCTGAAGCCGCCCGGCGGTGTCGATCAGGAGCACGTCGCTGCCCTTCGCCTTGGCGGCCTCAAGCGCGTCGAAGGCGAGCCCCGCTGCGTCCGACCCTTGCGGGCGGGCGATCACAGGCGTGTCGGTGCGCTCGCCCCAGACCTTGAGCTGCTCGATCGCCGCCGCTCGGAAGGTGTCGCCGGCCGCCAGCATGACGCTGCGCCCTTCCGCCTTGAGCTTCAGGGCGAGCTTGCCGATCGTCGTGGTCTTGCCGGCGCCGTTGACCCCGACGGTGAGGATCACGAAGGGCCTTTTCGCCGCGTCGATCGTCAGCGGCACGGCGACGGGTGCGAGCGCCCGCTCCACTTCCGCCGCCAGGATGGCCCGGACCTCGTCGGGCGAGATGCCCTTCTCGTAGCGGCCGTGGCCCACCGCCTCGGAGATCCGCGTCGCCGTCTCGATCCCGAAATCGGCCTGGATCAGCGCGTCCTCCAGGTCCTCCAGCGTCGTCGCATCGAGCTTGCGCTTGGTGAACAACCCCGTGACCCGCTCGGTCAGGGCGGAGGAGGTTCGCTTCATCCCGCCGGTGAGGCGGCTCCACCAGCCGCGCTGCCCCGGCGCCTTGGCGGCGTCGCTGGCGAGCGCGGCCGCCGCATCGATGGGCTGGATGTCGGGGTCGGGCCGGGCGGGCGGGGTCTCGACGGGCGCGAGTTCGGGGGCGAAGGCCTGGGTCGTCGTGTGGGCGGGCTCGGCGCCGCGCTCCGGGGGATCGCCGGCCGTGCCGGCCGGCGGCAGCTCGGTCTGACCCTCGATGGGCTGAAGATCCGCGCCCTCGAGCTCGTCGGGAACCTGGTTCCGGTCCGGTGCCTCGGCCGCGCCTTCGGTCGACGGCGCCGGCACGTGAGCGACGTCGTCGGCGGCGGTCGCGAAGTCCGGCTTTCCCTCGGAGGGCGAGGCCGGCGCGACGGGCGGCACCGCCTCGGGCTCGGATTTCGGGGCGGCCTCGCCCTTTCGTCCGAACAGGCGGCCGAACCAGCCCGGCTTGTCGTCGTCGCTCATGCGGCACTCGCTCCCGGACGCTGCGCTCAATCTCTTCGCGGCCGCACGATGTGTCCGGAAAACCGGTTTCCCGTTTTCCGCATCATGCTCTAACCCCGGCGACCATGCCGTCGGACGTCACTCCCACAGACATAGGCGCGCGCCTGCTCTACCGCGATGCCCTCGTGCTCGTCATCGACAAGCCGGCGGGGCTTCCCGTGCATCCGGGCCCGAAGGGCGGCGAGACCCTGACCGACCATCTCGATGCCCTGCGCTTCGGGCTGCCTCGTCGCCCCGAGGCGGCCCACCGCCTCGATCGCGACACCTCGGGCTGCCTCGCGCTCGGCCGCCACGCCAAGGCGCTCGCCCGCCTGAACCGCCTCTTCGCCACCGGGGCGGCGAGGAAGGCCTACTGGGCCCTCGTCGAGGGCGGCCCGGAGGCGGAGACCGGCAGCATCGACCTTCCCCTCGCGCGCCGTTCGGACGACCCACGAAGCTGGTGGATGAAGGCCGACCCCGCCGGCGACCCGGCGCTGACGCATTGGAGGGTGCTCGGCCGCACGCCCAACCGGGGGCGGACCTGGCTCGGCCTGGAGCCCGTCACCGGACGCACCCACCAGCTTCGCGTTCATTGCGCGGCCATGGGCTGGCCGATCCTCGGCGACCCGATCTACGGCAGCGCCCGGCGCGGATCGGAGCCGAGCCTGCACCTGCACGCCCGCAGCCTGAGTCTGCCGCTCTACCCGAAGAAGCCGGCGATCACTGCCGAGGCGCCGGTGCCAGCCCATCTCCACCAAGCTCTCGAAGCCTGCGGCTGGACGCTTGAAAGGTGACGCTTCCTGCGGTTCCGACCGGTTTCAACGGTCGTGCGCATCCCCTCGCCCTGCTCGCGGGGAGAGGGCTTTGCCGACCTTGTCGTCGGCAAAGCGAGGCGGCAGCCGAGGGTGAGGGGGCGTTTCTGAAAGTGCCACACGCGGAGGGACCCCCTCACCCTCGCTCCGCTCGTCGCATGGACGACGAGGTCCATGCGACCCTCTCTCCGCCGGGCGGGGAGAGGGCGACGCGCACCGAACGGGGGCGACAAACGGAAGCGTTATCAGCCGGCGTCGCTCGCACCCGCCCCGAGCAAGTGCGGATCGCGGGCGGCCGCGCGGATCGGGCTCTCGGCCTGCGGCTGTCCGCGGAACGCCTGCATGACCAGCGGATCGAGCCCGCTGCCCGCCGTCGGACCGTAGGCGACCAGCGCGTGGCGCATCTTCGGCGTCCAGAACGCCACGATGTGCTTGTGGATGCCGGCCACCGCCTCGTCCTCCGGGTAGGAGCGGAAGAACGTCGCGATCTGGTTCGCCATGCGGACGAGCTTGTCGTTGCTGGATGTGGCGCTCATCGGTCGGTGCTCTGAGGGCTGGCGTGAGACTGCGCTTCCGCGGTCAGGATCAGGCGCTCGCCGCCCGTGAAGACCGTCAGGGTGTCGGACCGGGCGATCGCGCACAGCGTCATGGCGTGCAAGGCCGCCCGGTCGATGGCCAGCGAGGTCGGCGCCGAGATCGCGACGAGCACCGCCGCCCCGAACGAGGCGGCCTTCTCCACCATCTCGAACGAGCACCGGCTCGTGATGACGAGGAAGCCCTGACTCGGATCGATCCTGGCGCGCAGGAGCGCGCCGATCAGCTTGTCGAGGGCGTTGTGGCGGCCGACATCCTCGCGCACGGCGACGAGCGACCCGTCGAGATCGGCCCAGGCCGCGGCATGGACCGCGCGGGTCTCCTGGTTCAGCACCTGGGCGTCACTGAGCGCCGTCAGCGCCGTCCGGATCGCGGCGAGCGAGACCTGCTGCCCGACATCGGTGCGGGGCTCGGCCTTGGGCAGGGCCGCGAGATCGTCGATGCCGCAGACGCCGCAGCCGGTGCGACCGCTGATGGCGCGCTTGCGGGCGAGGTGCTCGCGCAGGCGCCCGGGAACGAGGTCGACGAGGAGCCGCAGGCCGCCGTCACCTTCCTCGACGGCCGCACCGCGGATCTCGTCGGCCGAGGCGACGATTCCCTCGGTCAGGCTGAAGCCGTAGGCGAAATCGACGAGGTCGGCGGGCGTCGTCATCATCACGGCGTAGGGCACGCTGCCGTAGACGAGGTTGACCGGCATCTCGACGGCGAGGGGACGCTCCCCCTCCCGAGGGTTCGGATCGTCATAGGCAATGACGGAGGTCGGAACGCGCCGGGCCGTCTCGGCCGGCGCGCTCTCGGGTCGTTCGGGTCCGGGCAGGCTACTCGGCTGCATTCAACTGCGTCGCGATGCGGGTCAGCGAGAAATCCTCCTCGTAGAACTTCGCCTGCCAATCGGAAGGCCGGTTGGTTCGCCGCACCTGCACCGCCGTCACCTTGTACTCGGGGCAGTTCGTGGCCCAGTCGGAGTAGTCGGTGGTGATGACGTTGGCGCCGGTCTTGGCGTGGTGGAAGGTCGTGTAGACCACGCCGGGCTGCATCCGCTCCGAGACGCGGGCCTTCAGGGCGATGTCGCCCGAGCGGCTCTCCAGCGCCACGAGATCGCCGTCGACGATGCCGCGCACCTCCGCGTCGAACGGGTGGATCTCCAGAACGTCCTCCTCGTGCCAGCGCGAGTTCTCGGTGCGCCGCGTCTGCGCGCCGACATTGTACTGCGAGAGGATGCGCCCCGTGGTCAGGATTAGCGGGAAGCGCGGCCCCGGCCGCTCCTCGGTGGCGACGTACTCCGTGATCATGAACTTGCCCAGCCCCCGCACGAAACGGTCGACGTGCATCATCGGCGTGCCCCGCGGGGCCGCGTCGTTGCAGGGCCACTGGATCGAGCCGAGTTCCTCGAGCTTGGCAAAGCTCACGCCCTTGAAGCTCGGGGTGAGCGCCGCGATCTCGTCCATGATCTCGGAGGGGTGCGCGTAGTTCATCGGGTAGCCCAGCGCGTTCGAGAGCAGCATCGTGCCCTCCCAGTCGCCGTAGCCGCCCATCGGGGGCATCACCTTGCGCACGCGGCTGATGCGGCGCTCGGCGTTGGTGAAGGTGCCGTCCTTCTCCAGGAACGAGGCTCCGGGCAGGAAGACGTGGGCGTATTTCGCCGTCTCGTTCAGGAAGAGGTCCTGGACGACGATGCATTCCATCGCCATGAGGCCGGCGGTGACGTGGTGCGTGTCGGGGTCCGACTGCGCGATGTCCTCGCCCTGGATGTACAGGCCCTTGAAGGCGCCATCGACGGCCTCGTCGAGCATGTTCGTGATGCGCAGGCCCGGGTCGCCGTTGAGCGGCACGCCCCAGAGCGACTCGAAGGTCTCGCGGGTGGCGTCGTCCGAGACGTGCCGGTAGCCCGGCAGCTCGTGCGGGAACGAGCCCATGTCGCAGGAGCCCTGGACGTTGTTCTGGCCGCGCAGCGGATTCACGCCGGCGCCGAGCATGCCGATGTTGCCGGTGGCCATGGCGAGGTTGGCCATGCCCATGACCATGGTCGAGCCCTGGCTGTGCTCGGTGACGCCGAGGCCGTAATAGATGGCCGCGGCGCCGCCCTTGGCGTAGAGGCGCGCGGCCTCGCGGATCTGCGTCGGGTCCACGCCGATCTGCGCGGCCTGCGCTTCGGGAGAGTGCCGCTCTTCCGCGACGAAGCGGGCCCAGGACTCGAAGTCGCCGAGGTCGCATCGCTCGCGGACATAGGCCTCGTCGACGAGGCCTTCCGTCACGATGACGTGGGCCATCGCGTTGATGAAGGCGACGTTCGAGCCGGGCTTCAGCGGCAGGTGATGATCGGCCTTGATGTGAGGCGACTTCACGAGGTCGATCTTGCGCGGGTCCGCAACGATGAGCTTGGCGCCCTCGCGCAGACGCCGCTTCATCCGCGAGCCGAAGACCGGGTGGCCGTCGGTCGGGTTGGCGCCGATGACGAGGATCACGTCGGAATGCGCCACGGAGGCGAAGTCCTGCGTGCCGGCCGAGGTGCCGAGCGTCGACATCAGGCCGTAGCCCGTCGGCGAGTGGCAGACGCGGGCGCAGGTATCGACGTTGTTGTTGCCGAAGGCGGTGCGGACCAGCTTCTGGACGAGGTAGGCCTCCTCGTTGGTGCAGCGCGAGGAGGTGATGCCGCCGACCGAATCCCTGCCGTACCTGGCCTGGATGCGCTTGAACTCGGAGGCCGCGCGACTGATCGCCTCCTCCCAGGTCACCTCGCGCCACGGGTCCGTGATCTTCTCGCGGATCATCGGCTTGGTGATGCGGTCCTTGTGGGTGGCGTAGCCGTAGGCGAAGCGGCCCTTGACGCAGGAATGGCCCTCATTCGCCTTGCCGCCCTTGTAGGGCACCATGCGCACGATGCGGATGCCCTGCATCTCGGCCTTGAACGAGCAGCCGACACCACAATAGGCGCAGGTGGTGATCTCGGAATGATCGGGCTGGCCGTGCTCGATGATCGACTTCTCCTGGAGCGTCGCCGTCGGGCAGGCCTGGACGCAGGCGCCGCAGGAGACGCATTCCGAGTTGAAGAAGTCGGTCGGGCCCGCGGCCACGCGGCTGTCGAAGCCGCGGCCGGCGATCGTCAGCGCGAAGGTGCCCTGCACCTCCTCGCAGGCGCGGACGCAGCGGTTGCAGACGATGCACTTCGACGGATCGTAGGTGAAGTACGGGTTCGAGGTGTCCTTCGAGAGGTAGAGGTCGGAATCCGGCTTGACGTGGTTGGCGCCGTCATAGCCGTAGCGCACGTCGCGCAGGCCCACGCTGCCTGCCATGTCCTGCAGCTCGCAATCGCCGTTCGCCGCGCAGGTCAGGCAGTCGAGCGGGTGGTCGGAGATGTAGAGCTCCATCACGCCCTTGCGGAGCTTGGCGAGCTTGTCCGACTGGGTCGAGACCACCATGCCGTTCTCGGCCGGCGTGGTGCAGGAGGCAGGCGTGCCGCGCCGTCCCTCGATCTCGACGAGGCAGAGCCGGCAGGAGCCGAAGGGCTCCAGGGAATCCGTGGCGCAGAGCTTGGGGATCTGCGTGCCCATCTGCATGGCCGCCGCCATGACGGAGGTGCCGGCCGGGACCGTGACGCTGACGCCGTCGATGGTGAGCGTCACGTTCTGCTCGGACACCCGGATCGGGGTGCCGTAGTCGATCTCTTTGATCAGGGCCATGGCGCCGCGCCTCTCACTCAGCCGCCACGGACATCGGTCCGCGCCGCTGGAAATCTTCCGGGAAATGGGTGATCGCGCTCATCACCGGCATCGGCGTCAGCCCGCCCATGGCGCAGAGCGAGCCGTCAGTCATGACCTCGCAGAGGTCGGCGACGACGGCGAGGTTCTCGGCCGGGCGGATGCCGGCGATGACCTTGTCCATGGTCTCGACGCCGCGGGTCGCACCGATGCGGCAGGGCGTGCACTTGCCGCAGGATTCGACCGCGCAGAACTCAAAGGCGAACCGGGCCTGCTTCGCCATGTCCACGGTGTCGTCGAACACCACGATGCCGCCGTGCCCCACGAGGCCCTTCTTGGCCGCCATGGCCTCGTAATCGAGGGGCGTGTCGAGGAGGTGATCGGGGAAATAGGCGCCGAGCGGCCCGCCGACCTGCACCGCGCGCACCGGCCGGCCGGAGGCCGTGCCGCCGCCGAAATCCTCGATGATCTCGCGAAGCGTGATACCGAAGGCGTACTCGATGAGGCCGCCCCGCTTGATGTTGCCGGCGAGCTGGATCGCCAGCGTGCCGAGCGAGCGGCCCATGCCGTAATCCGCATAGGCCTTGGCACCGTGCTCTAGGATGTAGGGCACGGCGGTGAAGGTCATGACGTTGTTGACCAGCGTCGGCTGGCCCAGGAAGCCCTTGAGCGCTGGGATCGGAGGCTTCGCGCGGACGATGCCGCGCTTGCCCTCCAGGCTCTCCAGGAGCGAGGTCTCCTCGCCGCAGATATAGGCGCCGGCCCCCAGCCGGACTTCCAGATGGAACGCTTTGCTGGACCCTAAGACATTAGCGCCGAGCACCCCGGCCTTTACGCCGTTGGCGATGGCCTCCTTCAGGGTCTCGAAGGCTTGGGGATATTCCGAGCGCAGGTAGATGTAGCCCCGCGTCGCGCCGGTCGCGATGCCGGCGATGGTCATGCCCTCGATGAGGTTGAAGGGGTCGCCCTCCATCATCATCCGGTCGGCGAAGGTGCCGGAATCGCCCTCGTCGGCGTTGCAGACCACGTATTTCTGCTCACTCTTGGCGAGCATCACCGTGTTCCACTTGATGCCCGCCGGGAAGCCGGCGCCGCCGCGGCCGCGCAGGCCGGACTCGCGCACCGCCGCGACGATGCCTTCGGCGTCGAGCTTGAGCGCCGCTTCGAGGCCGCGATAGCCGCCATGCTCGCGATAATCGACCACGGAGACCGGATCGACGACGCCGCAGCGCTGGAAGGTTAGTCGATGCTGGCGGGCGAGGTAGGGGATGTCTTCCGGCTTGCCGAGGCGGAGCGCATGGGCGCCGCCCTCCGCCAGGCCGGCATTGAGCAGCGCCTCGACGTCGCCCGGGGTCACGGGCCCGTAGGCGATGCGTCCCTCCGGCGTCGCGACCTCGACCATCGGCTCCAGCCAGAGCAGGCCGCGCGACCCCGTGCGGATGATCTCCACGTCGAGGCCGCGGCGCTCGGCGCCGGCGAAGATGGCCCTGGCGACCCGGTTGGCGCCGAGCCCGAGAGCGACTGCGTCGCGGGGAACGTAGATGGTGACGCTCACCGAGACACCTCCGTCAGGGCCGCCTGGAGACCGTCCCTGGTGAGACGAGCCACCGGCATCTCATCGACGAGGGCACCAGGGCCGTTCGCGCAGAGGCCGAGGCAGTAGACGGGGTCGACGGTCACGCGGCCGTCGGCGGTGGTCTCGTGCCAGTCGATGCCCCATCCGGCGAGGATCTCGGCGTGAAGGGCGTCCGAACCCATGGCCTGGCAAGCCTCCGCACGGCAGAGCTTCACGTGATGCCGGCCGCCCGGGGCCCGACGGAAGTCGTGATAGAAGGTGATGCAGCCGTGGATCTCGGCGCGGGACACGTTCAGCGCGTCGGCGATCAGCGGCACGGCGCCCTCGTCCACGTAGCCGAAGTTTTCCCGCAGGGCATGCAGGATCGGAAGCGTTGCGCCCTCCAGATGCACGTGCTCGGCGATGATCGCAGTCGCCCGCGCCTCGCTCCAGGGCTCGCGTTGCACCATTGTTCCTAACCCGGCTCACCTTGTTGTCATTCCAAGGTGGTTTATCGCCAGATCTGAATCAATCGCGCGGTTCGGTCAGACGACAACGGAATTTTGTTACAAATCCATATTGCGCCGCAAAAATCTAAAGTGACGCGATGTCGTCCGCGATCGTCGGCGCGGCGGCCCGCGCCTCGACGATCAGGGAGGCACAGAGAGGGGTCATCGGCTCGCGCTCGGGCACGACGAGGCCGATAACGTGGCTGACGTCCGGCTCGACGATGGGGACCGAGCGCACGCGTTCGCTCAGGCGGAAGCTGTCCGCGAGCACGGCCGGCATCACGCTTGCCCATTTCGCAGTCCTTACATGCGTGAGTAGCACGATCATGGAGTTGGATTCGAGGAGCGGTTCAGACGCCCGACCGACATTGGTGAGGTGCCGATCGATGATGCGGCGGTTCTGCATGTCCGGGGTGAGCAGGCAGAGGGGCACGCGTCCCACTTCCTCCCAGGTCACCGTGTCGCGCGTGCCGAAGATGCCGTCGACGGCCGTCAACAGGCGGTAACGCTCGCGATAGAGGGGCACCGCGGTGACGCGGCCGAGCGGCTCGTTCTCGAGATAGGTAATCCCGGCATCGATCTCGAGGTCGGCCAGCAGCCGGCCGATCTCACCCGAGGTCTTGGATTGCACCGAAAAACGCACCTCCGGATGATGGGCGCGAAAGGGTGTCGTCAGGGCCGCGACGATGGGCGTCGCGGTCGGGATCGCCGCCAGGCGCAGCATTCCCGAGAGGCCCCGCCGGAGGCTCGCGACCTCCTGGCGCATGGCCCGGGTGTCGCCGACGATGCGGCGCGCCCATTCGAGGACGCGCTCGCCTTCCGGCGTGAAGCCCTGGAAGCGCGAGCCGCGCTGCACGAGCATGACGCCGAGCCGCTCCTCGAGCTGCTTCACCCCGGCGGACAGCGTCTGCTGCGACACGTTGCAGAACTGCGCGGCCCGGCCGAAATGCCGCTCCCGCGCGAGCGCCAGGATGAATTCGAGCCGCTCGATCAACGCTGCCTCCGCAAGCCTAGAACCTCGGCTGGACGAGGCCTCGTCGCCTGCCCGGAACGGTTACGGCTCGAGCCTCGCCCATACCCGGCCGGATATCATGCCCCGCCCGATGCGACGCTGTTTCCGTTGCGCCTCATCCGACGTTGTGGTCTGACACGGCCACCGGCAATTCCCAGGTTTCGAGCCTGCGAATAGCCAAGAACGCGCTGAACGGCCTTGCGCTCGTCCGCAGAGATCGTCAAAGGCGCGGGACTGATCACGATTCGGACGGAGCCACGAGAGGCAGATGCGGACCACGCAGGCGCAACGACGGTTTTCATCGGGACTGGCCGCGGTGAGCGGGCTCCTCGTCTCCTGCCATTCGGCCTTCGCCGCCGGCATCGGTCAGCCGGAGCCGTGGCAGATGGGCCGGCAGGTCGGCGTCACCGAGAACGCCCGCGACATCCACAGCTTCGAGGTCGGACTGCACTGGCTCTCGCTGGTGATCTCGGTCTTCGTCCTCGGCCTGATCCTCTGGTGCATCTTCCGCTTCAACGAGAAGACCAACCCGACGCCTTCGAAGACGACGCACAACACGATGATCGAGGTGGCCTGGACGATCGTCCCGGTGCTGATCCTCGTGGCCGTCGCGATCCCCTCGTTCCGCCTCCTGCGGACGCAGCTGGCCGATCCCAAGGCCGACGTGATCGTCAAGGTGATCGGGCACGCCTGGTACTGGTCCTACGAGTACCCGCAGACCGACAAGGGCGGCGGCTTCACCTTCGACGCCAACCTCGACGAGTCGAAGGAGCCCAAGCTCCTCGCGACCGACAACGAGATGGTCGTGCCGGTGAACAAGGTGGTGAAGGTCCAGGTCACCTCCGCCGACGTGATCCATTCCTGGGGCATGCCCTCACTCGGCTTCACCACGGATGCGGTTCCGGGCCGCCTCAACCAGACCTGGTTCAAGGCCGACCGCGAGGGAACCTACCACGGCCAGTGCCGTGAGCTCTGCGGCACCCGCCACGCCTACATGCCCATCACCGTGCGGGTGGTGAGCGAGGAGGCATACGCCCAGTGGCTCGCCGAAGGTAAGACGAAGTTCGCCCGCCTCGACGACGGATCCAAGCTCGCCGACGCCCGCTAGGGCGCCGCCGACGCTTCGCTCGACGACTCTAGAAGACACCGGAACAAGGTCTGCATCGAATGGCTACCGCCGCAGCACATGCCGGGCATCACGCCCACGACGACCACAAGCCCTCCTTCTTCGCCCGCTGGTTCCTCTCGACGAACCACAAGGACATCGGCACGCTCTACCTGCTCTTCGCCTTCTGTGCGGGCATGGTCGGCGCGTTCCTCTCCTTCGGCATCCGGATGGAGATGGAGGCGCCCGGCCTGCAGTACTTCTCGAATCCGCAGACCTACAACGTCTTCGTGACCGGCCACGGCCTCATCATGGTGTTCTTCATGGTGATGCCGGCCCTCATCGGCGGCTTCGGCAACTGGTTCGTGCCCCTGATGATCGGCGCGCCGGACATGGCGTTCCCGCGCATGAACAACATCTCCTTCTGGCTCACCGTCGCCGGCTTCGCGAGCCTCGTCTGCTCGCTGTTCGTCGAGGGCGCGCCGGGCGCGGTCGGCGCCGGCACGGGCTGGACCGTCTACCCGCCGCTGTCCTCGCAGGGTCACCCCGGACCGGCGGTGGACTTCGCGATCTTCGCCCTGCACCTCTCCGGCGCGGGCTCGATCCTGGGCGCGATCAACTTCATCACCACCATCCTCAACATGCGCGCCCCGGGCATGACGCTGCACAAGATGCCGCTCTTCGCCTGGTCGATGCTGGTGACCGCCTTCCTGCTGCTCCTGTCGCTCCCGGTCCTGGCCGGCGCGATCACGATGCTGCTGACCGACCGCAACTTCGGCACGACCTTCTTCGACCCGGCCGGCGGCGGCGATCCGGTGCTCTACCAGCACCTGTTCTGGTTCTTCGGCCACCCCGAAGTCTACATCATGATCCTGCCGGCCTTCGGCATCGTCTCGCACATCATCTCGACCTTCTCGCGCAAGCCCGTCTTCGGCTATCTCGCGATGGCCTACGCGATGGTCGCGATCGGCGTCGTCGGCTTCGTCGTGTGGGCGCACCACATGTACACGGTCGGCCTGTCGCTGCAGACGCAGTCCTACTTCGTCTTCGCGACCATGGTCATCGCGGTGCCGACGGGCGTGAAGATCTTCTCCTGGATCGCGACGATGTGGGGCGGCTCGATCCGCTTCACCGCGGCGATGCACTGGGCCGTGGGCTTCATCTTCCTGTTCACGGTCGGCGGCGTCACGGGCGTCGTGCTCGCGAACGCAGCGGTCGATAAGTACCTCCACGACACCTACTACGTCGTGGCCCACTTCCACTACGTGCTCTCGCTCGGCGCCGTGTTCATCATCTTCGCGGGCGTCTACTACTGGTTTCCGAAGATGACCGGGCACATCATCCCGGAATGGGCCGGCAAGCTGCATTTCTGGCTGGCCTTCATCGGCGCGAACGTCCTGTTCTTCCCGATGCACTTCCTCGGCCTCGCCGGCATGCCGCGCCGCTACGCGGATTATCCGGAGGCCTTCGCCGGCTGGCACAAGGTCTCGACCTATGGCGGGCACATCTTCGCGCTCGGCATGATCGTCTTCATCATCGGCGTCGTGCTCGCCTTCCGGTCCAAGACCCGCGCGGCCGACAATCCCTGGGGCGAGGGCGCCACGACGCTGGAGTGGACGCTGTCTTCGCCGCCGCCCTTCCACCAGTTCGAGACGCTCCCCAAGATCGTCGACGAACCCGGTCACTGATCGGGGCGGACACCCTTCAAGGGCTATCGAGGACCGCTCCGGCGGTCCTCGTTCTTTAACGGTCGATCTGGAGCGGCCCAGCGCCGCGCGACCATGGACACGAGCACGGTCACAATGACGAGCCTGTCGAACAGCCTTCCCGCCGATGCGCGGACGCCGTCCCTCCACCAGGTCGGGGGCGAGGTCTCGGACTTCTTCGCGCTCCTGAAGCCGCGGGTGATGGTGCTGGTGATCTTCACCGCGCTCGTCGGGATGGTGGTCTCGCACGTTCACGTCCAGCCCGTGATCGCGACGATCTCGCTCCTGATGATCGCGGTCGGCGCCGGCGCCTCGGGCTGCCTCAACATGTGGTGGGACGCCGACATCGACGCCGTCATGACGCGCACGGCCAAGCGCCCGATCCCCGATGGCCGGATCGCGCCCGGCGAGGCGCTCGCCTTCGGCCTCGTGCTCTCGGCGGGCTCCGTCATGGTGCTGGGCCTCGCCGCGAACTGGCTCGCGGCCGGATTGCTCGCCTTCACGATCGTCTTCTACGCCGTGATCTATTCCATGTGGCTGAAGCGGGCGACACCGCAGAACATCGTGATCGGCGGCGCCGCCGGCGCCCTGCCCCCGATCATCGGCCAGGCCGCAGTCTCGGGCTCGGTCGGCATCGAGTCGATCGTGCTGTTCCTGATCATCTTCATCTGGACGCCGCCGCATTTCTGGGCGCTGGCGCTCATCAAGTCGGGCGAGTACGCCAAGGCCGGCATCCCGATGATGCCGAACGTCGCCGGGCCGCAATCCACTCGCCGGCAGATCGTCGGCTACAGCCTGCTGCTGTTTCCGATCGGGCTCGCTCCCGTGGCGCTGGGCTTCGGCGGGCTCCTCTACGCGGTCACCGGCGTGATCGGGGGCCTCGGCATGCTGGCCTTCAGCCTGCAGGTCTTCAGGCAGCGGGAGGGCGAGGGCGAGAAGCGAGCGGCGCTCGGCATGTTCGGCTTCTCGATCCTGTACCTGTTCCTGCTGTTCTCGGCGCTCCTGGCCGAGCAGGGGCTGGGCCTGTTCCGGGCGGTGCTCTCATGAGCCCGGTGCCGGACCAGGACCCCGGATCGCGCGCGCTGACGCCGGACGAGACCCAGCGGCGGCGCAAGCGGTCGATCGCCATCGCCCTCGTGCTCGGGGCCCTGGTCGCGATCTTCTATGTCCTGACCATCGCGAAGCTCGGACCCCAGATCATGAGCCGTCCCTTGTGAGGAAAGGCTCAGCCATGACCGACCGCAGGACATCGGCGAAGCGCACGACGACCTGGACGGTCGCCGGGTGCACCGCCCTTGTGCTCGGGATGACCGGTCTCGCCTTTGCCGCCGTGCCGCTCTACGACCTGTTCTGCAAGGCGACCGGCTTCGATGGGACGCCCCGCGTGGGGGTCGCGTCCACCGAGGCTGTGCGCGACGACAGCATGGTCGTTCATTTCGACACCAACGTCTCCGGCACCCTGCCCTGGCGGTTCCACGCCGAGACGCGGCAGGTCGAAGCGCGGCTGGGCGAGACCAAGACGGTCTTCTTCCGGGTGCGGAACACCGGCACGACGCCGTCCACCGGCATCGCCACCTTCAACGTGCAGCCGGGATTGATGGGCGGCTTCTTCGTCAAGGTCGAGTGCTTCTGCTTCAAGGAGCAGACCCTGCAGCCCGGCGAGGCGATGGACTTCCCCGTCGTGTTCTACCTCGATCCGGCGCTTCGCGCGGATTCGAACACGAGCCATCTCTCGGAGATGACCCTGTCCTACACCTATTTCGCGTCGAAGAACGGCCAGCCCACGGCCGCGCTTGCGACAACGGGCGGCACGGGGACGAAGTCGAATTTTTGAGTGCGGCGGCGTGACAACGCCGCGTCCGTCACATTATGGGTTCCGGTCAGGATCGGGGCGCCGGGCGGCACTCGATCCAAGGGTTCAGGAGAAAAGGTCCGATGGCCGAGGCGAACGCCAAGAATCACGACTTCCACATTCTGGCGCCGAGCCCGTGGCCGCTGATCGGCGCGTTCTCCGGCTTCCTGATGGCCTTCGGCGCCGTCTTCTGGATGAAGAGCCTGACCATCGGCACCCTCGCCGTCGGACCCTACGTGTTCGGCGCCGGAACGCTCGGCGTCATCTACACGATGATCGCCTGGTGGAGGGACGTCGTCCACGAGGCCGAGACCGGCGACCATACCCGCGTCGTCCAGCTCCATCACCGCTACGGCATGATCATGTTCATCGCCTCGGAGGTGATGTTCTTCGTGGCGTGGTTCTGGGCCTATTTCGAGGCCGCCCTCTACACCGCCGACCCGATCCAGGCGACGCGCCTCGACTTCACGGGCGGCACCTGGCCGCCCAAGGGGATCGAGGCCTTCGATCCCTGGCACCTGCCGCTCCTGAACACGCTGATCCTGCTGACCTCCGGCACGACGGTGACCTGGGCGCACCACGCCCTGCTCCACGGTGACCGCAAGGGCCTCAAGTACGGCCTCTGGCTGACCATCATCCTGGGCGTGCTGTTCACCGCCTGCCAGGCCTACGAGTACAGCCACGCCGCCTTCGGGTTCTCGGGCAGCATCTACTCCTCGACCTTCTACATGGCGACGGGCTTCCACGGCGCGCACGTCATCATCGGCACGATCTTCCTCGCGATCTGCCTCTACCGCGCCTATCTCGGCCAGTTCACGCCCCAGCAGCATCTCGGCTTCGAGTTCGCCGCCTGGTACTGGCACTTCGTCGACGTGGTCTGGCTGTTCCTCTTCGCCGCGATCTACGTCTGGGGCGCCGGCCCCGGCGGCGGGGCGCACTGAGCCGCAGCGATCCGACGCAGCGCGGGGAACCTCGAAAGGGCGGCGCGAGCCGCCCTTTTTCATGTCCGGCGCGCACGCCCATCCCATATCCGCATTGGCCTTCGACATCCGCGAGGTCGAGGAGCACGAGATCTTGGTCCAGACATTCGAACGCCGATCCCCAATGGCAACCGGCCTTCGCGGCCGCTGCCCACGCTGCGGCCAGGGACATATGTTCCAGGGCTTCCTGACCTTCAGGCCGTCCTGCGAGGCCTGCGGCCTCGACTATTCCGGCTTCAACTCCGGCGACGGGCCGGCCTTCTTCGTCATGTCGATCGTCGGCGTGATCGTCGTGGGCCTGGCCCTCTGGATGGAGATCGCCTACGAGCCGCCGATCTGGGTCCACGCGCTGGTCGCCGGCTCCCTGACGATCGGCCTGAGCCTTCTCCTGGTCCGGCCTCTCAAGGGCGTGCTCGCGGCCCTGCAATTCGTGAACAAGGCCGAGCAGGGACGCTTCCGGTGACGCGCGAGGGTACCCCAGACGGTGCCTGGCGAAGCCTGGCGGTGCCCGGGGTCGCCGCCCTGGTCTGCCTCGCCATCCTGCTCTCGCTCGGCACCTGGCAGCTGCAGCGCAAGGCCGAGAAGGAGGCGCTCATCGCGCGCATCATCGCCCGCGCGCGGGTCGAGCCGCCGGCCGCGCTCCCGCGGGCCGAGGAGTGGAACCCGGAGCAGGACGAGTTCCGCCGGGTACGCGCCACGGGCACCTTCCTGCACGCGAGCGAGACCCTGGTGCACGGCCTCGCCGCCGGGACGACGCCGGGACGCGCTCTGCAGGGATACTACGTCCTGACGCCCCTCAAGCTGGCGGAGGGCGGGACGGTGCTGGTCAATCGCGGCTTCATTCCGACCGAATTGAAGGACCCTGGCGCGCGTAAGGCCGGCGAGATCCAGGGCGAGACGAGTGTGACCGGCATCCTGCGCGGGCCGGAGGCGCGCACGATGTTCGTGCCGCCGCCCGAGCCGGCCAGGGGCGAGTGGTTCCACCGCGACATCGCGGGGATTGCCGCCTCGCGCGGGCTGACGGATGCGAAGCCTTATCTCGTCGAGGCCGACGCGACGCCCAATCCCGGCGGCTGGCCGAAGGGCGGGCAGCTGCGGGTGGACCTGCCCAACAACCACCTGCAATACGCCTTCACGTGGTTCGCCATCGCCGCCTGCCTGCTCGGAGTCTTCGCGGCCTTCGCCTGGCGCCGGCTCCGCGACACCGAGGCGGCGCCGTCGTGAGCCCTGGCAAGGACCTTGCACCCGCAAGGAGGTCTTGCAGGAAGGTCCGGCCGCGCTACTCTCGGTTCGGTCGATCCCGCCGTGGAGTGTGCCCGATGCGCGCCGTCCTCGCTCTGTTCACGTTCGGCCTCCTGCTGACCCCGCTCCAGGCCGCCGACGAGGCGGGTCGCTCCGCCGCCCGCGCCACCATCGAGCGGCAGATCGAAGCCTTCCGCAAGGACGACGCGGCGACCGCCTACGCTCAGGCCGCGCCGGCGATTCAGGGCATGTTCGGATCGCCCGAAACCTTCATCGCGATGGTGAAGAAGGGCTACGCCGCCGTCTACCGGGCCCGCAGCTTCAGCGTCGAGCGGATCGAGGATGTCGGTGAGGACGGTCTGGCGCTGGGCGTGAGGCTGCAGGACGAGAACGGCGTCGACTGGGTCGCGCTCTACAGCCTGGAGCGGCAGCCGGACGGCGCCTGGCGCATCTCGGGCTGCCAGCTGGTGAAGGCGCCGGGCAGCAACGCCTGAAAGGGCGCATCGCCGGGTGGAAGTCCGAGGCAGGCCGGTTGGGCCAGCGACCGGCAGCGGCGCTCGTCAGGTCGGCTCGATCACGAAGATGCGGCGGCCGGGCCGGTGGCCTTCGTCGCCGGTATCGCGAAAGCCGACCTTGCGCAGGAGCCCCGAGGAGGCGGTGTTCTCCGGTCGGCACTCCGCGACGATGAGCCGGTGCGGGAAGCGCCGGCGCAGGAGCGCCACTAGTCCGGCGACCGCCTCGCTGCCGTAGCCTCGGCCACGGGCCGCGCCGCCGATCCAGTAGCCGATCTCGACGGCCTGATCCCCGCGCAGATGCGTGCCGATGACGCCGACCAGGGCGCCTGACTCGTCGCGGATGCCGAGGAAGCGGTCGCCGACGGCCTTGTTGCCGGCGATGAGCCGCTGCGCGTCGCGGAGCGTGAACGGGTCGGGCAGGAAGTCCACGGCGCCCGTGATGGCGGGATCATCGGTGAGCGCACGAACGCCCTCGGCGTCCTTGGGCACCAGCGTTTCGATGCGCAGGCGGGCAGTCTGGATTACCGGCAGGCCGGAGAGGCTGTAGCGCGAGGCGAGCTTTCGGAAGAACATCCCACCAAGGTGGTGCTAAGCGCCTCCCACGGAAAGGCGTCTCGCACCCGAGAGAGCAGAACGAAAAAACCCGCCCCGTCGGACCGGAGCGGGCGATCGTCCGCCGAAGATCCGTCCGTCAGGGCGCCAGCACCATCGCGGTGAACGGCCAGACGTAGGCCTGGAGCATCACGAGCACGCCGACTAGGCAGGCGAGCACGATGGAGTGCCAGAACACGAAGCGCAGGATCTTGCTCTCCTGCCCGTAATAGCCCGTGGCGGTGGAGGCGACGACGATCGACTGGGCGTCGATCATCTTGCCCATGACGCCGCCCGACGAGTTCGCCGAGGCCATGAGGATGCCCGACAGGCCGAGCTGCTCCGAGGTGATCTTCTGCAGGTTGCCGAAGAGCACGTTCGAGGCGGTGTCGGAGCCCGTCAGCGCCACGCCGAGCCAGCCGAGCAGGGTACCGAAGAACGGGTAGAGGATGCCCGTCCCGGCAAAGGCGAGGCCCAGCGTCGCGTCGACGCCCGAGTAGCGGGTGAGCACGCCGAGTGCCAGCATCGCCGCGATGGTGATGATCGAGTAGCGCAGGACCCAGATCGTCTCGAGATAGGCGGTGATCAGGCGCAGGGGCGAGAAGCGCATGATCAGGCCGGAGATGATCGCGGCAAACAGCACCCCCGTTCCCGTGAAGGACATGTAGGTGAAGTTGAAGACCGCCGCTTCCGGGTGAGCCGTCCCGACGACGGGCGGCACCTTCATGATCACGTTGTGCAGGCCCGGCACCTCGTATTTCCAGGTGAAGATCGGGTTCACGATCCCCTTGAACCAGCCGGTGCCCCAGATCGCCACGATCACCGAGAGGACGATCCACGGCACCCAGGCCCAGGCGATCTCGCTCGAAGTGGCGGTGCGCTCACCCGTATGCACGCGCGGCATGTCGCCGGGAACGCCGGCGCCGAGAGCCGCCGGACGGGGCTCGGAGGTGTAGCCGATCGAGGGGTCGTTGCCGCGAAGCGCCGGCGAGATCCAGATCGTGGCCGGCCGCCACGTCTTCAGGAACAGGACGAGCGCGCCCATCGAGATCAGCGAGGCGCCGATGTCGACGATCCACGGGTTCACGTAGTTCGAGATCGCGAACTGGGCGACCGCGAAGGAGACGCCGCAGACGGCAATCGCCGGCCAGACCTGGATCATGCCGCGGAAGCCCGCGAAGACCCAGATCAGCCAGAAAGGCACGATCACCGAGAAGAACGGCAGCTGCCGCCCGATCATCGCGCCGAGCACGTAGGGATCGTAGCCCGTCACCGACGAGAGGCCGGCGATGGGCGCGCCGAGCGCGCCGTAGGCGACCGGCGCCGTGTTGGCGATGAGCGAGAGGCCCGAGGCCGCGAGCGGCGAGAAGCCGAGCCCGATCAGGATGGCGCCGGTGACGGCGACGGGCGTGCCGAACCCGCCCGCGCCCTCGAAGAAGGCACCGAAGGCGAAGGCGACGAGGAGGAGCTGCAGGCGCCGGTCAGCGGTGATGCCGGCCACCGATTGCTGGAGGGTCGCGAACCAGCCCTTCTCCACCGTCAGCCGGTAGAGGAAGATGACGTTGAGGATGATCCAGCCGATCGGGAAGAGGCCCAGCGCCACGCCGTAAGCGGAGGCGCGCAGCGCCAGGTCGGTCGGCATCCCGAAGGCGACGATGGCGATGAAGAGCGCGATGCCAAGGGAGAGAACGGCCGCGATATGCGCCTGCACCTTGCCGCTGGCGATCATGCCGAGCAGGGCGATGACGGGGACGGAGGCGGCCAGGGTCGATAGCCAGACGTTCCCGAACGGGTCGTAGACTTGGTTCCAGGTGTTCACGGACGCAACTCCTCCCATCCGATCCGCTCGCTGGGCGGTTTCGGGGGCCCGGGCTAGCAGAGGAGGTTACGCGGCTCAACGGCGGATACGCGACCGTTCAGGCACAACCGGGTTACCGTGGATGCACTCCAGAAAGCATCCTGGACGGGTTGAACGCCGGCGAAGTGCCGGATTCCCTCAACGTCAGCGTGTGAAATTCGCCGGGTAGACCACGCGCATCGCTGAACTCTCCATCTGCGGAGCGGCAGCGATGGTGGCGGCGACGGGGGTGGGCACGGCCCGCAAGCGCGCCCTCAGGGACCGCGCCGCCTCGGACGGGCGGGCACCGGTCGGCTGGATCATCGCCCCGAGCAGGATCCGCGTCCGCTTGTCGAGAAGGCTCGAGACCTGCGCCGGTTCGAAATCGCGCAGGCTGTGCTTGCGGCCCGGCTGTCCGGTGAAAACCCGGGCGCCGCCCTTGAGCACGACGATGTCGCCGGGCTGCAGGGTCTCGTCCCGGAGGAAGGCGGCGACCGGGCCGGCCTTCATGTCGAGCGGCGTCTGACGGTCGGTCACGCGAAGCTTCAGCGGCTCGGCCTTGGGAAGGGCCGCGTAGCGGATGCGGGGTCGCGAGCGGCTGGCCTCAGCTCTCTGGCTGCGACGCTGGGCGTAGGATCCCGCAGCCGTCGCGCTCGGCGCTTGCACCTGTGCCGGGGGCTGAGCCGCCTCCTGCGCAGGCGGAGGCGTGGGCGAGAACAAGCGCTGGAAGAGGCCGCCGACACCCGGCTCCTCCGCCGCGCGCGCCGTCGTGAGGGCAGTACCGACGAGGCAACCGAGGCAGGCGATGGCCGCGAGCGTGGTGCGGCGGACAGGCAGGATCTCGATCAAAGCCAGGGTCCCCTCGCATGGATCCCGGCACCGGCGGGACGACCTCCCTTAAACCTGGGCTTGGCCGAAGCGTTCCCGAACTTCCGAGAAGGTCTTTCGGCCTTCGGGAAATACGCTCAGACCGCCAGCAAGGCGCGCCCGTCATGACCACGAATACTCACCTCCCGCAGCAGTCCGGCGGGGGTCTCAGGGGGCAGGCGAACCGGGGTGAAGCCCTCGGTACGGCCGATCCCGCCGCGTTCCGTGAGCACCCGGTGCACCCGCCCGACCTCGCCCGCGAGGTGCCGCAGGAGGGCCGCGTCCCCGGCCTCGCGCAGGCGGGCGGCTCGCTCGCGGACGATGTCCGGCGCCACGGCCGGCATCCGCGCGGCCGGGGTGCCGGGGCGGGGCGAGTAGGGAAAGACGTGCAGGTGCGTCAGGCCGCACTCGGCGACGAGGTCGAGGGAGCGCGTGAACTGCGCCTCCGTCTCCGTCGGGAAGCCGGCGATGAGGTCGGCGCCGAGGACGAGGCCGGGGCGCAGGCGCCGCGCCTCTTCGCAGAACCGGATCGCGTCGGCGCGACCGTGCCGCCGCTTCATCCGCTTGAGGATGAGGTCGTCGCCGGCCTGAAGCGAAAGGTGGAGATGGGGCATCAGCCGGGGCTCGCCCGCGATCGCCTCCATCAGGGCCTCGTCCGCCTCGATCGAATCGATGGAAGACAGGCGCAGGCGGCTCAAGCCGGGGATTGCGGCCAGGATGGCCTGGACCAGGCGGCCGAGGCTCATCGGTTCCGGCAGGTCGCGGCCATAGGCCGTGAGGTCGACGCCGGTGAGCACGACCTCGCGGCCGCCGTGATCGACGATCCGGGCGACCTGATCGACCACGTCGACGGGATCGACCGAGCGGGAATTCCCGCGCCCGAACGGGATCACGCAGAAGGTGCAGCGATGGTCGCAGCCGTTCTGCACGGGGACGAAGGCCCGAGTGTGCCCGGTCATCGTCGCGATCCGGGTGGGCGGCGCCGCACGAACCGCCATGATGTCGTCGGGGGCGACGCGCTGGGGGTCCTGCGTCACCCAGGTCTCGCGCCGCATCTTGGAATCGTTGCCGACGAGGTGCGCCACCTCCGGCATCGCGGCGTAGGTCTCCGTCTCCACCTGTGCGCCGCAGCCGGTGACCACGATCTCGGCGTCCGGCCGCTCGCGCGCGATCCGGCGGATCGCCTTGCGGGCCTGCCGGCCGGCTTCGGCAGTGACCGCACAGGTGTTGACGATCACCCGGTCTCGCTCGCCGCCCCGGGCGTGGCCGCGCATCACCTCGGACTCGACGGCGTTGAGGCGGCAGCCGAAGGTCAGGGTCTCGACGGCCATTCAGTTCAGGCCGGTGAAGAGTTCCGGCCGAAGAGAATCCTCCCATTCGAGGGCCACGGGGCCCGTCATGAGGACGTGGTCGTCGGCTCGCCACTCGATGAAGAGGGTGCCGCCGGGCAGGTTGACATGGGCCTGTCGGCCGATCATCCGGAGCCGCGAGGCCGCGACGACCGCCGCGCAGGCCGCCGAGCCGCAGGCGAGGGTAAGGCCCGCGCCGCGCTCCCAGACCCGCAGCTTGATCGCCTCGCGCCCGGTCACCTGCGCGAGCGAGATGTTGGCCCGCTCCGGGAAGATCGGATGGCCCTCGAGCATGGGTCCGATCCGGCCGAGATCGTAGGTGTCGGGGTCGCGGTCGACGAAGAACACCGCGTGCGGGTTGCCCATGCTCACGACGCCGGGCGAGTGCAGGACGGGATCGTCGATCGGGCCGATCTGCAGCTCGATCCGCCGGGTGTCTTGGAAAGGGTCGCGGAGCGGGATCTCGTCCCAGCGCAGGCCCGGCCGGCCCATGTCGACGGTGAAGGAGCGATCCGCGACGCGCTTCACCGAGACGAGGCCGGCCGAGGTCTCGAGGGTGAGGCGGCCGCTCTCGGCGGGCCGGGCCATGGCGGGATCGTCGAGCATGGCGAAGGCGACGCAGCGGGTCCCGTTGCCGCAGGCGCCGGATTCCGAGCCGTCGGTGTTGTAGATGCGCAGGTAGGCGTCGGTGCCTTCCGTCACGGGATCGTGGACCGCCATGAGCTGGTCGAAGGCCGAGCGCGGGTCGCCCGCGATGGCGCGCGCCTCGGCGGGGCTGACGCGAATGGACGAGCCGCGCAGATCCATCACCACGATGGCGTTGCCGGCACCGTGCATCTTCAGGAAACGTCGTTGGGCGAGCGCGCTCATGCTTGGCTGCAAGATCTGCCTGTCGCGGGGGGGGTGGTGGCCGCATCCCGGCCGACGCCCGGATATAGGTTAAACCCGCCCGCACTGCGAGGCGGGGCGTTGCAGAACGGTCGCGCCGGCACAAGATCGCCCTGCGGACAGCCGGCCCGGCTCGCAGGCCCTGTGCTTCGTCACTAGGTTTCAGGGCCGACTCGGCGCGACGCCGCGTGTCGGACATCTCGGAGCAAAGCCGTGACCCGTCTCCGTGCCATCGTACTCGCTGGATGTCTCGCTCTCCCCGCTGCGGCGACCCGGGCGCAGGAGCCGGCACCCGCGTCCCCGGCGGTGACGAACCCGCTCCCCACGACGACGGTCCCCGATCCCTCGCGGGTCCCGACCCCTGGGGCGCCGGGCCCGGCGCAGCCGGTGCCGATCCCGGCGCAATCGGGCGCCGCGCCCGCCGGCACGCCGCCGGCCTCGCCCCGCCAGACGCTCGTCGAGGTGCCGGGCGATGCCAACGACGTCGACGAGGTCTCGCTGCCGGCCAAACCCGCCGCGATCCTGCCGGGCCGGGCCAAGTGGGAGGAGGCGGTGCCGACCCTGCGCGGGGCCTTCGGGAAGATCGAGGCGTCGCTCGCCAAGGCTGGCATCCGCCCGACGGGCCGGCCGATCGCCGTTTTCGCCAAGACCGACGACGAGGGCTTCCAGTTCGAGGCCATGATCCCGATCGAGGCGATGCCCGACCCGAAGCCCGCGGAGGCGGAGGGCCTGCGCTACGGCGTGACGCCGAGCGGCCGGGCGCTGCGCTTCCCGCACAAGGGGTCCTACGACGCCATCGACGGCACCTACGAGACGCTGACCGCCTATCTCGATGCCAAAGACGTCGTGGTCCAGGACCGCTTCATCGAGGAATACGTCACCGATCTCTCGGAGAAGGCGGACGACCAGCTCGACGTGAACATCTACGCGCTGCCGAAATAGGCGCCCCTCCAGTCACGGTCCCGCCTGCCGCGCCCAGGACGCGGCGGACAAGGTCTGAGCCAGGTATCCGATCAGCGCCCTCACCCGCGCCGGGCGCGGGTCCCCTGGCGGCGTCACGAGGTGAAGCGCGATCGTCGGCGGCGCCCAGCCCGGCAGGACGCGCTCCAGCCGGCCGGCGCCGAGGTCTTCCCAGACCATGAAATCCGGCTGCACCGCGATGCCGAGGCCAGCACTCAGCGCGGGCGTGAGCGCGTCGGCATTGTTGGCCCGCAGGGGACCGGCGGGCGTGACCACCGCCTCCGCGCCGTCGGGGCCGATCAGGTGCCAGCGGTCGGGCGTGGGCAGGTAGGCGTAGCCGAGGCAGGCGTGGCGCGCAAGGTCGCTCGGGTGCCCGGGGCGGCCGTGCCGATCGAGATAGCCGGGCGTGGCCACGAGCGACCGGTTCACCGGACAGAGGCGGCGGGCACGCAGGGAGGAATCGGCGAGCGCCGCGATGCGAAGCCCGATGTCGAAGCCCTCGCCCACGAGGTCCACCACGGCGTCGCTGAGATGCAGGTCGATGGCGAGGCCGGGATGGCGCGCGAGGAAGTCCGGCAGGAGCGGCGCCACGTGCAGCACCCCGAAGGACATCGGCGCTGCGAGCCTCACCAGCCCCTGCGGGATCGCGGCGCCCGCCGTCGCCTCGGCCTCCGCCGCCTCTCCCTCGGCCAGGATGCGGGCCGCGCTCGTCCGTGCGGCGCGCCCGGCCTCGGTCAACGCGAGCTTGCGGGAGGTGCGATGGAACAGCCGGGCGCCGATCCGCGCCTCGAGCCGCCCGATCGCCTTCGAGACCGTGCCCTTCGACAAGCCGAGATCGGCGGCGGCTCGTCCGAAGGAACCGGCCTCCACCACCTTGGCGAAGATGGCCCAGGCCTCGAAATCTGGCAGTCTCATGGGCACTCAGCGGAAACGATGAGTTTCCATTGTTTCTATTTCGCGCCTGATCGGCAAGGATCAGATTGTCTCCATCGAACACCGCCCCCGTCTCGAAGCGGTGGGGCACTCGGGAGACATCATCATGTCCGAGAACGGCATCCATCACGTCACGGCCTTCTCCGGCCCCGCTCACCGCAACCTCGACTTCTACACGCGGGTGCTCGGGCTGCGGCTCGTGAAGAAGACCGTCAATTTCGACGATCCGGGAACCTACCATCTCTATTACGGCGACGATGCCGGGCGCCCCGGCACTATCCTGACCTTCTTCCCCGTCGCCCATGCGGCGCCGGGCCGGGTCGGGGTTGGCGAGACGAGCGAGACCGCCTTCCGCTTGCCCGCCGCCTCGATCGGCTGGTGGACGCATCGCCTCGTCGAGAAGGGCGTGGCGCACGAGCCCATCGCCCACGCCTTCGGCGCGCCCGTTCTGCGCTTCCGCGATCCCGACGGCATGATGCTGGCTCTCGTCGGCGTGGACGAGGCCGGCGGAGCGGGGGTCTGCGACGGCGGCGAGGTCCCGGCCGAGCACGCGATCCGCGGCTTCCACGGTGTCACGCTCCTGCTCGGCGAGGCCGCCCCGACGGCCGCGGTCCTCACCGACGTGCTCGGCTTTGCGAAGACCGGACGCGAGGGCGCGTCGACCCGCTACTCCAGCGGGGCCGGCCTCGGCGGCTTCGTGACCCTGCGCGAGGTCGGCGAGTTCCCGCGGGGCCGGCCGGGTGCGGGCTCGGTCCACCACGTCGCCTTCCGGGCGGCGGACGACGCGGCGCAGGCAGCGATGGTGGCCCGGCTCACGAAGGGCCACGGCCTCGCCGTGACCGAGCAGCGGGACCGCAACTACTTCCGCTCGGTCTATTTCCGCGAGCCCGGCGGCGTCCTGTTCGAAATCGCCACCGACGAGCCCGGCTTCGCGGTGGACGAGCCGCCCGAGGCGCTGGGCGGCGCCCTCAAGCTGCCCGCCTTCCTCGAACCGCAACGGGCTCGGATCGAAGCCGTGCTGCCCCCGATCGCCTGACGCAAACCCCCATCCCGCAGCCCGGGATGGGGACACCCCTCACGCTTCACGAGGTTGTCATCATGACGGCATCTCTCTCCTTCCTCCATGCCTTCGAGCCTGGCGCGGGTGCCGCGCGGCCGCTGCTGCTCCTGCACGGCACCGGCGGCAGCGAGACGGATCTTCTGCCCCTCGGCCGCGCGGTGGCGCCCGGCGCCGCGCTGCTCTCGCCGCGCGGGCAGGTGCTGGAGAACGGCATGCCGCGCTTCTTCCGCCGGCTCGGCGAGGGCGTGTTCGACGAGGACGATCTACGCCGCCGGGCCGGCAACCTCGCCGGCTTCGTCGCCGAGGCGCGCGCCGCCTACGGCCTCGAAGCGCCGCTGGCGCTGGGTTTCTCGAACGGGGCGAACATCGCCGCGGCCCTGCTGCTCCTGCACCCGGAGGTGCTCGCCGGCGCGGTGCTCCTGCGGCCGATGATGCCGCTCGCCGCGCCGCCGGAGCCCGACCTCCGAACAAAGCCCGTGCTCATGCTCTCCGGCGCCCTCGACCCGATCGTCCCGGCGGAGAACGCCGAGGCGCTCGCAGACCTGCTCGGCCGGGCCGGCGCCGTGGTGGAGCACATGATCCTCCCGACCGGTCACGGCCTGTCCCAGGCCGACGTCGCGCGCGTCGGGACCTGGATGAAGGAGGCGAACCCACCCGCACCGCAATAGCCAGCATCGACCCGCCACTCAGCCCCAGATCAGGAGACTCTCATGAGCAAGCCCTACAATCGTCTCGATATCGACCAGGCCGTCGTCCTCCTCGTGGATCACCAGGCTGGACTCCTCTCCCTGGTGCGCGACTTCCAGCCGGACCAGTTCAAGAACAACGTGCTCGCGGTGGCCGACCTCGCCGCCTACTTCAAGCTGCCGACCATCCTGACCACGAGCTTCGAGGAAGGCCCGAACGGCCCGCTGATGCCGGAGCTGAAGGCGCAGTTCCCGGACGCGCCCTACATCGCGCGTCCCGGCCAGATCAACGCCTGGGACAACCCCGACTTCGTCGCCGCCATCAAGGCGACCGGCCGCAAGCAGCTCATCATCGCCGGCGTCGTGACCGAGGTCTGCGTGGCATTCGTGGCGCTCTCGGCGATCGCGGAGGGCTACGAGGTCTTCGCGGTCACGGACGCCTCCGGCACCTTCAACGCGGTGGCGCGGGATGCGGCCTGGAACCGGATGTCGAGCGCCGGCGTGCAGCTGATCAACTGGTTCGGCGTCGCCTGCGAGCTGCACCGCGACTGGCGCCGCGACGTCGAAGGTCTGGCGACCCTGCTCGCCAACCACATCCCCGATTACCGCAACCTGATGACGAGCTACGGCGCCTTCAAAGGCGCTCACCGTGACCCTCAGGCGGCGTGAACGCCTGACGCCCGGCCTCCGGAAGGACGCAGGCCGGGCGTCTCGGCGGGGAACCGCATCGGCGCTTTGCGGATTCGATCACGATGGCAACCGCACCCGGACACCATCATCTCCACTCCTCGGCGAGACGCGCCAAGCCCCAGGCCGGTCCCGCGCCGGATGGGCTCGCCGACAAAGCGCTCGAGATCCATCGGCGGCTCTGCCCCGTCTACGGCTGCCCCATTCCCTACTTCCACAGCCTCGATCCCTTGAGCGAGCTTGTCTCCTCGCTGCTCTCGCACCGGACCCGCAACGCAGATTCAGGCCGGGCCTTCAAGTCTCTGCGGGCCCGCTACCCGGATTGGGAGGCCCTGCTCGACGCGCCCGTCGAGGACCTCGAGACCACGATCGCCGGCGTCACCTGGCCGGAACTCAAGGCGCCGCGCATCCAGGCCATCCTGCGTACCGTCAAGGAACGCCGCGGCGCGCTTTCCCTCGACTTCCTGGCGGAGATGCACGTCGAGGCCGCCCGCACCTGGCTCGAGGCGATCCCCGGGATCGGGCCGAAGACGAGCGCCGCGGTCCTTTCCTTCAGCGTGCTGCGGATGCCGGCGCTGCCCGTCGACAGCCATCATCACCGGGTCGCGCAACGCACCGGCCTGATCGGATCGCGGGTCGATGTCGGGCCCTCCCACCCGATCCTGCGGGCGCAGCTTCCGGCGGATTGGAGCGCGCAGGAACTCTACGACAACCACGAACTCCTGATGCTGCACGGCCAGCAGGTCTGCTTCCACCACAATCCCGCCTGCGGTCGCTGCGTCCTCCTCGACCTATGCCCGACGGGTCGCGCCCGTCAGGACGAACGACGGATGGCGACGAGCCGCGGCGCCTCCTGATCGCGGGACGCGCTCGGCCCCGATCTTGACCCGCCCCAGCGCCCGGTTCAGAAACCCGCGGCTGCGCGCCGTTCGGGACGTCTCGATGTGCGCGGCCCTCCACACAGAACGGCACGGGGACAGGCGAGATGGCCGCGTTCAACGAACTGGTCTTCTCCGGCGTCCAGCCGACCGGGAACCTGCATCTCGGCAACTATCTCGGCGCCATCAAGCGCTTCGTGGAGATGCAGGCGCGCGACGCGCAGTGCCTCTACTGCGTCGTCGACCTGCACGCGATCACGCTGTGGCAGGACCCGGCCGAGCTGAAGGGCCAGATCCGCGAGGTCACGGCCGCCTTCCTCGCCGCCGGCATCGATCCCGCGCGCTCCATCGTGTTCAACCAGAGCCAGGTGCCGCAGCACGCCGAGCTCGCCTGGATCTTCAACTGCGTCGCCCGCCTCGGCTGGCTCAACCGCATGACGCAGTTCAAAGACAAGGCCGGCAAGGACCGCGAGAACGCGAGCGTCGGGCTCTATGCCTATCCGGTGCTGATGGCCGCCGACATCCTGGCCTATCGCGCGACCCACGTGCCGGTGGGCGAGGACCAGAAGCAGCACCTCGAACTGACCCGCGACATCGCCGGGAAGTTCAACAACGATTTCTCAGGGTCTATCGCCGCGCATGGGCACGGTGAAGATTTCTTTCCGATCACCGAACCTCTGATCGGCGGTCCGGCGGCCCGGGTGATGTCCCTGCGGGACGGCACCAAGAAGATGTCGAAGTCGGACCCGTCCGACAATTCGCGCATCAACCTCACCGACGACGCGGACGCTATCGCGCAGAAGGTCCGCAAGGCGAAGACCGACCCGGAACCCCTCCCTTCGGAAGCCGCCGGGCTCAGCGGTCGGCCGGAAGCCGACAACCTCGTCGGCATCTTCGCCGCGCTCAAGGACGCGACGCGCGACGAGGTCCTGAGCGATTACGGCGGGGCGCAGTTCTCGGTGTTCAAGGGCGCGCTCGTCGAGCTCGCGGTGGAGAAGCTCGCGCCGCTCGGCGCCGAGATGAAGCGCCTCATCGCCGATCCGGCCCATATCGACGCGGTGCTCGCCGATGGGGCAGCCCGGGCCGAGGCCATCGCGGCCCCGACCCTCGACGCGGTGAAGGACATCGTCGGCTTCGTGCGCAAAGGTCCGAGCCTGCGCTCGGTCTGAGGGCGGCGATCCCGTCACCGCCGTCGTGTCGCGGCCTCAATACTCCCAGAAGATCCGCTGGAGCTCCTTGGCGTCCACCGGCTTCGTCAACGCCACGGCGGCGAGGATCTTGGCCTTCTGCGGATTGAGGTCGTGGGCCACGACCCAGTCGTAGGTGTCGTCGGGCTGCTCGGCGTTTCGCAGCACGAAGCCGTCGCCGACGCGCGACGAGCGGACGATGTGGACGCCCTGCCCCCGGATGCCCTTGAGGGTGTCGACGAGGTAGCCGGCGACCGAGCCGTTGCCGGTGCCGGCGTGGATGATGGCCTTGGCACCGCCCTGAGCGGCGGAGGTGTAGGCGGCTGGGCTCATGTTGCCGGAACCGTAGACGATCGCGACCTCGGGCAGGGTCTCGATCTCGTCGATGTTGAACTCCGAGGCGGTGCCATGGCGCTTGACCGGCGCGCGGAAGAAGTAGGTCTTGCCCTCGACCACCATGCCGAGCGGCCCCCACTGGCTGAAGAAGGCGGAGGGCTTGATGTTGACGCGCTTCGTCGCGTCGCGGCCCGCCTGGATCTCGTCGTTCATGGTCAGCAGCACGCCCTTGGCGCGCGCCTCCTTGCTCGCAGCCACGGTGACGGCGTCGAGGAGGTTGAGGGCGCCATCGGCCGAGAGCGAGGTGGAGGGCCGCATCGCGGCCGCCATGACGATCGGCTTGTCGCTGCGCACGACGAGGTCGAGGAAGTAGGCGGTCTCCTCCACCGTATCGGTGCCATGGGTGATGACGACGCCGTCGACGTCGTCCTGCTTGAGGAGCTTCGAGACCTGCTTGGCGAGCTGGACGAGCTGCACGTTGGTGAAGCTTTCCGACGCGATCTGGAAGGCCTGCTCGCCGCGCACCTCGGCGACCTTCGACAGGGCCGGCACCGCGGCGATCAGCTTGTCGACCGGCACCTTGGCCGCCTGATAGGTCGCGCTGTTGCTGGCATCCGCGCCGGCGCCGGCGATGGTGCCGCCGGTGGCGACGATCACGATGCGGGCCTTGGCTGCCGCGGTCTCGCCCGGCTTCGCTGGCTCCGGTCCCTGCAGGGCGAGAGTGGGGACGGGAGAGGCGGCCCCGAGCAGGAGCGCAAGGGCTCCAGCGCGCATCAGGGTTCGGCGTGAGGCGGCAGGCGGCAGGCGTCGCATCGGGTCGTCCTTGAATCGTGGCTCGGAGCGCCATTCTGGCGGTCGATCCTCGCCGCGCCCAGCGCAAAAACACCTCCCGCGTGCCGGAGGGCTCGCGATCCACCGGGAGATCACGGAGGCCCGTTCCCTCCGACCTATCTGCGTGTAAGGTGCCGGCAACAGAAAAGATTTCGGAGGAAACAGATGAGCCACTCCTACCCGGCCCGCCGGTCAGTCCTGCTCGGCTCGATCGCGGCGGCGACGCTGGCCGCCGCGGGCCGTCCCGTCCGCGCGCAAGGGGGGTACCCGACCCGGCCGATCACCCTCGTCATTCCCTTCGCGGCCGGCGGATCGACCGACGTGGTCGGTCGCCTCGTGGCCCAGAAGATGTCGGACGAGCTCGGACAGCAGGTGATCGTCGAGAACGTGGTCGGCGCCGGCGGCAATGTCGGCGCCGCGCGCATCGCGAAGGCCGACCCCGACGGCTATTCCATCCTGATGGGCACGGTCGCGACGCACGCGCTGAACCCGCTGATGCTCAAGCGCAAGCCCTACGATCCGATCGCGGATTTCGCGCCGGTCTCGCTGCTCGCCGTCATCCCGAACGTGCTGGTGGTGAACCCGAAGCTGCCGGTCAAGGACGTGAAGGAGCTGATCGCCCTCCTCAAGGCGGAGCCTGGCAAGTACAACTATGCTTCATCCGGCCTCGGCACCCCGCTGCACCTGTCGGGCGAGCTCTTCAAGAGCATGGCCGGGGTCAGCATGCAGCACATCCCCTACCGGGGTTCCGGCCCGGCCCTGAACGACGTCGTGGCCGGACAGGTCCCGATCCAGTTCGACAACCTCCCTTCGGCCTCTGAGTTCATCAAGTCCGGCGGCCTGCGCGGCCTCGCGGTGACGACGAAGGAGCGGGCGTCCTCCTTCCCGGACATCCCGACGATCGCGGAAGCCGGGCTGCCGGGCTACGAGACCTACACCTGGAACGCGCTGTTCGCCCCGCCCAAGACCCCGCCCGCCGTGATCGAGCGTCTCAATGCCGCCGCGCGCAAAGCGATGGCCGATCCGAACCTGATCGAGCGGATGAAGGCGTTCAGCGCCACCGTGGTGAGCTCGACGCCGGAGGCGCTCGGCGAGCACGTCAAGGCGGAGATGGCGAAGTGGGCGCCGGTGGTGAAGGAGGCCGGCGTCACGACGGAATGACCCCCTCGCCGTGATGTTTTCTTGGGTTTTGGGCAGCGATCTCAAAGAGATCGCGCGAGACGCGGGCGCCGAGACATGACACAAGGAAGGCCCATTTGCCCGGAGCGGCGGACGAAAAGAATGGCGGTACGGGAGGTGAGGTCATGAGCGAGCCTATCGGCGGCTCGGGTCGGTCGAACGGTCCCATTCGCGGGCCGCAAAGCGTGGTCGGCGGCCTCGGCCTCGTCGCGCTCGGTGTGTTCGCGATCTGGGCGGGCGGGGACCTCCCGCAGGGAACGCTTGGAGCCATGGGCCCCGGCCTGATGCCCCGCTGGCTGGCGATCGGCGTGGCTGCCTGCGGCGTCGCGCTCGTCGTGGCGGGCCTCGTCAAGCGGGGCGACCCCCTGCCGCCGGTCGCCTGGCGCGGCATGCTCGTGGTCGTCACCGCGATCCTCGCCTTCGCGCTGACCATCCGTCCCTTCGCGCTCGGCCCCGTCACGACGCCAGGCCTCGGCCTGATCGTCGCCGGCCCGCTCGCCATCCTGATCGGCGGCTACGCGACGCCGGAGGCGCGCCTCCGGGAACTCGTGATCCTGGCCCTGTTCCTGACGGCGGGCTGCATGCTGTTGTTCGGCGACCTGCTCAACCTGCCGATCCCAATCTTCCCGACCTTCGTCATCGAGGCGATCTCGGGCAGCATCTCGACCCGCGTCCTGCTCCGGATCGCCGCCGGCCTGCTGACGCTCGGCGGCCTCCTCGGCCTGGCGCTCGGCCGCGGCAGTGGCCGCCGCGTCGACGTCGCCCCGCATTCCATGACCACCTGAGCGGCGGCGCGAGCCATGACAGACCTCCTCGCCAATCTCGGCCTCGGCTTCTCGATCGCCCTGAGCCTGCAGAACCTCGCGCTCTGCTTCCTTGGCTGCCTCGTCGGCACGCTGATCGGCGTGCTGCCCGGCGTCGGGCCGATCGCGACGATCGCGATGCTCCTGCCGATCACCTTCGGGCTCGATCCCGTCGGCGCATTGATCATGCTCGCGGGCATCTATTACGGGGCGCAATACGGCGGCTCGACCACCGCGATCCTCGTCAACATTCCCGGCGAGGCCACCTCCGTCATCACGACGCTGGACGGCCACCAGATGGCCCGCCAGGGCCGGGCCGGCATCGCGCTCGGCACCGCGGCGATTGCCTCGTTCTTCGCCGGCACCGTCGCGACCCTGCTCATCGCCGCGCTCGGCGCGCCGCTGACCAAGCTCGCCCTGGTGTTCGGACCGGCCGAGTACTTCGCGCTCATGGTGATGGGCCTCGTCTTCGCCGTGGTGCTGGCGCGCGGCTCGATCCTCAAGGCCGTGGCGATGATCCTCGTCGGCATCCTGTTTGCCTCGGTCGGCACCGACCTCGAGACCGGGCAGGAGCGGATGACCTTCGGCCTCGCCTTCCTCGCCGACGGCGTCGACTTCTCCGTGCTCGCGATGGGCCTGTTCGGCATCGCCGAGATCCTGCGCAACCTCGACCATACCGAGACCCGGGACGTCGTCCGCCAGCAGATCGGCCGGCTGCTGCCGGGGCGGGCCGACATCAAGCAGGCGACGCCCTCCGTGCTGCGCGGGACCGTGATCGGCTCGACGCTCGGCATCCTGCCCGGCAACGGCGCCGTGCTCGGCCCCTTCGCCTCCTACGCGATCGAGAAGCGCATCGCGAAGGATCCATCCCGCTTCGGCAACGGCGCCATCGAGGGCGTCGCGGGGCCCGAGAGCGCGAACAATGCCGGCGCGCAGACCTCCTTTATCCCGCTCCTGACGCTCGGCATCCCGCCGAACGCCGTCATGGCCCTGATGGTGGGCGCCATGACCATCCACGGCATCGTGCCGGGGCCCGGCGTCATGACCAAGAACCCGAACCTGTTCTGGGGCATGATCGCCTCCATGTGGCTCGGCAACCTGATGCTGCTCATCATCAATCTGCCCCTCGTCGGGCTCTGGGTGCGCCTCCTGAAGGTGCCCTACCGGCTGATGTTCCCCGCGATCCTGATGTTCTGCTCGATCGGCATCTACTCCATCAACTCGGTGCCGACCGACGTCATGTTCATCGCCTTCTTCGGGATCGTCGGCTACGCCCTGATCAAGCTCGGCTTCGAGCCGGCGCCGCTGCTTCTCGGCTTCGTGCTGGGGCGGCTGATGGAAGAGTATCTGCGCCGGGCCCTGACGCTGTCGCGAGGCGATCCGATCGTCTTCCTCGAGCGGCCGGTCGCCGCCGGGCTGCTGCTGCTCACGGCCGTGGTGCTCGCCGCCGCCCTGCTGCCGTCCCTGCGCAAGAGCCGCGACGAAGTCTTCACGGAAGCCTGAGGCGACCGGGAACGCCAGAACACGCATGGAGAAGGAAACGTCATGAGGAGCATTCTCACCCGCAGGCTCGCCGTCCTCGGCCTCGCCGCCGCGGCGCTCGCAGGCCCGGCCTCGGCGCAAGGCTACCCCGAGCGCCCCATCACCATGATCGTGCCCTTCGCGCCGGGCGGCCCCACCGACGTGATCGCGCGCCTCGTGGCCGAGACCATGTCCCGCTCGCTCGGCCAGCAGGTGGTGATCGAGAACGTGGCGGGCGCCGGCGGCACGACGGGGATCACCCGGGCCTCGCAGGCCACGCCCGACGGCTACACGATCATGATGGGCCATATGGGCACCCACGGCGCCGCCCCGGCCCTGTTCAAGGGCCTGAAATACGATCCCGCCAAGAGCTTCGACCCGATCGGCCTCGCCGCCGGCACGCCCATCGTGATCGTCGCCAAGAACAACTTCGACGCGCCCGACCTCAAGACCTTCCTGGAGGCGGTGAAGAGCGGCGGCGCCAAGATCAACCAGGCCCATGCCGGCGTGGGCTCGGTCTCGCACTCGACGGGCATCCTGTTCAACTCGATCGTGGGCGCCAAGCCGACGCTCGTCGTCTATCGCGGCACCGGTCCGGCGCTCAACGACATGATGGCCGGCCAAGTCGACTTCATGACCGACCAGATCGTCAACGTGGCGCCCCAGATCACGGGCGGTACGATCAAGGCCTACGCCATCGCGACGCCCGAGCGCTCGCCGGCCCTGCCCAACGTGCCGACCACCAAGGAGGCAGGTCTGCCGGGCTACGAGGTCAGCGCCTGGAACGCGGTCTTCGCGCCGAAGGGCTTGCCGAAGGACGTCGCGGCGAAGCTCGACGCGGCGCTCGCCAAGGCGCTCGAGGACGACAACACCAAGAAGCGCATCCTCGAGCTCGGCGGCACGGTTCCGACCCAGGCCGAGCGCGGCCCCGCCGCCCTGCAGAAGCTCGTCGAGAGCGAGGTCGCGCGCTGGACGCCGGTGCTCAGGGCCGCCGTCGACGGCAGCCAGTAACGTCGTTCGACACGCGCCGTCCGCGGCATCCCGACGTCATGAAGGTCCCGGGCTCAACCCGGGACCTTCTTCGTTCGTCCTGCGTGAGGCGAGAACGCATCGGGTTGGGCAGGGCGCGAGCGCAGCACGGCCCGGGAGCTTTGCGGCGCGATTTCAGGGCCTACAGCGCCCGATAACAGGAATGTGAATGGTCGTAGTCATTCGGGCGAAACCATCCCCACGTCTCAAGCATCGCGGGGAAGCTTGACTGTTTCGCCGTCGTGATATGATCTTGAAGATGCTGCGAGCGGCATCTCCTCAAGGGACGAGGTCGATCCGGACCGTGGCCTTCAGGTTCGCGATCGCTCGATGTTGGCAGACAACATTTTCAACACTGATGCAGTCTTAATTCGAAAGTCTTGAGGTCGCGCATCGTTAACCGTTTCTTAACGGGTGACATCGGATGCGTTGACATCCTTTGATCCAGGGAGGGTGTCGATGCGTTTCGCGACCGATCTCGCCCCGCCCGCGACGCCTGCCAGCGTGGCGCAGCAGGCAGGTTGGATCCGGCAGGCCGTGGACGGCCTCTCCGGGTTGCGCTCCAAGCTTCCCTCCCTGCGGCTCGTCCTCGCCATGGCGCTGGGAGCCCTCGGCCTCGCTTCGACGCTCGTTCTGTCCGTCGCCGTCGGTCACGAGGCGACGAAGCGGCTCGAGGTCGAGATCGCCGCCCAGCTCAAGGAACTCGCCGAGCATACGACGCAGATGCTCGACCGCGGCATGTTCGAGCGCTGGCGGGACCTGCAGATCGCCGCCGCCAACGATACGCTGCGCGATCCGAACGGCTCCAACGACGCGCGGCGCGCGATCCTGGAGCGGATGCACCGGACCTATCCGGACTACGCGATCCTCGCCTTCATCAACCCGGCGGGCCGCCTGCTCGCCACGAGCAATCGCTTGATCGAGGGCACGGACGTCTCGCGCCGCGATTACTTCCTCGCCGGCCGCGAGGGGCCGTTCGTCGGGGACGTCCACGATGCGATCCTGCTCGCCAGGCTCCTGCCGCGTCCCGACGGCGAGCCCCTGCGCCTCGTCGACCTCGCCGCGCCGGTTCGCGGCGCCGACGGCGAACTCGTCGGCGTGATCGCGGCCCATCTCGACTGGCGCTGGGCACGGGGTACGGAGCGCGCCCTCGCGGCCAGCCTGCGGGGGCGTCGACAGGGTGCGGAGATCATGGTGCTCGGCCACGACGGTACCGTGCTGCTGGGGCCCCCGCGGCTCGAGGGACGTCCGGCGCCGGCGGAGGTGGCTCGCCTGGCGTCGGCGGATGGACTGGGGAGCACGACCCAGCGCTGGCCCGACAGCACGGAACCCTACGTGACCGCCGCGGCGCCGACCCGCGGCTACCGGGATTACCCGGGCCTGGAATGGTCGGTCGTCGTCCGCCACCAGGCCGCCCAGGCGCTGGCTCCCGTGTCCGACCTGCGCTGGAACATCCTGTTGTCCGGCAGCGTCGTGGCCCTGGCCGCGGCCCTCCTCGCCTGGCTGCTGGCGGGCCGGATCGCCAGGCCGCTCCACGAGCTGGCCGAGGCCGCCTCCGCCCTGGGGCAGCACAAGCCGCTGCCGACGCTCTCGGCGGCGCCGGTCCGCGAGGGCCGGCTGATCGCGGCCGCGCTGGAATCCGCCTCGGCCGAGCTGCGCGGACGGGAGACGACCCGGCGGCTGCTCGTCGACGAGCTGAACCACCGGGTGAAGAACACCCTCGCCACGGTACAGGCGATCGCAGCCCAGAGCTTCCGGGGCCTCACGGGCGACGGCGCCCTGGCGCGACCGATCTTCGAGGCCAGGCTCTTCGCGCTCGCGCGCACCCATGACGTGCTCACCCGCGAGGGCTGGGCCGGCGCCGAGCTGGGGGCGATCGTGTCCGAGGTGATCCGTCCCTACGCCGAGGACGATGCCTCCCGCTTCGTCGTGGAGGGGCCGCGGGTCCGCCTGCTGCCGCGTTCCGCCCTGGCGCTCAGCATGGGGCTCCACGAGCTGTGCACGAACGCGGCGAAGTATGGCGCCCTGTCGGTCCCGGGCGGACGGGTCGAGATCCGCTGGACCACCGAGGGAGGTCGCGACGACCAGCGGCTGGACCTCCTCTGGCAGGAGCGCGGCGGTCCGCTCGTCGAGACGCCGTCCCGCAGGGGCTTCGGCTCGCGCCTGATCGAGCGCGGCCTCGCCGCGGAGCTCGGCGGCCATACGGAGATCCGCTACGATCCCGACGGCGTCGCCTGCTCGATCCGTGCGCCCCTCGCGACCTGAGGCGGCGGCCGGACGCAGGGCCGCATGTCGGCGGGGTGAGCGACCGCAAGGATCCTTAACCCGTGCGCGCCTAAACTCCGCCCGGGCGATACGGATCGGCGGGCCGCGCCCGGAGGGCGAAGGCACGCATGCCGGGGCGGCTCTGATGCTTGTCGAAAACGGTGAGGGGGCGGAGGGCGGAAGGGCGCCACGGGGACGGGGACGTCGGCTGCAGGCCTGCGTCGTCGGTGCCGGGCTGATCCTCGTCGCGCTGCTCTGGGCCGGCCTGCTCTACCACCTCCACCTGCGGTCGGAGACGATCCGGCAGCAATCCCATCACGACGTCCGCAACCTCTCCGTCGCCATGGAGCAGCAGGTCGAGCGCCTGCTCGTGAACGTCGACCAGGTGATGCGCTTCATCCAGGACGATTTCAGGCGGGACAACGAGATGTTCGATCCCGCCGCCTGGATCCGTCGCGCCGCATCCATCGGAGCCGTGGCGAATCAGGTCTCGATGTACGATGCCGAGGGCGAGCTCATCGCCTCGAAGACGCCGCTCGCTCCGGGCATGCCGCGCTTCAACATCCGCGACCGCGACTATTTCCGCGCGCTCTCGGCCGAACCGGAGATCGGCCTCTACGTCGACCGGACGCTGAAAGGGCGGATCACGGGGCGCTACGTGCTGCAGCTCGCCCGACGCCTGAGCCACTGGGATGGAACCTTCGCCGGCGTCGTCGTCATCTCCCTCGATCCGCTCTTCCTGTCGCAACAATTCGAGGCGCTCGACGTCGGCACCTTTGGAAGCGTGGCGCTCTTCGGGGTGGACGGCTTCGTCCGCGCCCGCCACCCCGTGAACGAGGGCATGTACGACATCAACGCCGCGACGCTGTCGGGCGGCAAGAAGCCCTTCATGGGCGTGTTCGCGCATCTCAAGCGGAGCCTGACCGGGTCCTACGAGGCGCGCTCCGCCTTCGACGGGCATACGCGGATCTTCGGCTACAGGACGCTGGCCGCCCACCCCCTGGTGGTGACGGTGGGCAAATCCCTCGACGAGGTGATGGCGCCCTTCGCGATGGAACGGAACCGCGCGCTCGCCGTCGGCGCCGGCACGACGGCCATCGTCGGGGCGCTCATCATCCTGCTGCTGCGGGAACTGGAACGGGGCCGTCGGCGGGAGACGCAGCTCGGCGCGATGCACCGGGTGCTCGCGCGGAACGAGGCGACATTGCGGGAGACCAACCAACTGCATGCGGCAGCCGAGCGCGTCGCCGAGGTCGGGCATTTCTACATCCTAGGCGACGGCCCCGAGGTCCGGTGGTCGGACGAACTCTACCGGATCTACGGCGTCCAGCCGGGGACCTTCAGGCCCTCCTTCGCGACGTTCGGCCCGATGTTCCATCCCGAGGACCGGGATCGGGTCCATCGATGGTGGCGGGGCGTCGTGGAGAGGCGCGAAGGCACCGATTGCGAGCATCGCATCATCACCGCGGCGGGCGAGATGCGGACGATTCTGGTCCGCCCCGTCGTCGAGCGGGATGCGCGGGGCGATCTCGTCGCCGTGCTCGGCGCCGTCCTGGACGTGACGGAGCGCCGGAGGGCGGAGGAAACCCTGTCGCGGACGACGGCGCTCCTGACCCGGACCCTCGACGCGATGGATCAGGGCCTGATCATGGTCGATGGGGGCGGCACGGTGCAGGTGGCCAACCGCCGCGCGATCGAGCTCCTCGAACTTCCCCCCGGCCTGATGGCGGAGCGCCCGAGCTACGGCGCGGTGCGCGCGCATGCCCGCCAGGCGAGCCGCTGGGGCAAGCTCGTCGACGACGATTCCCGCTGGACCCTGGACGAGGACCGGCGCTCGCAGGACGTGCGCTACGAGCGGCGCAACGCCGACGGACAGGTTCTCGAGATCCGGATCAACCCGACGCCCGACGGGGGCGTCGTCCGGACCTACACCGACATCACGGAGCGGCGGGGCGCCGAGGACCGGTACCGCCTGCTCGCGGAGAACACGAGCGACCTGATCGCCCTGAAGCCCACCCTGATGGGGCGGCGCGCCTACGTCTCTCCGGCCTCGCGCAACGTGGTCGGATGGGAGCCCGAGGAACTCGCCGCGCTCCCGACCGACCAGTACGTCCATCCCGACGACTTTCCCCGCGTCACCGCCGAGTACCGCGGCCTGACCGCCGCGAGCCCGCAGGTCACGAGCGAGCACCGCGTCCGGCACAAGCAGGGGCACTACGTCTGGGTCGAAGCGGTCTTCCAGCTCACGAAGCCGGGCGCGCCCGACGAGGCGGTCGTCGTCACGGCGCGCGACATCACGGCCCGGCGCGCCGCGCACGACGCGCTCCGCGAGAGCGAGGCGCTTCACCGCCTGCTCTCGGAGAAGACGAGCGACATCATCGCGCGGATCGATCCGGACGGCCTCCTGCGCTACCTGTCGCCGGCCGTCGAGGCGGTGGTGGGGTACGCCTCCGAGGCGATGCTCGGGCGCTCGCCCCTCGACTTCATCCACGCCGAGGATCGTTCGTCCGTGCAGGCCGCGTTCCGCGCGCTGGTCGCGGCCGGGCCGGGTGGACGGGCCAAGTTCGAGTACCGGATGATGCACAGGGACGGGCATCCCGTCTGGCTCGAAGTCAACCCCACGGTCCTGTTCTGCGAGCGGACCGGCGCAGTGCTCGGCTTCATCGACGTCGCGCGCGACATCACCGCCCGCAAGGCGGTGGAGGCCGAGCTGCGCGCCGCGCGCGACCACACCGAGCGGGCTCGCATCCAGGCGGAACAGGCGAGCCAGGCGAAAACGGATTTCCTCGCCTCCATGAGCCACGAGATCCGCACGCCGCTCAACAGCGTCATCGGCTACACCGAGCTCCTGCTCGACGACCGCGATCTCGGCGCCGAGCAGCGGGAGCGGGCCGAGCGCATCCAATGCGCGGGCTCGGCCCTGCTCACGGTGGTCAACGACATCCTCGACTTCTCGAAGATCGAGGCCGGCGAGGTCGAGCTCGACCAGACGAGCTTCAGGCTCGACAGCCTCGTCGAGAACGCCGCCGCGATCGTTCGCGGCCTCGCGGAGCAGAAGGCGATCGCGCTGCGGATCGACCTCGACCCCGCCCTCCCCGCGATGGTGCTCGGCGACGAGAACCGCCTTCGGCAGATCCTGCTCAACCTGCTCAACAACGCGGTGAAGTTCACCCGGCGCGGCAGCGTCACCCTGCGCGTCGCGCCGACGCCGCGGGGCGGGAAGTCGAGCCTTCGCTTCGCCGTCACCGACACGGGCATCGGGATCCCCGAGGACAAGCAGGCGCAGCTCTTCCGGCGCTTCAGCCAGATCGACGGCTCGATCCGACGGGAGTTCGGCGGGACCGGCCTCGGGCTGGCCATCTCCAAGAGCCTCGTCGAGCTGATGGGCGGCACGATCGGCGTGGAAAGCACGCTCGGCCAGGGCTCGACCTTCTGGTTCGCCCTGCGGCTTCCCGAATCCGCGGCCCGCCCCGAGGAGGCGGCTGCCACGGCGCCGCCCGGGGAGATCCGCCCGGCGACGATCCTCCTCGTCGAGGACCTCGTGATCAATCAGGAGCTCGCCCGCGCCGTCCTCGAACGGGCCGGCCACAAGGTCGACATCGCCAATGACGGCCTGGAGGCGATCGTGGCCGTCCAGTCGAAACCCTACGACGTCGTCCTGATGGACATCCAGATGCCCGGCATGGACGGCGTCGCCGCGACCCGTCACATCCGCGCCCTGGCGGCGCCCCTGTGCGACATCCCGATCATCGCGATGACCGCCAACGTGCTGCCGGCCCAGATCGCGGAGTTCCGCGGCGCCGGCATGGACGACCATGTCGGCAAGCCGTTCCGCCGTGACGCGCTCTACGCCGCCATCGAGCGGTGGATGCGCGATCCCCTCGCTCACAAGCCGTCGCAGGAGCCCGTCGCACCGATGCACCATGCCACCCATGCGATCGACCGGACGGTCTACGACGAGCTGGCCGAGCTGATGGGTCAGCGGCGGATGGGCGATCTTCTCGACGGCCTGGCCAAGCAGATCGAGGCCGGGTTGGGCGAGGCGCATCTCGCGAAGATCGATCGCGACCGCCTCGCCGGCGAGGCGCACAGGCTCGTCTCCTCCGCGGGCCTCCTCGGCTTTGGTGAGCTGTCCGACCTCTGCCGGGAGCTCGAAGAGGCCTGCAAGCAGGGCAGCGATCTGGAGCGAACCCTGGCTTCCGTCCGCCTGGCTCGGCACCGCGCCCTCATCGAAATCGAGGCGCTGCGCGTCGCCGCGTAGCATGGGACCGAGCAGGCGCCGGGCCGAGCTCGCGCCTCAGGCGAGGCCCGCCATCGCCTCGAAGACCAGGGCGTGACGCCCGGCGAGCGCATCGATGTCGTTGCCGTAGCCGCCGCCGATCACCGCGACCAGCGGGATCGATCGGCCGCGAGCGGAGGCCACGACGAAGCGGTCCCGGGCCGCAAGGCCGGCATCGGTCAGCGCGAGGCGCCCGAGCCGGTCGTCGCGATGGGGATCGACGCCGGCATTGTAGAAGACGAGTTCGGGCCGGATTGCGTCGAGGAGCGGCGGCAGGCGGGCTTCGAGCACGGCGAGGTAGCCGGCATCCTCGAGACCGTCGGGCAGACCGATATCGAGGTCGCCGGGGATCTTGCGCGTGGGATAGTTGTTCTCGCCGTGGAGCGAGAGCGTGAACAGGTCGGGGGCGTCGCGGAGGCAATCGGCGGTGCCGTCGCCCTGGTGGACGTCGAGATCGACGATCAGCGCGCGCCGGATCGCGCCCTCGCCCTGGAGGGCGCGCGCGGCGACCGCGACGTCGTTGAAGATGCAAAAGCCGGCCCCGCTGTCCCGCCTCGCGTGGTGGCTGCCGCCGGCGGCGCTTCCCGCGAGCCCCTCCGCCAGGGCGAGGCGCGCGGCGGCGAGCGTTCCCCCCGCCGAGGCGCGGGCGCGGGCCGCGACGCCGGCATCGATCGGCAGGCCGATCTCCCGCTCGACCGCCCTCGGCACCGTCAGATCGAAGACGGAAGTGACGTAGCCCGGATCGTGCGCCTGCGCGATCAGGGCTGCATCCGCGGGCTCCGGACGAACGAAGCCGTTGGGAGCGAGACCCCGGGCGCGCAGCACCTCGGCCAGGCGGCCATACTTGCGCATGGGGAAGCGGTGTCCCTCCGGGAGGGCCACCTCGTAGGCCGGGTGAAACACGATCGGGGGCGTCATCCCGCCTCGTGGCCGGCGAGGAGCCGGGCCGCCACGGCCGCGCCGCTGTCGAACGCCGCCTCGACGCGTCCGCCGAGGCACCAATCCCCGCAGGCGCCGAGGCGCTGGCCGGGATCGTAGAGGCAATCCTGGCCGAGCGGCGTCTCGACCATGGCGTAGCGCCAGCGATGCACGCTCGCATGGATCGGCGTCACCGGCGCGCCGAGCAGGCGTCCGAGTTCGTGGACCAGGGCGGTCGCGACGCTGTCCCGGTCGTCCTCGAGGTGGGTTCGCGACCAGTCCGGCGCGGCGTGGACGACGAGGCGGACCGGCCCCGGCAGCCGGCCCGGCTTGGAATCGTCGCGCGCGACGTAGGCGATCGGCTCGGCTTCGAATGCCAGGTCGGGCCCTTCGAACGGAGCCGGCCCTTGGAGGGCGAGCATCAGCGACCAGCAGGGTGCATAGACCGGGATGCCGAGCCCCGGCAACGAGCGGCCGCTCGACTCCAGCAGGCGGCGGATCTGCGGCGCGGGAAAGCTGACGACGAGGGCGTCGAAGCGGCCCGGAAGCGGTGCCTCGGTCGTCGCGAGGCTCCAGCCGTCGGCGTCCCGGGTCAGGCCCGTCACGGTCAGTCCGGACCGAACCGTGAGGCCGGCGAGGAGGTCGCGCACCGGTGCCGTCATTCCCGGCGTACCGACGAAGCGGCCGGACTCGCTCCAGGGCGCAACGATGCCCCGGGCCTCCCAGTCGGCGAGGCATGCGGCGAAGGCGGGTCCGCGCGCCCGCATGAACTGCGCGCCGTGATCGAAGGCGAGTGCGGGGTCCGAACTTCGCCGGGTCGCCAGGCGCCCGCCGACGCCCCTCCCCTTGTCGAGGACCGTGACGGCGAGGCCGGCCTCGGCGAGCCGGCGGGCGGCGACCGCGCCGGAAAGGCCCGCCCCCAGGACGGCGACGCTCGTCAGCTTGCCCAAGCCTTGGCCTCCACGCGCCGGCAGCCCTCGCCGGTCAACAGCTTGTCATACGACTGAAACACCGCGCCTGTTAGGGGCGTTGGATTGCGCGACGTCGGATGCCACGGGCAACCTTGGGTCTCGACGACGCCCGGGCTCGAAGACATCGCGGACCGCCGCAGCGGAACGGGCGCGGTGCGTCCCGGCGAAGGGAGAGAGGGCGAATGACGGGCGAGGTCGAGAGCGGCACCATCCTCGCCCTGTCGTTGTGCGCCGTCCTGACGCTGATCAACCTGACGAGCCTCGCCATCGCGGGTCGAAGGCTCGGGCGCAAGCGCGGCACCTCGACCTTCCCGACCGGCGCCCCCGTCTCCCTGGTCCGCCCAGTCTGCGGCCTCGAAGCCTTCAGCGAGGAGATGCTGACCCACGGCTTCCGCCTGGACTACCCGACCTACGAGCTCATCTTCTGCGTGGCCGACGGCGCCGACCCGATCGTGCCCCTCCTCGACCGCCTGATGAGGGCGCACCCGCATGTGCCGGCGCGCCTCATCGTCGGCGACGAGCGGGTGAGCGACAATCCGAAGCTCAACAATTGCGTGCGGGGCTGGGAGGCGGCGCGCCACGACTGGGTCGTGCTCGCCGATTCCAACGTGCTGATGCCACCGGACTACCTGCAGCAGCTCCAGGCCGCCTGGCGGGCGGAGACCGGCCTCGTCTGCTCGACGCCGGTGGGCGCGCGGCCCTACGGCTTCTTCGCCGAGCTCGAATGCGCCTTCCTCAACACCCTGCAGGCGCGCTGGCAATATACCGGCGAGAGCCTGGGCCTCGGCTTCGCGCAGGGCAAAAGCATGCTCTGGCACAAGCCCTTCCTCGAGGCGCATGGCGGCATCCGGGCGCTGGCCGCCGAGATCGCCGAGGATGCCGCGGCGACCAAGCTCGTCCGCCAGGCCGGGCGCCGCGTCCACCTCGTCGCCTCGCCCTTCGACCAGCCGCTGGGGCGCCGCACCTTCGCGGAGATCTGGTCGCGCCAGGTGCGCTGGGCGCGCCTGCGCCGCGTCACCTTCCCACTGTTCTTCGCTCCCGAGATCGGCACCGGCGCGGTGTTGCCCTTCCTGATCGCCTTCGCGGCGGTGCCGACCCTCACGGTCGGCCTCTGCCTGCTGGCGCTCGCCTTCCTCTGGTACGGCGCCGAATATGCGCTGGCGATCCGCGCCGGCTGGTTCCGCTCGCCGCGCCTCGTCCTCGCCTTCCTGGTGCGCGACGTCGTGTTCCCGGCGATGTGGGCGAGCGCCTGGATGCAGAGCGCCATCGTCTGGCGCGGCAACACCATGGAGATCCGGCCGAAGGAGACGGGCCGCCTCCGCCCCCGCGCCACGGCAGCCTGAACGCCGCGCTTGCGCCGCGCTCGGCGCGGCAGCACTCTTGCTTGGCCTTATCGCCGAACACGGCCGAGCGAGGACCCGAGCATGCAGAGTCAGACCCCTGCCCTCGACAAGAGCCTGAACGCCTTCCACCTCTGGGGCATCGCCGTCGGCCTCGTCATCTCGGGCGAGTACTTCGGGTGGAGCTACGGCTGGGCCAGCGCCGGCACGCTGGGCTTCCTGATCACGACCATCTTCATCGCGGCGATGTACGTCGCCTTCATCTTCAGCTTCACGGAGCTGACGACCGCGATCCCGCAGGCGGGCGGGCCCTTCGCCTACAGCCTGCGCGCCTTCGGGCCGACGGGCGGCGCCATCGCCGGCTTCGCCACGCTCATCGAGTTCGTCTTCGCCCCGCCGGCCATCGCGCTCGCCATCGGCGCTTACCTCAATGTCCAGTTTCCGAGCCTCGACCCGAAGCTGGCAGCACTCGGCGCCTACATCCTCTTCGTCACCCTCAACATCGTCGGGGTGCGGATCGCCGCGACCTTCGAGCTCTTCGTCACGGTCCTGGCCGTCGGCGAACTCCTCGTCTTCATGGGCGTCGTGGCGCCGGCCTTCAGCCTCGCCAACTTTACGGCAGGGGGCTGGGCCGGCAGCGACACCTTCGGGTCGGCTGCCATCGGCGGGATCTTCGCGGCCATCCCCTTCGCGATCTGGTTCTTCCTGGCGATCGAGGGCGTCGCAATGGCGGCGGAGGAGGCGAAGGAGCCGAAGCGCACCATTCCCATCGCCTACATCACGGGGGTCCTGACCCTGACGGTGCTCGCCTTCGGCGTGATGATCTTCGCGGGCGGGGCCGGCGACTGGAAGGCGCTCAGCAACCTCAACGACCCCCTCCCCCAGGCGATGAAAGGCGTGGTCGGCGAGTCGAGCGGCTGGCTGCACATGTTGGTCTGGCTCGGGCTGTTCGGCCTTGTCGCCTCGTTCCACGGCATCATCATGGGCTATGCCCGCCAGATCTTCGCCCTGTCGCGGGCCGGCTTCCTGCCGCGGGTGCTCGCGCGCGTGCATCCGCGCTTCCGGACGCCGCACATCGCGACGCTGGCCGGGGGCGCGATCGGGATCGGCGCGATCTACAGCGACAATCTCATCACCATCGCCGGGCAGTCGCTCACCGCCAGCATCGTGACCATGGCGGTGTTCGGGGCGCTCGTCATGTACGCGATGAGCATGGCGAGCCTGTTCAAGCTGCGCCACTCGGAGCCGAACCTGGCGCGGCCCTACCGGGCGCCGCTCTATCCCGCCGCGCCGGCCTTCGCGCTCGCGATGGCGGCGATCTGCTTCGTCGCACTGGTGATCTTCAATCCGATCATTTTCGCGATCTTCGCCACCATCATGACCGTCGCCGTCCTCGCCTCCCGCCTCAGGGCCGGGGGCGCAGCGGGCGCGAGCTTCGATCCGGCGATCTGACCTCGGCGTGAGCGCAGGCGAGGTCAGATGTCCAGGTCGGCCCAGATCGCGGCGTGGTCGGAGGCGGCCTCGTGGGCCTCGGTGATCTCGGGAAAGATCGGCCAGAGCGTGCCGTTCCTGCCGCCCCAGACGCCGCGGCGGTCGATGCCCCCGGCCGTCACCTTCGCGAAGAGCGCGGGCGAGAGCAGGATGTAATCGATCTTGTTGCTCTTGGTACTGTTACCGTAGGTGCCGGGGCGGCCGCCGTCGTCGAAGCTCGGATGGGCGCTGATGTCCTTGAGGTCGGACCCGTCGGCGAGGAGCGGTGCCAGCGGCTTGCTGTCGGGCGTGTCGTTGAGGTCGCCGGCGATCGCGACGTGCTCGATGCCGTCGGCCCGCAGCCCGTCATAGATCCCGCGGATCCGCCGGGCCTGCATCTCGCGCCGAGCCGCCGATTGCGCGGCGCCGCCATAACCCTTGCTCTTGAGGTGGTTGGCGAGGATCACGAGCCGCTCGCCCGAGGCCAGCCGGAGGTGGAACTCCGGGCAGTCGCGGCTGAAGATCGTCTGCTTGCCCTCCCGGTCGTCGACGTGGCTGCGGACGTGATCGATGGCGGCACCGGCCCGCGTCATCAGGCCGACATCGATCCCGCGCTCGTCGTTGCCGTCGATCAGCATGACGTGGTCGTAGGGCCGGCCGCCTACCGCCTCGATGACCTGCTCGTTGAACCGGCACAGCGAGATGCGGTGCTCCGCCTCGACCACCACGACGACGTCGGCATCGAGAGCCGCGAGCACCCGGGCCGTGTTGCGGGTCGCGACCTCGTCGACGGGCTCCCGCTTCAGTTCGAGCCAGCCGATCCAATCGTCCCGGCCGTTGGCGACGACCTCGATCCCGCCGCTACGCGGACGCTTGAGGAGCGCACCCCTGTTCTTGCGCAGGACGACGAGCTTGCTCTCGTCGTTCCGCTCCAGCCCGAGCGCCTTGAGGTGCTCCACGATCGCGGCCTTGTCGGCAGCGTCGTAGGTCGTCTTGCGCAGGAGGGCATTCAGCTTGGAATAGCCTTCCAGGGCAGCCCGTCCGGCCGACCATCGCGAGGGATCAGAGCCCGGCTCGTCGACCCACTCGTCCCGGTTCAGGGCCCGGGCCCGCTCGAACAGGTTCTCAACGTTGAAGGCGACGACTCGCATGCTGGCCTCGCTTTGACCGGCTGCGGTTGAGCCTAGCACGATGGATGGTATTCGCCAGCGTAAAGCGCATCCATCGACCCGATTTCGACTTCTCTGGCGGCTGCACGGTCCCTTCTCGGCAGTATTGCGAAATATTGAGCCGGCTTTCCCGCCGCTCAGCGTTGCCTGGCAAGGTAGGCCCTGACGGCCGGGTCGTCCGAGAGGCCGATGGCGCGGTCGAGGGCCGGCGCCGCTTCCGCCCGCCGACCTGCGGCTCTCAAGAGATGTGCCCGCACCGCCCAGAAGGATTGGTAACTCGCCACCCTGTCCGAATCGAGTGCGTCGAGAAGGGCGAGCCCGATCTCCGGCCCGCTCGCCTCGCCGTGGATGGCGGCGCGGCTGACCAGGACGCCGATCGTCGGCGCATGCTCGGCGAGAAGATCGTAAAGGGTGCAGAGCGCGCGCAGATCCGTGGTGCCGGTCACGGCGCGCTGCGCATGCACCGACTGGATGGCGGCTTCGGTCTGGAAACGGCCGAAGGTTGCCCGGCGCGCAGCCACGATCAGATGTCCTTCGGCCTCGGCGATGAGCTCCGGTGACCAGAGTCGGGTATCCTGCTCGGCGAGGCGCACGTAGGCGCCATCCGGGCCTCGTCGGGCCTGCGCCCGCGCCTCGCAATGGAGCATCAGCGCGAGCAGACCCCGCGCCTCCGGCGCATCGGGCTGAAGCGCCACGAGCAGGCGCCCGAGGAAGATCGCCTCACCGGTCAGGCCGGTGCCGAGCCCCTCGTCCCAGCCCGTGCCGTAAGCCGCATAGATCGCCGAGAGGACCGAGGCGAGGCGCGCCGGCAGCGCGTCGGCGTCCGGCTCCTCGAACCGAATGCCGGCATCGCGGATCTTCGCCTTGGCTCGCACCAGGCGCTGGGCCATCGTCGCGGGCGCGGTCACGAAGGCCGCCGCGATCCTGCCGGCATCGAGGCCGAGCACCGTCTGGAGCATGAGGGGCGTGCGCGCAGCCCCATCGATCGCCGGATGCGCGCAGACGAAGAGCAGCTTCAGCCGCTCGTCGGGGAAGACGGGAGAGGCCTCGCCGTGGGTCTCCGCCTCGAGCAGGCTCAGCGTCGCCGCGGCGGCATCACGGACGGCGCGGTGGCGGAGCGTGTGACCGAACGCGCGCCGGGCCGCGATCAACAACCAGGCCTCTGGCCGCTCGGGGACGCCCCGAACGGACCAGGTCTCCAGGGCGGCGCGGAACGCCTCCGCGAGGGCGTCCTCGGCCGCGGCGATGTCGCGGGTCCGCGCGGAGAGCAGGGCGACGAGCCGGCCGTAGGAGGCGCGCGCCACGCCCTCGGCGGCCTGGCGCGCGTCGGCCATCACGGGGCCGGTGGCGGGAGAACCGGTCGCACCTCGACGGAGGCGTAAGCGGCGCTCGGCGCGCGGGCCGCCCATTCGAGGGCCGCGTCGAGATCGGGCGCCTCAACGATGACGTAGCCGCCGAGCTGCTCCTTGGCATCCGCGTAGGGACCATCCTGGACCTCGCGGCGCCCATCGCGCACGCGGATCGTCGTAGCCGCATGGGGACCTTGGAGGCCGTTGCCGCTGACCATCACGCCCGCCTGGGCAATGGCGCCGATATAGGCCGTCCAGGCACCCCAATAGGGGCCCGCCTTCTCGGGGTCCTCACGCTCGGCGAATTGCGCGTCGGTCTCCTTGTAGATCAGCATGTACTGCATCGGCTCGATTCCCACCTTCCAGTATGGACCGGGCCGGGCGGCCGATGAGAACGGCACGATGCGTTTCCTCTCGGCGAGCTGACCCGTCAGCGCAGACCATCCGCGCTTGCAGGAGATGAGCCGGGAGACGGAGGGAAATCGACAGACGCGGCGAGATTTTCTTCGCCTGCCCCCAATTCCGCTAGTTCTTGCGGGGCCGATCGGCCTCCTGGATGGCGGCCTCGTGGTACCAGCCGCTGCCGAAATCGCTCGCGACGACCTTCGGCGCCTGCGGATCGGAGGCGGGCCTGACGGCGTCGCGGCGGGCGCGCGCCTTGGCGAAATCGTAGATTCTTGCCGTCTCCTGCTGCGAACCCATGGCCATCGGGCGTCCCTTTCACGCGAGGCCGCACATTCGCGTGCGGCGTCTCTCGCGCATATAGCAGCCCACCTCGCCGATTTCCAGAATACGCACAGTCTAAATCGACCGGTGCCAGCATTATGTGCGTGATGAATTCGATTGCATTTGGACGCAGTGTCGACCGGGTGCTTTCGCGCTTCCGGGATGAAAATCGCGGTTTTCGTGCCGGTCCGACGCCGATCCGGTCAAGACAGCCACCAGTTTTCCGTTTTTTTGGCTCCGAAACGCGCCTCTATGCGCCTGGAAGCCTGTTTTTCGTTTGACGCACCCTATGCGTCGCATGCCCCGTCGATCCAAGAAATACTACAATTTTATTTCTGTCGTTTCGGACGTAGACATACATGCGCCGCGTTGCCCGGCGTTTTGACTGGGCCAAAGGCTTGCGGAGGCGCCCCTGCACGCCCTCGCGGGAAAGGCGAGAGGGGGAGAGTTGGTTCCGGCGGACCGCATCAGGCTGACGGAGGGTCGTCCGCGCGGTCCCTTGGCCCTGGTCACCAACGTCGATCCGCTCCCGGGCGGCTTTGCGGTCGATGGGACAGGTATCCGGCTCTGTGGTAGCGTCGCGGGCGATCCGAGTCGTTCTGCCTCGGCCTCGGTCCGTAGGGTGGAGGTCGGACTTGAAGCCTTCTGTCTCACCGATCCTTGGGACCCGCACCGTCCGAGGCGCGTTCCTCGCTGCACTGCTGCTGGGAACCGGCCTCGCGCCCGCCTTCGCGCAGCAGGCGGTCATCCTCGTGCGTCACGCGGAACAGGCCCTCGTCGGCGGGATGATGGACGGCGACCCGCCGCTCACGGAGGACGGGACGCGGCGCGCCCAATCCCTGGTCGGCCTGCTCAAGGATGCGGGCGTCAGCGCGATCTATGCGAGCCAGTACCTGCGCTCGCGGGAGACGGCGGCGCCCCTGGCGCAGGCGCTCAACCTCGAGGTCCGGACCGCGCCGAAGGATGACCTGACGGCGCTGTCGGAACGTCTCCGCACGGAGCACGGCAGCGACACCGTCCTCATCGTTGCGCATTCCGACACGATTCCCGCCTTGCTCAAGCTCTGGGGTCACCCGACGGCGGCGCCGGTGGGGAAGACGGAGTTCAACGGGCTCTGGTTCGTCGTTCCCCGTCAGGGGCAAGCGCCAATCGTCTCGCGCCTGCGGCTGTGATCCCTGATTGAGGGAGCGCTCGGTTATCCCGAAGCCCGGTAGGCCTCAGGCCTTCCCCTCGATCTCCGTGATCTTGATGACGGGCCGGGCGACCCGCTTCAGCTCGCCGAAGACCTCGACCTTGATGTCCTCCCGGCGGCCGAGGGCGGAGGCGCCGATCGAGAGGGGCGCGAGCCACATCTGCCCCTGCTTCGATTGCGCCACCCCGGCGAGCGCGCAGGCGACGAACTCGCCCCCGATGGAAACCTCCAAGCGGCCGGGATTTGCCGAGGGGTCGAGCTCGATCGGAAAATTGCCCTCGAACCAGACCTGGATGAACCAGCGCCCGACGCGCGGCGGCGGCCGCTCCTCGGCGAGCGCGGCAAGCGGCGACGCGGCTGCGCCTCCGATCAGCGCCAGCAGGGATCTCCTGCCCAGGGCGGGTCGACGGGCGGGCATTCAACATCTCCCCTTCGTGGATGTTGGTGCGATGCGGATCTCGACGAACACCCGGCCTTTCGGGGCATCGCTGAACCGTGGCCTGCGACGATTGCCTGTCCCAGGACAGGAAGAACCTCGGGGAACATGGTTAAGGCTCCGTTAACGCATCCTGCGAAACGCCGTCGACAGGACTGAGCGGCTAACGCACCGGCCGAGCGTCGCCTGCGCGGCTACGCGCTCTTGGCGGAGGGCAGCTTCAGGTCGAGCTGCGCGCTCTCCGTATCGCGCCCGCTGCGGCGGTCGATGAAGCGCAGCACCGGCGTGATCGTGGTCCCGTGCAGGACGATCGAGACGAGGATGGTCAGCGCGGCCGTGCTCCAGAGAATGTCGGCCTGCGTGAACGGGGCGTGGTTGAGGGCGTAGGCCAGGTAATAGACCGTACCGAGGCCGCGGATGCCGAAGAAGCTGATCACGACCCGCTCGTCCGTGGGGCGCCCCGAACCCAGGAGGCTGATCCAGCCGCTCAAGGGCCGCACGACGAAGAGGGCGAGCAGCGCGAAGGCGACGCTCGGCCATGTCAGCGCCTTGAGCAATCCGCCGCCGAGGAGAGCGGCCCCGAACCCGACCAGCAGGACCATCATCAGGAGCCGCTCGAGCTCCTCGGCGTATTCGTGGAGCTTCTGGTGGTACTCGTGGCCGCGCTTCGTCCCGCGCAGCGACAGCGCCGCCACGAAGACGCCGATGAAGCCGTAGCCATGAGCCACCTCCACCGCGGCGTAGGTCAGGCAGGTCACGCCGAGGGCGACGAAGCCGTCACCGGTCCGCGACAGCCGGGCCGGGTTCGGCAGGTGGAACATGAGCCAGCCCAGCCCTCGGCCGATGAGCACGCCGAGGGCAACGCCGACGGCGATCTTCCAGACGACGTTCAGGGCGAACCACTGCCCCAGCTCCCAGGCGCCGAACGCGCTGGCCGAGGCGAGCGCGATGGCGAGATGGACGAAGGGGAAGGCCAGGCCGTCGTTCAATCCCGCCTCGGAGGTCAGCGCGAAGCGCATCTCGTCCTCCTCGCCCTCCGAGGGCGGGCCGACCTGGACGTCGGAGGCGAGAACGGGATCGGTGGGCGCGAGCGCCGAGGCGAGGAGCAGCGCCGCGGCCAATCCGAGACCCAGCAGGGTCGAGGCCAGGCCAACCAGGGCCAGGATCGTGAGCGGCATGGCAAGGCCGAGCATGCGCCAGGTCACGATCCATCGCCGCCAGCCGATCTGACGATCGAGCTTCAGCCCCGCCCCCATGAGGGAGACGATGACGACGAGTTCCGTCAGGCGCTCGACGACCGGCAGGTGCAAGTGGGGATGGGGCGTCAGGCCCGAGGCGACGGTGACGGTGGAGAGCGCCGCACCGATCCCGACGCAGAAGATCGGCAGGGACAGGGGCAGTTGCCGCAGCACCATCGGCAGCCAGGCCGTGAGAAGGACGAGCGCTCCGAACCCGGCCAGGGCGATGATGTAGGCTTCCATTGAACCGCGAACCCGAGCCGGCAACGGGAGTTCCCCGTTTCCGGTTCGGGCATCGTTCGAGGTTGAACATGCCGCGCCGATGCGGGTTGATCATCCGCTCTCATCCCCGGAACGATCCATGATCCGCCCTCTCACCGCAGCCCTCCTCCTGCTCGCCGTCGCGTCGCCCCTCGGCACAACGATCCCGGCCGCGGCGCAGAGCCCGTCCAAGTCCTACCTGTTCCAGGAGCAGCAGCTCGGCCGGGCGTGCCCCCCGCCCCTGAAATTCGCGGCGGGCGCCTGCGTTCGTCGCTGTCCGGCAGGCTACGAGGATAACGGCCGCACCTGCCGGTTCAGGAGCATGAGAGGCGGCGGACGATAGGGGACGCCGCATGCCTCGCTACTTCTTCCACACCCATATCGGCGAGGACGTCATCGCCGATCTCAACGGGGCGGAGCTCGCCGATGCGGATCGTGCCTGGGAGGCTGCCGGGGCCACCATCCGGGCCAGCCTCAGCGACCCGAAGAACCAGACGAGACTGATGACCGCCAGCCTCGTCGTGACGGACGAAGCCGGCGAGGTGGTCTTCGAATTTCCGTTCGCGGAGGCCGTCATGCCGCCCGGCCCGAGGGACCCCACCGTCCATTAGGCCCTCATCCGCGGAAGCATCCGGCCTATCGCGAGGGTGCGGCCTTGGAGGACGCGCTTGCCAGCCCATGCAGATGGGCTCCCCGCATGATCAGGGTGCCGTCGTCATCGGGGTTCCCGCTCGGCCACTTCCGCCCTGAGATTCCGGATGAGCCGGTCGAGCAACGGGGGGGCTTCCTGTCCGAATTCGCTCAGCAGGAGAGAGGCCTTCAGCAGCGCCTCGATGTCGGCCTCGTCAACCGGGTCGCCCATGATCCGCGCATCGAGCACGCGGTCGGCAAGAAGGTTCGTCAGGCGGACGATTTCGGACAGCCGCGCGTCCGTGGGCGCACCCGACCCCTCACCCGTCCCGCCGCTCACGTCGAACAACCCTCGCCTTCAGGTGGTGCCGTCAACGGGTGCTACTCCGCCGGCGTTCCGGCCGCGTTGCCCTCGTCGAGATTGCGCCCGCGCCGCACGGGCGGGGCCTCCGGATACACGAACCGGCTCGACACCCAACCCTCGACCTTCCGGTAGCGGACAAACACCCAGTTGCCGTTCCGCTCGCCGCTCGGAACGATCCCCCGCCCGTCCGGAGGAATGACGCCGACGATGCGGGAATCCGTCGTCGGCAATTCCCGGACGTTCAGCACGTCGTTGGGCGCGGTGTCGATGACCCGCAGGGTGACCTGTGCCTCTGAACCGGTCGCGACCGTGAGAGAGACCGCTATCGCAGCGGCCCGCACAAAGGGGTTCATTCCAACCTTCCCCAGAACGGCATCCTCACGCCTCATATGCCATTTCCGCCGGCAGCGTCAGGCCGTATCCGGCGCCTCCCCGCGAGTCCCGACCAGCTCCAGCGTTCGCAGGATCGCGAAGGCGGCGGTCTCAGCATCCGCCTCGCCCTCCGGGGTCGCCGGATAGGTCGCCACCGGCTCGACCTCGTTTCCGGAGAGCGCGCCGACCACGACCCGGATCGCAGGACCTTCCGGTGCGGCTTCGTCCCGAATCATCGCCACCGCATAGCCTGCGGCGTCACCGAACACGCGAAGCGGGGCGTACTCCCCAGGTGATGGCGCTTCGGAAGGCTTCCTGCCTCCGAAGGTTGGTCGAATCACATTGCTCATGACGGCATCATAGCCGGTTGGCCGAGGCTATGATCCGGATCGGCCGCGCCGAGGCGGCAGCCATCGCCGCCATCACCTCTGACTGAACGGGAGCTCACGGCGATGCAGGGCGGCGTAGCGCAAAGACGGCCGCGCATTCCTTCGTAAGATCGAGCAGAGGAGTCTCGGCGGCGGTGCCATGCACCGGATCAACTTGGATCGTAAGGGATGAAAGTCCGTCCGTCTTCCCCCAACTTCGCGGGGCAGCAGGACCTTCAAGAGGAAAACCGCAAAGGAAATCGGGAGCGATTTCAGCGATTGGTGCCCAGGAAAGGATTGTGTTCGCAAAGAAATTTATTCAGCAAAATCGACGCTTTGTGCCAGAAACTGATTGCCTCTGTGTACCACGTTGCGTGCCGGCTGGAAAGTGGCTGATCGCTACCTTAGCGGCGCGCCGTTGAAGCTGCCTCCATAGCTTACAACTGTGGCAGCTGAGCCAATCATGGCGGCTGGCTGATCTCGCACCTCTTCGATTCCGCCTATCATGGTCCGCTTGAACCGCCCGTCGTCATGATCGAGATGGCTGCACGCGCCATGACTCGGGTCGTCCTCGATTAAGGCCTCATGCGGACTGAAGCGTCAGAGATGATGCAGGGCCGCCTCTCGCATATTCTGACCGACGAGGTCGCTCGTTCCAGGGCCAAATTGCTCCCGGACATCCGTCCTGTGACGTGATTGGGCTTCCGACCATCGATGGCGCGATGGCCAGCAAAGCGGGGTGACCTACCGCCCTAAAAATCCGGCGGCGGTGCCCGTATCCGCAGCGAGGATCTAAGCCAGGTTGCTAAGCATGGCTAGGACGAAGGGCCGGCGCCGCTTCACCTGTCACCATGAAGCTGGACACGCTCCTGTTCAACGGTACTTCTTACACACTACGGATCGCTTTACCGTCGTGACGGTCGAGGAGCTTCGGGCCGGTGCGTGAGATTCATATTCCCAGAGCTCTAGTACCGATAGGCTAGGTCCATTTCCAAGAATGCCGCGAGTGTTGCGGCCTGAGTATGCGACCGCATAGGACGTAAGTTAATGCTGACCAAGGATGAACTTCTGGAATACTTAACGATCTTTGGTGCCAACTTGCGCCATCACAGGAATAAGCTGCAGCTCAGTTACGAAGGAATTACAAAGCAAACAGGCATTTCCAAATCAATTTTGTCTAGAATAGAAAACGGCCAAACTGCGCCATCATTTGAAACATTCGTGCGATTGTATAAGTTTATGTCCGTTACTACTGACTTTTTTCTCCCTGATAGGGCAAATAAATTTACCAACGCAGTAGTTGACACGGGAGAGTTGGGAAATGGATTTAAGTTTCAGCGAATGAACTTCACGGGACGTGCAGCAGTTGCAGCGGAAGTAGAGGAAGTGGAAGCAGGGTCTACCGTAAGCCTGCAACTGAGGCGAGCTTTTGAAGAGAATATACTCGTAATTAAGGGTAGCTGCAAAATAGTTTATCAGAATGGCCTTGAAGAAGACTATTCTGCCGGTGAGATTTTTACCTTGCCTGGCAATCGGCAAGCGTACGACATAAGCTCAGACAAAGGAGCTAAAATCATCAGGGTTTGCGTTCCATTCTCCCAAGACAGATCTTCGAAGAACTACCTCACAGTACTTGGTGGCACGAAAAAACGGAAGAATGGTTGGGAACGCAAGAGCGATTGAGCGTGAGTAGGAGGATCATTCCGCGACCATATACGAATAGGCAAGTCGCTCGCCAGAAGTGTCGCCCGGTCCTGAGGACCATTAGAAAAATCAACAGGGCTCGAAAAAGCCACTGGTCTGCCACCTTCCCGAAGTGACGACGCTCATCGCGTCCGCCCACCCAATCTCGAACGGCATAAGACCAAACGGCGGCTGGCCTGCTGACCTCGATGAGAAATGGCAACTCATCGACTTGGCATACCAGAGTCTCCTCAAGCGCTTGTCCAGCCTCACCAAAACGCGAAATCCCTCAAGAGCCGAAGGCTGTTAGTCGCCTCAACTCCGTTGCAGGGCGGCAACATTGGCCGACAACCTCGGCCGGAGTCACGAATCCGTGTTGCTCCGCACCGGGGGCATCAGTCAGAGTGTGACGGCACTGGGGCATCACCAGCGTGGACAACAAACCCGGCGAGGCTCGTCGGACAATAACACCCGTAACGCCGTCTCGAAGACACAGTCCGTTGTCGGCCGTCGCGGTTCCTTTGGTCTCGAAAACTCTGGAGATAACAATGAGGCTCTTAAAGAGCTCGCTCCTTGGGTCTGTCGCGGGGGTTGTCGCGGTAGCCGGAGCGCAAGCAGCTGATCTGCCGGTCAAGAAGGCCGTGCCGGTCGAATACGTCCGCGTCTGCTCCGCCTACGGAGCCGGCTTCTTCTACATCCCGGGCACCGACACCTGCCTTCGCGTTTCGGGCCGTGCCCGCTTCGAGGTCGGTTACGCGCCGACTGACAGCCGGACCGGTACCGGCAACGGCGATCTCGTTGGCTACCGCGGCCTCGCCCGCATCAACCTCGATGCCCGCACCCAGACCGGCTACGGCACGCTGCGCGCCTTCACGCGTC
>NZ_BPQP01000034.1 GCF_022179305.1 Methylobacterium iners
CGGCGGCCTCGTGTACTAGGTCTCTGCTGGCAAGGTCTGGTATCGGTCTTAAGTCCAGTGAAGACTTAACTCAGTTCTACCAAAGCAGCATCAGATTGCGACATTGACTTCTTGGTCGATTTCTCTTGCTCGCGCTATGCATTCGAAATGGAAAAAGATCCGGACCTCGGCGAAGTTTGGGGCTAAGGTGATAACGTAAAGCCATCCTAAGCAATGGTTCGCGCATCCATCCCCCTCCTTATTCTCCGCGACGAACGGCGCCTTTGTGTAAAACCACACCGTCGCTATTTAGTTCGGCTATGAGGTTCTGGAAGGCTGCCGCATGGGGGTCGGCTGGTGTGAGCAGATCCCCTGATAATGATGAGCCGAGGTATCGCGCCAACCTGATCGACGAGCAGGGTGCCGTGGTTTCAGCCGTTCGGATCCTGGCTGGTGATGATGTCGAAGCACGTGAGAAGGCCAAGGCCCTCGTGGACGGCCACGCCGTCGATCTGTGGGCAGGCCTGCGCTTCATCGACCATTTCCCGACGCCCGATCCGTCCAAGTAGCGGGCCAACGCTGACGGCGATCATGTGACGGGCTGTCGGTGGAGCGAATGATCAGCCACGACGATCGTTGGTTGACACGCCGGATGTCCGTCCCTTCGCTATCTCCGGATCAGGCAATCCATCGGCAACATCGGTCGGCGCTTCCCTGGCCTGAGCTTCTGCCCGTCGGTCCGCCTCCACTCGGCGCGGTGCTCGATCCGAGATGGTGGTGTGCGTGCCAGTCAACACGGTTCAGGGCCTTCGCCACCATGTCGATCGCGCCGTTGTCGTTCTCCGGGACTCGATGCGTCGAGATGAACGGGTCTAAGATCACCACGTCGAGAGCGCTGGCCTGAACGGTCGCTCGGAGGGCGTCGAGGACAGGCTGAGCCAGGACCGTACCGGCTCGCGTCGTCTGAGCGATGACAATTTCGGAGGTGCGGCCCGGATCGAGAAAGAGCCTCCCCTCAAGCTCTCTTGCGTCGGTGTTGTAGCGGATCAGGATTGCGGCAACGCGGCGCTCGATCTCCTCGAGCGGATCTTCGCCGCACCAGTACCAGACGCGGAGAGGCGCCTGCACAGGAACACCGAGGAGCGGACGACCGGTGGCGAGGGCCACGGCCTCGACGAGCTCCAGGCTCGATTTGCCGATGCCGCCGGGTGCCACCGTCGTCGACAGAAAGCCTCGGATCAGTCGGCGATCGTAGAGCCAGGCCCGCGGTGGAATCTGGCGTGGGTCGCGCCAGACGTAGGGGGTTGCTCGAATGAGGGAGGCCGGCGAACCCACGACCGGCGCCCATTCCCGATTTAGATCCGGTGGGTCGTCGAGCGGGGCGAAATCCGCGAAGGGATCGCTCCGGTTCATGATGCATCGCCTCGCGAGCGATCGACCGTGCTGCGGTCCTGATGCTCGGCCATCATCTTCAGGGCGTCGATGGCGAAGCGCATGTGGGCGACGGCCCGGCGGGTGTTGTAGGTCATCCCTGCGTCGGCCCGTACCTCGCCGTGATCAACGGCGAGGGAGCAGTGGAACGCGCAGAGGTGGAGCTGCTCGCGAGCGGTCTCACGCAGCTTTTCGAGCGTGCCGAAGGCGGCATGGTCGAGTGGAGCATTCATCGCACCCCCCCAGTCGAGTGGCCCTGACCGGCCGCCTTGCGCTGAGCGGCCTCAAGCGCTTCCACCACCGCGTCTATGAGATCCGGCCGGAAACCGATTCCGGTGCGCGTCGGGACGAAGTCACCGTCAGCGCTGATGGCGAACAGCCGGAGATCGATGAATCGATGACCCTTGAACTCCCGCAGCTGGATGCGCAGCCGCTCGCGAGAGTTCTTGGCAATCTCTGCGATCAGGATGTCATCCATGGCGCGCCTCCCTCGGACCGAGGCCGGCGAGTTGGGCAACGAGAGCGGCCACCTCATGCGAGACGCCGAGGCGCTGGCTGAGACGATGGACAGCGAGGCTCGGCGGCGAATATTCGGAAGCGTCGGTCAGGCGAGCGACACATTCCGAGGGACGCGAGCGCTGGCCGGCGCTCCGTCCCTCAACTGTTTTTGCCATAGGCTATGCGGCCTCCTGCTCGAGGGAGGCCAGGAAGCCGCGCAGGCTGTCGGCCGGGATCAAGGTGCGCGCGCCGACCTTGATGGTCCGCAACTTCTTCTCCGCCACGAGGGCGTAGATCGTGGTGCGACCGAGGCCGGTCGCGTGGATCGCCTCCGTGATGGTGTAGGCGAGCTTCTCCGTTGACGCGCGCAGGTCTCCCTGCGGCGCCCGAACCTTGTGAGAGTTCATGGCTAAATCCGTCGTTTGCCGCCCTGGTTCAGGTCGGTGCGGATGGATGTTGGCGAATAGCGTTCGCTGTCGCTAATTGTCGATGGTCGAAAATCTGTCGCTATTCAGTCGAGAATTCTGTCGCTAATTCCTGCCGGGCTTTCCGACAGGTGTCCCGGCTTGCGCCAAAGAGCGACTTCATCGCCTCCTCAGTCAGAGCTTGGAGCGCTGGCATGCCCTCTCGTGAGATGAAGTCACGCATCTTGTCCTTAACAGCTTCCTGCTTCCGCGGTGGCCGTCCCAATTTCCTGAGCCTTGAACTGACATCAAGGTTGGAACTCAGGTACGAGGCGCGCTCCGGTTCGGGCGAGAGGAGAGCACTCAAAGCACCTTCCGACACGAACAAGTGCTCGATGTAGCGCCGGCCACTAGCTGTTGGAGAACCCCAAGGCTCAAACCAGCCTCGTTCGATTACGCCATTCGCACTCGCAGTGGCCCAGAAGCCTTGATTGACTTCCCTGGCCTTCCCGCTGTCATCAGGGAAATAGAGCACTGCTAATCGCCCTAAGAACAACGCGTCACGCAAGCGTTTTATAGCTTGAGAAATATATGGCTCAGCGCGCTGAAGCAGCGTCCTTTCTCTCCAAGTAGGTTCGCCTTGGTGTCCGATACCGCCTGCAATGAGAGCTACAAGTGGATCGCCTGATATCTCGGGCGGCGACGGTTCGCCGGGATCGGAGGCCTCCCACTCTTGCGGAAACCAAGTCTTGGTAGCCAGGAGAGCTGCCGCGGGCAGCCTAACGTAGCCAGGCGGTGGGTAAACCTCGTTCAACCTGATCTCCGTGGGTCGGTCGCCCAGGCCGCCCAGGCATCCATCAGCTCGCGCCGCTTCTGGAACAGGTCGCCGCGTCGGTAAGCAGCCTCGACTTTGCTCTCAATCGCGTGCGCCAGCGCCATCTCGACGACCTCAGACGGGAAGTGCGTCGACTCGCTGGCCCAGTCGCGGAAGGTCGACCGGAAGCCGTGAACCGTCAGATCCTCGCACCTCATCCGGCGCAACGTCATCAGCATGGACATGTTGCTGATGGGCCGGCCGCGGCGCCCACCTCGGAACACGAACTCGCCAGTGCTGGCCTCTTTCAGGGTCTTCAGGATCGCCAGCACCGGGGCCGAGAGAGGCACCCGATGCTCGACATGCGCCTTCATCCGCTCGGCCGGCACGGTCCAGACTCCGGCCTCTAGGTCGAACTCTGACCACTTGGCACCTATAGCTTCGCCGGTGCGGGCTGCGGTCAGGATCGTAAAGGCGAGCGCCTGGGCGGCGATGCCGGGCTGCGCGTCGAGAGCCTGCACGAACGCCGATACCTCGGCGTACGGTAAAGCGGCATGGTGCTCGACCTTCTGCACCCGAGAGCGCTTCGGCAGCAGGTTTGACAGGTGCCCCTTCCACCGAGCCGGGTTCTCCCCACGGCGGTAGCCGTGGGTCCTGGCCCAGTCGAGGATCGCTTCGATCCGGCCACGCACCCGAGTGGCCGTCTCGGGCTTAGCCGTCCAGATCGGCTGGAGCGCCTGCATGACGAAGCCAGTGTCGATCGCCTGGACAGGCAGCTCGCCGAACGCCGGGTAAGCGTAGGTGCTCAGGGTGGCCGTCCACTGGGCCGCGTGCTTGCTGTTGCGCCAGCCGGCCTTGTGGGCCTCGATGTAGGCCTCGGCACATTGGCGGAAGGTTATGGCCCGGGCCGCCTCGAGGCGCGCCTGATCCATCTGCGCCCGCTTGGCCTCGATCGGGTCGATCCCCTCCGCGCATAGCTTGCGGCAGGAGAGCGCCTTGTCGCGAGCCTCGGCGAGCGAGAACGTCCCGGCCGAGCCGAGACCCATCTCTCGGGCCTTGCCGCTCAGGGTGAACCGGAAGATCCAAGACTTTGCGCCCTTGCCGGTGACCTGCAGCCACAAGCCGCCGCCGTCGCCGTACATGCCGGGCGTTTTCAGTCGTGCCACGCCAAGAGCTGTCAGCTTTCCCTGCACGCGTTCACCCACGATGCTACCCACATCGTAATCGCGAATTTGGGCGAACGCCAGCGGCCTCCAGCGGCCTCCAGCGGACCAGAGTTTTTGGAAGATCTAATGATTTCGGTGGTTTAGCGGACTGCGGCGAAGGGTTATGAACAGCTATCTGGCGGAGGGAGCGGGATTCGAACCCGCGATACCGTTTCCGGTATACACACTTTCCAGGCGTGCGCCTTCAACCACTCGGCCACCCCTCCGGACCCTGCGCGGGACGGGCGGCCAGGGCGCGGCCGTCGGGCATCGGGTGGCGTGCTGTACAAGCCGCGCCCGCGTCGTGCAAGGCGGGTGTCGGCGGGGCCGGCGTTGGGGAGGCGGGCCTTGGCGGCGCGATCCTCAGATTCGCCGTTTTCGCGGTGCAACGCCCCGGCATCGGCCGGTCCGCCCTGCGCGAGGGGCCGGCGCCTCGGGAGTGCGGACGGCTTTGATCCGGTTCGAGAACGTGACCAAGATCTACCGGACGGACGGCCATCGCCGGACCATCCTGGAGCGCGTCTCGTTCACGCTCAAGCCCGGCACGAGCTACGGCATCCTCGGCATCAACGGGGCCGGCAAGTCGACTTCGATGCGCCTCATCGCCGGCACCGAGGACCCGACCCGCGGGCGCATCCACCGCAACCTGCGGGTCTCCTGGCCGCTCGGCTTCGCCGGCGGCTTCCACCCGATGATGACGGGGCGCGACAACATCATCTTCGTGGCGCGCATCTACGGCGAGGACCCGCGCAAGGTGCTCGAGTTCGTCGAGGACTTTTCCGAGCTCGGCAGCTACCTCGACGTGCCGATCCGGACCTACTCGTCGGGCATGAGCTCGCGCCTCGCCTTCGGGATGAGCATGGCCATCCCCTTCGACTGCTACCTCATCGACGAGGTCACGGCGGTCGGCGACGCCCGCTTCCAGCGCCGCTGCCAGGAGGCCTTCGCGGCGCGGCGCGAGAACGCCGACGTCATCATGGTCTCGCACGACATGGAGACGATCCGTCAATGGTGCAGCCAGGGCATCGTGCTCATCAACGGCCGCGCCATCGTCTACGAGGACGTCAACGACGCCATCGAGGTCTATCGGCGCCTCAATGCCTGACTCTTGGCCTGAGCCTTGGCCTCAGCCTTGCCCCGGCACGCGCGGCGGCCACGGTTTTGCCGTGTGCTCGAGCGATGAACGGGTTCGGCGCGGCGGCATCGCGCCTCGGTCGACGACCGGAACGGAACGACAGGGCGCATGACGGTCGACATCCGCACCCCCCAGGGCCAGCCCCTCACCACGGCCGATCGCTCGAACGCCGTCGCGGAATCGCTGCGGCAGATCGCGCGCGTCTCCCGCTTCGCGGACCGCAAGAAGGGCATCCGGTCCTACCAGACCCACGTCAAGAGCGACCCCTGGGTCCCGGTCCTGTTCGTGCTCTGCTTCCTGCTGCCGAGCCTCGCCGGTGCCGCCTATTACGGGCTGATCGCCTCCGACCGCTACGTCACGGAGGCGCGCTTCGCCCTGCGGCCGGCGATCGGCGGCGTCGAGAAGGCCTCGCCCGACTCGGTCGGGACGAACGAGGGCACGCCGAAGATGATGGTGGCGCAGGACAGCCTCATCACCGCCAACTACATCGAGAGCCGCCCGATGGTGGAGGCGATCGAGGCGGTCATGCCGGTGCGCGAGATGTTCTCGCGCGACAGCATCGACTGGTTCTCGCGCTTCGATCCCGAGAAGCCGATCGAGAAGTTCCTGAAATACTGGAACAAGCGCGTCCACGTGAAGATCGAATCCGGCTCCGGCATCCTCAGCCTGGCCGTGAACACCTTCGACCCGGCGGAATCGCTGGCGCTGACCGAGGCGATCCTCGCGGAGAGCGAGCGCATGGTGAACGCGCTGAGCACCCGCGCCCGGAACGACGCCCTGGCCGAGAGCGTGCGCGAGCTGAAGCTCGCCGGCGAGCGGATGTCGAACATCCGCATCGCGGTGGCGGCGCTGCGCAACAAGGACGGCGTGCTCGACGCGCAGAAGACCAACGAGAGCAACCTCAAGGTGATCGCGGAGCTGACGACGGCGCGGGTCAACCTCGCCGTGCAGCTCGCCCTCGGCCAGCGCGACCTCGGCCCCGAATCGCGCCGCATCCAGGACCTCAAGAGCCAGATCCGCGACCTCGACGAGAACATCGCCAAGATCCAGCGCCAATCCGCGAGCCAGGACCCGGAGCAGATCCGGGTGCTCGCCGATTCGCTGACGCGGTTCGAGGCCTTCGACAACGACCGCAAGGACGCCGAGAAGTACTACGCCAAGGTGCTGGCCGCCCACGAGCGGGCCCGCATCATCGCGGACCGGCAGGTGGAGTTCTTCACCATGGTGGTGCAGCCGGTGATGGCGCAATCCTCCCAGGAGCCCCGCCGGGTGCTGATGGCGAGCCTCGTCACGGCCGGCTCGGCCGTGTTCTTCGCGCTGGCGCTGTTCGCCCGCAAGCAGATGTCCTGACGGACGCCCCGCCGCTCAGCGGAGGCCGCCGGGCGTCGTCCCGGGCGCGCCGCCGACCGGCCGCTCCTCGCCCAGCGTGAGGAGCGTGCGGCCGGATTCCGTGTCGAGGCCGGTCGTAGTCGAGCCCGCCGCCCCGATCGCCGTCGAGCCGACCTCCTCCGTCGCGGCGCGGCTCGCCGTCCCGCCGGTCCAGCCTTGCGCCCGCCAGCCCTGCGCCCGCTCGTCGAGATCGATCGCGCCGTTCTCGTCGAGGATCGCCGTCACCCGGTCCGCGCGCGATTCCTCGGCCCGGACCGTGACGAGCGTCCCGCCCCGCCTGACGCCCTCCGCATAGGTCTCGGCATCGGCCTCGCTCAGGCCCGCGCCGGTCAGCGCCCCGAGCAGGCCGCCCGTGGCGGCGCCGACGCCCGCACCCGCGAGCGTCGCTACGAGCCAGCCCGCCGCGACGACCGGGCCGATCCCTGGGATCGCCATGAGGCCGAGCCCCGCGAGCAGCCCTGCCCCGCCCCCGAGCACGGTGCCGAGCGTCGCGCCGGTGCCCGCGCCGTCGGCCGAGTCGCTCTCGGTGTCCGTGGCCGTGCCGGTCGATGAGGCGGCGCCCTGGCCGTCCTTCTGCGCGACGATGCTGATCTCGCCCTGGGGGATGCCGGCCGCCTCGAGCCGGTCCACGGCCGCGGCCGCCTTCTCGTAATCGTCGTAGAGGGCGGTGAGGGTTCGCATCGCCATGGGTGTCACCTCGGGTTTCCACGCGGCAGGCGCTCGATGAGGCAGGTCGCCGCCTCGGTCGGCGCGCCGCTGCGGTCAGCGGATCGGTCCGGTTCAAGCGGCGGAGATCGGCTTGGTTCCCGCCGCGCGGGCCGATCGCGAGCGGGTCATTAACCCCGCGCTAACCGTAAACCCGGCAAAACTTGCCGGGTTCGGAGCAGAATAAGCCGCATCCGGATGATGACCGGCGGGAGCCATGATGAGCGAAGCGGTCACCGCCGGGACGTCAGGGGCCAAGAGCAACAATCCCTTCTCGGGGATGGCGATGCCGACGCGCGCCGACCTCGGCGCCTTCTCGAAGCGCACTGACCTGTTCTTCGCCTTCGCGGTCCTGGGCATCCTGGCGGTGCTCATCTTCCCGCTGCCGGCGATGCTGCTCGACCTGCTGCTGGCGGTCTCGATCATCCTCTCCGTCCTGATCATGATGACGGGGTTGTTCATCGACAACCCGCTCGAATTCACCGTCTTCCCGACGCTGCTCCTCGTCGCGACGCTGCTGCGGCTGGCGCTCAACCTCGCCTCGACGCGCCTCATCCTGGGCCACGGCCACGAGGGCACGGCGGCGGCCGGCCACGTCATCGAGGCCTTCGGCAACTTCGTGATGGGCGGCAACTTCGTCATCGGCATCATCGTGTTCGCGATCCTCATCATCGTGAATTTCGTCGTGATCACAAAGGGTTCGGGCCGCATCGCCGAGGTCGCGGCCCGCTTCACCCTCGACGCCATGCCGGGCAAGCAGATGGCGATCGACGCCGACCTCTCGGCCGGCCTCATCGACGAGAAGACCGCCAAGGCGCGGCGCGGGGCGCTCGAGGAGGAGAGCTCCTTCTTCGGCGCGATGGACGGCGCCTCGAAATTCGTGCGCGGCGACGCGATCGCGGCGCTCTTGATCACCTTCATCAACGTCATCGGCGGCATCATCATCGGCGTCGCCCAACAGGGCATGCCATTCGGCGCGGCGGCCAAGACCTACACCCTGCTCACCATCGGCGACGGCCTCGCGAGCCAGGTGCCGGCGCTAATCGTCTCGACGGCGGCCGGCATCCTCGTCTCAAAGGCGGGCGTGAAGGGCTCGGCCGACAAGGCGCTGGGCAAGCAGCTCGCGAACTATCCGAAGGCGCTCGGCATGTCGGCCGGCGTCATGGTGCTGATCGCGCTCCTGCCCGGCATGCCGATGCTGCCCTTCCTCGCGCTCGCCGCGGGCTCCGGCTACGCCGCCTGGAAGATCGCTCAGGTCGCCAAGGATGCCCCGCCCCTGGATGCCGAGGGCCTTCCCGTCGATCCGGCTGCCGCAGCGGCCCCGAAGGAGGAGACGGTCACCGACCTCCTCAAGCTCGACGACCTCAAGCTCGAGATGGGCTACGCGCTTCTCGCGCTCGTCAACGGTCCAGACGGGCAGGACCGGCTCACCGACCAGATCAAGGCTCTGCGCCGGCAGCTCGCGGCCGAGCTCGGCTTCGTGATGCCCTCCGTGCGCATTCTCGACAACGTCCAGCTCGACGCCAACGCCTACGTCGTGCGCGTGAAGGAGATCGAGGCCGGCACCGGCAGCATCTTCCCGGGCCAGTTCATGGCGATGGACCCAATGGGCGGGCAGGTGCAGCTACCCGGGCAGCACATGCTGGAGCCGACCTTCGGCCTGCCCGCCACTTGGATCGACGCGTCGCTCAGGGACCAGGCGCAGCTCAAGGGCTACACGGTGGTCGACGCCTCCACCGTCGTCTCGACGCATCTTACCGAGATCATCAAGGCCCACGTCTCCGAGCTCCTGAACCATGTCGAGGTCCAGAAGCTTCTGCGGGAGCTGCCGAAGGACCATTCCGACTTGGTCAAGGAAGTGGTGCCGAGCCAGATCGCCACTACCGGCATCCAACGGGTGCTGCAGTTCCTGCTCGCCGAGCGGGTCTCGATCCGCGACCTCGGCACGATCGTCGAGGGCATCGTCGAGGTGGCGGGCCACGTGAAGAACCCCCGCGACATCGTCGAGCACGTCCGCGCGCGCCTCGGCCGGCAGATCTGCGCGCAGTATCAGGGTCCCGACGGCATGCTGCCGATCATTACCCTCTCGCCGGCCTGGGAACAGGCCTTCCTCGACTCGATCGTCGGCGAGCGCGACGAGCGCTACCTCGCGATGCAGCCCTCAAAGCTTACCGAGTTCGTCAACACCGTGCGGGATCGCTTCGAGACGGCAGCCCGCATCGGAGAGATGCCGGTTCTCGTCACCTCGGCGCAAGCGCGTCCCTTCGTCCGCTCGATCATCGAGCGCTTCCGGCGGGAGACGCCTGTGATGAGTCAGGCGGAGATCCATCCGCGGGCGCGGCTGCGGACGGTGGGGTCGGTGTGAGGGACATCCGGGCGGCGGGCTGCATCGTCGCTTAAGGGCCTCGCTCTTTCACGTCCTTCGTGCCCGACCCAAGCAAGGATAGTGGGCTATTGCGAAATTTAAGATCAGGTTTCACTAAATCTACAGCACTTGTTAACGATATATTTTGATACATCAGCACACCCATCATTAGCAATCTAGCTCTAAGACGGAAGCGAAATCCGACGCTGCCGAGAGCATTAGTCATGTTTTGTAGAAACCAGAGCGGTAGCGCAGCCGTCGTCTTCGGGCTTACGCTTCCGGTCCTCGCGGCCGGCTTGGCGGGTGCCGTGGAAGTCACACGGATGACAGCGTTCAAGCAGCGCCTCACCAGCGCGACCGAATTGTCCTGCCATCAGGGCGCTATTTTCGTCGGAAGCAAGCGAAAGAATAATGCCAATCTCACGACTGACTACACGGGTGATGTGCGCAGTATTACCCAGAAAAACCTGACGGAAAAAAGGCTTGAAAACATCACGATCAGCCCGAGCGTAGACGCGGTCAGGGTTTCTGTGACGACGTCTGGAAATCTTAGCTTTCTTCTCGGTGGCGTCCTACCGAAGTCGAACCAATACTTCAGCGTCTCACAAAGTTGTCTGATCGCGCCTAACGTTCCAGATCCGTCGAGCACGTCGACACTGATCTTCTCTGAGTCGTTCGAGGAGAATCACACTGTCGGCCAAGGGAATTGGAACGTCATCGACACAGCAAATACTTGGTTCAACAGTTGGACTACGAGTGGTGCAGGCCTCGAAATCAATGGTCAGGCTTCGCTTACCAGCGGCAAACTGCGGTTCGGGAATTTTTTTGCAGAATTGGATAGTGATTGCAAAAATGCAAGCTCGTCGCAAAAGGTCAGCTGCGCTAACACGACTAACTCATCAATTATCAGAAACATGACCCTCAAGGGGGGTAATCACGAAATTAGATACTGGTACAATTCTCGTAAGGATAAGTCCGGGATCGATTACAATAAGTACGGAAATGCGGAGACGTGCTCTGATCTGACTAAAGCAAAAGGCGCTGGTCGCGACGATTTTGAGCAGCGGGCCATCAACGAGCTGGCCGTCGCTCAAGCCCAGAAGGATGGCTGGACCTTCAGGATCGAGCTCTACGTCGAAAAGAAGTCGGACGCCCTTTATCAGGTGGAGAACCTTACGGACGTCTGCGTCTGGACGAAAGACTGGGTCGAGCGCAAGCTTACCTTCACCGTTCCCAGTGCGGGTGATTATCGCATCGTGTGGCGCGGCGCCGGACGTCAGGATACCTACGGCGGCCTGCTGGATTACATCCGAATTTGTGAGGGTGTCTGTCCCTGATCTGCAGTAATGGTGCGTGAGAGCGGGTTAATGAGGGCAGGGATTTCGAGGAATGAGGACCATTCGCAACTTCATACATCGCACGAGCGGCGCGAGTGCAGTCGAGTTTGGGCTCCTTGCCGGACCGCTTGTCTTGATAATCATGGGCATTCTACAATTCTACGCCATGCATGTCATGCAGAGCACGCTGAGCGATGCGCTCTACGCATCGGCAGCGACGCCTGAGCCGGCTCTTTTGCTTGGGCAAAGAAACGCCTATAGGGACATCGTCTGCGATAAGACCTTCTTTCCTGAAACTTGTAAGAACAGTTTGGTCTTGGAGATGAGACGCCTGCAAGACGTTCCGACCGCTAGCACAGCGGTCACCGAGATGTTCCAGGTCGGATCCAGCAACGACGTCTTATCGTTACGTGCCACCGCATCAGTCGTGCAGTTCGTCCCTTTCATTCCCTTGCTGAAGGCGAAGGCCTCAGTCGTATTTAGGCGGCCGGCATGACGCACATCGTTGCTCCACCATCTTCGCGGACCGCAGTCAGGTCGTTCTTCCGGGAGGACAGAGGGACCGCGGCTGTCGAGTTCGGCCTGATCGCCACGGTGTTGGCCGCTATCCTAGGTGGCATCATCGACCTGAGCTTCATGATCGGAGCCAATCGGGACGCGGAGCGCGCTTCGGCGCTCATCGTCAAGACTCTGGCCAGCTGTCCGCCGCGCACCACCGCAAATTCCGGGTTCACGCACCAAGGCTCCGACTGCGTGACCCAAACAATGAGACTTTACACCGACGGGAACAACGGTCGGTTCAAGAACATTGTCTTGGGCCTTCCAAACGCCGACCTAAAACTCCTCTACTTCACCCGAGTCGGCACCGAGATCGAGACCTGCTTCGGTGTCGATTTCGTAGAGGATCTAGGGCCGAACGTGAAACCGACCGTGCTGTCGGTGACCCGCGATGACGACACGGGCGTGGTAGCCAGGATCGTGTCGAATTACACTCCACTGATGCCGAGTTTCATCATCGATCATGGCCTTTCGGCAGCGCTCAGCAGCTCACAGTATACCGTCGACGTTCAAGGCTCAGGTCCTGGGTCACGTTGCTCGAAATCGTCGAGTTGATGGTCAGGCAAACCCTTCCGGTCCGCGTTTCGCGAAACGGTTGCCGGACTACCGCGCCGGAGGCGCGCTCGGCCCGGATAGGCAGGGGCAGGCTATGACGCCTTGCTGATAGGCGGCGCCGGCACTGCCTCGACGGGCTTCGCATTACGCCGGAACGCCTTCGCCAAATTCGCCCGCTCGTACAACAGCACCGTCACGATCGACAGGGCGAACGGGATCAAAAGGTAGAGCAGCCGGAAAACGAGCAGAGCGGCCAGCACATCGACCTTCGGCACCTCCGGCATCGCGGTGAGGAAGATGATCTCGAACACGCCCAGCCCGCCCGGCGAGTGCGAGGCCAGCGCCGCGGAGAATGAAGCGAGGAAGACCGCCAGCACCACGACGAAACCCGGGTTGCCGGCCTCCGGCAGCGCGAAATAGATGATGCCGGCCGCACCCAGCAGCTCCAGCGGCGCCGCGATGAGCTGACGGCCCATGATGTTGGGGCGCGGGTATTCGAGCTTGAAGGTGCGGATCGTCAGCGGCTTCAGGCGCAGCAGCGAGCCGATGACGTAGAGGCTGACGAAGGTCAGGAGCGCGAGGCCGACGACGCGCGCGGTAGTCGGGTTCGTCAGCGCGGCCGGCAGCTTGCCCTCGAGCCGGGTCAGCAGCTCCGGGTAGATCGTGAGCACGATCCCGCCCAGCAGCATCGTGCCGAGGCCGAAGGTGAAGGAGCAGAGCGCTACCAGCACGGCCACTTGCGCCGCGCTCAGGCCTTTCGCCGAGTAGGCCCGGTAACGCACCAGGGCGCCCGAGAAGACCGAGGCGCCGATATTGTGCGACAGCGCGTAGGTGGTGAAGGAGCAGACCGAGACGAACAGCCAAGAGATGTGGCGCACGCCGAGATGCAGGAGCGCGATGCGGTCGTACCAGGCGAGCGCCGCGTAGGCGACGATTGTCGAGAGGAACGCCAGGCCGTAGCGGTGCGCCGGGATCGCCCTCAGGCTGTCCTCGACCTCCTTGAGGGAGATGCCCTGCAATTCGCGGTACAGGAGGTAGCCCGAGACCACGAGGGCCACGAGGCCGACGAGCGGCCAGGCAAAATCCTTAATCTTCTTCATGGCAACCGGTCGCGTCCCTGGAGCGGGGCCTACCTGCACGACGGGGCCGTGCACCGCAAGCGAGACCGGTGAAGCCCCGGCCTGTCCGGGGCTGATGTCATGGGATCATGACGGTTTCGTGCCGGCAAGGGGCTCCGGCAGGCGCGACGTCTACCTAAGCGCGGGCGCGCGAGAGGCCGATCGCGTCCACCGCCGCCTGGTCGCGGGCGGCTTCCACCGCGCGCTCGGCGCTGCGCTCGCGATCCTCGAGGATCTCGACCTTCTTCAGTTCCTCGAAGGCCTCGCCGAGCTCGGCCTTGGCCTCGGAGAGCTGCCCGTCGAGGGCGGCCGCCGACTGGCGCATGTTGTCCCGGCGCACGGCCGCGGCGCGGGCGTAGGTCGGGTAGGCGAAATGGGCGGGGTCGGAGATGCCCGCGCGGCTCTCCTCGTGGGCGACCTCGCGGTCGAGCTCGGAGGCCATCCGCTGGAAGTCGGCCATCATCATCTCGATCTGCGTCACGCGGCGACGCTTCTCGTCGACCTGGAAGCGGCGCAGCCGGATCAGCGTGTCACGCGATTTCATCTTGAGGGTCCACTCCACGCAACGCTCGACACCCGGGCGCTGCGGCTTCGCCGGCCCCGGTTCGACGAGCCTTCCCGGCGCTTAGGCGGCGCCGACGATCTCGCCGAGTCGACGGTAACCCTCGCCGATCGAAGTTGCTTCTTCCTTACCCTGACCCAGAAAAGCCTCGATTTGCGGCATGAGCGCCACCGCCTCGTCGACCTCCGCCGAGGCGCCCGCGCGGTAGGCGCCGAGGCGGATCAGCTCCTCCATGTCGGCGTAAGTCGCGAGGATGCGGCGGGCGCGGCGAACGGTCGGAAGGTGCTGCGGGTCGCAAGCCTTCGGCATGGTGCGCGAGACCGAGCGCAGCACGTTGATCGCCGGATAGCGTCCGCGCTCGGCGATGCCGCGCTCCATCACGATATGCCCGTCGAGGATGCCGCGCACCGCGTCGGCCACGGGTTCGTTGTGGTCGTCGCCCTCGACGAGCACCGTGAACAGGCCCGAGATCGCCCCCTCCCCCGTTCCCGGCCCGGCGCGTTCGAGGAGGCGCGGCAGCTCGCTGAACACGGTGGGCGTGTAGCCCTTGGCGGTGGGCGGCTCGCCGGCGGCAAGGCCGATATCGCGCTGGGCCATGGCGAAGCGGGTGATCGAGTCGATCATGCAGAGCACCTGAGCGCCCTGGTCGCGAAAGTGCTCGGCGATGGCGAGCGTCACGTAGGCCGCGTTGCGCCGCATCAGGGCGGGTTCGTCCGAGGTCGCGACCACCACGACGGAGCGCTTGAGCCCGGCCTCGCCGAGGTCGTCCTGCAGGAACTCCTGGACCTCGCGGCCGCGCTCGCCGACGAGGCCGATCACGGCGACGTCGGCAGCCGTGTAGCGGGCAAGCATCGAGAGCAGCACCGACTTGCCGACGCCGGAGCCCGCGAAGATGCCCATGCGCTGGCCGGCGCACATCGTCAGGAACGTGTTAATGCAGCGGACGCCGAGGTCCAGCGGCGGCCCGACGCGTCGGCGGGCATGAGCCGGCGGCGGGTCCGCCCGCAAGGGATAGATGGCCGGTCCGGCTGGGATCGGTCCGAGGCCGTCGATGGGGCGGCCGAGCGCGTCGACGGTGCGGCCGAGCCAGGCGGCCGACGGGCGGATCGCGCCCGCGGCCTCGTCGCGGACCGTGGCCGGGCAGCCGCGGCGGACGCCCTCCAGGGAGCCGAAGGGCATCGCGAGCGCCCGGTCGCCCTGGAAGCCGATGATCTCGCAGGGCACGATGCCGCCCGCGCCGGTGTCGACGGCGATGTCGAGGCGTCCGCCGAGCCGCATGGCCGCGACCGGCCCGGCAACCTCGATGAGCAGCCCCCGGATGGCGACGACCCGCCCGTAGGTCTCGAGGGTCTCGACGCCGTCGAGCGCCTGTCTTGCCGCCGCGAGGCGCGAAGCACCCCCGCCGCGATCCCGCTCCGACATTCGGCCGCCTCTCAACCTTTCATTTACCTCCCTCCTTAACACTGCCTCCATCGCGCCGACAGCGGGCCGCCGTCATGCGCCGCGTCCGTGGCACACGGGCGACGGTCCGAAGCGAAGCGTGAAGATAGAATCACTTAGGCAAGGTCTTGCTCAGATCGATTCAGCTTGAGCATGGATCGGATGAGAACAGATCAAAAACGAAGAGCCGGTTGCAGGATCAAAATCTCTAAATCTCTGCTTGCCAGCGGGAATCAGGTTTTGTTAACGATTAACGAATAGCGTTCTAAGTCGAAGACAAGGGAGCGTCCGCCGCGGGCCGGTGGCGGGCGATCAGCGGGGGCTTGCCCAAACGCTGCAACGGCCGGCTGGGCTGGGGACCGACGATGCGGGTACTTCTGATCGAGGACGACAGCGCCACGGCGCAGAGCATCGAGTTGATGCTCAAGTCCGAGAGCTTCAACACCTACACCACCGATCTCGGTGAGGAAGGGATCGATCTCGGTAAGCTCTACGACTACGACATCATCCTCCTCGACCTGAACCTGCCCGACATGTCGGGCTACGAGGTCCTGCGGAACCTCCGCGTCGCCAAGGTCAAGACACCGATCCTGATTCTGTCGGGCATGGCCGGCATCGAGGACAAGGTGAAGGGTCTCGGCTTCGGGGCCGACGACTACCTGACCAAGCCCTTCCACAAGGACGAGCTCGTCGCCCGCATCCACGCCATCGTGCGCCGCTCGAAGGGCCACGCCCAGTCGGTCATCACCACGGGCGACCTCATCGTGAACCTCGACCAGAAGACGGTGGAAGTCTCCGGCTCGCGGGTGCACCTGACCGGCAAGGAGTACCAGATGCTGGAACTCCTCTCGCTCCGTAAGGGCACGACGCTGACGAAGGAGATGTTCCTCAACCACCTCTACGGCGGGATGGACGAGCCCGAGCTCAAGATCATCGACGTCTTCATCTGCAAGCTGCGCAAGAAGCTCGCCAATGCCAGCCAGGGCAAGAACTACATCGAGACGGTCTGGGGCCGCGGCTACGTCCTGCGCGAGCCGGTCGAAGGCGAAGAGCGGATCGCCGTCTGAGCGCAGAAGGTTTCGGTTTTCGGAACGGCCTCGCTTCGGCGGGGCCTTTTCGTTTGCGGGCTTCCTGCGGACGCTGGGCTTCACCGGAGAGGCCTTGCTCCAACCGTTGTCATTCTGGGCTGCGAAGCAGAGCCCGGAACCCAGAGTCGCTGACTTAGCAAGCTGGAGCACCACTCGTGGTTCTGGGTTCCGGGCTCGCCTACGGCGCCCCGGAATGACAAAGGGAGGGTGGCGCCCAGGTCCGCCCTCCCTCCGTAAGCAGGTCAGAAGCCCGCCCTCAGAATCCCACCACGCGCCGGATCGGCGGCGCTACGGGGGCAACCGTCGCAACGATCCGCGCAGCCGAAGGAGCCTGGTTGTAGAGTCCGCGGTGCTGCGGGCTCGGGACGAGCTTGTCCGTCAGCCCGATCACGGTCTCGGCCGCGCCGAGCAGCAGCGCGCCGTCCGGCGCCAGGCTGGCGCTGAGCCGGCCGAGCACGTCGCCCTTGGTCGGCGCGTCGAAATAGATGAGCACGTTACGGCAATAGATGATGTCGAAGGTGCCCAGCTGCTCGAAGGGATGCAGCAGGTTGAGGGGCCGGAAATCGACCATCCGGCGCAAGGAATCCGAGATCCGCCAGAGCTCGCCGACCTGCTCGAAGTTCTTGAGCAGCATCTGGACGGGGAGCCCGCGCTGGACCTCGAAATGGCTGTAGAGGCCGGCCCTGGCCTTCTCGAGCACCTCGGTCGAGAGGTCCGTCGCCACGATGTCGACCTGCCAGCCGGCGAGCCTCGGGCCGGCCTCCTGCAGGAGCATGGCCAGCGAATAGGGCTCCTGCCCCGTCGAGGCGGCGGCGCACCAGATGCGCAGGCGGCGCTGCGCCGCGCGCCGGGTCAGGGCTTCGGGCAGCAGCACGTCCTTGAAGAGGTCGAAGGGCGTGCGGTCGCGGAAGAAGAAGGTCTCGTTGGTGGTCATCGCCTCGACGACCGCCTTCTCCATGGCGAGGTCGCGCGAGACCTTGAGGGCGCCGACGAGGTCGCGCAGGCTCTCCAGCCCGAAGCGGCGGCAGATCGGCCCGAGGCGGCTCTCGATCAGGTAGCGCTTCTCGGCGGTCAACGCGAGGCCGGAGCGCTGCTTGAGGTAGCCGCGCAGGAAATCGAACTCGACGTCGGTCATGCGCCGTGTCCTGTCAGGAGGTTGCGTAAGGCGCCACCGATCTCGCCGAGCGGCAGGATGGCCTGGGCGAGCCCGGCCTTGGCGATGCTGCCGGGCATGCCCCAGACGGTGCTGGTCGCCTCGTCCTGCGCGAGCACGGCGGCGCCGGCCTCGGTCAGCGAACGCGCGCCGCCGGTGCCGTCGGAGCCCATGCCGGTGAGAACCACGGCGAGGCAGGCACCGCCGTAGATTGCGGCCGCGTCGTTGAAGAGCACGTCGACGGCGGGGCGGCAGAAATTCACGACCGGGCCGTCGTCGAGGCGGATGGTGACGTCGCCGCGGCCGCCGGCGAGGCCCATGTGGCGGCCGCCCGGCGCGACGTAGATGCGGCCGGGCACGACGCGCTCGTCGGCCTTGCCCTCGGCGGCCGGGATGCCGGTGCGCGCGCCGAGATGCTCGGCGAAGACGGCGGTGAAGACGGGCGGCATGTGCTGCACGATGAGGACCGGGAACTGACGAAGCGTCGCGGCGCCGATCTTCTCGAGGACCTCGCCGACGGCGCGCGGTCCGCCCGTCGAGGCACCGACGAGCAGGCAGCGGGGCGGCGTCGCGCTGCGCGCTTTCGGCCGCAGCAGCACGGGCGCGGCGGGCCGCGGAGCGGGTGCGGTCGGCGCCGCCGGCATATGCGAAGGAGCGAGCGCCGGGCCGCGGCGGCGGGCACGGGTGCTGCCGAACACGCGAACCCGCTCGACCAGCTCGGTGCGGAAAGCATCCGAGGTGGTGACGCCGCGGTTGCTCTCGGGCTTGGCGAGGTAGTCGACGGCCCCGAGCGCCAGGCAGCGCAGCGAGATGTCGGCGTTGCGCGTCGTCAGGGTCGACATCATCACGATCTGCACGCCCGGGCTCTTGGCGAGCAGCAGGGGCAGCGCCTGAGTCCCGTCGAGCTCGGGCATGTCGATGTCGAGGAGCACGACGTCGGGGTCGTGGCGCGACATCGCCTCCACGGCGATCCGGCCGTTGGCGGCCGTCGCGACGACGTCGTAGCCCGCCTCGCCGAGCCAGCGCGCGACGAGGCCGCGCACCACGGCGGAATCGTCGGCGATGAGCACGCGGATCTTCTGGCCCGTCCCTGCGGCTACGGTGCCGGTGGGGCCGGGCGGGTGGGCAACGGCTGCCAGCATCGTGCTTACGCCTACGCTACGCGGGATGGGAACGAGGGAGTGCCCGGCCGACGCGGCGGCCGGATCGTCCAAGGCGGCGCGCCTATTGGGCGAGGCCGACCTGCTCGAGCTTCGCCGTGACGATGTCGCGGTCGAAGGGCTTCATGATGTACTCGTCGGCCCCGGCATGGAGCGCCCGGGCAATGGCGCCGACGTCGTTCTCGGTCGTGCAGAACAGGACCTTCGGCGCGCTGCCTCCGGGGCTCTGGCGGAGCACCCTCAGGAACTCGTAGCCGTCCATGGTCGGCATGTTCCAGTCGAGCAGGATCGCGTCCGGCATCGCCTCGGCGCAGACGGTCAGCGCCTTGGCGCCGTCCTCGGCCTCGCCGACCTCGAAGTTCATGCTCTCAAGGATGCGGCGGGCGACCTTCCGGATCACGGCGGAATCGTCGACGACGAGACAGGTCTTCATCGCGTCACTCCTTGGAGGGATCAGGCGGCGCCGGCGGCGCGGCGGGGCGCGCCGAAGGCGAGCAAGGCATCGACGTCGAGGATGACGAGGAGGCGGCCGTCGAGGCGATGGACGCCGAGCGAGAGGTCGCGCCAGCGGGCATCGAGGTTGATCGGCACCGGCTCGTGGGTGGCGGCGCCGAGCTTCAGGACCTCGCCGACGCCATCGACGATGAGGGCGAAGGTCTCCCCGCCCTGCTCCAGCCCGATCGCCATCTGCCGACCGTCATCCGTGCGGGCCGGCAGGCCAAGGCGGCGGCGCAGGCAGAGCGCCGTGACGACCCGGCCGCGCAGGTTCAAGAGACCGACGATCTCCGGCGGCGAGAGCGGCACCGGCGTAATGCCAGCGGGGATGAAGACGTCGTGCACGCGGTCGATCGCGAGACCGAACATGGTCTCGCCCACGAACACGGTGACGAAATCGCTGGTGGCGCCGGCGTCGGCGCCTTCGGCGTTGCTGTTGGCAGCCTGCATCATGGAATGTGACTCCGATACCTGAAGGCCGGCCTCAGGCGGCGCGGGCGAGATTGACGACGTCGAGTTCCGAGAGCGCGGCGATGAGGCCGCTGCGGTCGAACTTCGCGACGAGGTCGGCGATGGACAGGCTCCGCGCCCGCTCGATGGCGTCCGCGCCGATATTGCCCGAGAGGCCGATCACCGGCAGCGCCGCGACCCGCCCCTCGGCCTTGCGCATCGCCTGGACGAGGTCGAACCCGTTGCGGCCCGGCATTTCGAGGTCGCAGACGACCACATCGACGCGGCCGCTCGTCATCAAGGTGGTCAGCGCCTCCTCGGCGCTCGCCGCGGTGACGACGTTGTAGCCGGCGGCCTTGAGGACCGGGCTCAGCATGTCGCGGAAGAAGGCCGAGTCGTCCACGAGCAGGAGCGTCGAGGTCCGCTTCTCGGCCGTCCGGGCTCCACGCGCCCAGTCATCGTAGGCGAGCGGCAGGAAGTGGGCGATGTTGATGATCTCGGTGGCCCGGCCGCGCAGCACCGCCGAACCGATCAGGTCCGAGCGCTCCGCCGCGATCTCGACGTCGAGGCGCTCCTCGACGATGTCGACGATCTCGTCGACGACGAGGCCCATCGCCCGCTCGCCGTCCGAGAACACGACCAGCGCCTGCGTGCCCTCGCTGCGGATCTCGATGGAGGCGTCGGCCGGCACCAGCGGCATGAGGCGGCCCCGGTACTGGATGAGCGGGCGTCCGCCGACCCATTCGACCTTGGAGGCCTCGACCTCTTCGAGCCGCGTGACCAGGGAGAGCGGCACGGCCTTGAAGCTGCCGCCGCCGCCGCGGAACACCAGCAGGGTCGCCTTGGCGTCGGTGGTCTCGACCTCCTCGGCCTCGATGTCCATCGGCACGCCGCCCGACTGCGAGCCCTGGCTGACTTGCTGGGCGATGCCGTTCGGGTCGACGATGAGCACCACGGCGCCGTCGCCGAGGATGGTGTTGCCGGCGAAGAGCGGCAGGTGGCGCAGCTTCGAGGACATCGGCTTCACGACGATCTCCTCCGTATGGAAGACCTCGTCCACGAGGATGCCGAAGCGTTGGCGGCCGACCTGGGCCACCACGACGAAGCCCGAGTCGATGGTCTCGGCGGGCTGGTCCTGCCCGAGGACGCCGGTGAGCGTCACGATCGGCAGGAGGCGCTCGCGCAGGCGCAGCACCGGCGAGCCGTTGATGCGCTCCACCGTCTGGGCGGTCGCCTTGTCGACGCGCACGAGTTCCAGCACCGCGACCTGCGGCACCGCGTAGCGCTGCTCGCCGGCCTTCACGATGAGGGCCGCGATGATCGCCAGCGTCAGCGGGATCTTGATGGTGAAGGTCGTGCCGCGGCCGAGCTGCGTGTTGATGTCGATGATGCCGCCGATGACGTCGATGTTGGTCTTGACGACGTCCATGCCGACGCCGCGACCGGAAACCGAGGTGATAGCCTTGGCGGTGGAGAAGCCGGGATGGAAGATGAACTTCGCCACCTGGGCGTCGGTCATCTTGTCGATCTCGGCCTGGGTCGCGACGTTGCGCTCGACGGCCTTCTTGCGTATGGCGACGAGGTCGAGGCCCTTGCCGTCGTCGGCGATCTCGATGGTGATCGTGCCGCCCTCGTGGAAGGCGGAGAGGCGGATCGTGCCCTTCACCGGCTTGCCGGCGGCCTTGCGCTCGGCAGCCGACTCGATGCCGTGATCCGCGGAGTTGCGGACCATGTGGGTCAGCGGATCCTTGATGACTTCGAGAACCTGGCGGTCGAGCTCGGTCTCGGCGCCGTTCATCACGAGCTCGATCTGCTTGCCGAGTTCGGACGAGAGGTCGCGGACCACGCGCGGCAGCTTCTGCCAGGCATTGCCGATGGGCTGCATGCGCGTCTTCATGACGCCCTCCTGCAGCTCGGCCGTCACGTGGGAGAGCCGCTGCAGCGGGACCTTGTAGGTGGAGTCGTCGTGGCGGCGCGCGATCTCGAGGAGCTGGTTGCGGGTGAGCACCAGCTCCGAGACCATGGTCATCAGGTGTTCGAGGGTGTCGACGTTCACGCGGATCGTCTGCACCTTCGAGACGCCGCCCTCGCCCTCTCCGGCAGCGGATTCGGCGGCGGGCTTGGCCTTCGCGGCGGGCGCGGCCTGCATGACCGGCTCGGGCTCCGGCATGGGCTCGGGCGCGGCAGATTCCATCGCGGGCTCCGGCGCCGGCGCGGAGGGAGCGGGCGGCGCGAAATCGTCGGGGCCTTCGGCCTCGAGAAAGGCGCGCTCCAGATCCTCGAGCGAGACCTCGCCGGGCTTGAGCTCGCGCTCGACGGGCGGCGGCAGGGTGATGGTCGGCGCAGGCGCGGGTGCGGCGGCCGGCATCGGACCGGCCGACATCTGGTCGAGCGCCCCGATCAGGTCGTCGTCGCTGCCCGCGGGCTCGGCGCCGGTCTGTTCGAGGTCGGCGAGGATCGACTTCAGCCGGTCGAGGGTGACGAGGATGAGGCTCACGGCGGCGCCGGTGACCGGCATCCCGTCGCGGAACTGGCCCATTAGCGTCTCGGCCGCGTGCGCCAGCGCTTCGAGGCGCGGCAGCCCGAGGAAGCCGCAGGTGCCCTTGATCGTATGGACGAGCCGGAAGATGTTGCTCAGGATCGTCTTGTTGTTCGGATCCTGCTCGAACCGGACGAGTTCGGTGTCGACCGTGTCGAGATGCTCGGCGCTCTCGGTCAGGAACTCACGCAGCAAATCGTCCATGAGCGGTACTCAGTCCATACGCGCACTACAGGTCTGTGCGTTCCCGACCATGAGCCCAATGCGTTAGTGAAGCGTTGCTGACGTCCTCCCTATCCGCTGAAAACTCCAATATTCGATCGTCGAGCCGGAGGATCAGGCCAGGGCCGTCTCCGGCGGCTCGCTGTCCGACGGTCGCGAAGCCTCAAGGCTCGGGGCCTGCGCGGCAGGACTTGCCGCTGCCACCGGCTCGGCGCGAACCGTCACCTCGTCGCCGTCGATCGTGAAGCGCACGTCCATGGCGGCGGCCCGCGCCACCAGGCCGGCATAATAGGGAAGGATGCCGTGCGCATCGACCGTCCCGCCCTCCGGCGTTCCGGCGATCAGCGACTCCACGTGCGGCGGGATGCGGGCGTGGGAGCCCTTCGCCTTCAGGACGAGGCTTGGGGCCTCGCCGTCACCCGTGACCACGACGTCGATCAGGCCGCCGCGGGGAATCGCGCTCGTCGCGATCACCACGAGGTTCAGGAGAAGCTTGACCTTGTTCTTCGGGTAGAGCGCCTGCGGCGCGCTCCAGGCGAGCTGCGTCTTCTCGTCGGCGAACATCCCGCGGGAGACCTTCTCGGCGTCCGCGAGATCGATCGAGGCTCCCGCCGAGCCCGCCGCGCCGAAGGCCAGCCGCGCGAACTGAAGGCGCGCCGAGGCCTGGCGCGCGCTCTTGCGGATGAGGTCGATGGCGAAGTCGCGCATCGAGGCATCGTCCTCGTCCTCCAGCACTTCGAGACCGTTCACGATCGCACCGACCGGGCTGATCACGTCGTGGCAGACGCGGGAGCAGAGCAGCGCCGAGAGGTCGAGGGGATCGAGGTTGACGGTCGTCATGATGCGCTCCGCGCGAACGTTGAAGGCTTTCGCGAGCGCGTCGCCAAATCGGCCCGCCCCGCCGTCACGGCACCGATAGACGGCGCGTCCCGCTTTGAAAAGCTGCGGGATGCTCGCCGCGCCAAGGGTCGACAATCGCCGCTCCGCGCGGCATGACATCATGATGACGCTCCCTCCGCAGATGCGCGACCGCGTCGCGACGATCCTGACGGAGATCGCCTGCGAAGCCGGCGAGATTCTCAGGGTCTATCACGGCGGCGACTGCGCGCACGTCCTCAAGCCCGACGGCTCCCCGGCGAGCGCGGCCGACCACGCCGCCGAAACCATGATCCTCGGCGCCCTGGCGCGACACTGGCCGGGCATCCCGGTCATCGCCGAGGAATCGAGCGCCGATCGCCCCCCCGCCGACCTCTTCTTCCTCGTCGACCCCCTCGACGGCACCCGCGACTTCCTGGCGGGCGACCCCGAATACAGCGTCAACATCGGCCTGATCGCGGGGGATCGTCCCATCGCCGCGGCGCTGGCGGCGCCCGGCATCGGCCGGGTCTGGGGCGCCGGCACGACGGCATTCGAGGCGCCGATCCAGGCGGGTCGTCCCGGCAGCCCGCACCCCGTCTCCGTGCGACGGGGGCCGGAGGACGGGCTCGTCGCCCTCGTCAGCCGCCGCCACGGCGACCACGAGACCGAGGCCTGCCTCTCGAACCTGCCCGTCGGCTCGCGCAGGCAGACCTCCTCGGCCCTCAAGTTCTGCCTGATCGCCTCCGGCGAGGCCGACATCTACGTGCGCTGCGGCCCGACCATGGAATGGGACACGGCGGCCGGCGACCACGTCCTCACCAGCGCCGGCGGCTGCGTCGTCGTGCCTTCGGGCGAGACCATCACCTACGGCCATCACGCGCTGCACTACCGCAACGGACCCTTCGCGGCGCTCGGCGACCCGGCCTATGCCGCGCGTCTCGATCTGCCGGAGCGGGCCGTCGACGGACGGCGCCTACCGCTGCTCTGAGGTGGCTTGCTCGGCGAGGCTCGCATCCGTCAAGCCGCCCAGCGCTGGCCAAAGGGCCTCGGCCTGGGCGATGAGCGCCGGGCGCTTGGCCGCCGCATCCCGGTTGGCCTCGTTCCGGAACAGGTAGAGACGCCGCGCCGCGGGTCCCGGCATCAGCGCGAACACCATCGGGTCGGTGTCGACGAGCCGGCCTTCCGCGACGCCCAGCGGATCGTATCCCCCGAGCCGCGGCGCATAGCCGTCGGGATACGGCCGGAAGGCCTCCCGGTTCGCCGCGGAGGCGAAGCGCCAGACGCGGCCCTTCCAGTCGAGCTCGAATTGCGGACGGCCCGGCACCGGGTCGCCACCCGCCGCGAGGAAGTAGCTCACCGCGTCGAAGCCGTTCAGGGCCAGACTTCCGGGAATGCGGGGCGGCGTCCCCGCCTGGGACCGGTCGAAGGGCAGAAGCGCGACACCGGCGAGTATCAGGCAGCGACGCCGCGTTAACCACATATTGCCGTCTTCCAGGTTCATCATGCCGCCCGTCGATGCGTGGCGCCCCGAGGGCGCCGCCGGCATCCTTGGGACTGGATGCAAACAGATCCTTTACGCGGGCGGCGAGAGACGATGATCCCATCTCACATTTTCCCCCGGCGCCTCGGGGCTTTCCCGGGCGCCTTCAGAACCCTGATCCTGGCGATGCTTCTTCTCGCCGGTCCGTCGGTCGGCCTCGCCGGCGCGGCCGAGGACCCGGGCTCCTTCCGCCCGCGGGAGATCGTGGAATCCGGGCACCGCTTCTTCGGCTCGATGTCGAAGGGCCTCGCTCTCACCGTGGAGGAGGCGACCCGGCGCTGGGGCGAGCCGAACAGCTACATCCTGGGCCAGGAGGCGTCGGGCGCCATCGTCGGCGGCGTACGCTACGGCGAGGGCACCCTCTACACCCGCAATGCGGGCCAGCGCCGGATCTACTGGCAGGGGCCGAGCATCGGCTTCGACGTCGGCGGAGACGGCAACCGCACGATGATGCTCGTCTACAACCTGCCCGGCGCCGGCCAGATCTACCGTCGCTTCGGCGGCGTCGACGGCTCGGCCTACCTCGTCGGCGGCTTCGGCATGACGGCCGCGACCTCGGACGGCATCGTGGTGGTTCCGATCCGCACCGGCGTCGGCGCCCGCCTCGGGATCAATGTCGGCTATCTGAAGTTCACGAAGCAGCCGACCTGGAACCCCTTCTGAGCCGGGGCGTACCAATCCGGTACGGGAGGGCTGGCCCTCGATTTGCCTCCATCGCCCAGCTTTCGGGCGACCGGCGGCATGCTGCGCCGTCCGGACTTTGCGCGGCGCGCCGGACGATGCGAGAAGCCTTCTCCGATGACCCGCCGCACCGGCGGGGTCGAAGATTGCTGGCGACAGGACGACATGCGTCGCATGTCGGGGATGTGAGTGCGTGATCGAAACCATCATGATCTTCGCGCTCGGCTTCCTGGCGGCGAGCCTGTTCGGGCTCCTCGCCCTGCCGGCCGTCAACGCCCGGGCCGTGCGTCTCGCCAGCCGCCGCGTCGAGGCGATGTTTCCGCTCTCGATCTCCGAGATCGCCGCCGAGAAGGATTACCTGAGGGCGCAATTCGCCGTCGCGCAGCGCCGCTTGGAGCGGCAGCTCGAGACCGTGCGGGCCAACCGCCACGCCGACATGGCGGCCATCGGCGCCCGCACCCTGGAGATCGCCACGCTCGCGCGCGAGCTCGATGAGCGAGATTCGGTCCTGCGCGCGCGCGAGGCGGAGATCCTGGCCGCGAAGCAGGCGATCGAGGGCGTCGAGCGGGACCTCGAAGCCGCGCGCGCTGAGGAGGCCGTGGGCGTCGCGACCCTGCGGGTCCTCGAGGACGCCCATCGGGAACTGCTCGACGACTTCCTGGCCCTTCGGCAGGAGCGCAACGTCGCCCTGCGTCGCCTCTCCGTCGCCACCGACCCGAGCTTCGGCACGACCATCGACCACGACGACCTCTCGGACAACGCTCCGGGCGAGGCCGCGGACCTCGCGCGCCAGCACGCGGCGCTCCTCGCCGAGCGCGAGGCCCTGCGGGCCCGGCTCGCGGCGGCGGAGGAAGCCCTCGCCACCGACAGCGCTCAGCGGGAAGCCCGGGCCGCAGCCGAGCATGCGGAGCTTCGAACCCGCATCGCCGAAGTCGCGGAGGCGCTGACGCGCGGCGATCGCCTGCCCTCCGTCGGCGCCTTCCCGCTTCCGGGCCGGCCCTGAGACTGGCATCCGGGCCGTTGCGCAGGGCGGCGGGCGCATCGTAAATGGCGCGCTCCACGGATCGATCACCCGCCTGCCTTGTTTCGAACATGCCGCGGCATCATCGGGTCGGGCATCCCCTTCCTTGAGATGGACCAGACTGCCTATGGCCCTGAAGCTGACATCGCTCGCCGTCGTCGCCTGCGCCCTGGTCGCCGGATCGGCCGTCGCGCAGACTGCGCCGCAGACCCGCCGGGGCAACGAGACGCTGAAGAAGTACTGCACGGGCGACTACCTGACCTATTGCGGCGACCTCGCGCCGAGCGATCCCGCCGTGGACAAGTGCTTCGGGGCGAATTGGGCCAAGCTGAACGAGAATTGCCGCCGGGCGATCGACGCCTACGAGAAGACCACCGCCGGCAAGAAAGGCTGAGTGCCGCGGCCAAGCGTGGCCGTTTCGCTCGCATCGGGCGCTAGCGCCCGCTATGATGCCGTCCCGACAGTGCCGGACCCGCGTCGATGCTCCCTCGTTCCCTTTCCCTGACGCTCGCGGCCCTCGGCCTCGTTGCGCTGACCTGTTCGGCCTGCGGCCGGCGCGGCGGCCTGCAGCCGCCCGACGGCGAGGCGACCGTCTCCCCCACCGCGTCGGCCCCGGCGAGCGCCCGCCAGCTGCCGCGCAGCGTCGGCCTCGGCGGCGGTACGGCAGCGCCTGATCCGGCAGCCGTGCAGGATGGCGACGAGTTGCCTGCCTCAGCCGTTGCGGCCGGCGGCACCGACGCGCCGGTGACGACGACGCGCGGCGCGAAACGGGGCTATACGATCCCTAAGCAGCCCTTCTTCCTCGATCCGCTCCTCTGAGGGAGCCAAGCCTCACGCGCTCCGCGCGAGGTGGCGAGCACACGGCCGACCATGCATCATTTCCACTACCGCGACGGGCGGCTGCATGCCGAGAACGTCGACTTGACCGACCTCGCGGATCGCGTCGGCACGCCCTTCTACTGCTACGCGAGCGCCACCCTCGAACGGCATTACCGTGTCTTCGCCGATGCCTTCGCGGGCGACGACGCCCTCGTCTGCTACGCGGTGAAGGCGAACTCGAACCAGGCGGTGCTGCGCACGCTGGCGCGCCTCGGCGCCGGCATGGATATCGTCTCGGAGGGTGAGCTGCGCCGGGCGCTCGCCGCGGGCGTCGATCCGCAGAAGATCGTCTTCTCGGGCGTCGGCAAGACCCGGGAAGAGATGGAGGCGGCGCTCGGTGCCGGCATCTTCTGCTTCAACGTCGAGAGCGAGCCGGAGCTCGAAGCGCTGTCCGCCGTCGCCACGAGCATGAACCGGACCGCGTCCGTCTCGATCCGGGTCAACCCAGACGTCGATGCCGGGGGGCACGCCAAGATCTCGACGGGCAAGTACGAGAACAAGTTCGGCATCCCGATCACCCGGGCGCCGGCGGTCTACGCCCGCGCCGCCACCCTGCCGGGCCTGAGAATCTGCGGCGTCGACATGCATATCGGCAGCCAGATCACCGATCTCGCGCCCTTCGACCATGCCGGGCGGCTGCTGGCCGGCCTCGCCCGCGACCTGATGGCCGCGGGTCACGCCCTGCACCACATCGATTTCGGCGGTGGCCTCGGCATCCCCTACCGCGACGACAACGCACCGCCGCCGGACCCGGCCGCGCTCGCCGCCGTCCTGCGTCCGCATTTCGCGCCGCTCGGCCTGCGCCCGGTCTTCGAGATCGGGCGGATGATCGCGGGCAATGCCGGCATCCTCGTCGCCCGCGTCATTCACGTGAAGCATTCCGAGGGCCGGATCTTCGTCATCGTCGACGCGGCGATGAACGACCTGATCCGCCCGACGCTCTACGAGGCCTATCATGCGGTCCGACCGGTAGTGGAAACGGCGGAGGACGGACCTCGCTTCGTCGCCGACCTCGTCGGCCCCGTCTGCGAGACGGGCGACTACCTGGCCCTCAACCGCGAGATGGCCGCCGTTGCCGAGGGCGACCTCATCGCGATCATGACCGCCGGGGCCTATGGGGCCGTCCAGTCGGGGACCTACAACACCCGGCGCCTGGTGCCGGAGGTGATGGTGCGGGGCGCGGAGGCCGCGATCGTGCGACCGCGCCAGTCCTATGAGGAGCTTATCGGGCTCGACCGCCTGCCGGCCTGGATGGGCTAGGCCGAGGGCGGGCCCCTGCCCCGCGACCTTGGGCCGATTTGACCCCGCCCTCCGCGGCGGCCACCATGAAGGCTTCGGATCGTGAGACCCGCCGCTCCGGCGTGGGATCCCTAGGAGCCTTCCATCGATGGCAGAGGCCGACGGCACGACCTCCCGCGCGACGCGCGACCGGCTCGACCGGCTCGTCGCGCAGGCCAATGCCGCTCAGGTGTGGGAACAGGTCTGGCCGCTGCTCTGGCGCGGCCTCGCCGTCGTCCTCGCCTTCCTCACCTTGTCCTGGCTCGGCCTCTGGCTGGATGTCGGTCCGGGCTGGCGGATGGCCGGCCTCGCGATCTTCGCCCTCGCCTTCGTCGCGGTGCTGCTTCCGCTCCTTCGTGTCGGCCGGCCGGGGCGGCGCGAGGCCCTGGCACGGATCGATCGTGACGCCGCCGCGGGCGGTGGGGCGGTCACGCACAACCCGGCCTCCGCGGTCGAAGATACGCTCGCGGTCGGCAAGAGCGATCCGACAACGCAGGCCCTGTGGTCCCTCCACCAGCGCCGCGCCGCGGCGGCGGTCGCGCGGCTCAAGGTCGGCCCGCCGCGCCCGATGATGGCCCGGCGCGACCCCCTGGCGCTGCGCGCCGCCCTCGTCGTCGCGGCCGTGGCAAGCCTGTTCGTGGCCGGGGCAGAATGGCGACAGCGCCTCGGCACCGCCTTCGACTGGCGCGCGCCGAGCCCCGCCGGACCGAGCTTCCGGGTCGACGGCTGGATCGATCCGCCGCTCTACACTCGGCTTTCGCCCCTGATCGTGACCATGAACGGGACCGAGCAGCGCCTGCGCGCGCCGGTCAATTCGACGCTGATCGTGCGCATCGCCGGCCGTGGCGACGTCGCCCTGACCCCGAATGGTGGCCTCAAGGCGTTGCCGGGCAAGGAGCTTAAGGCGGACCTGCGCGAGGACCGCTTCGGGCTCACCGGCGGCACCGCCGACCTGACGATCGCGACGGGCGGGACGCCGCAGCGCCTGATCGTCGAGACGATTCCAGACAACGCCCCGACCGTCGAGGCGGTCGGAGGTCCCGAAGTCAACGGCCGCGGCACCTTCAACCTGACCTACCGGGTCAAGGACGATTACGGGATCGCGTCCGCCGAAGGCGTCGTCGAGCCGCTGAAGCCGGGCCGCTCCCTAGTGCCACCGCCGCGCATCCCGCTGGCGCTGCCCGGCGATCCGAGCGGCGAGGCCGACGTGAAGACGCTCGTCGACCTCACCGACCATCCCTGGTCGGGGGCGCGGGTGCGTTTCACAATCGTCGTCAAGGACGAAGCGGACCAGGAGGGTCGGACCGCGACGACCGAGATGACGCTGCCGGCGCGCCCCTTCCAGAAGCCGTTGGCCCGGGCGCTGGCCGAGGAGCGCCGTCGCCTCGTGACGACGCCCGATTCCGGCCGCGTCCGGGTGCTGACCGCGCTCGACGCTCTCCTGATCGCGCCGGAGCAGTTCACACCCCAGCCGAGCGTGTTCATGGGCCTCAAGACCGCCTCGCGCCGCCTACGCGCCGCGCGCAGCGACGAGGCTTTGACGGAGGTCGCCGACCTCTTGTGGGAGATGGCCCTCAAGATCGAGGACGGCGACCTCTCGGACGCCGAGAAGGATCTGCGCGCCGCTCAGGACAAGCTGAAGCAGGCGATCGAGCGCAACGCGCCGGACGACGAGATCCAGAAGCTGACCGAGGACCTGCGGCAGGCGCTCGACAAGTTCATGAAGGAGATGGCCGAGCGCCAGCGCAAGAACCCGCAGCAGCAGGGCGAGAAGAGCCCGCCGCAGAAGGGCGCCAAGAGCGTCACGCCGGACGACCTCAACAAGATGCTCCAGGACATGGCGGAGGCCATGAAGCGCGGCGACACGGCGGAGGCGCAGCGCCTCCTCGAACAGCTCCGCGAAATCCTCGAGAACCTTCAGACCGCCGAGCAGGGCGGTCAGGCGGACCCGAGCGCCCGCGAGATGAACCGTCAGGCCGAGGAACTCGACCAGATGGCCCGCGAGCAGCAGGGCCTGCGCGACGAGACCTTCAAGGAGGGCCAGAGCAAGCGCGGCGCCGAGCAGCGCGGGCAGCGCCCGCAGCGCGGCCAGGGCCAGCAAGGCCAAGGGCAGCAAGGCCAGGGGCAGCAAGGCCAGGGGCAGCAAGGCCAGGGGCAGCAGGGCCAGGGCGAGGGCCAGCAGGGTCAGGGTGGCGGCGTCGGCCAGCGCCAGCAGGCCCTGCGCGAGCGCCTGCAGGACCTGCAGCGCCGGATGAAGGAGCTCGGCATGCAGGGCGAGGAAGGCCTCTCCGACGCCGAGGAGGCCATGCGCGAGGCCGAGAATGCGCTGGGCCAGGGCAAGGAGGGCAACGCTGTCGACGCGCAGGGCCGGGCGCTCGACGGCCTCCAGCGCGGCGCCGAGGGCATGCAGAAGCAGATGCAGGACATGGCGCAAGGCGAAGGCGAGGGCGAGCAGGAGGGCGGCCAGAACCCGAGCCAACAGGGCCAGGCCGGCGCCAAGGACGACGACCCCCTCGGCCGTCCCACCAAGGGCCGCGAGATGTCCGACGGCCGGGTGCGCGTCCCGGGCGCCGACGAATCGAGCGTCCAGCGGACCCGGCGGATCATGGAGGAGCTGCGGCGCAAGCTCGGCGATCCCAGCCGGGCCCGCGAGGAGCTCGACTATTTCGAGCGGTTGCTGCGCCGGAACTGAGGTCGTCTCTCCGCAAAGTCGCCTCCGAAGGTCCATCGGAGGCGACCGTCTCATCAACGAAGCAGAGCGTGCGCGGCCTCTCGGCACGGCATCCCGGGCTTCACGCCTCTAGCCGCGGCCTGCGCATTCGCCTCGGAGATGACGCCGTCCTGATAGGAGCTGATTTCGTCTCCGATCCGCGCGGAGAGGGCTCCCACGGCCGCTGCGGGAATGCCCTCGCGCTCCAGCATTGCGAGGCCGATCACGCCCGAGCGGTCCTTGCAGAGCCCGGCATCGTTCGCGATGATTCCTCTCGGGCGAACGGCGAGCGTATACTCCGCCATGGTCTCTCCGCAATGGGGGGCGGTGACGAAGACGTCGTTCGGCCGCTTCTCCTTGATCAGCGCGATGAACCAGGCCGCGCAGATCCCGCCGGCATCCCCTTCGAGCAGCATCGTGACCTTGCCGCCGGTATGTGAGCCGGCCCCGCTCTCGACGGTGCGGACCCGTCCCTCGGGAGCCGCCAGCAAGCGGTAGGCGGCCTCCCGCACCGTCATGTTCTCGCGCACACCCGCGGCCATCGCCGCCTCGTTCAGATGTCCGATCACACGCTCGAGGAACAGCGACCGTCCATCGGACATGCGCGCTGACATGGTTCGGCACGCGGCCGCGGGCACGCCGTGGTCCTGCGCCATCGCGAGCCCAGCGATCCCCGCGTTGTCCTTTCCGACTCCGGCGGCGTGTCCGATCAGCCCCCGAGGCCCGAGGGACAACGGGTCGGCAAATGTCTGCCGGCCGGCAAACGAACAACCGACGACGACATCCTTCTGCGATACGCGTAGCGGCCCCATGAGATCGAGCCGTCGCGTCAAGTAGCTGAGCGAGTCGGAGACGATGATGCGGCCGTCGGCGGTCTCGTCGTAGACCGCGACGCCGTTGAAGTTTTCGGGGAGCGAGCCTCGCGCGGTTGCATCCTGGAACATCGCGGCGGTGGCTGCGAAGGCCGCGCCGGTTTGAACGAGATGCCTGCGGCTGATGGATCGACGCCGGAGTTCATTTCGCAGGATCGTCATGGCAGGTTGGCTCCGCTTGTCCGGTCTGTTCCGCATCACGATTGATAGCGACAATCCTGGTCGACGAACGTCAATCTGACGGACGGCAGTGCGATCGTCCTCCGTTGACGACGCCTCTCGGGTGCGCCCTGCTGCCCTATGGGCAGGTCCGGTGATCCGGCCCATATCGGACGAGCGAACCTCAAAGCCGAGACAAAGCCTTGATCTCCTCCAACACGCTCGTCCTCCTCGCCTGCCTCGCGGTGGCGATCGTCCTGCTCCTCGGTCTCGTGAACATGATGCGCGGCGGCAGCGCCAACCTGTCCCAGCGGCTGATGCGCATGCGCGTGCTCCTGCAGTTCGTGGCGGTCGTCGTGATCATGGGCGTCGTCTGGTGGCGCTCCGCCTGAGAGCGGGTGTGGCGGCGAGGCCGCACTGTCGATCTATCCACTTGCCAGGGGATGGAAACCGATGCCGCGGACTGACGGGTGCCTCCGGCGCCATGCTAAGAGAAACGGACTAGAAACGGGTCCGTCGCCGATGTACGTCACGCCTTTGAAGTTCCTAGCAGGCGGTGTCGCCCTGTTCGCCGCCGGCGCCGCGCAGGCCGCCGATCTCGGCGGGCGTCGCCCCGCGCCGCCGATCTACACCGCTCCGGTCAAACCCGTCAGCATCGTGTCGGAGATCCGCATCGGCGGTTCCGTGCAGGACCCCGGCAGCGCCGAGGGCAAGGTCGGAAACTTCAGCAAGGCGAACGTCAACGGCGAGATCCTGTTCGCCAAGCCGCTCGTGTTCGAGGACCCGTTCTGGCAGGCCTTCGTGCCGCGGCCGACGGTCGGCGGCAGCTACAACACCGGCGGCCGGACGAGCTACGCCTATATCGGCGCCACCTGGACCGTGGACGTCTTCCCCGAGTTCTTCAACCGTCGCCTCTTCGTGGAGGGCTTCTTCGGTGCCGCGGCCCATAACGGCTACACGGGGCCGCGGGCGCTCACGCCGTTCGGCTTCAACGCGCTCGGCTGCAACCCGCTCTTCCGCGAGGCGGCCGCCATCGGCTTCCGGCTCTCCGAGAACTGGAGCATCATGGCGACGATCGATCACATGTCGAATGCCGGCCTGTGCGCGAACAATCGCGGCCTGACGAATTACGGCGGCAAGATCGGCTATACGTTCTGAGCTGATTGGTCCGAACCGGGGTTCACGTGGTCACGCTCAACCGCATCTACACGCGCACCGGCGACAAGGGCTCGACGGCGCTGGCCAACGGCGAGCGCCGCTCGAAGGCGGATCTGCGGATCGAGACCTACGGGACCGTCGACGAGACCAATTCCTGCATCGGCCTCGCGCGCCTGCACGCCGAACCCCGCCTCGACGCGATGCTGGGTCCCATCCAGAATGACCTGTTCGACCTCGGCGCCGACCTCGCCACGCCAGAGGGTCCCGAGCCGCCGAAATACGAGCCCCTGCGCATCGTGGCCGCGCAGGTGAAGCGGCTTGAGGCCGACATCGACGCGCTGAACGCCGACCTCTCGCCGCTCAAGTCCTTCGTGCTTCCGGGCGGCTCCCCGGCCTCGGCCGCCCTGCATCTCGCCCGCACGGTCTGCCGGCGCGCGGAACGCCTGGCCGTGGCGCTGGCCGCTGTCGAGGGCGAGACGGTCTCGCCGGAGGCGCTGCAATACCTCAACCGCCTCTCGGACTTCCTGTTCGTGGCCAGCCGCACCGCCAACGCCAACGGCGCGGACGACGTGCTCTGGGTGCCCGGCAAGAACCGCTGAACCGGGCGCCCGCAGGAGCGGGCTGCCTACCGGCGCGCGTTGACAAGCCCGAAATCAGGTCGTTACGGTCCGCCGCCGCGCCGACAGGGGCCTGACGGCCCTCGCCCGCATCGAGGCTGCGCCCGCCGGCCCGCATGATCGTTCCCCGCGCGGAGGATTGAGACCGCCATGAAGCTTCTGGTGCCCGTGAAGCGGGTTGTCGACTACAACGTCAAGATCCGCGTGAAGGCCGACGGGTCCGGGGTGGAGCTCGCTAACGTCAAGATGTCGATGAACCCCTTCGACGAGATCGCCGTCGAGGAGGCGATCCGCCTGAAGGAGAAGGGCAAGGCCACCGAGATCGTCGCCGTCTCGATCGGGCCGCAGCAGGCGCAGGAGACCCTGCGCACGGCGCTCGCCATGGGGGCGGACCGGGCGATCCTCGTGAAGACCGACGCCCATGTCGAGCCGCTCGCCGTCGCCAAGATCCTGAAGGCAATCGTCGAGAAGGAGGGCCCTGAGCTCGTCATCCTCGGCAAGCAGGCGATCGACGACGATTCCAACCAGACCGGCCAGATGCTGGCCGCGCTGCTCGGCTGGCCGCAGGGCACCTTCGCCTTCAAGGTCGAGTTCGGCGACGGCGCCATCGACGTGACGCGCGAGGTCGACGGGGGCCTCCAGACGGTCACCCTCAAGCTGCCGGCGATCGTCACGACGGATCTGCGCCTCAACGAGCCGCGCTACGCCAGCCTTCCCAACATCATGAAGGCCAAGAAGAAGCCGCTCGAGGAACTCACCCCCGAGGCGCTGGGCGTCGACGTGACGCCGCGCATCAAGGTCCTCAAGACCGTCGAGCCCGCCGGCCGTAAGGCAGGCGTGAAGGTCGAGTCGGCGGAGGTTCTCGTGCAGAAGCTGAAGGTGGAAGCCGGGGTCATCTGACCCCACCCGCCGGCATTGTCTCAGGCCCGGGGCCCCGGGCGATCCAGGTTCGAGGTTTTGAGAACAGCATGGCTACCCTCCTCCTCATCGAGCACGAGAACGGCGCCGTCCGCGATGCGAGCCAGAAGGCGCTCAGCGCCGCGGTCCAGCTCGGCGGGCCCGTCCACGCGCTGGTGCTCGGCACCGGCAGCCGCCCGGCAGCGGACGCGACCGCCAAGCTCGAAGGCCTGGAGAAGGTGCTGGTGTCGGAAGACGCCGCCTTCGATCACCTGCTCGCCGAGCCTACCGCCGCGCTGATCGCCGCGGTCGCCGAGCCCTACGACGTCGTCATCGCGGCGGCCTCGACCACGGGCAAGAACGTGCTTCCCCGCGTCGCCGCTCTCCTCGACGTCGCACAGATCTCCGACATCATCTCCGTGGTCTCGCCGGACACCTTCGAGCGGCCGATTTATGCCGGGAACGCGATCCAGACCGTGCAGGCGGGCGCCGGCAAGAAGGTGATCACGGTGCGCACCGCCGCCTTCAAGCCGGCGGCCGAGGGCGGCGCGGCCCCCGTCGAGGCGCTGCAGGCGGCGGCCCCGGCAGCGGGCGGCTCCACCTTCAAGGGCGAGGAGATCGCCAAGTCCGATCGCCCCGAGCTCGCAGCGGCGCGGATCATCGTTTCGGGCGGCCGCTCGCTCGGCTCGGCCGAGAAGTTCAAGGAGCTGATCGAGCCGCTGGCCGACACCCTCGGCGCGGCGGTGGGAGCCTCGCGCGCGGCGGTCGATGCCGGCTACGCGCCGAACGACTGGCAGGTCGGCCAGACCGGCAAGGTCGTGGCGCCGGACCTCTACGTCGCGGTCGGCATCTCGGGCGCCATCCAGCACTTGGCCGGCATGAAGGATTCCAAGGTCATCGTTGCCATCAACAAGGACGAGGACGCGCCGATCTTCCAGGTGGCGGATTACGGCCTCGTCGGCGACCTCTTCCAGGTGGTGCCCGCGCTCCAAAGCGAACTCGCCAAGGCGAAGGGCTGACGGCAAGGAATTGAAAGGGGTCGCTCGGGCCTCCCGGGCGGCGCCGATCATGCATTTTACGCAGGCCGGCGGGCTGCACCTGGGCGTGGAAATGCTCTAAGACACTTTTGCGATGCGATATGGACGGCGTGGTCGCCTCTGTCGCGAGCAAAAGCGTTCCGCGGCCGATCGGGGCCGTGCGTCGGGGGTGCGGTTCAAGCGATGGGTATCGATATCACGACGGTCGGCATCGTCGGCGCCGGTCAGATGGGCAGCGGCATCGCCCATGTCTGCGCCATGGCGGGCCTCGACGTTCGACTAAACGATCGGGAGCGGGAGCGGCTCGAGAGCGGCCTCGCCACGATCGACGGCAACCTCGCGCGCCAAGTCGCGAAGGGCACGATCAGCGACGAGCAGCGCCGCAGCGCGATGGGGCGGATCCTGCCCGCCCATGCCTATGACGACCTCGCGCCCTGCGACCTCGTCATCGAGGCGGCGACCGAGGACGAGGCCACGAAGCGCAAGATCTTCGGGACATTGTGCGCGTCGCTGAAGCCGGACGCGATCATCGCGACGAACACGTCGTCGATCTCGATCACCCGGCTAGCCGCGGCGACCGACCGGCCCGAGCGCTTCATCGGCATCCATTTCATGAACCCGGTTCCGGTGATGCAGCTCGTCGAGCTGATCCGCGGCATCGCGACGGAAGATCCGACCTATGAGTCGGCTAAGGCGTTCATCGCCAAGCTCGGCAAGACCTCGACGATGTCCGAGGATTTCCCGGCCTTCATCGTCAACCGCATCCTGCTGCCGATGATCAACGAGGCGATCTACACGCTCTACGAGGGTGTTGGCTCGGTGGAGGCGATCGATACGGCGATGAAGCTCGGGGCCAACCACCCGATGGGGCCGCTGCAGCTCGCCGACTTCATCGGCCTCGACACGTGCTTGTCGGTGATGCAGGTGCTCTACGAGGGCTTGGCGGATTCGAAGTACCGCCCCTGCCCACTCCTCGTGAAATACGTCGAGGCCGGCTGGCTCGGCCGGAAGTCGAAGCGCGGCTTCTACGATTACCGCGGCGAAACGCCCGTACCGACCCGCTAGGCGGATCGATACGGACGCGACACGTCACTTTTGGTTGGGGTTGGCCGTCGGCTGAGCGGGCGACGGATAGTTCGGGTTCGCCGCCGGGACGTTGCCGCTGTTGGAGGACGGCGCGCTGGTGCCGCCATTGACCGAGCCCGTGACCTCGCCGCGCGAGGCATCCTGGCTCCTGGAGGCGTTGTCTTTCGGCGATTGCGCGCCCTGCCACGTCATGAGGCCGGTGATGGCAACGGCGAGCAATGCGAGGCTGGCGAGCAGGACGTAGAGCACCGGCTTGCCCTTGGCGCCCTGGCGGGCCTCCTGTTCCGGAAGAATCTCTGGCATCTGCAACCCCATCTGATGAGCCCTGTCAGGGCACGCGTGACTAGCCGACGCAGGACGCGTCGAGATGGTCGGAAACGCCGCGCTTGCGATCGGAGTTCCTGTCGGACGGGGCTTCGGCGCCTCTCAGCGCCCCGTGATCAGCATGATCTTGCCGAGATGCGCGCTCGATTCCATGAGCGCATGGGCCTGCGCCGCCTCCTCAAGCGGAAAGGTCGCATGGATGACGGGTTTCATCCGGCCGTCCTCGAGGTAGGGCCAGATCTCGCGCCGCAGCCCCTCGGCGATGCCGGCCTTGTCGGCGTTCGGGCGGGCGCGAAGGGTCGAGCCGGTGAAGGTGAGGCGCTTGATCATGATCGGCGTCATGCTGAAGCCCTCGGCCTTGTAGCCCTGCATGAAGGCGATCTGGACGAGGCGGCCTTCCACCGCCAGGGCGGCGAGATTGCGGGCGAGGTAGGGCGCGCCGACCATGTCGAGGATGACGTCGACGCCGCGCCCCTCGGTGAGCCGCTTCGCCTCCTCCGCGAAGTCGGCCTCTCGGTAGTTGATGGCGGCGTCCGCCCCGAGCGAGCGGCAGAACTCGCATTTCTCCGCCGAGCCGGCCGTCGCAAACACCCGAGCGCCTTGGAGCTTCGCCATCTGGATCGCGGTCGAGCCGATGCCGCTCGAACCGCCGTGGACGAGGAAGCTCTCCCCAGGCTTCAGCCGTCCGCGCTCGATCACGTTGCTGTAGACGGTGAAATAGGTCTCCGGCAGGCCCGCGGCCTCGATGAGCGAGAGGGGGCCTGGACGGGGCAGGCACTGAGCGGCCTCGGCAATCGCGAACTCGGCATAGCCGCCGCTGATCACCAGGGCGCAGACCTCGTCCCCGATGGCGAGTTCGTCCGCACCATCGCCGAGCGCCACGATCCGGCCGGCGATCTCGAGACCCGGAACCTCCGTCGCGCCCTTCGGCGGCGGGTAGAGGCCGGCCCGCTGCATCACGTCGGGCCGGTTCACGCCCGCCGCGGCGACCTCGATCAGCACCTGGCCGGGTCCCGGCCGCGGCACCGGCGCGGTCTCCACCGCAATCACCTCTGGGCCGCCAGAGCCCGCAAAGCGGATCTGGCGCATGGTCTCGGGGAGGTTGGGCCGCGCCATCGAATTTCTCCTTGAAGCAGGTGCCGTCTTCGCGGGCTCAGGTCCTGCTGGCAAGTGCGGTGAGACAGATCACGCCGCTTCGTCGCCAGCCACATAGATCAAACTTCTCACCCGTGCCGGCGCACGGCTTCCGCTGGCACAAGCTCATCCAAGATCCGCGCTGCTGGTCGCGTTTGTGCAATCCAGGATGGCCCGGTTAGGATGCGGATCAGAACAGGAATGCACGATGACAAAGCTTCTCGAGCAGGCGGTCGAGGCCATCCGCCGGATGCCGCCTGCCGAACAGGACACGATCGCTCAGGCCATGCTGAGCTTGGCCAAGATCGGTGAACCTCTGGATATCGAAGAGGAGCATCGCGCCGCGGTGATGGAAGGCATCGCGCAGGCTGAACGCGGCGAGTTCGTCGAAGGCACCGCCAGGGAAGTCGTCGCCCGCGCGTTCCGGCGCGCCCGCGGGTGAGACTTCGGCTTACTCCGCGTGCGGAAAGCGAACTCGTGGAGATTGCATCCTACCTTGTCGTTCGAAATCCGCATGGCGCCAAGCGCGTCGAGGAGGCATTGCAGGAAGCCTTCGACCTCATCGCGTCCTATCCGGAGGTAGGCCGCAAGTTGGGTGACGGGGTCCGCCGCTTCGCCCTGCCTCGTTATCCCTATCTCATCTTCTACCGAATACGTGAGGCTGGCGACGAAGTGGACGTCTTCACGGTGCGTCACGCGGCGCGACGTGAGGAGCGTTGACGTTCGCTCAATCCAGCCACGAGATCACCTACCGCGTCCCGTACATCCGGTCCCCCGCATCCCCCAGCCCCGGCACGATGTAGCCGTGGTCGTTGAGGTGGCTGTCGATTGCCGCCGTCCAGACGGGGACTTCCGGATGCACGCTCTGCAGCCGCGCGATGCCCTCGGGGGCGGCGAGCAGGCAGACGAAGCGGAGGTCGCGGGCGCCGCGCTGCTTCAGCAGGTCGATCGCGGCCACTGCCGAGTTCGCTGTGGCGAGCATGGGGTCGAGCACCAGCACGGTGCGGTCGGCGAGGTCGGAGGGCGCCTTGAAGTAATATTCCACCGCCTGGAGCGTGTCGGGATCGCGGTAGAGGCCGACATGGGCGACGCGGGCGGAGGGCACCAGCGAGAGCATGCCGTCGAGGAAGCCGACGCCGGCGCGCAGAATCGGCGCCAGGACGAGCTTCTTGCCCGCGATCTGCGGCGCCTCCATCGCCTGGATCGGCGTCTCGATGGTCACGGTCTCGAGCGGCAGGTCGCGGGTCACCTCGTAGGCGAGCAGCATCCCGATCTCGTTGAGGATCTGGCGGAAACCCTTGGTCGAGCGGGCCTTGTCGCGCAGCAAAGTCAGCTTGTGCTGAACGAGGGGGTGGTCGACCACCCGGACCGAGGCCGTGCCCTGCATGGATGCGCTCCCGCCCGGCCGGGGAGAGGCGAGACCGGGGTCCCGCTTGTAGACCACCCTTCCGCATCGGGCGAAAGCGGGGACGGAGCGCCAAAAAAGGCTCCCCGCCTCGCGGCAGGGAGCCCGGTCGTTCGGCCTTGAACGCGCTCAGACGTCGACGGGCGAGCCGTCGCGGGTCTCCGAACGACGCTTGGCCATGAAGGCGTCAAACTGCTCGCGGTCCTTGGCCCGCTTCAGCTCTTCGACGAAGGCGGCGAAGGCCCGGCTCTCCTCCTCCAGCGCACGGCGCTGGGCGACGAGACGCTCGATCTCGGCGCGGCGATAGGCGTCGAAGGCGAGGTTGCCGGTGCTGCCGCTCGCGGCCTCGAAGGCGGCCGCGAAGCGCGACTTGCGGGCGCCGCTCGCCAGCGACGATCCGCGGCCGACGAGGCCGCGCATCTCGGCCAGGGCCGGGTAGCCCGCCACCTTCCAGATGACGTAGCCCAGGGCCAGCGGCCACCAGTAGATGAAGGCAAGCACGATGGCGCCGATCTCGAGGGAACGGCGGGGGAAAGGACCGCTGCGGCAAGCTTTGCCGGTGGCCCAGGGAGTGGTCGAGGAAAAGCTCACGGCTCACAGCTCCAATGTAAATGTGAACCACATTTACTTGCGGGTGGGTCTCGGGCTTTTCAAGGGGCGGTCAGGCGCGCGGCCGAGAGGCCGCCCCGTGCACGAGCGCGAGCACGCCGGCGCGCAGCAGCTCGTACTTGTCTGGCACGCCCGGCCCCTTCGGCAATTGCCCCGCGGCCGAGAGCGTAGCCAGCCCGTGCGAGAGCGCCCAGACTTCGAGCGCGATGAAGCGGGGGTCGACGCCGCCGAACCCGTCCGGGAAAGTCGAACGCAGCGCCTCGACGAGGAGATCGAAGGGGCTCGGCCGGGGCGGCTCGTCCGAGCCGGAGGTCCCCGGCGCGAGGCCGGTACTGCGGGTCTCGAAGATCGCGGCGTAGTAGCCCGGCTCCTCCTCCGCGAAGGCGAGATAGGCCTCGCCCATACGGGTGAAGCGCTCGAGCGGGGTGCCGCGGCCGCCGATCGCCTTGGCGAGACGTTCGGCGAGGTCGGTGAAGCCGCGGCCGGCGACCTCCTCCAGCAGGGCCTCGCGCCCACGGAAGTGGCGGTAGAGCGCGGCGGGCGTGACGCCGACCAGGCGGGCCGCATCGACCAGGGTGAAGCCACCGACGCCACGCTCCGCGATGAAGCGGCGTGCGGCCTCGATCAGCGCCTCTTTGAGGTTGCCGTGGTGGTAGCTGCGCCTGTCACTTGGTCCGTCCCGCCAGGGTCGCACGTCTACATCCCCGCACGCATCCGTTCGCTCGCGCGTTCGGATGCAACCCGCCGACCCCTAGCACGGGTCCGTGCCGTTTCGACTCCGCAGAATCACGCATACCGGCCCGCCTCACAGCCGAAAGATCGAACTGGCCGCGTCGCGAGCCGCGTTCTTCGCCGCCTTCGCGCTCTCCAGACGCTCGATCTCGCTGCGCAGAAGGGCAATCCGCTCGTCGAGATCGGCGACGGACAAGTCGTCGAGCTTCTGTCCGATCTCGTGCCCAACCAGCCGTCGAACGCGGTACTCCTCCTCATCCTTCATGCGATTCCCCCGACCATGCGCGTCCGGCCGCGAGCGGCGCCAGACCGAGATAATGCGCCGCCTCGGCACCGATATCGGCAAAACTCGCCCGCGCCCCGAGGGTTCGCGATGCGATCCGCGGGCCAAAGGCGAGGATGGGCACCTGCTCGCGGGTGTGCTCGGTGCCGGCCCAGGTCGGATCGTTGCCGTGGTCGGCGGTGATCAGGCAGAGGTCGCCCTCGCCCAGCACCGCATGGACCTCGGGCAGCCGCGCGTCGAAGGCTTCGAGTTCGGCGGCATAGCCCGGCACGTCGCGGCGATGGCCGTGCTCGGTGTCGAAATCGACGAGGTTGAGAAAGACGAGGCCGCCCGGCGGCAGGTCGCGGAAGGCCGCCAGCGCCGCGTCGAGGCAGGCGGCGTTACCGATCGCCTTGATCTCCCGGCCGGTATTGCGGTGGGCGAAGATGTCGCCGATCTTGCCGACGCTCACGACAGCGCGGCCCTCCGCGGCGAGCCGGTCGAGCAGGGTTTCGCCAGGCGGCTCGGTCGAAAAATCCCGGCGGTGCCCGGTGCGCCGGAAACCCGCCTCGGTCGAGCCGATGAAGGGCCGCGCGATGACGCGCCCGACACGGTAGCCGTCGCAGAGCTCGCGGGCGACCTCGCAGAGGTCGTAGAGCCGCTCCAGCCCGAAACTCTCCTCGTGGGCCGCGATCTGGAAGACGCTGTCGGCCGAGGTGTAGCAGATCGGCTTGCCGGTCCGGACATGCTCCGGCCCCAGGCGCTCGACGATGGCGGCGCCGGCCGCGTGGCAATCGCCCAGGATTCCGGGCAGGCCGCCTCGAGCGATCAGGGCCTCGATCAGTTCCGGCGGGAAGGCCGGCCGGGTGTCGGGAAAGTAGGTCCAGGGTTCGAGCACCGGCAGCCCGGCGATCTCCCAGTGGCCGGAGGGCGTATCCTTGCCGGCGGCGGTCTCGATCGCATGGCCAAAGGCGGCGCGAAGGGGGTCTGAGGGAGCAAGGCCCGGCGGGATGCGTCCCGTGGCGCCCTCGGCGGCGAGGCCGAGCCCGAGTTCGGCGAGGTGGGGCAGCTTGAGGGGACCCGCGCGAAGCCCCGCGCGGTCGCCCTCCCCACGGGCACAGGCCTCGGCGATATGGCCGAGGGTGTCGGCTCCGGCATCGCCGTAGCGATCCGCGTCGGGTGCACCGCCGATTCCAACGGAATCCAGCACGATGAGGAGAACGCGGGCCATCGCGCTCAGGCCGGGACCGGGTCTTCGACGGTCTCGCTCGCCAGGTCGAAGGCGGCCGCGAACAGGGCGCGGGTGTACTCGGTCTTGGGCGCGGTGAAGATCGCGTCGGCGGAGCCTTCCTCGACGACGACGCCGTTCTGCATGACGAGAACGTAGTTCGCGAGCGCCCGCACCACCTTGAGGTCGTGGCTGATGAAGAGGTAGGCGAGCCCGCGCTCGCGCTGCAGATCGCGCAGCAGCGTCACGATCTGCGCCTGGACCGAGCGGTCGAGCGCCGAGGTCGGCTCGTCCAGCACGACGAAGCGGGGCTTGAGCACGATCGCGCGGGCGATGGCGATGCGTTGGCGCTGGCCGCCGGAGAACTCGTGCGGGTAGCGGTCCATCGTCGCCGGATCGAGGCCGACATCCTGGAGGGCCTTGGCGACGATCGCGGTGCGCTCGGCCCGGGACTTCGCCGCGCCTTGGACGACGAGCCCCTCCGCGACGATGTCGGAGACGGTCATGCGCGGCGAGAGCGAGCCGTAGGGGTCCTGGAAGACCACCTGCATGTCGCGGCGCACGGGCCGCATGGCCCCTGGCGTGAAGCCCTCGATGGAGCGCCCGAGGAAGACGATCGGGCCCTCGCTGCCCGTCAGCCGCAGGAGCGCGAGGCCGAGCGTCGTCTTGCCCGAGCCGGATTCGCCGACGACGCCGACCGTCTCGCCGGCGCGAACCCTGAGGGCGACGCCGTTCACGGCCTTCACGTGGCCGGTGGTGCGCCGCAGCAGGCCCTCGCGGATCGGGAACCAGACCTTGAGCGGCCCGGCCTCCAGCAGGTTCTTGGCCTCCGCCGGGACCGGGTTGGCGCGGCCCTTCGGCTCCGAGGCGATGAGCCGGCGGGTGTATTCGTGGCTCGGCCGCGAAAAGATCTCCGCGACGGGGCCGGCCTCGACGATCCGGCCCTGGAGCATCACGCAGACGCGGTCCGCGATCCGCTGCACGATGCCGAGATCGTGGGTGATGAACAGCATCGCCATGCCGAGCCGCTTCTGCAGGTCGGCGAGCAGTGTCAGGATCTGGGCCTGGACGGTGACGTCGAGGGCCGTCGTCGGCTCGTCGGCGACGAGGAGGTCCGGCTCGCAGGCGAGCGCCATCGCGATCATCACGCGCTGGCGCTGCCCGCCCGAGAGCTCGTGCGGATAGGCGCCGAGCCGCCGCTCGGCGTCGCGAAGCCCCACGAGATCGAGGAGCTCGAGGATCCGCGCCCGCGCCGGCCGGCCCGTGAGGCCGCGATGGATCTGCAGCACCTCGCCGATCTGCCTCTGGATCGTGTGCAGCGGGTTCAGCGAGGTCATCGGCTCCTGGAACACCATGGTGATGTCCGCACCGCGGATCTCGCGCAGCCGCCGCTCGCTCAAGGACAGGATATCCTCGCCCCGGAACAGGATCTTTCCGCCCGGGTGGTGGGCCGCGCCGTCGAGGAGCCGCAGGATCGAGAGCGCCGTCACCGACTTGCCGGAGCCGGATTCGCCGACGAGGGCCAGCGTCTCGCCCTTCGCGATCGAGAAGCTGACCCGGTCAACCGCCAGCGTGTCGCCGCGCTCCCGCGAGCGGAAGGCGACCGACAGATCCTGGACTTCGAGCAGTTGGGTGGGCGGCACCTTGGCGGTCATCGGCATCCGGCAGGAACGAGCGCGAAGGGGCTTATAGCGCGGCGGGGGCGGATCGGCGAACGTCGCCGCCGGATTGATCGCGGGCGGCAAAGCCCTAAAACCGCACGGTGATCACCAAATGGCTCTGGATGTTCGCAGCGGCGACGTTGGCGATGACGGGTTCGGCTCGCGCGGCCGCAGCCGCGGGCGAGACCGAGACCGTCGAGCAGGCCCTGTGTCGGCTGATCGACGGTGCCGCGAGGACCCACAAGCTGCCGGTGCCGTTCCTCACCCGCCTGATCTGGCGCGAGAGCAGCTTCCGCGCCGGTGCTGTCAGTCCGGTCGGTGCGCAAGGCGTCGCGCAGTTCATGCCGGGGACGGCGAGGGAGCGCGGCCTGGCCGACCCCTTCGACCCGGAGCAGGCGATTCCCCACGCCGCCCATCTGCTCGCGGACCTGAACCGGCGGTTCGGCAATCTCGGGCTCGCGGCCGCGGCCTATAACGGCGGCCCGGGGCGAGTCTCGGCCTGGCTTGCCGGGACCGGCGGGTTGCCGGCCGAGACGCGCGCCTACGTCATCGGCATCACCGGAGCTCCGGCCGAGGATTGGCGCGGCGGCGCCGAGGCCGCCTCGCCGCCGGAGAGCGACCAAACCTGCATCCAGGTGACGGCCACCCTGCGCATTCCTTCCCGCGGCGACCGCTTCGCCCTCGGCGTCAACGAGGGGCCGGCCGCGCCCTGGGGCATCCAGCTCGCCGGCAACTTCTCGAAGTCGCTCGCGCTCCAGAGCTTCTCCCGGGCACGGAGCCGCTACGCCGGCGTGATCGGCGAGGTCCGCCCGATGATCATCGGCACGCGACTGCGCAGCCGCGGCACCCGCGCCTTCTACCGCATCCGCATTCCCGCCGAGAGCCGCGCCGCGGCCGACGCCCTGTGCGGGCGGATTCGCGGGGCCGGCGGCGCCTGTCTCGTCCTGCGAACCTGAGGCCTTGGCTCACGACCCGGAATGCCCGCGCTTTGGTCATGAATCCGCCGCGACGGCGATGGCATCAGGGGGGACCGTCCCGCTTGAGAGATGCATGACCCGAGCCTTCGCCGCCCTCGCCAGCCTGCTCAGCCTCGCCCTCATGGCGATCGGCATCTCCGCCTGCTCGCCGTTGGCGCTGTTCGACGCGATCGGCCCGCGGGACCGCGGCGGCCGGCTCGTCCTGAAGGACGCCGCCTTCGGCGCGCATCCGCGCCAGAAGCTCGACATCTTCGCACCCGTCGAGGGTACGACCGGGGCGCCGGTTCTCGTCTTCTTCTACGGCGGCTCCTGGAAGGGCGGCGCGAAGGAGGATTACGCCTTCGTCGGCCAGGCCTTCGCGGCGCAGGGCTTCGTGACGGTGCTGCCCGATTACCGGCTCTACCCGGAGGTGCGCTTCCCCGATTTCCTCGACGACGGCGCCGCGGCGCTGGCCTGGGTGCGCGACAACATCGCCGCGCAAGGAGGAGACCCGCGCCGGATCGTGCTCGCGGGGCACTCGGCCGGCGCCTACAACGCGGTGATGCTGGGCCTCGACACCCGCTACCTGCGCCGCGCCGGCGTCGACCCGAAGGCGGTCCGCGCGGTCGCCGGCCTCTCCGGCCCCTACGACTTCCTGCCGCTCGATCCCGGCACCGCCACCGAATTGTTCGGCCATGCGTCGGACAAGGCGGCGACGCAGCCGATCACCTTCGCCGGCCCGCATTCCCCGCCGGCCTTCCTCGCCACGGGCGAGAACGACACTATCGTCCGGCCGCGCAACACTCAGAGCCTGGCTGCCAAGCTCCGCGCCGCGCGAGTGCCGGTCCAGGAGCGGATCTATCCTGGCCTCGACCACGCCGACACGCTGCTGGCGCTGTCCGTGACGTTCCGGTCCAAGGCGCCCGAACTCGCCGAGATGACGGCCTTCCTGAAGCAGTATGCGAGCGAGCGGCCGCTGGTGAAGGCGTCGCGGTAGGGCATCGGGAGTGTTGCCTGCTTTCGCGCGCCTTTGTCATTCCGGGGCTGCGAAGCAGAGCCCGGAATGACAAAGGGTGGTGGGCGAAGAAGGTGAAATCGCACCTCACCCGCCCCTCAGTCTCGCCCGCGCCGCCCGATGGGCCGGCGCATCCGAGAAGGCCCGGTGCATGGCGCTCCAGAGCGGCGTGCGGCGGGAGGCGGCGTCGAGCGGCAGCGCGCGATGGGGCAGGCCGTCCCGGCGGCGGCGCTGCGGGTTGGTGTTGAGCCAGGTGTTCGCGTCCGTGATGTCCCAGGTCAGCAGGTTGATCACGGCCGGCTCGTCGAGCACGACGTCGAGGAAGCGCCGCGCGAAATCCGAGACCGCGGCGTCGCGGGCCTTGAGGTCGGCGGGGTAGGCCCGGTCGTCCACGTCGAACTCGGTGATCTCGATGGCGAGCCCGAGCCCCGCCACCTCGCGCAGGAAATCGCGCAGCTTCTTCGCGTCGAGGGGATGGGTGCTGTAGATGTGGCCCTGCAGCCCGAGGCGGCGGATCGGGACGCCGCGCCTCAGCATGGCCTCCAGGCTGCGCAGCACCATGCGGCGGCGCGCGTCGATCCAGTCGGCCTGGAGCTCGAGGTCGTTCTCGTTCCAGACACCTGCGGCGCCGGGATCGACCTCCTCCAGGATCGCGAAGGCGAGGTCGACATAGCCGGAGCCCAGCGCGTCGAGCCAGGGGCTCGCCCGCAAACCGTCGGGCCGGCCCTCGTTCGGTCCGCAGATCTCGTTGACGACGTCCCAGGCCTCGATCCGGCCGCGGTGCCGCCCGGCGATGAGCCCGATCCAGCGCCGCATCAGGCCTTCCGCCGAGCGGCGGGTGATCTGGGCGCGGGCCCAATCGGGGATCGCCTCGTGCCAGATCAGGGCGTGGCCCCGCAGACGCTGACCGTTGACGCGGGCGAATTCAGCGGTCTCGTCGCCCCCGGCGAAAGCGGGCGCGGCCTCGCGCGGCCAGGCGTGGACGAACTTCATCTCGTTCTCGGCGACGACGATGCCGCATTCGCGCGCGATCGCCGCGCCGTAGACCGGGTCGCGGCGGAGTGGCGTGATGTTGACCGCCGAGCCGTAGGCCAGGCCCTTGGCGGCAGCGACGGCGTGGAGGCTGTCGGGAGTCCATGACGCCGCCATGGATCGGCCTGGGGCGAGGCCGGCCGCGAGCGCGCCGGCGAGGATGCCGCGGCGGGAGGGCTGGTTCAAAGGAGCTCCTCCTGACGGATGCCGCAAGGGCTTCGTCTTTCACCACGTTTGTCATTCCGGGGCCGCGCCAGCGGAGCCCGGAACCCAGAGCCGTCGACACTGCTCCAGCTTGCGACGTCAGCGGTTCTGGGTTCCGGGCTCGCCTGCAGCGCCCCGGAATGACAAGCGTTGGCGGTATAAGGGGAGGCCTCGCACTGACGATTGTACGAGGTGCTACACCCTCGACCCGCGCGCGATGACAACCCCTCAATCCGGCAGCGAGAACACCACCAGCGCGTCCCCGGTCCCGAACCCCGACCCCTTCGTGAACGAAGCCCCGCCGGCCGCGACCGCGACGTACTGCTTCCCTCCGATCGCGTAGGTGATCGGCGGCCCGCCGATGCCCGCGCCGCATTGGAAGCGCCAGAGCATGGCGCCGGTCTCGGCATCGTGCGCGTCGAGATGGCCGTCGTCCTCGCCCGAGAAGACGAGGCCGCCAGCGGTGGCGAGCGTGCCGCCGGAGAGCCGGCTGCCCGCCTTCACCGACCACTTGATCGCCCCGCCGCCGGCGAGGTCCACCGCCGTCAGCGTGCTGAAGCTCGGCTCGCCCTTCGCCTCGCTGGTCTCGGTGTAGCGGATCGCCGGGCGCCCGGCCGCGGCGGGCACCGTCTTCACCGTGTAGGTCGTAGCGCCGTGTCGGACCTGTGCGAAGGCCGCGCCCGCGACGGGATCGTAGGCGACCGGGTGCCAGGAGATCGCACCGAGCGGCCCCGGGCTGACGACGGTTCCAGCCTCGGTGGGCGGCGCGTACAGGTTCTTGTGCGTGATCAGCGGCGCCGACTTGGCCAGCAGCGCGCCGGTCGTCCGGTCGTGCACGTAGATCCAGCCCGTCTTGCTCCCCTGCGCGACGGCCTTCACCGGGCCGTTCGGCCCCGGATGGTCGAGGAGGAAGGGCGGGCTCGCGACGTCGTAGCCCCATTCCTCGTGGGGCACCTGCTGGTAGTACCAGCGCAAGCGTCCCGTCGCGACGTCCAGCGCCACGAGGCTCATCGTGTAGAGGTTGTCGCCGGGCCGGGAGAGGCCGAAGTTCTGCGGCGCCGGATTGCCGGTGCCGACATAGATGAGGCCGAGCTCGCGGTCGTAGGCCGGCGTCATCCAGAGAGACCCGCCACCGACCCGCCAGGCCTCGGGGTACTTCGCGGCCGCCGCCTTCTCGGCGGCGATGTCGCGATGGAGCGGCACGCCGTCGGCGGTCTTCTCCGCGAAGACGCCCTCCCAGCCGTCCTCCTTGGTGACGTACCAGCGCCAGCGCTCGGCGCCGGTGGCGGCATCGTAGGCGGCGAGCCAGCCGCGCCGTCCGTAACCGCCCTCGATGCCGACCACCGCGCCGCCGTCGAGCCCGCCCTTGGCGTCCTCGACATGGAGCCCGTAGCCGGCGCCCGCGACCCCGACGATGACGAGGCCTTCCGCCACCAGCGGCGGCATCTTGAAGCCGAGCCGGCTCGATCCCTGCACGCCGGCCGCGCCGAGCTGGCCCGCGAGCTCGGAGGCGGTCTCGGACTCGCCCTCCTCCGGCCGCACCGCCTCATGGTCCCAGAGGACCTTGCCGGTGGCGGCATCGAGCGCGATCACCCGCCCGTCCATTGTCGCCTCGAAGACGCGGCCGTTCGAGACGGCAACCCCGCGGTTCGAGGGAGGCCCGAAGATCTTCTCGGTGCGCGCCTTGTGCGTGTAGGTCCAGAGCACCCGGCCCGTGCGCGCCTCGAGGGCCGCGACGTGGTTCTGCGTGGTAGAGAGATACATCACCCCCTCGACCACCACGGGCTCCGCCTGGAAGTAGCCGGTGACCCCGGTCTGGAAGATCCAGGCCGGACGCAGGCCCCTCACGTTGGTGCGGTCGATGGAGGTCAGCGGCGAGAAGTGCCGGTTGGTGTGGTCGCGGCCGAACATCGGCCAATCCTCGGCGCCGGCCGGGGCGGCGAGCAGGCCGCCGAAGGCGCAGGCAAGAGCGAGGCGGCGGATCGCGGCGAGCATCATGGCAGGCGGTCCCTCCCTGCGCCCTCCGGTTGATGCCGGGGCGCTTCAGGTGCAGGACCCTGACGTCTCAGGTCGGCGCGCCGAGGGCAAGAGCGGGACCGGGCGATAGCACGTCGGTCGAGCGCGTCCCCTCCCCCTTGCGGGGAGGGATTCGGGGTAAGGTCCATCAACCCTCTTTGTCATTCCGGGGCCGCGAGGCGGAGCCCGGAACCCAGAGCCGCCGACGCGGCAAGCTGGAGAACGACCTATGGTTCTGGGTTCCGGGCTCGCCTGCGGCGCCCCGGAATGACAAACGGGGGTGCTATGGAGGCGGCCCGCTGATGAACCGCTTCATCTGCGATCACCCTGTCCTTGGGGTGGAGGTGGCTGGGCGACCCTGCTGCTGCGGCCAGCGGAACCACCCCCACCTCCAACTCCTCCCCACAAGGGGGAGGAGAGTAATCCGGCCTCAGGCCGCGACGGCCCGCAGGAACCGGTCGATCTCGGCTTCGAGACCCGAGGCCACGGCCTCCACCGAGGACGCGGTCGCCTGGACCTTGGCGGCCATCTCGGCGGTGCGTTGGGCGACGTCCGTGACGGTGCCGAGGTCGCGGGCGATGGCGACCGAGGTGCTCGCCGTGTCGCCGGCGTTGCGCGAGATCTCGCCGGTGGCCGCGCCCTGCGCCGAGACGGCATCGGCGAGGTCGGCGGTGGTGGTGCTGATCGTGCCCATGCGGCCGGTCATCCGGCCGATGGCGTCGACCGCCGTGCTCGTCGAGTTCTGCACCGAGGCGATCTGGGTTGCGATCTCGTCGGTGGCCTTGGCGGTCTGGGAGGCCAGCGCCTTGACCTCGGAGGCGACGACCGCGAAACCGCGGCCGGCCTCGCCGGCGCGGGCCGCCTCGATGGTGGCGTTCAGCGCCAGCAGGTTGGTCTGCTCGGCGATGGCCCGGATCAGGCCGACGACGTCGCCGATCCGCTGCGCGGTGGTGGCGAGCTCGCCGATCTGCTTGTTGGTGGCCTCGGCCTCGCCGAAGGCGCCGTGGACCTCGCCCTTGGCCTGATCGATGCGGGCGCTGATCTCGGCGATCGAGGCGGTCAGCTCCTCGGCGGCGCTGGCCACGGTCTGGACGTTCGAGGAGGTCTCGCGCGAGCCGGCGGTGGCGCCTTCCGCGGCTCGGCAGGCCTCGCCCGAAAGGGTCGTCATGGACGCGGCGCGATCCCGCATCTCGGCCGAGCGCTCGCCGAAGGACCGGATCGCCTGCGAGACCTGGACGCGGAAGCGCTCGATCTCGCCGTCGAGATGCGCCCGACGCTTGCGCTCCTCGGCGGAGCTCTCGCGCTGGTCGGACTCCAACGCGCGGGCCTGGCGGCTAGTGTCGAGGAGGCCTTCAAGGGCGCGCGCTACCGATCCAATTTCGTCCTGGCGGTTTCCGAACTGGACCGGGCTGTCGAGGTCGCCCTCGGAGAGGCTGGTCGTGCGCTCGGCGATGACCTTCAGGGGCCGGAACAGGTGGAGGGCCGCGGCGCCGAGAACGAGGCAGGCCAGCAGGGTCACGGCGAGCGCCGTCCAGGTCATCGTCGACATCGTCCTGTCGTAGACGGCCTGAAAGTTCTCGAGCGGGATGCCGATGTAGAGGATGCCGTTGACCTTCGAGGCGGCGTCGAAGGTGGGCTGGTAGACGGTGAAGAAGTTGCGCCCGAACAGGTTGGCCGGGCCGCGATAGGTCTCGCCGCGGCGCAGGACGGCCTGTGCGGCATGGTCGGCAGCCAGGGTCGTGCCGACGGCGCGCTCGCCGTTCTCCTTCTTCACGTTGGTGATCCGGCGCACGAACTTGTCGGTCGCCGCGTCGTAGCTGAAGACCGTGGCATTGCCGCCGAGATAGGCAACGGCGCTGTCGACGATCGAGAAGTCGTTGAGGCCGGCGAGGTTCGGGGCGACGACGCGGGCGATGCGATCGCCGTCCACCTGGACGCTGGCGCCGTCGACCTTGCTGTTGAAGACCAGCGCGAGGGTCCGGAGGTTCCGGTCGCCCTCCTGAACCTGACGGAGCTCGAGCTGGGACCAGATCTGGCGGCCGGTGACCACCCACAGGATCCCGGATGTTGTGATGATCGCCGCCGCGGCGAGCATGATGATCTTGGAAGTCAGGCTGCGAAGGACGGTCATCATCAGGCTCGCGGGGAGGGTACGCCTCCGGACGGACCGAGGATGCCGCGGCGAGCTTAACTTAGACTAAAGGACACGATCTTTCTGCACGGGGTCAGGCCGTCCAGACCTGGCCGGGGCGAAGCGCCAGGAAGGTCGCCGGATCGCGGCCCGCGGCCTCGCAGGCGGCGCTCAGCGCCTCGACCGGTCGCTCGACGCCCTCGTCCGTCAGACGGAAGGTGCCCCAATGGTGGCCCAGCGCCTGACTCGCGCCCAGCAGCGCGGCGGCCTCGACGGCGTCGGTCGGGTTCATGTGCTGGGGCTGCATGAACCAGCGCGGCTCGTAGGCGCCGATCGGCAGCGTCGCGAGGCGCGGGGGGCCGAAGCGCTCGCGCGCCGCGCGGAAGATCGCGCCGTCGCCGAGCCCGGTATCGCCGGCATGGTAGTGGACGCCTGAGGCCGAGGTGATCACGTAGGCGCACCACAGCGCCATCCGGCGGTCGTTGAGGCCGCGCGCCGACCAATGGTAGGCCGGCGTCAGGTGCGCCGTGACCCCGCCGCCAAGATCGACCGAGCCGCCCCAGTCGCGGACCTCGACATGCATGGTGTCGTCGTAGGCCCGCAGGATGGCGTCGTTGCCCAGCGGCGCGACCACGAGGGGCTGGTGGCGCTGCCAGAGCAGCGCCATCGCCGGCCCGTCGAGGTGGTCGTAATGGTTGTGCGTGATCAGCACCGCGTCGATGGGCGGCAGGTCGTCGAAGGCGATCCCCGGCGGGTTGACCCGCCTCGGCCCAGCGAAAGCCACCGGGCTCGCGCGCTTGGCGAAGACGGGATCGATCAGGATGTTGCGGCCGGCGACCTGGACCAGGTAGCTCGCATGCCCGATGAGGGCGACGCGCAACCCGTCGACCCGCTCCGGCGGCTTGTCGGAGAAGGGGCTCGGGAAACGCTTCGGCCAGGGCTCGCCGGACCGGGAGAGCTGCCAGCGGATCACGTCCGTGAGGTCCTTGTCCGTCGCCTGGTCGGGGCTGTGGAAGCGGATTCCGTCGAAATGGTCGCTCTTGGGGCCGCTGTAATAGGGATTGCGGCTGCGCCGGTGGGCGGCGTAACCGACCCCGCCAAGCGTCATCACCGTGGCCGCGCTCACCGCCGCGAGAAGGCTTCGCCGTTTCATCGCTCCCGAGATGGCGGTTCGGGCGCCGCCGTCAAGCCGGTCGGCGCTCGCGCCGCAGGGCCCTACTCGGTCGGGCCGGCCGTCTCGACGAGCTCCCGGGCGAGCGCCCGGATCTTGGCCCGCGCCTCCTCCTCGACCTCGGGCTTCGTTCGATTCTCGGTCGGGACGACCACGACGCCGGTGAGGCGCCCGTGTTGACCGAGCAGGGTGAAGTTGAAGCGGCCCATGCGGCTGCGGCGAATGACGTAGTGCGGCTGCGGCAAGGCCTCGAGCCTTTCGTGAGCGTGCCTCTCCCCGATCCCCCACCCTACGGCGTCGGCCGCGCGAAAGTTTCAGGAGCCGGGGCTCACGAGCGCCAGCGAAGCTCCTGGCGCGTCAGCGGATTGCGGAACGGCCGCCCCTCCCCTTGCGCCTGCAGCATCTCGCGCTTGAGGCGGAAATACCATTGTGAGGGCAGGTCGCCCTGGCCGAACAGCACCATGGTCGGCTTACGGTCGAGGCCCGCCTGGGCGTGCTGGAGCACCTGCTGGTCCTGGGTCAGAAACTGGCGCATCAGCGGGCGGGCGACGGGCTTCAGGAGGTTGAGCCCGGGAATGTTCCAGTAGAGCGCGTTCGTCAGCATGGTGCGGTTGCGCGTCAGCGGCGTCGCGAAGGTGTAGTTGGCGACGCGCTTAGGCCCCGCCTCGATCCGCTCCAGCCGCACGCCGGGCAAGCGGAACTCGATCTCGACGGCCGGCACGCCGCCGAGCAGGCGGTAGACCGGCGAGCTCGTCGTTGTGGCGTGGCTCGTCATGACGAAGCCGTGGGGCACGGGCTGGAAGGTCTTCACCTTCTCGCGCAGCTCTTTCGAGGGCCGGAACCACCAAGAATCGTGCACGAAGGCGACGTGGCCGGGGTCGACGAGGCTCAAGGTGGTGAGGTCGAAGGAGGCCTCGACCACGAGCTCGACAACGAGGGAGCCCCGCGGCGTGAAGCCGAGCTCGGGCATGGCCGGCACGTCCGCGCCCTGCCGGCCGAGATGGCCGTTCAACCAGACGAAGCCGGCGCTCTCGCTCACGGGGAAGCGCTGGACCGCGATCTTCGAGAAATCCGCCGCGTCGGAGGCCGAGAGGGTCGGCACGTCCCGGCAGCGGCCGTCGGTGCCGAAGCGCCAGCCGTGAAAGGGGCAGGTCAGGGAGGCGCCGTCGAAGCGGCCCTTCGAGAGGGCCATGCCGCGATGCGGGCAGCGGTCGCGCAGGGCGAAGAGCGCGCCCGAAGGATCGCGGCCGACGACGATCTGCTCGCCGTTCAGCTCGACCGCGCGGAGCTTGGCGCCGCTGATGGCCTCGGCGCGGCCGACGCAGTACCAGGCGTCGCCGAGCGGCTGGCGCATGGCATCGGGATCGAGCGCCTCGTCGGGTGTCGCGGGCGGGGCCGCGCCGGTCTCCAGGGCGGAGGAATGTGCGAGCATGGGGGCGGCCTGAAGCGGAACGCCGGCGCTCGGAGCCGTCCGGCGCCCCTCGCGATGACGAGCGCGCCTCATACCCGGTGGAGGCCTGGGAGGCCAGCCGGGGTCAGCGGCGAGACAGCGCAGGCAGGGGCCTTTTCAAGCCGGCCGCGGCCACCTACCTTCGGTTCATCGCAACGAACGAAAGGAGGTGATCCAGTGTCTCATTGTCATCAGCCGCACGCACCGGCTTACCGGACCTGGACGATCGCCTCCGGCGCTTCCCTCTAGCGCCCTGGGGTCACCAACGGGTTCGGCCGGACACATGCGGTTCGGCAATGGAAGGGCCGCCCCTCGGGGCGGCCCTTCGGCTTTTCGGGAGCTTGTCGCGATGGAGCGGGCGATGGCCGTGAAGCGGATCGTGACCAACATCGCGACAGCGCGGGTCGATGCGGCCCGGGCCTTCTATGGGGACGTGCTCGGCCTCGAACTGGTCATGGATGAAGGCTGGATCCTGACCTTCGCGGCCGCCGGCGCGTCAGCGACGCCGCGGATCAGCATCGCGAGCGAGGGTGGGTCGGGCACGCTGGGGCCGGACATCTCGATCGAGGTGGACGATCTCTAAGAGGTGCTCCGCCGTCGAACGAGTCGTGATGCGTGAGGCGCTTCTACCTGCGTGACCCCTTCCGGCGACGGATCAACATCCTGGTCCACCGCGAGTGATCGAGGGTCGCAGGATTACTCCGCGGGGCTTTGCGGGTCCCGACGGAGCGCGCGCTCATGCAGGAACACGGCCACCCAGCCGAGGGCGACGGCGGCTAACGGCGTGAAGACGAAGGCGAGCAAGAACGACGCATTCATCGGCTGAGTCCTCTCAGGACGCTGTGGCCCGAGAGATGTAGGTTATCCATAAGAGAGAAACCAACGATCGATCCCGGCACAATGGCTGCGGGGGAAGCCTGAACGTCGGTCGCCGCGTAGCTTACAGCCAACCCCTCTTGTCATTCCGGGGCCGCACAGCGGAGCCTGTCCTTGGACTGGCCGAAGGCCAGATCCGGGGGGCGCCCCGAAATGACGAAGGACGGGCGAATGGAAAGCATGGAAAAGACCGTGCCGCGCCCTCTTGAGGCACAACGCACGGTCTACAAGCCTCGTCCGCTCGGCCCTGACCGGATCGATCAAACCGCCTCAGCGCTTCTGGAACAGCGGCTGGGCCAGGGCCTCGGCGCGGGCCATCCAGAGGTCGCGGTCGGCGCGGATCTCGGCGAGCTCGGCCATCTCCTCGTCGATGTGGGCGCGCAGGTTGCGGAGCTCCTGGGCGAGCACCGACTGGATCTCGTTGTAGCGGTCCGTCTCGATGCGGAGCTTCGCCTTGAGCATCAGGTTCTCGGCCATGAGCTCGGACACGTCCGGGTCGACGGCAGGCGCGTTGGCGGCGGGCGGCGGCACGATGGGTGCGGGCCGGGCCTGAACCCGCGTCGGCGTCGCCTCGCCGGAGGCCTCGGCCTGGGCGGCCGCCTCCTTCATCGCGGCGAGCCAGTCGCGCAGGGGCACGGCGGCGGGCCGGGCGCTGGTCTCGTGGTACTGGCGGGCGGGTTCCGACATCGGGCTGTCCTCGGGTTCGAGGGCATCCGATCAAAACATGCTTAACGGAGTGTAAACGTCCGGCGATTTCCGGGCGTCCCGTTTCCGGAACTTGACTTGCGGCGACCTAGAGCCTAGTCCGCGCCACTCAAATCCGACGATCCATCGTCACCGTGAACGCCGACCGGCCCCATGAGGCCGGAGGTCAACGCCCGACAGCGCGTCCGCGCCCTCGGGCGGGTTTCGCGTTGGGGACAGGGCGTCGACTCACTCGACGAACGAGCTTCATGCCCGACGCCGCCACGCCCTTGAACATCGACGATGCGGTCAACGAGACCTGCCCCTGGTCGGGCAAGCCGATCGCCGCGGATTCGCTGACCCTATACAACGGCGCCGTCGTCGGCTTCTGCAATCCCGGTTGCCGGGACAAGTTCGCGCTCGCCTTGCGCAGCTTCGAGGCCGCGCTCCAGGCCCGCCGCGTCACGAATGCGGGCCTCGACCAGTGACGATCCGCCTTTAGGGAGCGCGCATGTTCGAAGGCCTGTCCGACCGCCTTTCCGGCATCCTCTCGGGGCTCACCCGCCGCGGCGCGCTGACCGAAGCCGACGTCACGGCGGCATTGCGCGAGGTCCGTCGCGCACTGCTCGAGGCCGACGTCGCGCTCGAAGTGGTGCGCGACTTCACCGAGAAGGTCCGCGAGCGGGCGGTGGGCGCCGTCGTCGTCAAGTCGGTCACGCCCGGCCAGATGGTCGTCAAGATCGTCAACGACGAGCTCGTGGCGATGCTGGGCTCCGAAGCCGGCATCATCGATCTCAACGCCCCCTCCCCCGTCGCCATCCTGATGGTCGGCCTCCAGGGCTCGGGCAAGACCACGACGACGGCGAAGATCGCCCGGCGCCTGAACACCCGCGACAAGCGCCGCGTGCTGCTCGCCTCCCTCGACACCCGCCGCCCGGCGGCGATGGAGCAGCTCGCCGTCCTGGCGAAGCAAGTCGAGGTCGAGAGCCTGCCCATCGTCGCCGGCCAGTCGGCGCTGCAGATCGCCAAGCGGGCGATGGACGCCGCCCGCCTCGGCGGCTTCGACGTCGTCATGCTCGACACCGCCGGCCGCGTCACCGTCGACGAGGCGATGATGGCGGAGGCGGCCGAGGTGAAGGCCGCCACGAACCCGCACGAGGTGCTGCTGGTCGCCGACGCGCTCACCGGCCAGGACGCGGTGAACACCGCTCGCGCCTTCGACCAGCGGCTCGGCGTCACCGGCATCGTGCTCACCCGCATGGACGGCGATTCCCGCGGCGGCGCGGCGCTCTCGATGCGCGCGGTCACGGGCAAGCCGATCAAGCTCGTCGGCACCGGCGAGAAGGTCGACGCGCTGGAGGAGTTTCACCCCGCCCGCGTCGCCAACCGCATCCTCGGCATGGGCGACATCGTCTCGCTCGTCGAGAAGGCTGCCGAGACCATCGACCACGAGCAGGCGCTCCGCACCGCGGAGAAGATGCGCAAGGGCAAGTTCGACCTCGACGACCTGTCGATGCAGCTCGCCCAGATGGAGAAGATGGGCGGCATCGGCGGCCTGATGGGCATGCTGCCGGGCATGGGGCAGATCAAGAAGCAGGTCGAGGGCGCCAATCTCGACGAGAAGATGTTCAAGCGCCAGCGCGCCATCATCTCCTCGATGACCGCGCAGGAGCGCAAGAACCCCGACATCCTCAAGAACTCGCGCAAGAAGCGCATCGCCGCGGGGTCGGGGACGAAGGTCGAGGAGCTGAACAAGCTCCTCAAGATGCACCGGACCATGGCCGACATGATGAAGGCGATGGGCTCGGGCAAGCGCGGCATCGGCCAAGCCTTGGGCTCGATGTTCGGCTTGGGCGGCGGCGGGATGCCGGGCGGCATGCCCGGCCTGCCGCCAGGCATGCCGGAGCCGACGCCGGAGATGATCGCCGACATGCAGAAGCAGATGGGCGGCAAGCTGCCGCCGATGCCCCCAGGGCTCGGCGGCGGCGGAAAGATGCCAGGCCTTCCGGGGCTCGGCGGAGGAAAGGGCGGGTTGCCGGGCCTCGGCGGGTTCCCGTTCGGGAAGAAGAAGTAGCGGCCAAACCGGAAGGAAAGGTCGCCTGCCACCGGATGCGCGGTGGTTTGCATGAGTTCAAGCGCATCAACGTACGCGTTCAGGCAGAACGCTCATAGGAGCAAACGATGTCCCTCAAGATTCGTCTCACCCGTGGCGGCGCCAAGAAGCGCCCGTACTACCGCATCGTCGTCGCCGATGCCCGCGCCCCGCGCGACGGCCGCTTCATCGAGAAGGTCGGCGTCTACGACCCGATGAAGGCCAAGGACGATCCGGCCCGGATCGTGCTGGAGAACGAGAAGATTTCGGCTTGGCTCGCCAAGGGCGCCCAGCCGACGGACCGCGTCCTGCGCTTCCTCGACGCCGCCGGCCTCGCCAAGCGCCCGGCCCGCAACAACCCGCAGAAGGCCGAGCCCGGCGAGAAGGCCAAGGAGCGCGCCGCCAAGCGCGCCGAGAAGGCCGCAGCGCCCGCCGCCGAGGACGCGGCGTAAGCGCGGATGTCCCCTCCCCCTTGCGGGGAGGGGTTCGGGGTGGGGGTGGCTGGGTGACCCTGCCGCTCACCAAGTGGAACCACCCCCACCTCCATCTCCTCCCCACAAGGGGGAGGAGCGGCGCCTAAGCTTAGAGAGCGGTATCGCACGATGGCTCGCCGCCCTACAGGATCGAATCCGTCCGGTGACGGCGGACGCCGCGCCCGAACGAGCCGTCTCGACGCGAGTACCCCGACCTCGGCCCGCCCCCCCAAGCCCGAGCCCGAGGCGCCGTTGCCCCCGACCGACCCCACCCTCGTCCGGATGGGCGAGTTCGGCCGCGCGCAGGGGCTCAACGGCGAGGTCCGGCTCAAATCCTACACGGCCGATCCCGCCGCGATCGCGACCTACGGCCCCCTCCTCACGGCCGACGGGCGCCGGATCGAGCTGACGAGCGTCCGCTCCGTCAGCGGCGACATCCTCGTCGCCCGGGTCAAGGGCGTGGGCGACCGGAATGCGGCCGAGGCGCTGAACCGGGTCGCGCTGTTCCTCCCCCGCGAGCGCCTCGGCGAGGCCGCCGAGGAGGACGAGTTCTTCGCCGCCGACCTCGTCGGCCTCGACGTGGTGGACCGGGATGGCGTCCCCCTCGGCACCGTCACCGACGTGCCGAATTACGGCGGCGGCGATCTCCTGGAGATCCGCCCGGCCGCGGGCCGCGTCACCGCCCTCCTCCCCTTCACCAAGGCCTTCGTCCCGAGCCTTGACCTGGCGAATGGCCGCATCACCATCGATCCGCCCGAGGACCTGTTCGCCCCGCCCGGCCCGAAGCCGCCGGACGAACCCACCTGAGCCCTCAGCGCCCGACGATCCGCGGGGCGATCGAAGCCGCAAGCGTCCTGGCGTTCTTCGAGGCGACCGCCTGCCCACCGGCGAGGGAGCGGATCGTCAGAAGGTCGCCGTCCCGCAGGAGGATCGCGGTCGAGCCCGCCGTCGAGCCGATGGCGTAGGTCGTGATCCAGCCCACCGCCGGCGCCACCGAGATGGCGGAGAGGCGGCAATCCGGGCTTCGCGCCTGGCAGATCGCCTCCATCCGCGCCATCGTCGTCTGGCCCGATCGCACCCGACCCTCGGTGCCGTCGTCCTGCCGGCCGAGCAGGATGTCGATCATGGGCGCGCCCTCGCATTCGGGGCAGGTCAGGGTGAGCCGCTTCGGCTCGGCGCGCGCGACGAAGCGTCGGTCGAGGGCCGCACGCGCCTCGGCCTCGATCGTCGTGAGGTCTCGGACGGCGAACCCCTCGGCCCGGGCCGCGCCGCCCGCGAGGCAGAGAAGGACGAGGACGAGGCTGCGCATGCGGAGATCTCCCGGAGAGGCAGGATGGCGTAAGTGGGAACCCCCGACCCTTCATACCGCCCGCTTCCGGCCCGCACGAGGCTGCCGTCAACGGGCCCGCATCGCTTCGCGCCGCCTGTCCCAGCCAATCTCCCTTGAGGAGGCCATCCACGGCCGGTTCGAAGCCTCGTGCTGGCAAGTTGCGAGAAGGGGTCGTAACCCCGGGGCGATCCCGCCGAGGCCAGCATCATGAGACGCTCGTGGCAACTCACCTTCGGCCTCCTGCTCACGGCGCTCGCGGGATACATCGATGCAATCGGGTTCATCCAGCTCAGCGGCCTCTACACGTCGTTCATGAGCGGCAACACCACGCAGCTGGGCGTGTCCGTCTCCCACGGCGCGCTGGGTCAAGCCGTCATGCCGGCGGTCTTGATCGCCACGTTCCTGATCGGCTCGACGATCGCCAGCGGGTTGTCGATCGTCACGCCCGCCCCCTGGAAGACGGCGGCCGTGCTGGCCTACGAGGCCATCCTCCTCGTGGGCGCCTTCGCCCTCGGGCTTCAACTGCCCCAGCTGAGCCTGGCGTCGTTCTTCCTGGCTCTTGCCATGGGTGCGCAGAACGCCGTCCTCGGCTCCGTGCAAGGCTTCCGCGCGGGAACGACCTTCATCACCGGGGCGCTGTTCAGCCTGGGTCAGAAGCTGGCCGCAGCCTTCACCAAGACGGGGCCGCCCTCGGGTTGGATCGGCGATGCGGCGGTCTGGCTGGCCCTGCTGATCGGCGCGGTCGCCGGCGCTGCCGTCTACGATAGGCTCGGGATCTTCGCGCTCGTCTTCCCCGCCGGCCTCACGGTCTGCCTCGCCGTCATGGCCGCGCTGTTTGCCAGGACGCATCGCGCCGATGCGTGAGGGGGCAGCGTATGGCCGGTGGCCTGAACCGTCCCGTGACATCACAGCCGCTTCGGCGGTAACGGGGAAGGTGCCGGCCCTCATCACCAGGTGTGGATGGGCGATCTTGCCACTCCTCACACGAGTTCGAAGGATTTCATGTTCGAGTGGATCGTAGATGTCCTGGCGAAGGCAGGCTACCTCGGCGTCGCGCTCCTGATGCTCGCCGAGAACCTGTTTCCGCCGATTCCCTCGGAGCTCATCATGCCCCTGGCCGGCTTCGTCGCCGCGCGGGGCGACATGAGCCTGATCGGCGTCATCGCGGCGGGGACCCTCGGGTCGGTGCTCGGTGCCCTGCCCTGGTACTGGGCCGGACGAAAGTTCGGTCCCGAGCGGCTGAAGCGCCTCGCGGGTCGTCACGGACGCTGGCTGACCGTCTCCCCGGGGGAGGTGGACCGGGCGCGGACGTGGTTCGACCGGCGCGGACGCGTCGGCGTGCTCCTGGGCCGGCTCGTTCCCGCGGTCCGCACGCTGATCTCCGTGCCGGCGGGCCTGGCCGCCATGCCCATGCTCCCGTTCCTCGTCTACTCCACCATCGGAACGCTCGTCTGGACCACGCTGCTGGCCGTCGCGGGCTATTGGCTGCAGGATCGCTACGAGCAGGTTTCCGCCTATCTCGACCCGGTCTCCAAGGGCGTCGTCGGGCTGATCGTCCTGACGTACCTCTACCGCGTGGTCACGTGGCGGCCCGATGCCGCGCAGGTCGATCCGGATCGGCAGCCTTGACGCGTGCGCAGGGGCAACCCGGCCGGCGCGTGGTCAGGAGCGCGGGACGTCCTTTCCGAAAACCCCTAGGCGCACCGCGTCCACGGTCGAGGAGACCACAGCCCCGAGATGGCGGCCGATCGGTTCGGGCCTGGCCGGGTCGAGGGCCTGGTTCGCGGCGAGCGCGCGCTCGGCGGCCGCGAGGGGCTCGGGCGTGAGCGGAACCAGCGTGCGCCCCGGGACCAGTCTCAGCGCCTCGATCATGGCCACCTGCGACTCCCCCTTCCGGGCCTCGACGGCGGCTACCTCCGAGGCCGTCGTGCCGAGATGCTCGGCCAGAAGATCGTGCCGAACGTCGCGAATGCTCCGCTCGATCCCCTCGGCGCCCGCGGCCTCGACCACGAGGTCGCACTCCGTGTCCAGGCCCATCGACCGGTTGTTGAGGTTCGACGAGCCGACCTTCAGGATCTGATCGTCGACGATCAGGATCTTGGCATGGACGTAGATCGGCGTCCCGTTCGCGGTGACGGGATAGTAGATCCTGAATCGATCCGCGTGATCCGCCTCGTCGATCTGCTCCAGGATCAGGCTTCGGGCCGAGCCCATGACCTGCTCCTCGAGCCAGCCTTCGGCCGTCAGCGGGTTGATGATCACGATCTCCGGCCCGCGGGGCTCCCGAAGACGCTCCATGATGGCGCGGGACACGATGTCGGAGGCGAAGTACTGGCTCTCGATGTAGATCCATCGCCGCGCCCGGCCGATGGCGGCGAGGAGAAACGCCTCGATCTCGCGCGCCTCTCCCTCGTCGCCGTGGGCGGGCTGGGACCTGGCGACGCCGACCTCGACCTGCGTGAAGGTCGCTGGCAGGTCCCCGGGCCAGCGATCCTCGGATGGCCGCGACGGCGGCGTGAGGTCCTCGCCCGTCGCCTGCTTCCATCGCAGGCGCGCAAGATCACCCAGCGCGCGGGCGGCCTCCCCGTCGACGGCCGTCGTGGCGTCGTGCCAGGGCGGCTGCGCGAAGCCCCAGGGGCTCTTGCGGCGCGCATCCTCGTCGAGGTGCTGGCGCGTGTCCCAGCGCCCGACCGTGATGTCGATGCCCCCGCAGAAGGCGATGGCATCGTCGATGACGACGATCTTCTGGTGATGGCAGGCGCCGACGGGATGGACCCGGTCGAGCTGCAGGTGGATGCGCTCGTCCGTCATCCAGTCGAGGACGAACAGCGGCGTGGTCCCGCGGCCGAGCGTCTGCAGGAGGCCGAGGTCCCACTTGAGGACGTGGATGTCGAGCTCGGGCCGGCGGTCGACGAGGGCGTCGATGAATGGCCCCAGCGTGGTGGGCCACTCGCCATCCTCATCGATCGTGAGCGCCACGCGGGTGTCGAAATCCCAGCCGATCAGGAGGATGCACTCCCGCGCCTGGATCATCGCGCGCCTGAGCGTCGTGAAGTAGTCTGCGGCATCGACGATCAGGGCGAAGCGGTCGGCCCGGGCGATGCGCCAGCAGGTCCGCCCGAGGTCGAGCGTCGATGTCATTCCCGACAAATCCTGCACACCAGTCCTGCCTCGTGACGAAGGATGTTCAACGCCTTCGATGAACCTACGGTCGACGTTCCGAACCGCCTTGCGCTCGCTTTCCCGAGGCCGGCGTCCAGTCCGCCTCGCAGGCCTATGGTCCACAACATGTCGGAGTCATGAACCCGGCGCTCTCGATCGGCCCGCTCGCTCCCCACCGAACACCCCAGGATCTTGCCCATGGCGGCGGTCGCCGGTGGAGGTGCACGTTGAAAGCGGAGCCTCGTGAAAGGCAATCCATCCTTCGAAGCGGCGACGGGAGGCATGCGGGCGAAGGTGGCAGGGTGCAGGCCGAGCACCACGCTGGCGGGCAGCGGGGTCGCGCGGCGTCCCGGTCACCGGCGCGCAAGCACCTCGCGCACGCCGGTCCAGCGCAGCCCGGGGTAGCGCCCGTTGTCGAGCGGGTCGAGCTTGCCGCGACCGCTGAACATGTCGCGCAGGTACTGCATGCCCTGCCAGGCCGGGAAGACCTGCCCTCCCCCGGGTGCCAGGAGACGGGCGGCGCTGATCATCATGTCGAGGCTGCCCAAGCCGCCGACCCGCAGCGTCTTGAAGCGCTCCCCCATCGCTTCGCCGGCCGCTCGCGCCAGGCCCTCGGCGCTGACGACCTCGCCGGCGATACGCAGGATACGCGGCGCGTCAGCGTCGAGGGCGGCCGCCGCGGTGTAGGCGGCGATGTCGTCCATGGTGGTGAAATCGAGGGGCTGGTCCGCCGAGCCCCAGTAGAGCACGCGCCGCCACCGGAACTGGATCAGCGGCATCGTGCCCGTCAGCATGTCCATGAAGCCGCCGTTCAGGACGGATGTCGCCCGCAGCGGCGCGCCGTCCAGGCGTTCGTGGAAGGCACGGCGCAGATCGAGGTTGCGGTTGCCGCCCGGCTCCGTCTTGGTGAAGTCGAGCGCGAAGTCGGACGGGATGAAGCGCGGCACGCCGGCCGCAACCGCCGCGTTCAACAGCGCCGTCTGGCTGCCGATGATGGTCTCCTCCAGGCCGTTCAGGGCCGAGACGACGCAGACCGTGCCCTTGCACGCCTGCGCCAGCTCCGCCGCATCCAGCAAGTTCGCCGGGACCACCTTCGCTCCGGCCTGCTCGAGCGGTGCGAGCCGGTCCGCGCTCGTCCCCGGCCGCACCAACGCCCTCACCGTTGCACCCTGCCGGACGAGCGCCTGCGCGATGCGCAAGCCGAGGCCGCCAGTCGCCCCTGCAAGCACCACCTCGGAATGAGCCCCGTCTGCCATGCCCTGCCTCGCTGTTCTGGTCCCTCACGGCGAGGTAGGTCGTTCCGGTCCTGTCGTGCAGGGCCTGCTCTCGGCACAGTTCGTTGCGGATCTGGAATACGCCGCGCATCGACGTGAGCGACCTTCGTGCCTTCACCCGCATCGCCGACCTGGCCAGTGTCGCGTCAAGCATCGACGCCCGGGCATGACCGGCCCGTCTCAGGCCGGCGCCTTTCTGCGTGAGGAGAGCAGCAGGACGATCGTCCCCAGCGCCATGCAGACGAGGGTGCCGGCGAGCACGCCGATCTTGGTCTCGGCCTCGCGCTCCGGGGAGCCGGCGAAGGCCAGCAGCCCGATGAACAGGCTCATGGTGAAGCCGATGCCGCAGAGCAGGGAAACCCCGTAGATCTGGCCCCAGCTCGCATGGGCCGGCTTCTGGGCGAGGCCAAGTTTGACGATCGCCACCACGAAGCCGAACACGCCGATCTGCTTGCCCAGGAACAGCCCCAGCGCGACGCCGAGGGTCACGGGATCGCGCAGCATCTCGCCGGTGACGCCGGCGAGCGACACGCCGGCATTGGCGAAGCCGAAGATCGGCAGGACGAGGAAGGCCGACCAGGGATGCAGCCCGTGTTCGAGCCGGTGCAGGGGCGAGGTGACGTCCTCCGGGCGGCCGGGGCTGGCGCGCAGCGGAATGGTCATGGCGAGCAGCACGCCGGCCACCGTGGCGTGCACACCCGATCTCAGCACGAAGACCCAGAGAACGAGGCCGAGCGCGAGGTAGACCGGCAGCCGCGTCACCCCGGCCCGGTTCAGGCCGAGGAGCACGGCCAGGACCAGGGCGGCGGCCCCCAGCATCCCGACCGAGAGGTCGGCCGTGTAGAACACGGCGATGATGAGGACCGCGCCGAGGTCGTCCACGATGGCGAGCGCGGTGAGGAAGATCTTGAGCGAGACCGGCACCCGGGAGCCGAGGAGCGCCAGCACGCCGAGCGCGAAGGCGATGTCGGTGGCCGCTGGGATCGCCCAGCCGCGCAGGGTCTCGGGCGAGGACCAGTTGACGGCGGTATAGACCAGCGCGGGTCCGGCCATGCCGCCGAGGGCGGCGACGCCGGGCAGGATGCGGTCGGGCCAGGTGCGCAGGCGGCCGTCGAGGAGCTCGCGCTTGATCTCGAGCCCGACGAGCAGGAAGAACAGGGCCATGAGGGCGTCGTTGACCCAGTGCAGCAGGCTCAGGGGCCCGACATAGGTCTGGAGCAGGGCGAAGTACCCGGGCGCGAGGGCCGAGTTGGCCACGACGAGCGCCAGGGCGGCGCTCGCCATGAGGACGAGGCCGCCGCTCGCCTCGTTGGTGAGCAGGCTGCGCAGCACGGACGCAGGGCGAGGATATTGCCGCATCGGCACAGGTCTCCACCGCTGGCGGCCCGACCAGCGCGAAGACCTGCCGATCCTGGCAGGACCGTGCACCCGGCGCGCGTATGGCATCAACGGATGACGCCCGCAACAACACCGGGTGAGCCTTCGGGGCTTCAAACTCGGGTTAACGGCGATGTCCGCAACGGAACGAAGTCCAACTCCGTCATTCCGGG
>NZ_BPQP01000035.1 GCF_022179305.1 Methylobacterium iners
TCCACCCGTCCGGGAAAGGGCGTGAGGGATTTTACCGGGGCGATTAGGGTCGGCCAGTCTCATTCCCCGCCCTCCAGCGCCGCTCCCGGCGCGACCTCGCGCTCGCCGCGCGCCAGGATGCGCTCCAGGGCCTCGATCCGGTCGGCCTCGCCCGGCGGCTTGTCCCAGCGGATGCGGCTGACCCGGGGGAAGCGCATCGCGACGCCCGACTTGTGCCGGGTCGAGCGCTGCACGCCCTCGAAGGCGATCTCGAGCACGAGGCCCTTCTCCGAGCCGTACTCGACCTCGCGCACGGGGCCGAAGCGCTTCGTGGTGTGGTTGCGGACGAAGCGGTCGAGCTTCATCAGCTCGGCATCGGTGAAGCCGTGATAGGCCTTGCCGACGGGCACCAGCTCCGCGCCGCCCTCCGGGCGGTCGCGCCACACCCCGAAGGTGTAGTCCGAGTAGTAGGACGAGCGCTTCCCGTGGCCGCGCTGGGCGTACATCATCACCGCGTCGACGATGTGCGGTTCGCGCTTCCACTTCCACCACGGGCCCTTCGGCCGGCCGGGCAGGTAGGGAGAGCTGAGGCGCTTGAGCATGACGCCCTCGATGGCGTCGGCATCCTCGCCCGCCCCCACGGAAGCCGGGTCGGCGCGGGCGGCGGCGAGGTCGTCCCAGGTCGCGAAGGGGACGAGCGGCGAGAGGTCGATGCGGGCGTGGTCGAGATTCCCCACGAAGGCTTCGAGGCGCTGCCGGCGCGCCTCGTAGGCGAGCGGCCGCAGGTCCTCGCCCCCCGCGGTGAGGAGATCGTAGGCCCGGACATGGGCCGGGAACTCCTCGAGGAGCTTGGCCGTCACCGCCTTCCGGTTCAGGCGCTGCTGCAGGACGTTGAAGCTCTGGACGCGGCCCTCGCGCAGTATCAGCAGCTCGCCGTCGAGCGCGCCCTCGAAGGTGACCGCCTCGGCGAGGTCGGGAAAGGCGTGGGAGATGTCCTCGCCGGTGCGGGAATAGATGCGCGCCACCTGCTCGCCGGCGCGGTCGCGCCCGCCCACGAGCTGGACGCGGATGCCGTCCCATTTCCACTCGGCGGAGAAGGCTTCGGGCTCCAGCTTCTCGAAATCGCTCTCCTCCTCGATCGGGTGCGAGAGCATGGGCGGGCGGAAGGGCGCCGGGTTCAGGGTCTCCGGCCGCGCGGCCCTCCCCTCCACCCAGGCGAACAGCCCCTCGTAGGGCGGCGTCAGCCCGTGCCAGACCTCCTCGACCGCGTCGGCATCGTGGCCCCCCAGCGCCCCGACCGCGCTCTTGGCGAGCCGCGCCGAGACGCCGACGCGCAGCGCCCCGGTGATGAGCTTGAGGAGCGCCCAGCGCCCGGTCTCGTCGAGCGCATCGAGCCAGCCGGCGATGTGGGCGGGGAGTTCGGCTTTTTTCGTGGTCGCGAGCGTCTCAACGACTTCCGCGAGGGTGGGCACGTGCGGCGGCGGGTTGTTGTGGCCGATGGGCGCGGGACTCCCCTCCCCCTTGTGGGGAGGGGCAGGGGTGGGGGTGGCTGGCTGACCCTGCGCGGAGGCAAGCGGAACCACCCCCACCTCCAACTCCTCCCCACAAGGGGGAGGAGAGCGCGTCGCGCTTCCCGGCCAGATCAGCGCCGTCGTCTCGGCCAGATCGCCCACGTAATTGTGCGAGAGCGCGAACAGCACCGGGTCGATCCGCGCCTCCACCAGGCCCCGGATCATCGCGGGCTTCGCCTCGCGGAACGTCAGCCCGCCCGTCATTGCGGCAAGGGCAAAACCGCGCTCCGGGTCGGGCGTGTGCGCGAAATAATCCTGCAGGAGCCGCAGCTTGGCGTTGCGACGCGGCTCGTAGGCGAGGCGGTCGAGGAGGTGCGCGAAGTCGTTCACGCGGCCGCCTCCGCGCTCTCCACCTCTTCGTCGCCGTAGCCCAGCATGTGCAGCGGCCGCGCCTTGATCCCCTGCGTGCCGCACCAATGCACCAGCGCGTCCTCCTGCCCGTGCGTGACCCAGACCTCCCCAGCCCCAGTCTCGCGGATCGTGCGGCAGAGGTCGGGCCAATCGGAATGATCCGAGATGACGAGCGGCAGCTCCACGCCCTTCTGGCGGGCCCTCGCGCGTACCCGCATCCAGCCCGAGGCGAAGGAGGTGACCGGATCGGGAAACTTGCGCGACCACAGGTCCTGGATCGTGGAGGGCGGGCAGAGCACCACGGCGCCGTGGAGCTTCGGGCGCTCCGCGGCGACGACCTTCGGCGTCTCACCGAGCGGGATGCCCTCGCGCTTGTAGAGCTCGGTCAGCTTCTCCATCGCGCCGTGCAGGTAGATCGGCCGGTCGTAGCCGGCCTCCCGCAGTAGGGCCATCACCCGCTGCGCCTTGCCCAGCGCGTAGGCGCCGACGATGTGGGCGCGCTCCGGGAACAGGGCCACGGAATCGAGGAGCTTCCGGATCTCGTCCCGGGTGTCCGGCATCCGGAACACCGGTAGGCCGAAGGTGGCCTCGGTGATGAACACGTCGCAGGGCACGACCTCGAAGGGCAGGCAGGTCGGGTCGTAGGCGCGCTTGTAGTCGCCCGAGACCACGACGCGCACGCCCTCGGCCTCGATCGCGATCTGCGCCGAGCCGAGCACGTGGCCGGCCGGCGCGAAGCGGACGGCGACGTCCCCGACGCGGATCGTCTCGCCGAGCCGCGCCTCCTGCCGCGTGCCGCAGAAATCCTCGCCGTAGCGCACGGCCATGATCCGCAGGGTCTCGGGCGTCGCCAGCACGGCGCGATGGCCGGAACGGGCATGGTCGGCATGGCCGTGGGTGATCAGCGCCCGCTCCACCGGCCAGGTCGGATCGACGTGGAAGCGCCCGAGGGGGCAGTACAGGCCCTCGCGGGTGAGGGTGAGGAGGTCGCTGGCGCGGATCGGCATGGGAGCGGCTATATAGGGCGCCGCGCGCTCACCCACGAACCCTCATGTCCCGTCAGACCAGCTCGGGCGATCTCCTCGCCGACCGCCGCTACGCCTATGCCGAGGCCTGCCTCGCCGAGGGCGACGCGGCGGGTGCGGCGGAGATGGCCGAGCAGGCGCTCGAGCGCGCCCCGCGCTTCGCCCCCGCCTGGTTCCTCCTCGGCCGGGCGCTGGAGGCCCGCCACCGCGAGGGCGGCGCCCTCGACGATCACCACGCCGCCCTGCGGGCCTACGCCAACGCCCTCGACCTCGACCCGGACGACGGGCTCGGCGCCCGCCTGCACCTGGCGCAGCTCGGCGTCGGGAATGCGCTGGACGCGATCTCGCCGGCCTATGTGCGCGCCCTGTTCGACGGCTACGCGGACCGCTTCGAGCGCCACCTCGTCGGCGATCTGCATTACCGCGGGCCGGCGATGCTGCGCGCGGCCCTCGCCGCGCACGCGCCGCCCCGCTTCGGCGACGGGCTCGATCTCGGCTGCGGCACCGGGCTGATGGGCGAGGCCCTGGCGGGCCGGGTCGAGCGCCTGACCGGGATCGATCTCTCGCCCGCCATGCTGGCGCGGGCCGAGCGGACCGGACGCTATCATGGGCTGATCGAGGGCGACCTGACGGGCTTCCTCGCGGGCGCGACACCGGACTCGTTCGACCTCGTCCTCGCGGCCGACGTCTTCATCTATCTCGGCGACCTCGGGCCCATCCTGGCCGGGATCGGCCGCGCGCTGCGGCCCGGCGGCCTCGCGGCCTTCACCGTGCAGTCGCAGGACGGCGATGGGGTCAAGCTCGGCGCGGACGCCCGCTACGCCCACGGCGACGCCCACCTGCGCGAAGCGGTCGCCTCGGGCGGGCTCGAACTGCTGACGCTGGAAGAGGCCGCGATCCGCCGGGAGCGCGGCGCCGACGTGCCAGGGCGCATCGCGATCGTCCGGCGGCCGGCGTCGTCGGATGGGCGCTGAACCGATCATCCTGCGCGATGATCCGCCGGACGGATCGATGTCGCATCTTCACGGTGACGCATTCATCCACCCCGGATCGAACCAACGCCCGTCGCGTAAGGCGCGGGTTCCCTCTCCTATGGGGAGAGGGACAGGGTGAGGGGCGTGCCCCATCCGGAGAGTTCGCTCCCCTCACCCCAACCCTCTCCCCCTGGGAGAGGTGCCTGTCGCGGTCCCCGCGTACAAAGCGGTAGAGGTGGAGGGCGAGCGCACTTGCGAGCGTCTGCGCCCATCTAGGCACTCACTCCGAGGCTAAATCGCCCCGCAACCGCTTGGTGGCGCCCCGCCGGCTCTTCTCGTCCAGGCGGCGCTTCTTGGAGGCCAGCGTCGGCCGGGTGGCGCGCCGGGGCGTCGGCGGCACCTCCGCCTCGGCGATCAGCGCGGCGAGGCGCTCGCGGGCATCGGCGCGGTTGCGCTCCTGGGTGCGGAAGCGCTGCGCATTGATGATGAGAACCCCCTCCCCCGTCAGGCGCTTGCCCGCGAGCCGCATCAGGCGGATGGCGACGGCGTCGGGCAGCGAGGCCGAGCGGCGCACGTCGAAGCGCAGCTGGACCGCGGTGGAGAGCTTGTTGACGTTCTGCCCGCCGGGACCCGAGGCCCGCACGAACGATTCCTCGAGCTCCTCTTCCGCGATGGCGATCCTGGGGGTGCATTGCAGGGCCACGCACACCATCTCCCGGAAGAGGAAAAGCGCCGGTCAGGCGGCTTCGGACGGGGTCCGCGCGCGCACGGCCAGGGCATGGAGCCCGCGCTTGAACGCCGGGTCGAGGATCGCGTTGACCATGCGATGGCGCTCGACACGGCTCTTTCCATCGAAGGCGGCGGAGACGAGGTCGAGCCGGAAATGCGTCTCGCCGGACTCGCGCCAGCCGGCATGGCCGGCATGGAGATGGGATTCGTCGATGACGTCGAGGTGGGAGGGCTTGAGCGCGGCATCGAGCGTCGCGGCCATCCAGTCCTTCAGCGTTTCGCCGGTTTGCATCTTCGCTCCTTCGCCTCGCCTGCCCCGACGGGCCGGGGATCGCCCCCGGGTCGTCAACCCCCGATGTCGACATGCGGCATCAGGCCCGCCGCCCTTGTGTCTCAAAGCCACCCCCTCATAATCGCCCCGTCATGGATCTCAACTCGCGCCTGTTCGACCGCATCCGCATCAAACCGACCTGCGACGAGCCGAAGGCGGCCGCGCCGGGCTGCGAGACGCCGGGCTGCACCAATCAAGGCCTCTACCGCGCCCCGAAGGGCCGCAAGGCAGAGGGGCAGTACTGGCGCTTCTGCATGGACCACGTGCGCGCCTACAACGCGACCTACAACTACTTCGACGGCATGAATGACGCCGCCGTCCAGGCCTATCAGAAGGATGCCGTGATCGGGCACCGCCCGACCTGGGCCATGGGCGTGAACCCGGCGACCCGCGCCGGCGCCGCCCGCAAGCCCGAGCCGACGCGGGACTGGGCCTATGTCGATCCGCTCGGCATCCTGCGGGCCGAGGGCGTCGGCGAGACCGCGCGCCGCGCCGCGCCCGAGCCAATGCGCCCGCGGCGCTCGGCCAAGGTGCTGCGCGCGCTCGACGTGCTCGGGCTCGAGGACGGCGCCGACTCGGCCGCGATCAAGGCGCAGTACAAGGTGCTGGTGAAGCGCTTCCATCCCGACGCGAACGGCGGCGACCGTTCGTTCGAGGAGCGCCTGCGCGACATCATCCGCGCCCACGACACCCTGCGCGCCGCCGGGATGTGCTGACCCGCGGCACGAACGATGCAGCCCGCCATGCGTTCGTCTGGTGCGAGACAGCGGCAAACGGCGCGCGAAGCCCTATATTCGGGGCAGCCGCAGCCCTTGGCGTTCTTCGCCGGCGGCGATTAAGGAAAGCGATCGCCCGCGGCCTTCCCAAGGCTCGAGGGTTTTTCGGATAGAACCAGACGCGGACGACCGAGCGCGAGACGCCGGCGCCCGCCCCGACGAGGTCCTGTATGCTCTCTGACGACACGCCCGCTTCGCTGCCCGACCGGACCGTTTCCGTGCGCGAGGTTTTCGGCATCGACCTCGACCTCAAGGTGCCCGCGTTCTCGAAGACCGACGAGCACGTGCCCGACCTCGATCCCGACTACATCTTCGACCGCGAGACGACGCTGGCGATCCTCGCCGGCTTCGCGAGGAACCGCCGCGTGATGGTGACGGGCTATCACGGCACGGGCAAGTCGACCCATATCGAGCAGGTCGCCGCCCGGCTGAACTGGCCCTGCATCCGGATCAACCTGGACAGCCACATCTCCCGCATCGACCTCGTCGGCAAGGACGCGATCGTGCTGCAGGAGGGCAAGCAGGTCACCGCCTTCCAGGACGGCATCCTGCCCTGGGCCCTGCAGAACAACGTCGCGCTGGTCTTCGACGAGTACGATGCCGGCCGCCCCGACGTGATGTTCGTGATCCAGCGGGTGCTCGAGGTCTCGGGGCGCCTGACGCTCCTCGACCAGAAGCGGGTGATCCGCCCTCACCCGGCCTTCCGGCTCTTCGCCACCGCCAACACGGTGGGCCTGGGCGACACCTCGGGGCTCTACCACGGCACCCAGCAGATCAATCAGGGCCAGATGGACCGCTGGTCCATCGTCACCACCCTGAACTACCTCGCCCACGACCGCGAGGTGGACATCGTGCTCTCGAAGGCGGCGCACTACCACCGCGACGGCGGGCGGGACATCGTCAACCGCATGGTCCGCGTCGCCGATCTCACCCGCAACGCCTTCGTGAACGGCGACCTCTCGACGGTGATGAGCCCGCGCACGGTGATCACCTGGGCGGAGAACGCCGACATCTTCCAGGACATCGGCTTCGCCTTCCGCGTCACCTTCCTCAACAAGTGCGATGAGCTGGAGCGGACGCTCGTCGCCGAGTTCTACCAGCGCGCCTTCGGGAAGGACCTGCCGGAGAGCGCGGTGAACGTGGCACTGAGCTGAGGTTTTGCGGGAGGGCGCGATGGCTGAGCCGGCTCTGAAAGATACGCGGCTTTCCGAGGACGCGATGCCGTCCGGCCGCGGGGCGCGCTACGAGGAAGACTTCTACTCGTGGCTTCTCGAACAAGCCGGCATCCTCCGTGCGCGCCGTTTTGAGGATCTCGATCTTGATCATGTCGCGGAGGAGCTCGAGGGTTTGTCTAAGAGCGAATTCGCCAAACTCCGCAGCGCTTTGCGCGTCCTCGTGATGCACATGCTGAAATGGGATCAGCAGCCCGAACACCGTACGGCGAGTTGGATCTTTTCCATCCGCGAGCAGCGCCGCCGGCTGTCCGATATCTTGGCAGAGAACCCAGGCCTGAAACCGCGAGTCGGTGAGGCCATGACGAAAGCCTACCCCGACGCGCGCGATTGGGCGTCGGAGGAGACGCATCTTCCGCCCGATGAGTTTCCGCCGGAATGTCCCTACGAGTGGGACGAGATCCTGGAACGTCCATTCGAATTCGACTCCGTCAAGCGGTAGATCGAGCCATGTCAACCCTGCTGCGCAAGCCGGCCGAAGATGAGGCTCACGCTCCCTCGCCCCGCCACGACCAGGACCTCTACGGCTGGGTCGAGGCGCAGGTCGCGCTCCTGCACTCCGGCAGGACCGACGCTCTCGATCTCGACAACATCGCCGAGGAACTGAGCGACGTGGGTGCCGCACAGTACAGTCGTCTGGAGGGCGCGTTGCGCGTGTTGTTGATGCACATGCTGAAATGGGACCAGCAGCCTGAGATGCGCACTCCGAGCTGGATCTACTCCATCATGGAGCAGCGTAGGCGTTATGATCGCATACTGAAAAGAAGTCCGAGCTTGAATGCGTCCGTCGATGAGATCCGTGATGATATCTATCCGATCTCCCGAAATTGGGCATCGGAAGAGTGCCACCTTCCCGTCGGCGAGTTTCCGGACAGATGCCCTTATACGTGGGACGACATATTGCATCGTCCCTTCGACTTAGACTCCGTGAAGAAGTAGCAACGTGGCGATCTCCAACCGCAAGCCCGGCGAGCGCCGGGAGCCCGTCGCAGAACCGCTGAAGCGCTCCGTCGCGGGCTGCCTGCGCGCCATCGCGCGGCGGTCCGAGATCGAGGTCACCTATGCCAGCGACCGGCCGGCGCTCACCGGCGACAAGGCCCGGCTGCCCGAGCCGCCGCGCAAGCTCTCGGCCGGCGACGTCGCGATCCTGCGCGGTAACGCCGATTCCATGGCGCTCCGGCTCGGCTGCCACGACGTCGCCGTGCACCGGCGTCTGGCGCCCGAGAGCTCGGCGGCGCGCGCGGTGTTCGACGCCGTCGAGCAGGCCCGCGTCGAGGCGATCGGCTCCCGGCGGATGGCGGGCGTGGCCGGCAACATCTCGGCGATGTTGGAGGACCGCTATCACCGCGGCGGCAAGTACGAGGACATCACCGACCGGGCCGACGCGCCGATGGAGGACGCCGTCGCCCTGATGGTCCGCGAGCGCCTGACCGGCGAGGCGCCGCCCAAGGCCGCGGCCAAGATCGTCGACCTCTGGCGCAGCCATATCGAGGAGCGGGCGGGCAAGGACCTCGACGGCCTGCTGGGCAGCATCGAGAACCAGCGCGCCTTCGCCCGCTCGGTCCGCGAGCTGCTCTCCTCCCTCGAAATGGCCGACGAGTCGCCGCTCGACCCGGACGACGACGAGGACGACGAGAACGAGGCCCAGGACGACGAGCAGACGCCGAGCGAGGGCGAGGCCGAGGAGCAGTCCCAGGGCGACCGCTCGGAGACGGAAAGCTCCGAGGAGGCTTCCGACGAGCTGCAGGAGGGAGCGACCGAGGCCGCCGACGCGCCCTCCGGCGACCTGCCGGACGAGGCCGAGGAATCCGATTCCGAGGAGGCGTCCGAGGCGTGGCGCCCGCCCTCGTCGCGGGCCAACGAACTGCGCGGTCCGGAGTACAAGGTCTTCAATCCCCGCTTCGACGAGGTCATCCACGCCGAGGATCTCTGCGACGCGGACGAGCTCGCGCGCCTGCGCACCTATCTCGACAAGCAGCTCGCCCATCTTCAGGGCGTGGTCGGGCGCCTGGCGAACCGCCTGCAGCGCCGGCTCCTCGCGCAGCAGAACCGGGCTTGGGACTTCGACCTCGAGGAGGGCCAGCTCGATCCGGCCCGCCTCGTGCGCGTGGTGATCGATCCCTTCCAGCCCCTTTCCTTCAAGCAGGAGAAGGACACGAACTTCCGCGATACCGTGGTCACGCTACTGCTCGACAATTCCGGGTCCATGCGCGGGCGCCCGATTACGGTGGCCGCGACCTGCGCCGACATCCTGGCGCGGACGCTGGAGCGCTGCGGCGTCAAGGTCGAGATCCTCGGCTTCACGACGCGGGCCTGGAAGGGCGGGCAGTCGCGCGAGTCCTGGCTCGGGATCGGCAAGCCCGTCGGGCCCGGCCGCCTCAACGACCTTCGGCACATCGTCTACAAGTCGGCCGACGCGCCCTGGCGCCGGGCGCGGAAGAACCTCGGACTGATGATGCGCGAGGGGCTTCTCAAGGAGAACATCGACGGCGAGGCGCTGGACTGGGCCCACAAGCGCCTGCTCGCGCGGTCGGAGCAGCGCAAGATCCTGATGGTGATCTCGGACGGCGCGCCGGTGGACGATTCGACCCTGTCCGTGAACCCCGGCAACTACCTCGAACGCCACCTGCGCTGGATGATCGAGGATATCGAGACCCGCTCGCCGGTGGAGCTGCTGGCCATTGGCATCGGCCATGACGTGACGCGGTACTACCGCCGCGCCGTGACGATCATCGACGCCGAGGAGCTCGGCGGGGCGATGACCGAGAAGCTGGCGGAGCTGTTCGAGGAGGATGGGGGACGGCCCGCGAGGCAGCCCGAGCGCAAGCGCGCCCGGTAGGCCTCACGCCCGCCCGAGCACCATCAGCCAGCCGATCGACGTGACGATGGCGAGCAGCGTCGAGGCCAGGACCGAGGCCGCGATGACGCCCTTCTCCGCCCCGTAGCGGATGGCGAGCAGGTAGGAATTGATCCCGACGGGGCTCGCCGCGAACAGGACCGCCACGCCGGCATAGGCCGGCGGCATCGTGAAGACGTGGAAGGCCAGCAGCCACACCGCGAGGGGGTGGACGACGAGCTTCAGACCGGAGATCGTCAGCGCGCCGGGCAGGTCATGGGCCAGGCGATAGCGCTTGAGGCCCGCGCCGAGCGCGATCAGGGCGCAGACGGAGGCGGTTCCGGCGAAGCCGTCGATGAGGGTCTTGGCCAGGCCCGCGGGCGCGATCCCGACCAGCCGCAGCGTCAGCCCGATCGCGAGCGCGATCACGATCGGGTTCCTGGCCAGGACGGCGACGAGGCCGCCGAGCCGCTCCAGCAGGGGCCGGTCGCTCCCGACCTCCACGAGGAAGGTCGCGGCCGCCATCATGATCGGCAGGTGCACGGCGAGCAGCATGAAGAGCGGGAAGGCGCCATCCTCGCCGTAGGCCTGGAGGATCATCGGCACGCCGACGAAGATCGTGTTGGACTGGCTCGCGGCGAATCCGTGCAGGACGGCGCCCTTGCGCTCGATGCCCTCCCGGCGCCGTGCGATGAGCGAGCTGATGGTCCAGGCGATCGCGGCGCCGCCGAAATAGCTGACCCAGAAGGTCGGGTTCACCTCGCCCGACAGCCCCGGCCGCGTCAGGGTCGTGATGATCAGCGCCGGGACGGCGATGGAGAAGACGTATTCCGACAACCCGTCGCTGACGCGGTCGGAGAGGAGCCCGGCGACCGATGCGACCCAGCCGATCAGCACGATGCCGAAGATCGGTGCGATCAGGGACAGCGCGCTCATCGGCGCGCCTCAAGACGGAAAGCCGCCGCAGGCGGGGCGCATGCGGCGGCTGAAACGACCAGGTCTGTTCGGGAGGACAGGCAGCATCCGGGATGCTGCCGTCGGATTCCTCAGGCCGCGACCGGGTTCTCGGTCTCGGCGAGCTTCTTCTCGATGTCCCGCTTCAGGAGACGGGCGGTCTGCGAGAGTTCGATCTCGCGGGCCTTGATCAGGAAGGCGTCGAGGCCGCCGCGATGCTCGACCGAGCGGAGCGCATGGGCGGTGACCCGCAGGCGCACGCGGCGCTTCAGGGCGTCCGACTGTAGCGTGACCTGGCACAGGTTCGGCAGGAACCGGCACTTGGTCTTGCGGTTCGAGTGGCTCACGAGGTGGCCGGTCTGCACGGCTTTGCCCGTGAGTTCGCAACGGCGCGACATTGTTCAAGATCCTGTATCGTTTACGCGTCTCGTCGGTCTCAGGCGGGAAGCTGGGGAACAGCCTCACGCACGCCTGACCCATTCGAGCGGCGCTCTCATCGAAGGCGCGAGGCTATAGGGGAGAGGCGCCCTCGCCGTCAAGGCGGAGCGACGAAATTGCAGGGCTCCGACCTCGGGTTGCCGCCGCGTTCGACGACGGAACGAAAACCAATCCCGTCATTCGGGGGCGCTGTAAGCGAACCCGGAACGACGGGATTGGTCGTCGGATCGGTCGTGCCCTCCGCCCAGAGGGCTCGCCATCAACATGAGTTCGGCGCCTCGGGAGGAATTGCCGCCGGTCGAGGCGACTTCACGCCGCCCAACGATCTGTTAACCATGAGCGGCCACGATGCCGGCGGAGTGATCCCACGGCGCCCGTCGGTCGTGCGGCCCCACAGGATTTCGGGTTCCCAGACATGTGCGTCCAGCGCCTCCTCCTCGCCGCCACCGCCCTGGCGGTTCTGGGCGGTTCCTCCGCTCTGGCACGGCCGAAGGCGGCGCAGGCGACCGTGAGCGTCGATTACAGCGTGAACCTCGCCGGCATCCCGATCGGCACCGCGCAGGTCTCGGGACTGTTCGAGGGCACCCGGTACCGCATGGACGTCTCGGCCCGGCTCACCGGCCTCGTCGGCGCGGTGACCGGCGGCATGGGCTCGGCCCGGGCCAGCGGCCTCATCGCGGCCGGCCCGCAGCCGAGCGCCTTCTCGATCGCGACGCGCACGTCCAATGCCGGCATCGCGGTGCGGATGGCGCTGGCGCGCGGGAACGTGACCCAGGCCGAGGTGACGCCGCCGCTGGTCGACATGGGCGACCGCGTGCCGGTCACGCCCGCCAACAAGCGCGGCGTCGTCGATCCGGCGAGCGCGCTGATGATGCCCGCGCAGAGCCGGGGCGAGCTCACCGATTCCGAGAACTGCAACCGCACCCTGCCCGTCTTCGACGGCGCGACGCGGTTCAACGTGGTCCTCAGCTACGGCGAGACCCGCACGGTCGAGAAGCCGGGCTATTCCGGGCCCGTCCTCGTCTGCAACGCCCGCTACCAGGCGATCGCCGGCCACCGGCCGGACCGGCCGGGCGTCCAGTTCATGGAGCAGAACCGCGACATGTCGGTGTGGCTCGCCCCCGTCGAGGGCACCCGCGTGCTCCTGCCGGTCCGGATCTCGGTGAAGACCACGGTCGGCACCAACATTATCGAGGCGACCCGCTGGTCGCGCGGCGGCACGACCACGGCGGCCGCGGCGGAGGGCTCGGCCGCCCTGGCGAGCCTCGAAGGTGGCCGGTAGCGCACCGTGATTCGCGGCCTCTTCCTCGCCGCGCTGCTCGTCGCGCCGGCCGGCGCGGAAAGCCTCGGCACGGACTCCGATTGCGGCGGCGACGCTTTCTCCTCGGCCCAGGTGATCGAGGGCCGCCCGCCTCGGCGCGGGCCGATCACCAGCGTTCCCGACACGCTCTGCGCCGACCTCTCGACGCCGAAGAGCAACACGCGGATCGAGATCTACGGCCTGCCCGGCGGCGTCGACGGCCGATCCGGCGCGGAGGACCGCCTTGGCGCGGAGGGTGCCGCCGCCCCATATGAGGGGGAACGGCGTGGGGCGAGACGCTCCGGTCCCAGGCGCCGGGACGACTGACCCTCGGCGGCCCCGTGCCGCCGGCCGCGCCGGCGAAGGGACCGCCCCCAAACCATGACCCGCCGCTCTCTACCCCCGCAGGCCCGCGCGCGCGGCGTCACGGCGGTGCTCGGGCCGACCAATACCGGCAAGACCCATCTCGCGATCGAGCGGATGCTGGCGCACCCGACCGGCATGATCGGCCTGCCCCTGCGGCTGCTCGCCCGCGAGGTCTACCTGCGGGTGGTCGCCCGCGTCGGACCCGAGCAGGTCGCCCTCGTCACCGGCGAGGAGAAGATCAAGCCGGACCGGCCCCGCTACTGGATCTCCACCATCGAGGCGATGCCGCGCGACCTCGACGTGTCCTACGTCGCCATCGACGAGATCCAGCTCTCGGCCGACATGGATCGCGGCCACGTCTTCACGGACCGGCTGCTGCACCAGCGCGGGCGCGAGGAGACCCTCCTGATCGGCTCCTCCACCATGCTGCCGCTGGTGCAGTCGCTGATCCCGGGCATCCACACCACGACGCGGCCGCGGCTCTCGAAGCTGACATTTGCCGGCGAGAAGAAGCTCTCGCGCCTGCCTCGCCGCACGGCGATCGTCGCCTTCTCGGCCGAGGAGGTCTACGCCATCGCCGAGCTGATCCGTCGCCAGCGCGGCGGCGCGGCCGTGGTGCTGGGCGCCCTCTCGCCCCGCACCCGCAACGCGCAGGTCGAGCTGTATCAGTCGGGCGACGTCGACTACCTCGTCGCCACCGACGCAGTGGGGATGGGGCTGAACCTCGACGTCGACCACGTCGCCTTCGCCGCCAACTGGAAATACGACGGGACCCGCTTTCGAAAGCTGACGCCGCCGGAGATGGGCCAGATCGCGGGCCGGGCCGGCCGCCACCTCTCCGACGGAACCTTCGGGTCGACGGGGCGCTGCCCGCCCTTCGAGCCCGAGATGATCGAAGCGCTGGAGAGCCACGATTTCGAGCCGCTGCGGATGCTGCAATGGCGCAACCCCGACCTGCGGTTCCACTCGCTCGCGGCCCTGCAGGAGAGCCTCGACGAGCACCCACGCGAGCCCGGCCTGACGCGGGCGCCGATGGGCGAGGACCAATCGGCCCTCGAAATCCTGGCGCGGGAGGACGACATCCGCGATCTCGCCCGCAGCCCGTCCGCGGTGCAGCGGCTCTGGGACACCTGCGGCGTGCCCGATTACCGCAAAGTCCATCCCCAGACCCATGCCGACCTCGTGGCGCAGCTCTATCGCTTCCTGATGCGGGGCATGGCGGGCCGCATCCCGAACGACTGGTTCGCCAAGCACGTCGCGATGATCGACCGGACCGACGGCGACATCGACGCGCTCTCGCAGCGAATCGCGCAGGGCCGCACCTGGACCTTCGTCGCGAACCGGCCGGACTGGCTTCTTGATCCCGCTCATTGGCAGGGCGAGACGCGTCGGGTAGAGGACAGGCTATCCGACGCCCTGCACGAACGCCTCGCGAGCCGTTTCGTCGACCGGCGCACCAGCGTCCTGATGCGGCGCCTCAGAGAGAAAACGATGTTGGAAGCTGAGATCACCGCCGGCGGGGACGTTACCGTCGAGGGCCAGCATGTCGGCCATCTGCACGGCTTCCAGTTCGTCGCCGATCCCGGGGCCGAGGGCCACGAGGCCAAGACCCTGCGCAGCGCCGCCGAGAAGGCGCTCTCGGGCGAGATCGAGGCCCGGGCCGAGCGCTTCTCGGCCGCGGCCGATTCCTCGCTCGTGCTCTCCCACGACGGCGTGATCCGCTGGACGGGCGACCCCGTCGCCAAGCTGACGCCGGGCGACAAGCTGTTCGAGCCCCATGTCCGGCTGATCGCCGACGAGCAGCTCACGGGCCCGGCCCGCGACAAGGTCGAGGCCCGGCTCGTCGCCTGGCTGAAGGCCTACGTCGTGCGCCTGCTCGGGCCGCTCATGGAGATCGAGACGGCCGCCGACCTCGTCGGCCTGTCGAAGGGCATCGGCTACCAAGTGGTCGAGGCGCTCGGCGTCCTCGAACGGTCGAAGGTGATGCACGAGATGCGCAGCCTCGACCAGGACGGCCGCGGGGCGCTGCGTCGCCACGGCGTCCGCTTCGGCGCCTACCACATCTTCCTGCCGGCGCTCCTCAAGCCGGCGCCCCGCACCCTGGCCGCCCAACTCTGGGCGCTGAAGAACGGCGGCCTCGAACAGCCCGGCCTCGACGAGATCGCCCACCTCGCGGGCTCGGGTCGCACCTCGATCAAGGTCGATCCGGCGATCGCCAAGGGGCTCTACCGCGCGGCCGGCTTCCGGGTCTGCGGCGAGCGGGCCGTGCGCGTGGACATCCTCGAGCGCCTGGCCGACCTGATCCGGCCCGCCATCGCCTATCGCCCCGGCACGACCCCGGGCGATCCGCCGGCCGGCACCGCCGACGGCGACGGCTTCGTCGCGACGGTCGGCATGACCTCGCTCGTCGGCTGCTCCGGCGAGGATTTCGCCTCGATCCTGAAATCCCTCGGCTACGCCGCCGAGAGCCGGCCGGGTCCGGCGATCACCGTGCCGCTCATTCCGGCCGCCGCGACGGTGCCGGCCACGCCGGTGACGGACGGGTCGGTGCAGGCCGAGGACGCCGCATCGCCCGAGGCGACCGGCGACGCCGGGGGCGAGGCGCAGCCGGAGGAGGCCGCCGCCGAGGACGCGGAGGCGGTTCCGGCCGAGGCCGCGGCGAGCTCCGACGAGGGCGATGCCGCCCCGCCCGATGCTTCGACCGATCCGCAGGCCGAGGAAACCCAATCGCAGGCCGAGGAGATCGCGCCGCAGGCCGCCGCCGTCGAGCCTGAGCAGCCGGCCGCCGTCGAGGCTTCCCCCGAGGCCGGCGCGGAGACCGAGGAGACGGCGGAGGTCGCGACCTCGGCCGAGGCCGAGGTATCGCCGGACCCCGACGCCTCGCAGCCGACGGAAGCGGTGGAGCCGGACGCCGAAGCCGCGGCCATCGCCGAACCCGCTCCCATCGAGATCTGGCGGCTTCAGCGCCACCAGCGGAACGCGAACCCGCGCCAGAACCGCCCGCGCGGACCGGGCCGCGATGCGCCCGCCGGCCGGAGCGCCGGCGACGCACGGCCGGAACACCGCGACCGCAACCAGCAGCGCGACCGCCGACCCGCGCAGGCCGCCGGTGGGCCGGGTCAGGGGCGACCCGCCGAGGGCCGTCCCGAGGGCCGGCCGCGACGCGAGCGGTTCGAGCCCGGGCGGCCCCGTCCCGAACGGCGGGACGAGCAACGCGCCGGCCCGCCCCGCGAGGAGCCGCGTCCGCAGCGCCGCGAGCGCGCGCCGGACCCGGATTCGCCCTTCGCCAAGCTCGCGGCCCTCAAGGCGCAGCTCGAGGCCGGCGACGGCGGCAAGCGCTAGACCGGAGCGGCATGAAGCCCGAGCGGCAACGGCTCGACAAATGGTTGTGGTTCGCCCGCTTCGCGCGGACCCGGACGCTCGCGGGGCGGCTCGTCAGCGACGGCTTCGTGCGGGTGAACGGGACGCGGATCGAGGCGCCCGCCAAGGCCCTGGCGGTCGGCGACGTCGTGACCGTCGCGGCGGCCCACGTGACGGCGACCGTGCGCGTGGTCGATCTGGGACAGCGCCGCGGGCCCGCGCCCGAGGCGCGCCTGCTCTACGCCGACCTCTCGGCGGGGGAAGACGCCGCGGGAGGACCGTAGCGGCCACGCTTGTCAGCCTCCCTGCCAGGGTCTAGAGCCCTCGGAAAGTCGCGCAGGGCTTCGTGCGCCGGCGGCTGCGCCGCAGCTCCCGAACAGATCCCGGATCAAGGACCTCAGGGCCTATGACCTACGTCGTCACCGACAATTGTATCAAGTGCAAGTACATGGACTGCGTCGAGGTCTGCCCGGTCGATTGCTTCTACGAAGGCGAGAACATGCTCGTCATCCATCCCGACGAGTGCATCGATTGCGGCGTCTGCGAGCCGGAATGCCCCGCCGAGGCGATCAAGCCGGACACCGAGCCGGGCCTCGAGAACTGGCTGAAGGTCAATTCCGATTTCTCCCGGAGCTGGCCCAACATCACCCAGAAGCGCGAGGCGCCGGCCGACGCGAAGGAATGGGACGGCGTCGCCGGCAAGTTCGAGGCGCATTTCTCCGCAAAGCCCGGAACGGGCGACTGAGCCGGGCCATTTGCGGCCGGAGCCTGTGATCATCGGTGGGTTTGTGCCGGCAATCCTTTGATTCGGCGGCACGATTGTGCTATGCAGAGGGCCTGCCGTCGTTCGCGCCTGACGTGCTTCCTCCATCCGCCGCATGGTGGTCCCTAGCCTTGACAGTGGAGTGGAGTTGCATGCGATCGACCGCGGGGAGCCGTTGCGGCTTCCCGTGGGTGTTCGCTCATGGCGCGAGGCATCGGCAAGCCTGGGAACCGACGGCCGACGGCCGCGGCAAGAGGGCTTCAGCCGGGTGTCCCGCCCCGGAAGGTTAAGGCCCAGCGCGGCGATAGAGACCCGCGCGTTGTTCTGGAGGCGCTTCTCGCATGACCACAGCCAAGAAGACGACGGCAGCAGGCCGGCAAGGCTTCAAGACCGGCGAAGCGGTCGTGTACCCCGCTCACGGTGTCGGTCGCATCACCGCGATCGAGGAGCAGGAGATCGCCGGCTACAAGCTCGAGCTGTTCGTCGTCTCGTTCGAGAAGGACAAGATGGTCCTGCGCGTTCCGACCGCAAAGGCCAACAGCGTCGGCATGCGCAAGCTCGCCGAGCCCGATCTCGTCAAGAAGGCTCTGGACGTGCTGACGGGCCGCGCCCGGATCAAGCGCACGATGTGGTCGCGCCGCGCCCAGGAATACGAGGCCAAGATCAATTCCGGCGACCTTCTCTCGGTAACGGAAGTCGTGCGCGACCTCTTCCGGTCCGAGGCCCAGCCGGAGCAGTCCTACAGCGAGCGGCAGCTCTACGAGGCGGCCCTCGACCGCGTCGTGCGCGAGATCTCGGCGGTGAACCGCATCACCGAGACCGAGGCGCTAAAGCTGATCGAGCAGAGCCTCGCCAAGTCGCCCCGGCGCGCCAAGGGTGAGGTCGAGGCCGAGGGCGAGGATCTTCAGGAGGAGGCCGCCTGAGCGCGGACCTTCACACGGACGACATGAGCCCGGTGCATCAGCGCCGGGCTTTTTCTTTTGCGCCGCATCACTCGCGCCGTTCCGGTCACGAGCGCGAGAGGCCGGAGAATCCCATGTCGCAATGCGGGAACAAACGTGTCAGCGATGTCGTTGTCGGTCACCTGACATAGGTCCAAGCTCGCGCCGGTCCGGCATCGGCATGGCCGGCCCTTGCAGCATAAGCACTCGATTCAAGAGGCGGAGGCGGGGATGGCGGATATCGCAGGGATACGGCGGCAGTTCATTCGGACGGCCATGGAAGCCCCCTTCCTCGCCCGCGACGAGGAACGAGGCCTCGCCGTGCGCTGGAAGGACGAGCGCGACGAGCGCGCACTCCACCGCCTCATCTCCGCGCATATGCGTCTCGTCATCGCCATCGCGGGCCGCTTCCGCCACTACGGCCTCCCCATGGCGGACCTCGTCCAGGAGGGGCATGTCGGCCTGATGGAGGCCGCCGCCCGCTTCGAGCCCGAGCGCGAGGTTCGCTTCTCGACCTACGCGACCTGGTGGATCCGGGCCTCGATCCAGGATTACATCCTGCGCAACTGGTCGATCGTCCGCGGCGGCACGAGCTCCGCGCAGAAGGCCCTGTTCTTCAACCTGCGTCGCCTGCGCGCCCGGCTGATGCAATCGACCGAGGAGCATGTCGGCGACGAGATCCACCGGCGGATCGCGGCCGCCATCGGCGTGTCGCGCGAGGACGTGGCCCTGATGGACGCCCGCCTCTCGGGTCCCGACATGTCGCTGAACGCGCCGGTGGGCGAAGAGAGCGAAGCCTCCTCCGAGCGGATGGACTTCCTCATCGACGGGGCTGCCCTTCCCGACGAGACGGTGTCGGCCACGGTCGACGGCGAACGGCGCCTCACCTGGCTGAACGAGGCTCTGGCCGTGCTCTCCGAGCGCGAGCTGCGCATCCTGCGAGAGCGGCGGCTTGCCGACGATCAGGCGACGCTCGAGGCCCTGGGGCATCGGCTCGGCATCTCGAAGGAGCGGGTTCGCCAGATCGAGAACCGGGCCCTGGAGAAGCTCCGGCGTGCGCTCGCCGAGCGTTTCCCGCAGAGCGGCGGAAACGTCTACGCCTGAGCCGGTGCCCGCCGTGGCGTCGACCTTCTGAAAAGATGTAGCGATTCTGCAACGATGCCGTGTGTGTTAACGTCGCGGCGGAAATTGTCTATTCGCGGCCTTCGCTTGGCGTTACGCTGCAGCGTTCATGACTTCGTGTCCGCTGCGTGCCCTGTGATGACCAACTCCCCGCGACGGCTGCTCCTGCCCCTGGTTGCACTGGTGCCGATCCTGTCGGCGGCGACCATCGTCGTCGTGCTGGTCAACGGCATGTCCTGGTATGCCGGACTCGCGCTGTTCTACGTCTCGCTAGCCGTGGCTCAGGTCGGCTACCTCGGGCTCCTGCTCCTTGAGGAGCACTGGCGCGACCAGGCGCTGGACGCGCCGCTTCAGCGTCAAGCCCGCCCTTAGAGCGTCCGACCGACGCGGGACGCTTTTCCCGCGAGGAAGTGGCGCCGGTCGCAGAGCCAGGCGCCCACGGCGAAGACGAACGCGACGAGCAGGCCGACGCCGGCGATGGGGACGAGGCTGCCGACGAAGCCGGATGCCGCCGCACCGGCGACCGACCCCAGATTCATCGTGGCCATGAAGACCTCGAACTGGGTCGCGGCCCCTGCCCGACCGCGGCTCGCCTCCATGAGCGCCGGCACCATGGCGACGATGATGAGGTTCGGCAGGATATTGGTCAGGCCGACGAGCACCGGGGCCGCCGCGCCCAGCGAACCCGCCGCGATCAGCAGGCCAGCGAGCGCGAAGGCCAGGGCGCTGGCGACGAGGAGCAGTCGCAGGGCCGGCAGCCGGCCGACCCGATCCGACCACAGGCCGATCGCCAGGGCACCGGCCGTTCCTCCGACGAAAGCCAATCCGGCCTGAAGCCGCGAGAGCGTGGCGGCGTCCCAGCCCTGCCCCTGCACGAGATCGACGCCGAAGCGCACCTCGAACAGGGCGAGCACGAAATCGAGGCCGAAGCAGAGGAGCAGGATGCGCAGCACCGCCCCGCGGCGCAGCCCGAGCGCGAGACGCCTCAGAAATCTCCTGAACGTCGAGGCACGGGCCGGCGGCAGGCCGGGATGCCGTTTCAGCGAGAACAGCGCGTCGCCCGGTCGCTCCCGGACGACGACCGGGAGGATGGTCGCGGCAAGCCCGAGGCCGAGCAGGAGGGCGATGCTGTCGGCAAAGGGCCAGACGGAGAGCGTCCAGGCGAACACGGCGGCGCTGAGGCTCGTCCCGACGACGAAGCCGATCCGCATGCAGGCGCTCATCCGCCCGAGCTCATCGGGCGGAACATGGTCCATGACCATGCGGTCGCAGGCCGTGTCGAGGAGCGATGCGGCCAGGCTGTGGGCGAAGAGGACGAGGCCGACGGCGCCGATCGCTCCGGCATCCGGCACGAGGAAGAGGCCGCAGAGCGCCAGGTGGCTGCCGGCGATGGCCGTCAGCGCGCAGATCCGTCGGCGGCCCGGGCCGACGCGGTCGACGAGAGGACCCCAGAGGACGGGCTGGACCGTCCAGGGCAGCCCGGCGAGGGCGAAATGCAGCCCGACCTCGCTGGCAGAGACCCCGCGCCCGGAGTAATGGTTGGCGAGCGCCGTCAGGGAGAAGCCGGCGACGAGACCCTGGTAGAGATAGGTCGAGAAGAAGGCGGCGTAGCGCCAGGGTCTCTGGGCCAGACTCGGAGGCGAGGTCCGGGCGGTCGGGCGGCTGGCGTCGGTGCCGACGCCGCTCATCGGCCGTTCGACCGGACCGGCCCAGGGTTCGATGAGCTTTGTCGGAGGGCGGTCGTTGAAGGATTCAAGGCGGACGCCGTTCCATCGAAGGGCCGACGCCCTCAGCCTTCAGCTTAACCGAAGGGTCCTGGGACCGCGAGGCCGCCGGTGATGGGGGCCTGGGTCGACGTGCCGCCCGGCCCCGTCGACCGGTGCATCGTCTGGCGGGTGGACCTTCGACTCTCCGAGGATCGCCTGCGCGGCGCGGCATCTTGTCTGTCGGAAGAAGAGCGCGCGCGGGCCGCCCGCTTCGCCAGGAGCGAGGATCGGCACCGCTTCCTGGCGAGTCACGCGGCCTTGCGGCTGATCCTCGGGCGAGCCCTCGGCGCCGATCCCGAAGCCCTCGCCTTCGTGGCCGGCCCCGCCGGCAAGCCTGAGCTCGGGCCGGACCAGCCCATCGCCCCCCACTTCAACCTGTCGCATTCCGGGGATTGGGCGCTGATTGGGCTCTCCCCGACGAGCCGGATCGGGGTCGATGTCGAGGTGGCCCGGCCGATCCGCGACGCGGCCCGGATCGCACGCACGCATTTCCACCCGGACGAGGCCGCTGCGATCGCCGCCCGCTCGGGCGAGGCCGCGCGGGCGGCCTTCTTCGCCGTGTGGACCTGCAAGGAGGCCTTCGTCAAAGGCCTCGGCCCCGGCCTGTCGATGCCCCTCGACGCCTTCGCCGTGTCCCTGCCGCCGGCACCGGCAGGGCTCATCTGGGTCGGCGCCGGGGCCGTATCGCCCGCGGCATGGTCGCTCCATCGCCTCGCGGTCGACGAGGACCATTTCGGCGCCGTGGCGATCGAAGCCGCGGCTGCGGCCCTCCGCCAACACACCCTGCCGCGGGACTGGATCGACCTGTTGCCCGGGCCGGCGCGAGAATGATCCGCTTGCGGCTCCCGACCCGGGTCGCTATACGTCCGGCCGCTGGCCTCGCGGCTGGCCTTCGGAGTGTAGCGCAGTCTGGTAGCGCACCACGTTCGGGACGTGGGGGTCGCAGGTTCAAATCCTGCCACTCCGACCAAGTACTTTCCCGCAGATCTCCTGCCGATTCCCGGTGCCTCGCTGAGGCCCGGTGCGATGAGGACGGACCCGTGCCGGTCAGCCACTCCGCACTCGCGCAGCGGTGGGTACCGACCGTGAGCTTCCCCATCTCCGCATGCGTCCGGGCTGCCGGCGCCTCTCCGCGGATCCAGCTTTGAGGACCGTCGCGTCCGAGTTCGGCGAGGAGGCCCACGGCGTCGCGGGCTGGCCCTCGGCGAATGTCGGCCACGAGGCTCGTCCCGACCGGCTGCCCGATGGGAGGGCCTGGCCCACCATCCTGGTCCTGATCGCGCATGAAGGCGATGCGGACGGCCTGTCCGCCACCATCGCCTCCGTCGTCGCGCAGGACTACCCGGAAGCCCGCCACGACGTCCTTGCCGACGGGGCGCCGCTGAACGGCGAGCTCGCCGCCCTGTCCGGTCCGGATGCGGAGTACCTGCTGCTGCTGCACGCCGGGGACCTCCTTGCGCCCGGCGCCCTTACCGCCCTGGGCTTCGAGGCGGTCGGGAGCGGCGCTGACCGCGTCGCCGGACTCCGAGTCCTGTTCGACCGCGGCGTGATCGGTCTCGACGTGATCGGCGACCCCTCCCGCGTCTGCGCCGACGGTACCGTGCCTTTCACCGGCGGCGATGTCCTCCTGTCCCGTGAGGCCGTGCTACGGGCCGGAGCCTCCGAGGCGTCGGGCTTCGACTTGGTCGCCCTTTGGGGCCGCCTGGAGGCGATCGGAGCGTCCTTCGTCCGGATCGGAAGGCCCGTTCTGCTCCAGCACTGCCGAGGCGCCCGTGCCCGGAGCAAGGGAGCGAGCCTCTCGATCGCGGCGCTGACCGATCGCGGGCTCAGCGGCGGTGCCGGCATCGCCCACCGCCGCCTGGCGGACGCCCTGCGACTCTCCGGTCATCGGGTCACGGATTACCGCCTCGACGCCGAGGCGCCGCCCGCGACCGCCGAGTGGACCGATCGCTTTCCGAGAACCGAGGCAGCGATCTGCGGGGGCGGCCACGACCTCGTCCTTGCCGGCAACCTCCACGGGGCGACCCGGGGGATCGATCCCCTCGCCCACCTCGGCGCCACGATGCCCGTCGCGGCGGTGCTGCACGACTTGTTCCCCCTCACGGGCCGCTGCGCGTTTCCATCCGAAGGCAGCCGCATCGCAACGGGCTGCGACGCGGCTTGTCCTTCCGCGGACCAGTATCCCCAGCTTGCGCCGAACCGCATCGCCACGGCCTTCGCCGCGAAGCGCGCGATCCTCTCCGGCCCGGGCGCGCCACTCCTGCTCGCCAATTCCCGCTGGACCCTCTCGACCGCACGCGCCCTCGGCGGGCCCGACATCCGGGTCCACCGGATCGATCTGGCCTTCCCGACCGGGGTGTTCCGGCCACCCGAGGATCGTGCCGCCCTGCGCCGAAGCCTCGGCTTAGCGGCCGATGACGTCCTCATCCTGTTCGGTGCCGTCATCGCCGACATGCCCGGCAAGGGCTTCGCGGACCTGAAGGCCGTGCTCGGCCGCGTGGCACGGCCGGGCGTGGGGTTCGTCGCCGTCGGCCGCCTCGATGATCCAAGCCGTTTCGATCTGCCGAACCTCGTCTCCACCGGGCCGGTGACGGACGAGGGGACGCTCGCGCGATGGTACGGCGCCTGCGACATCCACGTCACCGCGAGCCGGATCGAGACGCTCGGCCAGATGCCGATCGAGGCCGGCCTCTGCGGCACGCCAACCGTCGCCTACGTGGTCGGCGGGCTGACCGATGCCGTGATCGACGGCGTCTCGGGCCTGCTCGTTCCGCCGGTGCCCGAACGGCTCGCGGCGGCCCTCGCCGCCCTCATCGCCGATGCGCCCAGGCGCCGTCGCCTGGGCGCCTTCGCGCGCCTGGCCTTCGAGGGTCGCAACAGCCACGCGAGCGCCGCCATCCGCCTGCACGACCTCTTCGTCGAGCAGGGATGGCTTCTCCCTCCGCCGGACGGCCGCATCCGGTTCGCGCCCGAGATGCTCGGCCGCTTCGCCTTCGCGAAGCGGCGAGATCCCGGCGATGCCGGTACGGTGGCGCCGGCATCGCCGGCCGCCGTCAGGCAGCTGCGTCGCGCCAAGCAGGCCCTCCTGGGCCGAGGCATGCCGATCTGGATGCGACGCGCGCTCTACGTGGCGGCACTATTCCGGCGCCGCGTCGGACGCGGCCGATGACGGCCGGGGTCCGGCGGGTCTACCTCGATCAGACCCATCTGCGGGGCCACGTCACCGGCCTGGAGCGGGTCGCCCTCGACCTGTTCCGCGAGGAGAACCTGCAGCCGCACGCGGTCCGGCCGGTGCGGAGCGGAAGCCTCCTGCGGATGATCGTGGCCCAGCAGCTCGGGCTGCCGGCACGATGCCTCGTGGACCGCTCAGCCTTCGTCCTCTTCCCGGGATTTCCTCCCGGGCCGCTCTCGCTCGCCCTCGGGAACCGCTGCCTCACCTACATCCACGATACCTTCCCGCTCGACCGGCGCGAGGACCTCAACTGGAAGGGCCGCGTGTACATCGCCCCGAGCTTCGCGCTCGCGATGCGACTCGGACGCCGGTTCTTCGTCAATTCCCGGACGACGGGCGCGGCGCTCCGCGCCCATTGCGCCCCGGACGCCCTCGTCGCGCTGTTGCGACCGCCGGCCCGCGACGTGTTCGGCCTCCAGCAATCGGCCGGACCTGCGCCTTACCGGGCCGGTCAGCCGCTGCGCCTGCTCGCCATCGGCACGATCGAACCGCGGAAGGATTACGCCGCTTCCGTCTCGATCGTGGCGGCGTTGAACGCCGGCGGCCTGCCTGCGGAACTCGACATCGTCGGTCGGCTGGGCTGGGGACGCCATCCCTCGCTCGAACCGCCGCCGCCCTTCGTGAGGTGTCACGGCTACCTCGCCGACGATCGGCTGCGGGGGCTCGCCGAGGAATGCCACTTGCTGCTCTCGACCTCGAAGGCGGAGGGTCTGGGACTGCCGCTCCTCGAGGTGCAGCACGGCGGACTTCCCGTCGTGGCGCCGGACTCGCCCGTGTTCGAGGAGGTGCTGGCAGGGTCCGGACTCCTCGTAGCCCCCGCGGACGCGGCCGCCGTGGCCGGTTCCATCGGTGCCTGGATCGCGGCGGGCGGCCTTGCCGCAGCCCAGGCAGCCTCCCGGTGCAACGTCGCGCGATGGAATCGGCTCGCGGCGGCCGATCTGGAGCGCTTTCGCGCATTCCTGTCGAAGGGACCGGCAGTCTACATGGACCCCGTCGGCGTCATCGAGGCCGGCCGCTCCTGACGCCACCGCCGTGAACAGGGCCGCTGCGGGGCGATCACACTACGTAGAGAGCCGCATTGACTGGGGACGCGGCATCGCAGTTCCTTTGTGGGACCGGTCATTTACGATAGGTCCGGTCGTAATGTTGTACGCGGCGCGTGTATCGGGGCACGGCGTCGGCGGCACGATCCAAGGTGGTCCGCCACTTGCCGGGACTTATCCGTCTGGGGCGGGTCCGAGGAACGAGGCGAATGTTCGATTTCGGAACGCCCGTCCGCGGCGAGCCGGTGCGATTCGCAGAACCCGAGCGCGAAGGACCGAGCGCCGGCACCATTCTGCGTCGGCTCTGGCAGGGCAGCGGCTTCATCGTGCTCGGCGGCCTGTTCATGGTGGCCGTGGCTGTCGCCCTCGGCGGCGCCCTGAGGCCGGGCTACACCTCGAGCGTCCAGATCCTGGTCGACCCCAGCGACCTCCGCGTTATCGAGAACGACATCAGCACGCGGACCCCGCAGGCCGACAGCGGCGTTTCCATCGCGGAGAGCCAGGTCCGCGTGATCCAGTCCGACAACGTCCTGCGCCGCGTGATCGAGCGGCTCGATCTCGCCGCGGACGAGGAGTTCGTGCGGCCGCCCTCGGTCAATCCCCTGATGATCGCCCTGCGATCGGCCCTCGGCCTCGACCCGCCCGCGGCGGGCCGTGACCCGGCCAACATCGCGCTCGATTCCCTCCGCCTCAAGCTCACCGTCAAGCGCGCCGAGCGGACCTTCGTGATCGATGCAGCGGTCCAGACCTGGGACCCGGAGAAGTCGGCGCGCATCGCCAACGCCATCGCCGACGCCTACATCGCCGAGGAGGCCAACGCCCGGACCGAGGCGGCGCGTCGGGCCTCGGACGCCCTGAGCGGCCGCCTCGCGGACCTGCGCCGGGGGGTCGAGGAGGCGGAGCGCAAGCTCGTCCGCTATCGCCAGGACAACAAGCTAGTGATGACGAGCGGACGATTGCTCACCGACCAACAGCTGGGCGACCTGAACCAGCAGCTCGTTGCGGCCTCCATCCGGACCGCGGAGGCACGGGAACGTCTCGACCAGGCCAAGCGCATGCGCACGACCGAAACCGGCACGGCACTGCCCGAAATGCTGCAATCGCTGGAGATGCAGGGCTTGCGGCAGCAATACGCCACGCTCTCGCGAAACACCGCCGAACTCGGCACCCGCCTCGGCGAACGCCACCCTGCGATGGCGGAGCAATACGCTCAGCAGCGCGATCTCCAGCGACTGATCCAGCGGGAGAAGGAGCGGATCATCGACAACACGCAGAAGGACTACCAGCGATCGGCGGCGAGCGAGGCGGCGATCCGGAAGAACCTCGAGCGCGTGAAGGTGGAAACCGAGGTCAGCGACCGGGCCAATGTCGGCCTTCGCGAGTTGGAGCGCGAGCTCGAATCCCGCCGCTCGGTCTACGAGGCCTTTCTCCGACGCTCGCGGGAAACCACCGAGCAGGAACGCCTCAACAGCACCAACGTCCGGGTGATCTCGTCGGCGACGCCGGCCAGGCTGCGGAGCTGGCCGCCCTCGCCGAAGATCGCCCTGCCCGCGGCTCTCCTGATCGGGATGACGTTCGGCGCCGGCATCGCCCTCCTCCTCGGGGCCGCCCGCGACCGCCGGCGGGTGAGGCGCGCACCCGCGCTGCCGCCGCGCAGCTTCCGTGCCGCCGATGCGTGAGACGGGATCTCCGGGGCTGGAGGGGAGGCGCGGCGGGCAGGGCGGAACGAGGAGCGTCCGGCTCTTCGGCCTGAGCTTCACGCCGGGCGACGCGGCGGCGGTGCTGGCGACGGCGGCCGCGATGCCTGCGTCGCGGCCGCGGATGATCGTGACCGCCAACATGGACCACATCATCAGCCTGTCGGAGAGCCCGCCCTTCCGGAAGGCCTATGACGGCGCCGCGGCGCGCACCCTCGACGGCATGCCGATCGTCTGGCTCGCCCGGCGGCGCTGCGATCCTGGCGCGAGGCGGGTGACAGGGCACGATCTGCTGGCCGCCGCGCTGGCCGAGCCCTGGTCGGAGGGCAGACGCCTCTTCTTCGTCTGCGCGACGTCGCGCGTCGGCGACGCGCTGGTTGCCCGGCTCCTCGCGCAGGGCGCGCCGCGCGAGGCCATCGCGGTCATCGTTCCGCCGATGGGCTTCGAGACCGACGAGCCCTACGGGCGGGCGCTGGCCGAGCGGATCAGGTCACACGGGACGACCCTGCTCGTCATGGGCGTCGGCGCGCCGCGCTCCGAAATCTGGGTCGACCGCCAGGGCGCGGCGCTCGGGGCACCGGTCGTCCTCTCCGTCGGCGAGGCGCTCAGCGTCGCCGCGGGATTGATGGCGCGGGCGCCCGTCGCCATGCAGCGGGCCGGCTTCGAATGGCTCTTCCGCTTCGCGCACGCACCGCGACGGCTCTTCCACCGCTATTTCGTGCGGTCCTGGCGCTTCCTAGGGATCGTCATGAGCCTCGACGACGAGCCGCCCGACGGCGCCCATCGGAAGGTCGAGCAGGTCCACTCGAAGTCCTGAGTGGAGCCGTTCCGCGTCTCAGACGGCGCCGAACAGGCGCGGGTGGCGCAGGCGGAGCGCGAAGACGAGGAGCAGCGTCTTCACGTCGGTGATCTCGCCGCGATCGCTCATCGCCGCGAGCGCCGTCAGGTCGATCTCGTGGACGGTGATGTCCTCGTACTCGTCGACGGGGGTGTGATCCCCCTCGGACCGGTCGGCTTCGCCGTAGGGCGCGAGATAGAAGTCCATCTGCTCGGTCGAGATGCCCGGCATGCTCCAGCCCCGAACCACGGGCTCGAGACGTCCGAGCCGCAGCCCGGCCTCCTCGAAGGCCTCGCGCCGCACGCCGTCCTCGGGTTCCGCCTCGTCGAGCAGCCCGGCGGGCACCTCGAGCAGCGACAGGACGCCGGCCGCGAAGAAGATCGGTGGCCGGAACTGCTCGACCAGCAGAGCGACGCGCCGATCCGGATCGTAGGGCAGGACGGCGACCGCCCGTCCGTGGTCTTCGATCTCGCGCTTCAGCGGAGTCCCGTCGGGCATCGTCACCTCCGCGACGAGGAAACGGCTCCAGCCGTCGTGCACGATCCGTGTTCCGCGAATGACCGGTGTCATGAAGGTCTCTCCCCCGCCGAGCGCCTCATCGGTGCGGGCGGTAGCAGGGGGATGGGCGCATGAATGTGGCGGAACGGCACTCAGCCGGACGCCGCTCCGCGACGGATGGCGAAGCGCAGGACGCCGCCGCCGCTCTCCTGCCCCTCGAGCACGTCGCCCTGCTCGCGAACGAGATTGGGGATGTCGATGGCCGCGAGCGGGTCGGTACAGGTCACGACGAGGCCGGCGCCGGGCGCGAGCCTCCGCAGGGCCTTGCGGGTGCGCAGCACGGGCAGCGGGCATTTGAGCCCGCTGAGATCGAGCTCGAGCGGCGCTGTCGTCGACGGATCTTCCGGCGCGCTCACGAACTCACCCTGTCGACGAACGAGAACCGCCCGCGGCGTGGGCCGCGGGCGGTTCGAGGATCGATGACTTCGTCGATTCGATCAGTAGCCGTAATCGTAGTAGCCGTAGGCCGGGTAGCCGTAGCCATAGGCGGGACGGCCGTAATAGCCGTAGCCACGATCGTAGTAGCCGTAGCGCGGGGCCGCGCTGGCCGCGATCGCGCCGCCGATGATGCCGAGCGCGGCGCCGGCCGCGAGGGCACCGGCCGCACCACCGCCACGGCGGTAGCCGTAGCCGCGGCCGTAGTAGCCACGGCCGTAGCCGCGATAGCGGACCTCGGCGAGGTTCGCGTTGTCGCCGTCGACCTGGGCGGAGGTCGCGGCCGACATCGGCGCGGCCTGGACGGAGCTGACGGAGAGGCCGACGGCGGTGGCGCCGGCGAGAATGACGGACAGGGTGCGCTTCAAGGAAGCCTCCATCGTTGGGGTTGTCTCATCCCAAAGAACAGCAGGAATGCTGAACCGTTCCCGAATGGCATAGCCTAGCGACATTCGGCCGTGCGCGCGAGCACCCGATGCCTAGAAGACGCAATAGGTGAAGGCTGGTTCCACGCTCCGTCCCCAAGAACCTTCGTAGTCGGCGAGGCGCTCCTCGGCCCGCGTGCGCCCTGAGGCGACGATAGCCTCCAGCGGCTGGAGGTAGCGGCTCTCGTCCCGACCCTCCGCATCCCGCCTCGCGCGCGCCTGCAGGCCGCGCCGCGCAATGGCCAGCGCTTCGGCGGCGACCGCGCCGAGGCTGCGGCCGCCGACCCAGGCCGCGAGGCCGAGCCGTGGCGCGCTCGCGCGAAGGGCCTCGCGCTCCGCCGCATCCCACTCGGCGACGAGATCCGAGGCCGCCGCCAGCGCGGCCTTGTCGTAGAGAAGGCCGACCCAGAACGCCGCCTGCGCCGCGATCATCGCCGAATTGCCGACATCGGCGCCGCGCATCTCGATGAAGCGCTTGAGCCGGACCTCCGGGAAGGCCGTGGAGGCGTGGTTGGCCCAATCCGACACCGTGGCGAACTCGCCCGGCAGGGCCTGCAGGCGCCCGGCCATGAGGTCGCGGAACGAGGCGCCGGTGACGTCGTGGTAGGTCTCGCCCCGCTTCACGAAGTACATCGGCACGTCGAGGAGCCAGTCGACATAGGCCTCGTAGCCGAAGCCGGGCGCGAAGGCGCGGGGCAGCATGCCGGTGCGATGGGGATCGGTGTCCCGCCAGATCTCCGAGCGGCGGGACAGGAAGCCGTTCGGGCGCCCGTCCGTGAAGGGCGAATTGGCGAAGAGCGCGGTGGCGACGGGCTGCAGCGCCAGGGCGACGCGCATCTTGGCCGCCATGTCGGGCTCGGAGCAGAAGTCGAGGTTCACCTGCACGGTGGCCGTGCGCAGCATCATGTCGAGCCCGAGCCCTCCGACCTTGGGCATGTAGGCCGCCATGATCCGGTAGCGGCTCTTGGGCATCACGGGCGTCTCCTCCCGCGACCATTTCGGGCTCATGCCGAGGTTGAGGAAACCGATGCCGAGGGGATCCGCGGCGCGGGCCGCCGCCTCGAGGTGGTCGTGCAGCTCGGCCACCGTGGCGTGGACGTCCGGCAGCGGCGCGCCGGACAGTTCGAACTGGCCGCCGGGCTCCAGCGAGATCGCGCCGCCCTGCGTGCCGGCGAGCCCGATCAGGTTGCCGGAATCCTCAATGGCCTCCCAGCCCGTCTCACGGGCGAGCCCTTCGAGGAGGGCGCGGATGCCGGTCGTTCCCTCGTAGGGCACCGGCCGGTTGCCGTCGCGGTAGAACGGCACCTTCTCGTGCTCGGTCCCGATCGCGAAGGCGTCGCGCGGCTTCTCGCCCGCGGAAAACCACGCGATCAGTTCGTCCCGCGTCGTCAGCGGGGTCGTGTCGGACGTGTCGCGCGCCATGCGCTGCCTCTCGGACTGGTAGGGGCTCGGGCGGAAACGGTCGCGGGCAGCGGCACGCTTGGGCGGAGGCTTACTTGGCCGGAACGGCCGTCCCGGATGTCGGGTCTGTAATCCAGCCGGCAAGGGGCGACAACGCAGGGTCCCTCAGCGCGCGTCGCCGAGGACGGCCTGGACGAGTGCGAGGGCCGCCACCGCCGCCGTGTCGGCGCGAAGGATGCGCGGCCCGAGCGACAGGGCGACGGTGTTCGGCCGTGCTCGGATGAGTTCGCGCTCGTCCTCCGCGAAGCCGCCCTCGGGTCCGATGAGGACGGCGAGCGGGGGTGGCGCGGCGGCATCGGCCGCCGCACGCAGGGCCGCCACGGCGTCGGCCGTCGTCGCGTCCTCGTCACAGAAGACGAGCAGGCGCTCGGGCTCCAGCGCGTCGACGGCGACACCCAGGCGCGCCGGTTCCGGCAGAGCGGGGATCGCGAGGATGCCGCATTGCTCGGCGGCCTCAATGGCGTTGGCGCGCAGGCGCTCCCGGTTGATCCGCTCCCCTTGCGTGTAGCGCGTGATCACCGGCCGGATGGTGCCAGCTCCCATCTCCACCGCCTTCTGCGCCAAGTAATCGAGGCGGGCGCTCTTCAGGGGCGCGAACAGGTAGTGCAGATCGGACGCCGGCGTTTGCGGGCGTGTGCGCTCGCGCACGATGAGGTCGGCGCTCTTGCGGCCGCTCGCGCGCAGGCTCGCGCGCCACTCCCCGTCCCGGCCGTTGAACAGGAGGACCGGGTCGTCCGGCCCGCGGCGCAGGACGTTGAGGAGGTAGTTGGCCTGCGCCCGGTCGAGCGGCAGCACCGCGTCGGGTTCGAGATTCGCATCGACGAAGAGGCGCGGCGCGGTGAAGTCGTAGGCGGCCATCAGCCCTCCTCGCGCGGCGCCGTCGGCCCTGTCAACGCATGCTGCGCCGGCCCTCGTGCGATGAGTGATGCAGAAAAATCACAGCCGCGGAATTCCTGCGGATTGCCCACGGCCGATCCGCTCTCCCCCTTTGCGGCTCGAAAGACGCCACATTCCTATGCGGAAACGCTGCCAGCAGAAGACGGGCGACCGCGGGCATCAGGGACCGCGGCCGGATGAGGGGAGAAGAGGCCATGTCGTTCAAGACCATCGCTCTGGCAACGGGTGCTGCCATGGGCGCTGTCCTGTTCGCGGGTTCGGCCGTCGCGCAGAGCGCGCAGTGCGGCGACATCCAGAAGACGCTGCAGGACCGCAAGGACCTCGTGGCGAAGGCCAATGCCGTTCAGAACAGCAAGAAGAAGATGACCCCGGCCGAGGCCTGCAGCCTGTTCGGCAAGATCCAGGCGAACGGTGTCGAGGGCGTGAAGTGGATCGCGGCCAACAAGGAATGGTGCTCGATCCCCGATTCCTTCGCCGAAGGCTTCGAGAAGGACCACAAGAACGTCGTCGGCATCCGCACGAAGGTCTGCGGCATCGCGGCCCAGGCAGCCAAGATGGAATCGCAGGCCCGCGCGCAGGCGCAGAACGGCGGTGGTGGCGGGCTGCTCGGCGGCCCGGGCCTGACCGGCACCATGAAGATGCCGCAGGGCGCCCTCTGATTCGGGACAGGCCGTCGCCGGCATGGCCGGCGTGAGCACGCCCGAGGATCGTCGCGTCGCGGATGCGGTGGCCGGCCACTGGGTCGACCGCCTCGCGCCGGTTCGGGCCCGGCCCTATCTCCGGCTCGCGCGGATCGACCGCCCGATCGGATGGTGGCTCCTGCTGCTGCCGTGCTGGTGGTCCGCGGCGCTCGCCGCGCTGGCCAGCGGGCGGCCCTTCCCCGACCCCTGGCACCTCGTCCTGTTCCTGATCGGCGCCGTCGCCATGCGCGGCGCCGGTTCGACCTACAACGACATCGCCGACCGCGACCTCGATGCGCAGGTCGAGCGCACGCGCTCCCGCCCCCTCCCCTCCGGCCAGGTCCGCCCGCGCGCGGCGGCGCTCTTCCTGGTGGCGCAGGCGCTGGTCGGATTCGCCGTTCTGGTTCAGTTCAATGCCAGCGCGATCCTCGTCGGCCTCGCCTCCCTCATCCCCGTCGCGATCTACCCGTTCATGAAGCGGGTGATGCCGGTACCCCAGCTCGTCCTCGGCCTCGCCTTCTCCTGGGGCGCGCTGATGGGCTGGGTGGCGGTCTTTGGGCGCCTCGATCCGCCGGCCTACCTGCTCTACGCGGGCACGATCGCCTGGGTGGTGGGCTACGACACGATCTACGCCGTGCAGGACATCGAGGACGACGCTATCGCCGGCATCCGGTCCTCCGCCCGCTTCTTCGGCGAGCGGCTACGCCTCGCCGTCGGCCTCTGCTACGGGCTTGCCTTCGCTCTGATCGCGCTCGCCGCCTGGTCGGCCGGCGCGGGCTTCGCCGGATGGTTCGGGCTGGCGCTGTTCGGCGCCCATCTCGCCCGGCAGGTCGTCCGCCTCGACGAGCGGGACGGCCAGGGCGCCCTCGCCCTGTTCCGATCGAATCGCGATGCGGGGCTCATCCTCTTCGCCGGGCTCGCGGCCGACGCTCTGCTGCGGCACGGCTGAGCCTCTTCAGGCGTGTGCTTCCAGCGCCCGCTGAAATGACCAGCTCTCAGCCGAAGCGCCGCCCGCCCCAATCCTGCGCCTCGTCCCGACGCGCATCGAAGGCCTCCCGGGCCTGCCGGATGGTCGCCTTGTTCTCGATGGCCCAGGCCCCGAGCGCCTTGACCGGCTCACTGAGCGAGTGCCCGAGGTCCGTCAGCGCGTAATCGACCCGCGGCGGGATGGTCGGATAGATCGTGCGGGTCACGAGACCGTCGCGTTCGAGCCCGCGGAGCGTCAGCGTGAGCATGCGCTGCGAGATGCCGCCGACCATGCGCTTGAGCTCGTTGAAGCGCCGCGGCCCGCTCCCCAGCATCATCACGATGAGCACGCTCCACTTGTCGCCGACGCGGGCGAGGATCTCGCTGACGTCCTGACAATTGCCGCCCCGGTGCAGGGACTCGGCCTCGGTCACATCCGTGTGCTCGGGTACCAAGAATGTGCCTCCTTGTGCCCCTTGGGCGGTCATCTAAGTTGCCTCGGTATCGGTTTGATACCACTCTTCCTGAGGCAAAGTCGATGAACCTGCTCCACCTCGATTCCAGCATCCTCGGCGACCACTCGGTGAGCCGCCGGCTGTCGGCCGCGGCCGTCGCGAAGATCCGCCAGGGCAACCCGGACGTGCGGGTGACCTACCGGGACCTCGCGGCCGAGCCGGTGCCGCACCTCTCGGGCGCCTACCTCGCCGCGGCTTCGAGCCCCGCGGCGCAGCACGATCCGGCGATCCAGCACGACCTCGCCCTCGGCGGGCGGGTTCTCGAGGAGTTCCTGGCGGCGGACGTCGTCGTGATCGGCGTCGCCTTCTACAACTTCACCGTTCCCAGCCAGCTCAAGGCCTGGATCGATCGGATCACGGCCGCCGGCAAGACCTTCCGCTACACCGAGAAGGGCTCCGAGGGCCTCGTCGGCAACAAGCGCGTCATCCTCGCGATCGCGCGGGGCGGCTTCTACGGCGCGAGCTCGCCGGTCCAGTCCTTCGAGCATGCCGAGACCTACCTGCGCACGATCCTCGCCTTCATGGGCATCGCCAATCCGGAGGTCGTCTCGGCCGAGGGAATCGCGGTCGGGCCCGAGCAGCGCGAGGCCGCGCTGCGGTCGGGCCTCGAACAGGCTGCGGCGCTGCCGGTCGCCGCCTGAGCCGGGGCGAGGGGCGGATCAGCCCTGCCCCTCGCGCCGCAGGGCCGCGAGGATGCGCGCCCAGGAGCGCGTGCCCTTGTGGAAGCTGCGCAGGTCGTACTTCTCGTTCGGCGAGTGGATGCGGTCGTCGTCGAGGCCGAAGCCGATGAGCAGGGTGTTGCGGTCGAGCAGGCGCTTGAAGTCGCCGACGATCGGGATCGAGCCTCCCGCCCCGATGGTCACGGGCGCACCCCCCCACTCGTCCTGGAGCGCAGCACTGGCGGTGGCGAGCTCGGGCATGTCGAAGGGCAGCGCGATCGCCCGCGAGCCCTTGTAGCAGATCACCTCGACCGAGCAGTCGGCGGGGATCCGCTCGCGCACGAAGGCCTCGAAGGTTCGGGCCAGGACCTCGGGATCCTGGTCGTCGACGAGCCGGAACGACACCTTGGCGCTCGCCTGGGAGGCGATGACGGTCTTCGTCCCCTCCCCCGTGTAGCCGCCGATGATGCCGTTGACGTCGCAGGCGGGGCGGGACTGGATCATCTCGATGAGCATCCGGCCTCGCTCGCCCACCGGCTCCTTGAGGCCGATGGGGCCGAGGAACTTCTCGGCCGTGAAGCCGAGGCCGCGCCACTGGTCGAGGATCGCGGGCGGGGTTTCGCGCACGCCCTCGTAGAAGCCCGGCAGCGCGACGCGGCCTTCCGCGTCGTGGAGGTCGGCGATGAGGCGCGAGAGCACGTGGATCGGATTCGCCGCGGCGCCCCCGAAGAAGCCCGAGTGCAGGTCGCGGTCGGCGCAGGTCACCTTGACCTCGAAATAGGCGAGGCCGCGCAGGGAGGTCGTGATGGCGGGCGTCGTCCCGTCCCACATGCTAGTGTCGCAGACGAGCACGATGTCGGCGCCGAGTCTTTCGCGATTGGCCGCGACCCATTCGGGAAGGCCCTGCGAGCCGTTCTCCTCCGCGCCCTCGATCAGGATGGTGACGCCGCAGGGCAGCTCGCCCGTCATGGCTTTCCAGGCGCGGCAGGCCTCGACGAAGGTCATCACCTGGCCCTTGTCGTCCGAGGCGCCGCGGGCGACGATTCGCTGCGCCCCGTCAGGCCCTGCGGCGAGGCGGGGCTCGAAGGGCGACGTCTCCCAGAGATCCAGCGGATCGACGGGCTGGACGTCGTAATGCCCGTAGAAGAGGACGTGCGGCGCGCCCGGCTTCGGCGCATGCGCGAGCACGACGGGGTGCAGCGAGGTCTCCTCCACCGACGTCTCGAAGCCGAGCGCCGTCAGCGTGCCCGCGAGCCACGCCGCCGCCTCCCGGCAATGGGGCGCATAGGCCGGGTCCGTGGAGATCGAGGGGATGCGCAGGAAGGCGAACAGGCGCTCCAGGGCGTTGTCGAGGTCGCGGTCGATGTCGTTGAGCACGGGGTCGAGCGCGGCCATGGGCGGGGTCCTGATCGGTTGCGGCTGTCTCAGGGCTAACCGAGGCCGAGGGCCCGCGTAAACCGTCTGCGGCCCGAGTGCCGAGGGACGCCTCGTGCCTCGCCCCGTTGGGCACGTGGTCCGAGGACAATCTTAACGGACTTGGACACACTGTCCTCACTCTCCTCGTCAGGCCGGTCGTCATGCTCTCCAACGTCACCGTTCGCATGCGCCTGATCGGCGCCCTCGCGATCCTGTCGGCCCTCGTCTGCGGCCTGGGCGGCTATTCTTACCTGAAGTTCGCGTCGCTGAGCGCGGCCATCGACGACTTGGGGGGGAACGCTCTCCCCTCGACGCGCACCCTCGGCCAAATCGCGAAGGATTTCGAGGCGCTGCGCAGCCGGCAGCTCGCCTACCTGATGTCGAGCGAGGAGCGGCGGCCCCAGTCGCTGACGCGCCTGCGCGCGACCGCCTCGGACATCCAGAAGAACCTCGTCGCCTACGAGCCCTTCGTTCAAGACGGCGAGAGCGCCCTCTGGCAGGCGGTCAAGACGAGCGTCACCGCCTACGCGACGATGGGCGACGAGTTCATCCGGCGGCTGAACGAGAAGGACAGGAGCGCCGGCGATTACCTGCTCGACGGCATGCTCCCGGCCCTCAATGCGGCACGCACCGCGATCAAGGCGGATCTCGACTTCAACGAGGCCAGCGGCGGGCGGATCGCCCGCGAGGCCGCCGACCTCGGCCAGGAGGCGCGTCGCTCGATCCTGATCGTCCTCGCCCTCGCCGCGGTGCTGACGATCGCGATCGGATGGATGTGCGTGCGGACGATCTCGACCCCCGTCCGCCGGATGGCCGGGGTCATGAACCTGATCTCGGCGGGCGACACCTCGGTCGGGGTCCCTCATGCCGGCGAGCGCAACGAGATCGGCGAGATGGCGAGCGCCGTCGAGGTCTTCCGGCAGGGCCTGATCCGCAACACCGTCCTCGAGGCCCAGTCCATCGAGGCCCGGCAGACGACGGAGATCCAGCGCAAGCGCATGATGAACGAGCTCGCGGATCGGTTCGAAGGCGCCGTCAGCGGCATCGTCGGCCTCGTCTCGTCGGCGGCGACGCAACTGCACGCGACGGCCCAGCAACTCACGACCGCTGCCGAGCAGACCTCGGTTCGTTCGGTCTCCGCTTCGACCGCCGCGGCCGCGGCCGGCGCCAACGTCACGACCGTGGCGAGTTCCGCCGAGGAGCTCGGGGCCTCCGTGCGCGAGATCGGGGAGCAGGTGACGCGGGCGGCGACCATGGCGCAGGGCGCCGTGGCCGAGACGCAGGTGTCCGCCAAGGTCGTGCGTGACCTGAGCCAGGCGGCCAACCACATCGGCGACATCGTCGACATGATCTCCGGCATCGCCAGCCAGACCAACCTCCTGGCGCTCAACGCCACCATCGAGGCGGCCCGGGCCGGCGTGGCCGGCAAGGGCTTCGCCGTCGTTGCGGCCGAGGTGAAGAGCCTCGCCGAGCAAACCACGCGGGCCACCGCCGAGATCAGTCAGCAGATCGCCGGCATCCAGGCCTCGACCGCCCAGGCCGTGACCGTCATCCAGGGCATCTCCGGCACGATCGGGCAGATCAACGACACGGCCGCCGGGATCTCCTCGGCCGTGGATGGACAGGGCGCCGCGACCCAGGAGATCGTGCACGCCGTTCATCAGGCCGCGATCGGCACGCGCGAGACGACGGCCAACATCAACGGCCTGAGCCAGGCGGCCCAGGAAACGGGACTCGCGGCCTCGCAGGTGCTCGGCGCCGCTTCGGACCTCTCCGCGCAATCCGACCGCCTCCACCAGGAGGTTCGGACCTTCCTGGCGACGGTCCGGGCGGCCTGAGGGCGCCGCGGCGTCCGGGCGGCTTCGCTTCGGGTGGAGGCCGCGGCGGGCCGGGATCGAGGCCGAGACCGCCGGGTCGGTCCTCCGGAGGTGCCTGTGCCCTCCCGCCCAGCCTCCTTCAGCCGTCCACCCACGACTCCAAGAGCGTGCCGAGCCCCGGCCCGTGGGGAACAGGCCCGAGTTTGGAACCGTTATGAATCCGATCTGCCCCCACGCGGCCGACCGTTGCTGCGCCCTCGCGCCCGGACGGCCCTCAAGCGCAGTAGGATTTTCATGCTCATCGAAAGCGGTTCGCCGGTCGCGGCGGACACCCGGATCGGCATCAGCCTGACGATCAACGGAGAGGCTCGGCAACTCCAGGTCGCGCCCTGGACCACCCTCCTCGACCTGTTGCGCGAGGAACTCGACCTCACGGGCTCCAAGAAGGGCTGCGACCACGGGCAGTGCGGCGCCTGCACCGTTCTGGTCGACGGCGTGCGGATCAATTCCTGTCTGGCCCTCGCCGTGATGAAGGACGGCGCCGCGATCACGACCGTGGAGGGTCTTGCGGGCCTTGCCAATCGCGGGGCCGGATCGGACGGACTGCACCCCATCCAGGAGGCCTTCATCGAGCACGACGCCTTCCAATGCGGCTACTGCACGCCCGGTCAGCTCTGCTCCTCCATCGGCATGATGAACGAGGGCCATGCGCACACCCGCGACGAGATCCGCGAGGCGATGAGCGGCAACATCTGTCGCTGCGGCGCCTACACCAACATCGTCGACGCGATCGAGGACGTGATGCAGGGCGAGGCCGCGCGATGAACCGCTTCGAATACGTCCGCGCCGGAACGGTGGCCGAGGCGGTCCAGGCCTTCGCGTCGGGCGCCGAATCCCGCTTCATCGCGGGCGGCACGAACCTCGTCGATCTGATGAAGTACAACGTCGAGCGCCCGGACCGGCTCGTGGACATCACGCGCCTGCCGCTCGACTCCATCGAGGAGCACGAGGGCGGGTTGCGCATCGGCGCGCTCGTCACCAACGCCACGGCCGCCTACGACGAGCGTGTCCAGGCCCGCTACCCGGTCCTGTCAAGCGCGATTCTGGCCGGCGCGACGGGCCAGCTCCGGAACGCCGCCACGATGGGCGGCAACCTCAACCAGCGCACGCGCTGTTACTACTTCTACGACGAGGCCACGCCCTGCAATAAGCGCCAGCCCGGCTCGGGCTGCGCGGCGATCGGCGGCGTCAACCGGATCCACGCGATCCTCGGCGCCAGCGAGCACTGCATCGCCACGCATCCCTCCGACATGTGCGTGGCGCTGGCCGCCTTGCAGGCGACCATCCGCTTGGCCGGCCCCGAGGGTGAACGGCAGCTCGCGATCGCGGATTACCACCGCCTGCCCGGCGACGCGCCGCAGCAGGACACCAACCTGAAGCCCGGCGAGATCGTCCTCTCCGTCGACCTCCCGGCGGAGGACTTCTCGCGCCATTACACCTACCTCAAGCTGCGCGATCGGCTCTCCTACGCCTTCGCCCTGGTCTCCGTGGCTGCCATCCTCGAGCTCGACGCCGACGTGATCCGGACCGCCCGCTTCGCGCTCGGCGGGGTCGCCCACAAGCCGTGGCGGGACGCGGAGGCCGAGGCCCTGCTGCAGGGGCGCGCGCCGACGCGCGAAGTGTTCGAGGAAGCCGCCGACCATGTCGTCCGGCACGCCCAGCCCCAATCGCAGAACGCCTTCAAGATCGAGCTCGCACGGCGCGCGATAGTGCGCGGCCTGACCCAGGCCGCTGCCGGCACGCCGCAACCCCTGTCCGACAAGCGCATCGCCTGAGGCACGAACCATGGCCCACAGCATCAGCATCGACGGCGTCGACCGCCATGTCGGCGCCGCCCGCAGCCGCGTAGATGGCCCGGCCAAGGTCACGGGGCTGGCGAAATACGCGGGCGAGTTCGACGCGCCGGACCTGTCGCACGGCTACGTCGTGTCGAGCGCCATCGCCAAGGGGCGGATCACGGCCATCGACGCCAGCGCGGCCGAGGCTGTCCCCGGCGTCGTCAAGGTCTTCACCCACGAGAACCGGCCGCGCACGGCCTGGCTCGACTACAACTACCAGGATCAGGTCGCGCCCCCTGGCTCGCCGTTCCGGCCGCTCTACGACGACAAGGTTCACTACAGCGGTCAGCCGGTGGCGCTCGTCGTGGCCGAGGATTTCGACAGGGCGCGCTACGCCGCCTCGCTCCTGCGCATCGGCTACGAGGCGGAGGCTCCTGAAACCGACCTGACCCGGCAGCAGGACCTCGCCTACGTGCCGCCGAAGAAGCGCTCGGGGATCAAGCCGCCCCCGGGTGCCCGAGGCGATGCGGACGGCGCCTTCGACGCCGCGCCGGTGCGGCTGCGCGAGGATTACCGGCAGGCGCCGGAGCATCACAATCCCATGGAGCCGCACGCCTCCACCGTGGTGTGGGAAGGCGACGGCCGGTTCACCGTCTACGACAAGATCCAGGGCGTCTCGAACAGCCAGAGCTACCTCATGGCCGTGTTCGGGCTGAAGAAGGACGACGTGCGCGTCATCAGCCCCTATCTCGGAGGCGGCTTCGGGTCGGGGCTCCGCCCGCAATACCAGCTCTTCCTGGCGATGATGGCAGCCCAGGTCCTCGAACGGTCGGTCCGCGTGGTGCTGACGCGGGACCAGATGTTCAGCTTCACCTACCGGCCCGACGTGCTCCAGACGGTGGCGGTCGCGGCGGCGGAAGACGGCCGCCTGCAATCGGTGCGGCACGACGCGATCTCGGGCACCTCGCGGTTCGAGGATTACCAGGAGGTCGTCGTCAACTGGTCCGGCATCCTGTACGAATGCGAGAACGTCTCCCTGAACTACAAGCTCGCGCAGATCGACACCTTCACGCCGGGTGACATGCGCGCGCCGGGTGCCGTGACCGGCGTCTTCGCCCTCGAGATGGCGATGGATGAACTCGCCTACGCGACGGGCCAGGATCCGATCGCCCTGCGGCTGCGCAACTACACCGAGACCGACCATACCGAGGACAAGCCGATCAGCTCGAAGGAGCTTCGGGCCTGCTACGCGCAAGGCGCCGAGCGGTTCGGATGGCAGGCCCGCAACCCTGAGTCGCGCTCCATGCGCGACGGCAAGGAACTCGTCGGCTGGGGCATGGCGACGGGCGTCTGGGAGGCGCTGATGCAGAAGTCGAGCGCGCAGGCCGTGCTCACCGCCGACGGCCGTCTCGAGATCGGGAATTCGACCGCGGATCTCGGCACCGGCACCTACACGATCCTGACCCAGATCGGCGCCGACACGCTGGGGCTTGCGATGGAGGACGTGACGGTGAAGCTCGGCGATACGAGCCTCGCCGAGGCGCCGCTCGCCGGCGGTTCCTGGACCGCCGCCTCGTCGGGGACGGCGGCGATGCGGGCCTGCCGCGAGATCGCGGCTCAGGTGTTCACCCTGGCCCGCGGCATGGAGAACTCGCCCCTCGCCAACGTCGATTTCGAGCGCGTCGCCTTCCGCGGCGGCCGCATCGAGGTCACGGACGATCCCTCGCGCAGCGTGACACTGATCGACGCGATGAGGGCCGGGGGCCTGGACCGGATCGAGGCGATGGGGTCGGCCGAGTCCGATCCGGGTCAGATGAAGAAGTTCTCGCACTACACCCATTCCGCGATCTTCGCGGAGGTGAAGGTCGACGAGGAGCTCGGGCAGGTGCGGGTCACCCGCATCGTCTCGGCGATCGCCGCGGGCAAGATCCTCAACCCGAAGACGGCGCGCAGCCAAATCCTCGGTGGCGTGGTGATGGGCATCGGCTCGGCCCTGCACGAGGAATCGATGCTCGACCACCGGCTCGGCCGGTTCATGAACCACAATCTCGGCGAGTACCACGTGCCCGTGAACGCGGACATCTACGACATCGACGTGATCTTCGTCGATGAGGAGGATCAGGCGAACCCGATGGGCGTGAAGGGCCTGGGCGAGATCGGCATCGTCGGCACGGCGGCCGCGATCGCCAACGCGGTGTATCACGCCACCGGCAAGCGCATCCGGCATCTGCCGATCACGATCGACAAGGTGCTTGAATAGGCGTCGGGAGGGGCGACGGCCTGATCGCTCTACGGCGTCCGTCACCTACCAGCTGACGTCAGCCTGCCCGGTTGACGGGTTGCGGCCATGAAGCGATCCTCGTCGCGAGAGGATCGCGTCATGCAGGAAACTGGATCTCATGCCCAGACCCCGGCGACGCGTGAGATCGCGACTCGCAGGGTTCGAGAGGCAGTCGCAGCGCTGGCCGATCTTGGCGTGTCGGCACTCGTCACGGGATCGCTGGCGCGGGGCGAGTACGAGGCGGGCTCCGATATCGATCTTCTGGTCACGTCGTGCCCGCCGCACCTGAAGTACGCGATCGAGGGGATCGTGGAGGATCACCTGCACGGCCATCGCTTCGACGTGGTCTATCAGGACGAGATTCCACCATGGAAGCTCCGGCACTTCAGGGAAAGGGCCGTCGATGCAAGAGATCTCGCTTGATAGCGAGAACGAGCTCTCCGACATCGCGGCGGAGGTCGACCATCTTAGGCGTTCGCTGGCGCGCGTGCAGGGTTCCCTGCCCGCGCGAGGCACGCACGAGGGTTGGGAGGCCGTTCATATCTGTGCTTCGGCGACCGAGAAGATCTACACGGGCGTGGAGCGGGTCATGTCCATGATCGCGACCGGCGTGGACGGCGGCGCGGTCGGGCGTTCGGACGGGTGGCATGTCGCCCTGCTGAAACGTATGAGCCACGCCGTTCTAGGCGTGCGGCCCGCGGTGCTGTCGCCTGACTGCTATGCGCGCCTCGATCGCCTTCGAGCGTTCAGGCATCGCGAGCGAAACACCTATGGGTTGGATCTCGACTTTGACGTGGTCATCGCCCGCAGCGCCGAAGCGATCGAGGCTTTCACCCTCTTTCGCAGGGAAGTCGGAAGCTTCCTCGACGCGATCGATCCGGCGGATCCACGCGCCTGAGACGCGCCGCTGCCGCGTCGAGCCGACATGAACCTCGTCCTCGTATTCATCGGCGCGGGTATCGGCGGCGTCATGCGCCATGCCGTCAACCTTGTAGCGGCGCGGATCGACTCGGACTTCCCTTACGGTACGCTGGCGATCAACGTCGTCGGATCGATCCTGATGGGCATGCTGGTCGGCTGGTTCGGCCTGCGCGGCGAGAGCCCACAGGCGCGCCTGTTTCTGGCCACCGGTGTGCTCGGAGGCTTCACCACCTTCTCGACCTTCTCGCTCGAGGCCGTCAGCCTCATCGAGCGGGGCCAAGCCGCCGCCGCCGCCGCTTACATCGTGGCCTCGGTGGTGATCGCCCTCGGAGGGCTATTCGTCGGGCTCTGGGTCGCGCGGGCCATCCTGTGACGGAGCCGGTCAGGCGGCACTGAGGCCCGGCATGATCAGGCAGTCACGGGCGACGAGATCGGCGAGCGCCTGCGGCGGCATCGCCTTGCCGTAGAGATAGCCCTGCCCCTCGCGGCAACCCATGGCGCGCAGGATGCTTTCCTGCTCCGGCGTCTCGATGCCCTCCGCGATGACGTCGAGGCCGAAGCTCTGCGCCATGCCGAGGATGGCGCGGATGATATCGGCATCGTGGCGGTCCGTGAGAACGTCGCGCACGAAGCTGCGGTCGATCTTGAGGCGGGTCAGCGGAAAGCGCTTCAGGGAGCTCAGGGAGGCGTAGCCGGTCCCGAAATCATCGAACGCGATGGCCACCCCCTCCCCGTGAAGGAGGCGGATCGGGTCGAGCGCCGCGTCCTCGCTATGCAGCGCGATCCGCTCCGTGAGTTCGATTTCGAGTGCATCGGCCGGCAACCCGTGCCGGCCGATGGCGTCCATCACCTCGCCCGCGAGGCCGCCGCCTTGCAGATGTGCACCGAAGAGGTTGACCGCCACCCGGATCGTCGGCAGCCCGGCATCGCGCCAAGCCGCGACCTGACGGCAGGCCTCGTCGACGATCCAACGTCCGATCGTCGGGGCGATCGGGTGGGCCTCGAGCGCGGGGAGGAACGCGCCGGGCAGCAGGAGCCCGCGCAGCGGATGCTGCCAGCGCAGAAGCGCCTCGACCCCGATGACGCGCCCGGTCTGCAGCGCGACCTGGGGCTGATAGTGCAGGACGAACTCGCCGGCCTCGAGCGCGCGTGTCAGCTCGTCGTGCAGCGTGCGTCGGGCGATCACGGCACTGCGATCGACGGCGTGAAGAGGCGGAAGCAGCGACGTCCGTCGCGCTTCGATTGATAGAGCGCGAGGTCGGCATCCGCCACGAGCTCGTCCGGCGCGACGCGGTCGGTGCCGGCTGCGGCGAGCGCACCGCCGATGCTGAGGCCGACGTGAAACGTATGGCCGCTGACCTGAAGGGGTTCGCGGAAGGCCTCGAGCACGGAGGCGGCGAAGGCGCCGGCCCTCAGCGGGTCGGCCGTCCGCGGCAGGAGCACGGCAAACTCGTCCCCACCCAGCCGGGCAACCATGCCATCGGCCTCGGCGCAGGCGCAGAGACGGATGGCGACCGCCTGCAGCAGCGCGTCCCCGGTGCCGTGGCCCAGGCTGTCGTTGACCTCCTTGAACCCGTCGAGGTCGAGCAGCATCACGGTCGTCGGGATGTCGCTCGCCAGCGCCGTGGCAAGCCGCTCGTTGAACAGGACACGATTGGCGAGGCCGGTCAGCGCGTCATGATGCGCCAACTGCACGAGGCGTGCATCCCGCTCCCGCCAAGCGCTGATGTCGCGCATGACCGCGCCGATACCGGTCCGAGCGCCGTCCCGCCAGATGGAGAGGGAGAATTCGATCGGGAACGTGGTCCCGTCCCTGCGCAGGGCCGTCACCTCGATGCTGCGGTTGGCGAGCTTCGAGGGTCCGCCGGCAGCGATGCGCGCAAGCCCCGCCTTGTGCGCCTCCCGGAACGGCTCCGGGATGATGCAATCCATGCTCCGGCCCAGCATCTCGCCGGAGGCATAGCCGTAGAGCATCTCGCAGGCCGGGTTCACGAAGACGACGATCCCGTCGTGATCGATCGCCATGAAGGCGTATTCCGCAGCCCTGGTGAAGCCCGCGGCGAGCGCTCCGGCGCGGGCCGCGCCGTGCATGGCCAAGCGGTCGCTTGCCACGCCGCTCAGCTCGGCCAGTTGGGCCGCCTGCTCCTCGGAGAAGGCGCGCGGCTCGCGATCTATGACGCAGAACGCGCCGAGGGGATGGCCGTCGGCGGAGACGAGCGGCACGCCCGCCAGAAACCGGATGCCGGGGGCGCCGGTGACCAGCGGATGCCCCGCGAAGCGATGATCCCGCCACGCATCCCCCACGACGAGCGGTGCGTCACTTCGAACTACGGCATCGCAGAAGGAACCGATGCGGGGCACCGTGACGGCGTCGAGATTGAGCGCTGCGTGCAGCCACACGCTTTCGGCATTCGCGAGGACGATCGCGGCCATCGGGGTACCGAAGGTGGCGGCTGCGAGGCGCAGGATCCGGTCGAGGCCGGGATCCGGCTCGCCCATGATCCGCCGCACCGCAACTGAGCGCTGCTCCTCGGCGTCGCCGGCGGACCCAAGATCAACGTGCGATGAGAGCATGAATTCGGAACCGGCCGACCTCGTCCAACCCCGATCGATAATGCAAAATCCTAACGTATTTTACTCTTCGATCTCCGAATTCAGCCTTGGTCGGCGCCGCGATCAGACGATCGGCGCGTCCTCATGCAGGAAGCGTGTGGAGCCTGCCGCGGAACTTGCCTTGGGCGCCGTCTGCTTGGCGGTCGCGCCGATGCGGACGGCCGCGGCGAGCGCCGGCAACGCTACGGGACGGAAGCCGTCGCGTTCGAGGTCCTGGCCGTTCGGGCGGCGCTCCGTCCGGGCTGCGTCGCCTTGGCTCTGCTGGGGGGGGTACATGATGACCAGACGTCCTGTCTCGCTGACCGAGGTCGCCCGACCTTCCTGTCAGGGACCGTTGCGCGCGTCGCTCGGGCACCGTTTCCGGCTCGACCCGGACGCGCGCTCGGCCGGCAGCTGACCCATAAACGTGGAAGCAATGTGAACGGAAGCTTAAGGCTACGGTTGATCGGGCGGAACTCTACCCGCCTGCCCGGCCAAGACGAGATCGAGCCTGTAGTGAATACGATTCGCGCTGCATTGCAGTGGCGCAATGATGCGATGCGGTCAGCTCTCAGGTAGTCACGCATGCTGGGCCAATAACGCGTCGCCCTGCTCCGGTGATCTTCGTCAGTGGCCCTCGGCTGCGATCCAGGCCGCGGTGCGGTCCAGCGCCCGGGTCAGACGGTCGAACAGCGTGTCGATCTCGCCCGGCGCGATCACCAGGGGCGGGCAGATCGCGACGCGATCGCCCGCGAGGAAGCGCACGATCAGCCCCTCGCCTTGCGCGAAAGCGACGCAGCGCGCCGCGACGCCGGCCTTGGGCTCGTATTGCCGCTTCGTGCGCTTGTCCGCGACGATCTCGATGCCACCGATCAAGCCGATCCCGCGCGCCTCGCCGATGAGCGGATGCTCGGCCAGGGCGGAGAGCCGAGCCTGGAAGTGCGGGGCTTTCTCGGCCACGCCCTCGACGATGCGGTCGCGACGGAAGATCTCGATGGTCTTGAGCGCGACGGCACAGGCCACGGGGTGCCCCGAATAGGTCGTGCCGTGGCCGAAGGTGCCGAGCTTGGCGCTCTGGCTCACCATCGCCCGGTAGAGCGGCTCGTCGACGGTGACGCCCCCGAGCGGCATGTAGCCGGAGGTCACGCCCTTGGCGAAGGACAGGGTGTCGGGTCGCAGCCCCAGGGCCTCGGAACCGAACCAGGTCCCGAGCCGCCCGAAGCCGCAGATGACCTCGTCGGCGATGAAGCGCACGTCGTAGCGGTTGAGCACCGCCTGGATCTTCGCGAAGTACCCCGCCGGCGGGACCACCGCGCCGCCGGCGCCCATCACCGGCTCGGCCACGAAGGCCGCGACCGTATCGGGATCCTCGCGCAGGATCAGCGCCTCGAGTTCGTCGGCGAGGCGCGCGGAGAACGCCTCCTCGGTCTCCCCGGCCTCCGCGAAGCGGTAATGGTGGGCGCAGGCCGTGTGCAGGAAGCCGGGCAGCGGTAGGTCCCAGTCGGCATGGTTGGCCGGCAGGCCCGTCATCGAGGCGGTGGCGACCGTGACGCCGTGGTAGCCCCGAATGCGCGAGATGATCTTCTTCTTGCGCGGGCGGCCGAGCGCATTGTTGAGGTACCAGGTCAGCTTGACCTGGGTGTCGTTGGCCTCCGAGCCCGAGGAGGTGAAGAACACCTTCGAGGTCGGGATCGGCATCAGCTCCTTCAGGGTCTCGGCGAGCTCGATCGCCGGGTCGTGGCTGCGCCCCGAGAACAGGTGGGTGAAGGGCAGGCGTGACATCTGCTCGGTCGCCGCCTCGACGAGCTCCTCGTTCGAGTAGCCGAGCGCCGTGCACCAAAGGCCGGCCATCCCCTCGAGATAGGGTCGGCCGTCGCTGTCGTAGACCCAGACGCCGTGCCCGCGCTCCAGCACCAGCGGCCCCGTCTCGCGGAACGTCGCGAGGTTGGTGTAGGGATGGATCAGGGTTTCGACGTCGCGGGCCGCGAGGTTCGAGAGCATGATGGCGCCGGGGTTTGCGGGGATCGGCTGGCGGAGGAGCGTGCCGCCACACTAACGGCCCGATGCGCCGGCACAAACCCGCCCGACGCCGCGGCAACCCACAAATTTCATGCTCGACCCAGCGACCATCGTCGCCCATCCGGCAGCGGGCCGGAGCTGCGGCACCTGCACGCTCTGCTGCAAGGTCTACGACGTTCCCGCCGTCGAGAGCGTGGCCGGGCAATGGTGCCGGCACACGAGGCAGGGGCGCGGCTGCGCCATCCATGAAACCCGCCCCGACCATTGCCGGGCCTTCCACTGCCTCTGGATGACGGAGAGCTGGCTTGGGCCGGAATGGAAGCCCGACCGGGCCAAGATGGTGCTCAGCCTCGACCCCGTGACCCGCAACATGAACGTGCAGGTCGATCCGGGCCAGCCGGGCGCTTGGCGGCGCGAGCCCTATTACGGACAGCTGAAGCGCTGGGCCGCCGCCTCTCTGCCCCTCAAGCGCCACGTTCTCGTCCACCTGAACAAGGCGACGACCGTGATTCTCCCCGACCGCGATGTGGCGCTCGGGATCTTCGAGCCCGGCGATCGGGTGATAACCCGCGAGCGCCTCGGCGCCTCAGGCCTCATGGTCGAGGTCGAGAAGGTTGGGGCGACCGTCTAGGTGGCACGCGCGAACCGCCTGCGCGGCCTCCTGTTCGACAAGGACGGCACCCTCGTCGATTTCGACCGCACCTGGGGACCGGCCGTCTACGCGGTCATGACCATCCTGGCGGCGGGGGATCGCGGGCGTCTCGAGGCGCTGATGGCGATCACCCATTACGTCGAGGACGAGCGACGCTTCCTGCCCACCTCTCCGCTGATCGCCGGCGCCTCGGCCGCCTTCGGCCACCTTTGGGCGCAGGCCCTCGACCGCCCGGCCGACGCGCGCTTCCTGGCGGAGCTCGACGGGCTGTTCCGCGAGGAGGGCCTGCGCTTCCTGCAGCCCCTCGGACGTCCCGCCGAAATCGCAGCCTCCCTGGCCTCCGCAGGCTACGCGCTCGGCATTGCGACGAACGACACGGAGGAATCAGCGCGCGCACAGGCCCGCGCCCTCGAGCTGCCGATGGACTTCATCGCAGGCTACGATTCCGGCTTCGGCGCCAAGCCGGAGCCGGGGATGATCACCGCCTTCGCGGATCATCTCGGCGTCCCGGCGTCGCGCATCGCCATGATCGGCGATTCGCCCTACGACCTCCTCGCCGCACGTGCGGCCGGGGCCGTCACGATCGCCGTGCTAAGCGGTCCCCTGGGCGCCGCGGCCCTCGGCCAGATGGCGCCGCTCGCCGACCACGGCGTGGATTCGATCGCGGACCTGCCCGGGCTGCTCGCCCGGATCGACGCGTCTGGAAACGATGCCCGATAACGGCTTAGGTTGAGCGACGATTCTCGGAGACGCCCCGTGCCACGCCTCGCGCTCACCTGCCTGTCCGCCTTCCTCGTCGCCACGCCCGCCCTGGCCGAGTTTCCCTGCGACGAACTCTGGGCCGAGCGCAACGCGGTCTACAAGGATGCGGGCTACTGCTTCCGCACGGCCAAGGCGATACGCGCCTTCGGCAATGCCGGCTGCAAGTACGACGAGATCGGCGACGTTCCCCTCTCGGCCCGCGATCGCGCCAAGGTCGCCGACATCCAGCGCGACGAGCGCCGGCACGGCTGCGCGCCCTGAGGCGTCCCGGCCCTAATCGCGAGCCGGGCCGGCATCCTCGCGGGCCAGGGCCCGCCATTGAAGGACGAGACGCTCGAACTCGGCGATGTCCTCCGCCGGGATTCGCCCCAGCGTGCGCGCGACATAGGCCTCCTGCGCGGCGATGCCCCGCGCCGCGAGGCCGGTGCCGGCCTCGGTGAGGTGGAGCGCGTGCGAGCGCCGATCGCCCGGAATCGCCCGGCGCTCGACGAGCCCGGCCTCCACGAGGCGGTCAATGAGGCCTGAGACATTGCCCTTGGTCACGTAGAGCCGCGCAGCGAGGTCCTGCTGGGTCAGGCCTTCGCGCTCCGTCAGGGTCGAGAGCACGTCGAATTGCGGGATGGAGAGGCCGATCTCCCGCAGCTCCGCCCCAATGGCGGCGGAAACCCGCCGGTTGAGGCGGATGAACCGAAACCAGACCCTGAGCGGGTCGACGACGTCCGTTTTGGGGACGGCATCCGTCTTGGGTTTGGCGCGGGCGGAGAGGGTCGCGGTCATGTCGAGCGTCGCTATAGCAGAACCGGACCTTCCCGGAACCCGGACGAAAGTCGCGTCTGGCGCTGACCGCCCCTGAACGCTAAGTCTCGGCCGACGCGTCGGGGCGGCGTCGGCGCATCGTCGAGGTCATCCCGCGACGCGGCCCAGGGTTCCCGGATCGTCTGCGACGACCATCATAGAGAGGCCCGAGCGGCCCGGAGGCGCCGCCGGCGCTTGCGACGCCAGCCGGGCCGGGAGAAGCCATTCCGGTGCCCATGCGTCGCCGTCCCGTCCTGGAACCCTCGACCCGCGCCGGATCCTATGCGCGCCGATTGGCTTGGCTCTCGCTGCTCGTGACGGCGTTCGCCCTGCTCCTCGTGCGAGACCCGCGCGCGGAGGCCGGGCCGGCGCTCGCCGCCCTGGCCGCGGGTCCTGCGCTGGCCCTGCTGGCCGTCGGCCTCGCGCTCTTCGCGTTTCTCCGGGTTTGGCGCGACGGGGCGCGCGGCCTCGGCGCCGCGATCGGCGGGATGTTCATCGCCAGCCTCGTCCTCGCCTATCCCGCCTATGCGGGCCTGCGCGGTCTGCGCCTGCCGGCGATCGCCGACGTAAGCACCGATACCGAGAACCCGCCGGCCTTCTCGCGCTCGCGCACCGCCTTCGCCGCGCGGGACGGACGCTATCCGCCCGATCCGGGGGCCGAGGCCCGCGCCGAGCAGCGCAAGGCCTATCCGCAGATCGCGCCGCTGACCCTCGACCTCGACGCGAACGAGGCGTTCGAGCTCGCCCGCAAGGCGGCGGTCAACCGGCGCTGGCAGATCGTCGAGGCGATCCGGCCCGGCGGCCGCATCGGCAACGGACGGATTGAGGCCGTGTCGCGCGGCCTGATCCTGAACCTGCCCGACGACGTGACCGTCCGCGTCCGGCCGAGGGCCGACGGCGCGCGGATCGACGTCCGCTCGGCCTCGCGCCTCGGATCGCGCGACCTCGGCGCGAATGCGGATCGCATCCGGGCCTATCTCGACGAGGTCGCCAACCTCGCCATCGCCGTCAAGTAAGCGGCTCCGAAAGCTCTCCCCCACGGAAGGTCGCCCATGGATCTCGACGCGCTGCGCAACGCGACCCTCACCTTCGTGGAGACCCACAAGGCCTGGACGCCGTTGATCACCGGCATCATCGCCTTCTGCGAATCCGTCGCCTTTCTCTCCCTGCTGGTGCCGGCGACGGTGATCCTGCTCGGCATCGGGGCGTTGATCGGCGCGGCCGACATCCCGTTCTGGCCGGTCGTCATCGCCGCGGCCATCGGCGCGACGCTGGGCGACTGGCTCTCCTACGAGTTCGGCCACTACTTCAAGGACGACGCCAAGCGCCTCTGGCCGATGCGGCGCTACCCCGAGATGGTCGCCCGCGGCGAGGATTTCTGCCGGAGATGGGGCGCGAGCGGCGTCGCGGTCGGCCGCTTCTTCGGGCCGGCGCGCGCGGTGGTGCCGCTGATCGCCGGGATCTTCGGCGTCCCTCGTATCCCGTTCCAGATCGCGAATGTCCTTTCGGCGGTGGCCTGGGCCTTCATCATGCTGGCGCCGGGGGCAGGCATCCTGGCCTATTTTCGGGCCTGAGGCGGCGTGCGCCGCTTCCCGCCCGAGCGCATCGTCTGCCTCACCGAGGAGACCGTCGAGACGCTCTACCTGCTGGGCGAGGAGCAGCGCATCGTCGGGGTCTCGGGCTACGCGGTCCGGCCGGCGCGGGTTCGGCGGGAGAAGCCCCGCGTTTCGGCCTTCACCAGCGCCGACATCCCCAAGATCCTGGCGCTCAAGCCGGACCTCGTCCTCGCCTTCTCCGATCTCCAGGCCGACATCGTCGCCGATCTCGCGCGGGCGGGCCTCGCCGTCCACCTCTTCAACCAGCGCGACGTTGCCGGCTGCCTCGCGATGATCCGCACGCTGGGCGGCCTCGTCGGCGCAGGCGAGCGCGCCGAGGCGCTGGCCCGCTCCTTCGAGGATCGGCTCGTCGCGACGGCCGCCGCCTGCGCCGGCAGGCCGCGTCCGCGGGTCTATTTCGAGGAATGGGACGCGCCGATGATCTCCGGGATCGGCTGGGTCTCCGACCTGATCGCCTATGCGGGCGGCGAGGATGTCTTTCCAGTTCTGTCCCGCGCGGCCGCCGCCAAGGACCGGATCGTCACTTCCGAGGCCGTCATCGCCGCGCGCCCGGACGTGATCCTCGCGTCCTGGTGCGGGAAGCGGGTGAACATCGCCCGCATCCGCGAACGGCCGGGTTGGGCGGCGATCCCCGCCGTTGCGGCGGGCCGGGTCCATGAGATCAAGTCGCCGCTGATCCTGCAGCCCGGGCCGGCGGCCTTGAGCGACGGCTTCGACGCGATCCGGGCGGCGCTTTCCGGGTGCGATCCCGCCGCAGGTGACAAGGCGGGCGCGGCCTGATTCTGTGGGGACGAATCAAGGTCGCTCCGTCATCGCCCCCGGAAAAATCGTGTCCGCAGCCCTCGCCCATGCGCTCCTGCCGCCTGACCGACGCCAGTCGCCGACCGCGCTCCAGGTCCAGCGCGGGGTCCGCCGCCTGTTCGCGGATCTCGGCCAGGTGACGATCCCGGAGTTCTCCCTGGCCAACGGGCGTCGCGCCGACGTGATCGCGCTCTGCCCGGCCGGGCGGCTGACGATCATCGAGATCAAGTCGAGCGTCTCCGATTTCCGGGCGGATCGGAAATGGCCGGACTACCGCGACTATTGCGACCGCTTCTACTTCGCGATTCCCGAGACCCTGCCCGAGACGCTGATACCGGAGGAGACCGGGCTCATCGTCGCCGACGGCTTCGGTGCCGCGATCCTTCGCGACCCCCCGGACCACGCCTTGAGCGGGGCGCGCCGCAAGGCCGTGACCCTGCGCTTCGCCCACAACGCCGCGCGCCTGCTGCACGCGCTCGCCGACCCGGGCGCCATCCGCGAGGGTGCGCTCTGACGCCCGGCGTCAATGCGTGTTGAGGAACTCGATCGTTGCGGCGTTGAAGCGGTCCGTCGCCTCCATGTGGACGAGGTGGCCGATCCCCTCGAAGACGACGGCGCGGCCGTCCGGCATCCTGGCCGCGAGCGCCCGGGCAAGCCCGGCATTGTCGCCCATGCCTGCCTGAAGTTCAGGCGGCGCGAAGGCCTTGCCCGGGGCATTGCGGTCGTTGCCGCCCATCACGAACAGGGTCGGCGCCCGGACCAGCGGAATCTCGTGGACCACCGGCTGACCCCAGATGATCTGGTAGGAATTCACGAAGGACTGGAGCCAGCGCGGGTACTCGCCGGAGCTCTTCACGCCTTCGCGCAGGGCGACGAAGGGTTCGATCGCCGATTCCGGCAGGCTCAGCGCGTAGCTCGTCATGAGCTGCTTGCGGTAGGCGGGCGCCGTCAGCTCGCCCTCGCGCTTCAGCAGCGTCTCGTCGGAGACCGGCGGCACGGCGAAGCGGTAATCCTCCAGCCCGATCGGCGCTTCGAGCACGAGGCTGTTGACGCGCGTCGGTGCATTGCGGGCGAGCCGAACCGCCAGCATGCCGCCCATCGAGTGGGCGACGACGTCGACGCGGGCGAGACCGAGGGCGTCGAGGAGCGCCACGGTGTCGGCCGCCATCCCGTCGAAGGTGAAGGGACCGACCGGCTTCGAGGACTTCCCGAAGCCGAGCTGATCCGGCACGACGACGCGGTAGCCGGCCGCGGTCAGGCTCGGGATCACCGGCTGCCAGTAGCTCGACGGGAAGTTGCGCCCGTGCAGCAGCACCACGGTGCGACCGTTAGCGTTCCCGGCCGCCGGAATGTCCATGTAGGCGAGCCGCTGCCGTTCTCCGTCCCGGGTCAGGTCGAGGTAACGGACGGGATGGGGATAGGCGAATCCCTCCAGCGCGATCCCGAGCGGCGTGGTCTGCGCGCGTGCGGGGCCGGGAGAGAAGGCGAGCAGCAGCGCGAGCAGCAGGACGTGCATGGAATGGTCCCCGTGACGGCCGATCCGCGGCCTCTGCCGCAGAGATAGGGCATTTCAAAACCGCCGCGGATGGTTCAGGGCTCGCAGCGATGACGGACGCAGCCCGCGCACCCGAACCGGGTCAGATCAAGGACGGCCTGCCGGCGCGCGAGCGGGGGCTCGCGATGCTGGCTATCGCGCTCGCCCTGATGATGGCCGTGCTCGATGGCGCGATCGTCAACGTCGCCCTTCCGGCGATGGCGAGGGAATTGGGCGTGAGCCCGCGCGCGGCCGTCTTCGTGGTCAGCGGCTTCCAGATCGCGGTGACGGTCTGCCTCCTGCCCTTCGCCGCGCTCGGCGACATCCTTGGCTATCGGCGGGTCTACCTCGCCGGCCTCGCCCTCTTCACGGCGGCCTCCCTGGCCTGCGCTCTCTCGCCCACGCTCGACTGGCTCATCGTCTCGCGGATCCTGCAGGGGATCGGCGGCGCCGGGATCATGAGCGTCAACATCGCGCTCGTCCGCTTCATCTACCCGAACAACCTGATCGGACGCGGCGTCAGCAACACCGCCCTGGTCGTCGCCCTGTCCTCGGCCGCGGGGCCGACGGCGGCGGCCGCGATCCTGACGGTGGCGGGCTGGCCCTGGCTGTTCCTCGTCAACGTGCCCATCGGCATCGTCGCCTTTGCCGCCGCCATCCGAACCCTGCCGGCGACGCCGCGCAGCGGCGCGCGCTTCGACGGCCTCAGCGCGATCCTCAACGCGCTGACCTTCGGGCTTCTCATCATCGGAATCGATGGCCTCGGGCATCCGGAGGGACGCCCGACGGCGATCGCCGAGATCGCCGCCGCGCTCGTCCTCGGCGCGGTCTTCGTGCGCCACCAACTCACCCTGGCGGCGCCGCTGCTGCCCGTCGACCTTCTGCGCATCCCCGTCTTCGCGTTGTCGATGGCGACCTCGATCGTCTCGTTCTGCGCGCAGATGATGGCCTACGTGGCGCTGCCCTTCTACCTGCACGAGGCGATGCGCCTCTCTGAGGCGCAAACGGGCCTGCTGATGACCGCCTGGCCCATCGCCATCGCGGTCGTGGCGCCGATCTCGGGGCGCCTTGCCGATCGCTACGCACCGGGTCTTCTCGGCGGCATCGGCCTCAGCCTCATGGCGATGGGTCTCGCGGCCATGGCCGCGCTTCCGCCGACGCCGGTGGCCATCATCGGGCCCCTGACCCTCTGCGGGATCGGCTTCGGCCTGTTCCAGCCGCCGAACAACAAAGCGATCCTGACGAGCGCGCCGCGCTCGCGAAGCGGAGGTGCCGGGGGCATGCAGGCGACGGCGCGCCTCGTCGGCCAGTCCTTGGGATCGGCCGTCGTCGCCGTGATCTTCGGCTTCGGCGAGCGGAGCGGAGACGCCGCCGGCCCCTCGGGCGCGGTTCCCCTCGTCCTGTGGTGCGCCGCCGGCCTGTCGACCGCCGGCGCCATCGCGAGTGCGCTGCGCCTCAGGCGCCGCAGCGACGCCTGAGGCGCGCAGCGCTCCCGGTCAGGCCGAATTCAGATGCGCGGCGAGGTGCTTGTTCATCTCGAACATCGAGCACTTGTCCTTGCCGAAGATCTTCTTGAGCTTCTCGTCGGCCAGGATCTCGCGCTTGTTGGCCGGGTTCTGCAGGTTGTGCTTCTTGATGTACTCCCAGACCTTGCTGACCACCTCGCCGCGCGGCAGGGCGGCGGCGCCAACGACGGCGGCGAGCTCGCCCGACGGCTTGAGCGGCTGCTGCAGCGCGTTCGGCTTGCCACCGGCCGCCTTCGGGGCGGCGGCCTTCTTGGCCTTCGGCGCGGCGGACTTCTCGTCTTTCTTCGGTGCGGTCTTGGTCGCCATGGCTTCCCTCCGGTTTGCCTTTGCGCGCCGTTACTCCACGGCACGAAGCCCCGCGGCGCATAGGTGCAACAACTAAGCGGTGCTGCCGCCGTTCCAAGCGGAAAATACCTCACGGCGCAACATCATCCACAGGGCGGAGGCCTTCCAGGCGCTCAAGGAGCCGTATCGGGAGAACAAAGTCGGGGACTTCATTGCCCACAACTTAGATGCAACGCGCCTCTACTTGTCGTCCGGGCGCCGCCCCATCGCGCGTTCCAGGTGTCGGAGATGGCGCAGAAAGCTGTTTTCGGACAACGGCTTGTCGGGGGAAGTCGAATTGCGGCCCCTGCTCCGAACGGTTGGCCCGCAGGGCGCGACGAAGGCCGCCGCCGCGCGCAGAGCGGATGAACCTCACGGCGAGGCCCCGAGCGGTGGCGAGGAGGGAGGAAAGTTTTTCTTGGCGAATTCTTCCTCAACGTGGACCGGGAGGGCGGCATGTGCCCCGGCGCACCTCCGGGCAGCGGCCTAACGGTTAAGGTAACAGCGCCTTAAGGCGAAGCACGGAAGGTCGTCCGATGATCATCACCGCCCTCCTCCTTGCCGTCGGCGCCGCCGTCGCCCTCATCCTCACCCTCGTATCGGCCGTCGCGGCCGAGCAGACGACTTCCTGCGAACCGTCCCGGGTCGCCGCGACCTTCTGAACGCAGGGCCGCTGACGGAACCCCGCACGGGCACGACGCTTGTTTTCCACGGGGCGCAGCTTGCCCCTGGAGCAGCCATGCCCACAGACCTGCCGAACACGCCCCCGCTGCACGCTCCCTCCCGCAACGAGCGGAGTTTCCGCAGGCCCGGCTCGATGGAGCTGGACCCGGCCTCGGGCGAGATCGCGGTCGACGAGACCGCGCGCCTGATCGCGTCGAACAAGGTCGAGGGGACCGCCGTCTACGACGGCGCGGGTAACCACCTCGGCTCGGTTCATAACTTCATGGTCGACAAGGTCTCGGGTCAGGTCGCCTACGCGGTCCTCGCCTTCGGCGGGTTTCTCGGCCTTGGCGAGAGCCATCATCCCCTGCCCTGGCGGTCGCTGCGCTACAGCGTCGAGCTCGGCGGCTACGTCGTCGAGATCGATCAGGACACCCTGGCCGGCGCGCCGCGCCACGGGCCGGGCGAGGACCCCTTCAGCGACCCGCGCTACGGCGAGCGCCTCGACGACTATTACGGCGGTCGGAAGGCGCCGACCGCCTGAGCACGCCCGACGACTTCGCGATCTCCCCCGGCGACGGCAAGCAGCCCGGCGCCCTGGTCGCGATGCCGTTCGACCGCGACAGGATCGCCCGCTTCCGCGAGACCTTTCCCCGGGCGCGCTTCCGCCGCCGGGACGCACGGTGGTTCGTGCCGGGCACGACGGCGGAGAAGCGCCTCGGCGCCTGGATCGACGGCGAGCGCATGCTCGGCGATGCCCATGCCGACGCCAAGGGGCGCGACGCCTACGAATTCGATCCCCTGGAGAGCCCCTATCTCGAGGTCGGCGACGACCTGACGGTGCGCACGCCTTATTCCCGCACCGTGATCGACACCCTGCGGACGCTGCCGCCCGCGCGATGGGATCCCCAGCGGAAGGCCTGGCGCCTGCCGTTTCGGGCCTACGAAGCCCTGCGCGCGGTCTGGCCGGTGATCGAGGCCGCAGCCCGGCGCAACGAGCCCGACGCGAAGCGCCGCCGGGCCGGCGACGAAGGCCGGCGGCTCATCGAGGCGGAACGGCGCAGGCGGCGCTATCCCGTGCCGCAGGGCGATCCTCCGCCGCTGGGCGCATCCGTGAGCACGTTGTTCTTCGGGATCGTCACCGTCGAGGCGATCGACGACGGGCCTATCATCGAGGCGGGCGAGATGCCCGTCCTGGGTCTCCCCGACGCCGAACGGCCCCATGTCTGGGGCTGGTGGCGGCCGCCGACCTGGCGCGACCTCGCGACGATCGAGCCCGCGGAGGCGGTGTCCGACGCCGACCGGCGCCGCGGCTGGTGGCTGCCCACCGAAGCGGAGCGCGGCGAGGCCCGGCGCCGGCTGAGGCGTACGGAGCGGGCGACGCAGGCGAAGAGCCGGAGCTCAGCTACAGCAGCGTCCCCCTGAGGATCAGCAGCGCCACCGAGAAGTAGATCACGAGGCCGGTGACATCGACGAGGGTCGCCACGAACGGCGCCGAAGCCGTGGCCGGGTCGAAGCCGATCCGCTGGAGGAGGAAGGGCAGCATCGAGCCGGCGAGCGAGCCGAAGGTGACGATGCCGACGAGCGCAGCCCCGACGGTCGCGGCGACCAGCGGCCAGTGCGGGCCGTAATCGTAGAGCCCCGCCTTCTGCCAGACGACGATGCGGACGACGCCGATCAGGCCGAGGATGGCGCCGAGCACGATGCCCGTCGGGATCTCCCGCACCGCGACCCGCCACCAATCGCGCAGGCGGACCTGATGGAGCGCGAGCGCCCGGATCAGCAGCGAGGTCGCCTGGCTGCCGGAATTGCCGCCGGAACTCATGATCAGGGGGATGAAGAGGGTCAGGACGATGGCCTTCTCGAGCTCGCCCTCGAAGCCCTGCATGGCAGTGGCGGTCATCATCTCGCCGAGGAAGAGGGCGCAGAGCCAGCCGGCCCGCTTCCGGATCATCGTGAGGAAGCCGATATCCATGTAGGGCTCAGGCAGAGCCTCCATGCCGCCGAAGCGCTGCACGTCCTGCGTCTGCTTCTCGATCATCGCGTCGATCATGTCGTCGACGGTGACGATGCCGATGACGTGGCCGACCGCGTCGACCACGGGTAGGGCCAGGAGATCGTACTTGCGGATCAGGCGTGCGGCCTGCTCGCGGCTCGCGGTGGGCGAAACGGCCAGCGGCCGGCGTCCGGGCGCCACGCTCAGAACGTTGTCGTCCGGCTCGCCGGAGATGAGCCGGCGCAGCGGAACCGATTTGGTGAGCGCACCCGTGCGCGGATCGAGCACGAAGATCGCGTAGATGGTCTCCCGCGTCTTCTCGACGTGGCGGACGTGCTCGAGGGTCTGGCGCACGGTCCAGTTCCCGGGGACCGTGACGAACTCGGTAGTCATCAGGGAGCCGACGCTCTCCTCGCCATAGGCGCTGAGCCTGTCGACCGCGCCGCGGGTCTCGGCGTCGAGCCGGCCGCGCAGGTCCGAGCGGCCGGGCTCCTCGATCTCGCGAAACAGGTCAGTGACCCGGTCGGCCGACATGGCGGAGAGGTAGCCGGCGATCCGGTCCCGGGGCAGCATCTCGACGATGTCGGCAGCGCAGTCGAGCTCGGGCTGGTCGAGCACTTCCACAGCCCGCTCTTGGGGCAGGCTCAGCAGGATCGCGGCGGCGACTTCCGCCGCCTCGGCGTTCAGGGCCTCGACGATGTCCGGCGCCCGCTCGTCCGCGAGACGCGCCGCGAGCACGGCAGGTTCGACGCTCGCCGGAGCGGTCGCGATCTGGTTCATGGCCTCATCTCACAAGGGCGGAAGATCGGCGGCGCGCCACCGCGACATCGGGCTGACGCCGAGAGTCGGCCAGGCCGGTCGCGCGATAGAGCGCCGCGTCGCTGCGCGCATCAACCCTCGGGATCGAGCCGGCGTCGGGCCTGCGGGTTGTGGTCCGCAGCGACCGGCACCATATTGCCGGTAGTCCTTGAGATCGCTGGGAAACCGGCGATGCGTGACGGCGCTTCGGCACTTTCCCCCGGATCTTATGAGAAATATAAGTGTAGCGTCCGCTTGTATTGTGCCCAACAGATCGCTTATATCAGGGTCGTCGAACACGAAGGAGTTTCACCATGAAGTGGTCCACCCCCGTCGTTCAGGAAGTTTGCGTCGGCATGGAAGTCACCAGCTACGACTCAGCCGAGATCGACACCTTCAACTAAGGCGTTGGCCCGCCAGGGTTCATCGTCTCTCTAACCGACCTTCACACCAGCCAGGAGAAACACCATGAAGTGGTCTGCCCCCGTCGTTCAGGAAGTCGCCGTCGGCATGGAAGTCACCAGCTACGAGTCGGCTGAGATCGACACCTTCAACTAAGGCGTCGAGCCGTTTCACCGGCTTGAAGGGCGGCACTCCGAAAGGAGTGTCGCCTTTTCTTTTGCGTGCTGGCTCGGGAGGGCCTCGCGGTCTAGAGCCAGGGGTCGTGCTGCTGCCCGGCCGGTCGCTTCCTCTCCGCACCCCTTTCCCGGACGCCTGGAGCGTCAGCGGAAGCTGTTCCGGGATGGAGGAACTGAACGGCCGCTTCAGCGGCTCGTGACGAGGGTCGCCAGGGTTCAGAGGCTTCGCGGCTTCTCGCGCTAGGTCGCGGATCGGGTTCGGCTGACGCTTCACCGACCCGGGAAAGGTCGGGAGGGCCGCGACCAAACCGATCAAAAGCGGGTCGCCCGAGAATCAGAAGGGCTGGATCGCGAAACCCGCGATCCAGCCCTTCTGATTACAATGTAGCGACGATCACAGCCGGTAGCGGATCTGATCCGTCCAGAAGCGCTCCAGGCGGCCGAGCGCGAGGTTGAGGCGGCTGAAATCGTCGTCCGAGATGCCGCCGATCGGCTGGATCGTCCGGGCATGCTTGTCGTAGAGCGCCTGGATGATGTCGTGGACGGCGCGGCCCTTCTCGGTGAGGCTGATCCGCACTGAGCGCCGGTCGGTCTTGGACCGAGCGTGGTGGAGGTAGCCCGCCTCGACGAGCTTCTTGACGTTGTAGGAGACGTTCGAGCCGAGATAGTAGCCCTTCGTCCGCAGCTCGCTCGCGGTGAGCTCCTTGTCGCCGATGTTGTAGAGCAGCAGCGCCTGCACGCTGTTCACGTCGCCGCGGTCGCGCCGCTCGAACTCATCCTTGATCACGTCGAGGAGCCGGCGATGCAGCCGCTCGACGAGATGCAGCGCCTCCAGGTAAGACCCGGCGGTCGTGCTGGTCTCAGGGGAAGTCTTGGTTTCGATAACCTTGGCGGCCTGGGTCTTCATCGAATGCCTCGTCTGCTTTGTTGTGCCTTTATCGGTGCTCTTCGTCACCGCTTATGAAGCCAACCTAGAGACCCCGAATGAAAGCCGATTTAAGCGATAGGATGAATTTGCGATTTACCTCTGCTGGTAAATGCAAAGTGAAGCTATCGACGCAACGTCTGGTTTACCTGTTCTCGGACGCAGCAAGCCAAGACAATCCGAAGTAGATAACGATGATGCTTGCTTGGGCAGCAAGCACAGGCATCGGCAAGGTCAGCAATTGCGGCGTCAGCACTGCGAGCGTCAGGGCGCTGGTGGCGGCGAGCAGCCAGACCACGCCGCCCCAGGCGCTGGTCAGCCACAACCCGACGGCGGCGACGGGATCGATCACCGCGAAATAGACGATCACCGCCTGCCGTCCCAGGGGCTCGGCCTCGAAGGGCCTGGCACCCGGCAGCACGTCGAGGATCGCCGCCCAGGTCGCAGCGCCCTTGGCAAGCCAGATCAGCGCGACGATGCGCATGAACCAGACCAGGACCGCGTCCCAGGCTGTCTGGCTGACGCTCGGCGTTCGCTCGATCCGGTCGCCCGAGCCCTCGGCGGGACGGCCGCGCCCGTCGCGCGCCGCGCCGACCTTGATCAAACCCTTCACATCCCCTCCCGCTCATGAGCGCCGAAGCGCGGCTCCGGGCCGTCCAACGGCTCGAACATCGCCGCGATCAACCGCGGGTCCACGCCGTCCAGATCCGGCGGCAGCCAGTTCGGCTTGCCGTCCTTGTCGATGATCGCGGCACGCACGCCCTCCAGGAACTCGGTCCCCTGCATGGCCCTTACGGCCAGCCGGTACTCCGCGAGCATCGCCTCGGGGAAGCTCAGGCTCCCGCCCCGCCGCATCAGCTCGTGGGCGATGGCGAGGCTCGTGGGCGAACGTGTCCGCATCAGGGCCGCCGTCTCGGCCGCGAAGGCGGAGCCGGCGGACGCCGCGACGTCGAGGCGACCGAGCACGTCGCCGACGGTCTCGGCGCAGAAACACTGGTCGATCGTGCCGCGCTCCGCGACGAGCGGTCCCGCTTCGGGGCGTTCCGTCGCCCATTCGTCGAGGACTGCGTCCACGGCACCGCCCGCAGCGAGCCCGTCGACGATGGCGTCGAAATCCGCGGCCCGCGCGCCATGCGTGGCGAGGCCGATGGCCCGCGCGTCGCCGACGCCGATCCGCGCCCCTGTGAGCGCGATGTAGGTCCCGGTCCGGCCGGGAAGCCGTGGCAGCGCGTAGGTCATGCCGACGTCGGGGAAGAACCCGATCCCGACCTCGGGCATCGCGAAGACGTAGCCTTCCGCGGCGACGCGGTGGCTTCCGTGGAGCGAGATGCCGACCCCGCCGCCCATGACCATCCCGTCGATCAGGGCGATGTAGGGCTTGGGGTATTGTTTCACCGCGGCGTCGAGGCGGTACTCGCTCGTCCAGAACGCGGAGACCTCCTCGTCCCGGCCGGCGCGGACGAGGTCGTAGACCTGCCGGATGTCACCACCAGCGCAGAAGGCCCGCCCGCCGGTGCCGCGCACCACGATGCGGGTCACCGCGGGCTCGTCGGCCCAGGCCTCGAGCTGCGCATGCATCGCCTGCAGCATGGGCAGTGTGAGCGCGTTGAGCCGCGACGGCCGGTTCAGGGTCACGAGGCCGACGGCCCCGCGCTGCTCGAACAGAATCTCCGGCTCCGCGCCACCCACCATCGGCATCCCTTCCTGCAGGGGGTGCTTAGACGGACTCGGCGCCGGGGCGTCAATCTCGCGGGAGGTGCGACACGCTCAGGCGCCGCAGCGACGCCTGAGGATGAAGTTCATCCCTACGGCTTGGGAGCGGCCTTGGCCGCAGCCTCGTCGGCGGCGCGCTTCTCCACGATCGCCGCGAACTCATCCGGGGACTTGTCGATGAAGTCCTCCAGCGCCTGCTGGAACTTCGCCTTGTCCCCGTCGCCGGGGCAGCGCGGCTCCGGTCGGCTTGCGACCGCCTTGGCGATCTCGGGCTCGACGGGACCCATCTCCTTGCGCAGGGACGAGAGCTTGACCTCGAAGGTCGCGCGCTGCTTGCCGGTCGTGGCGACATCGCATTCCTTGATCGCGGCCTCCAGCATCGCGCCGAGATAGAAACTCTTGATCCGCGCCTCCGAGGGCATCGTCGGTGACGGCGTGGTCGCGGCGGGGGCCGCATCGCAGCGCCGCAGGGATTCGTAGGCCTCGGGGAAGCCGGCGAGCTCGAAGTCCGCGTCGGAGTCCGAGAACTTCAGAATAAGCTTCTTCGCCGCGAGGATGTCCGGCACCACCGTCGCCGGGAGGTTGGTGACCAGGGTCTGCCCATCCCCGGTCCAGACCGACTTGGCGCGAACGACCTTCTTGTCGAAGGCTAGGGGCACGACGACCTTCTCGTCCTTGTCCCAGGTCCAGTTCTGGTAGACCAGGGACACGATGGCTTGATCGCCGACGAGTGCGAAGATCACCGCGTTCTCGGCGTTGTTGTCGTCCTTGTCCTTGTAGGCCTTGCTCATGAGGCAGGTCGGGCCGGATTTGTCGCCGGAGCGTTCGATGTCCCAACCCTTGGCCTTCTCGAACGGGATCTCGCCCGCGCCGAAGGCGGAGGTGGCGACGAAGCTCAGGGCCGCAATGCCCGCAAGGAGGGATACGTGTCTCAAGGCCGGTCTCCAGGCGGCCCAAGCCAGCCGACTAAGGCAAAGCTTACAACAGGGGACGTTACGTGTCCGTTGAGAGGCGACGAGAAGATGGGGCGAGTCGTCCCTTCTCGAGCCACGCGTTCATGATCAACCGGAACGGCGGCACGAGGAGCGCCGGCTTCGCGGCGCTGCTGCCACGACGAGGTCGGGCTAGGCCGGAGCGGAGTTTCGCGGAGGACCCTCCTCTACTCCGGCCGACGGCTGGTTTCGGCGCCATTCCCGGATGTGGTAGGCCGCATGGCATTCGCCCCCGGATTAATTCACCGAGTCCAAGCATGTCGCACGAGACGCCGACCCCGCGCCCCCTGGCCGTCGAGACCGCGCAGGCCGAGACGCGCCGCTTCGAGGCGCTCGGCCTCACCCGGCGGCCCCGGCGCAATCGCAAGGCGGAATGGTCGCGGCGCCTCGTCCGCGAATACGGGCTGAGCGTCGACGACCTGATCTGGCCCCTCTTCGTGATCGAAGGCCAGGGCCGGCGCGAGCCGATCGCCTCGATGCCGGGGGTCGAGCGCCTGAGCGTCGACGAGATCGTCCGCGAGGCCGAGCGGGCGGCACGCCTCGGCATCCCGGCCATCTCCTTCTTCCCCTACACGGAACCGAGCCTGCGCGACCCGACCGGCTCCGAGTCCCTCAACCGCGAGAACTTGGTCTGCCGCGCGGTGCGCGCGGTGAAGCGGGCGGTGCCGGAAATCGGCGTGATGACCGACGTCGCCCTCGACCCCTATACGAGCCACGGCCATGACGGCCTGCTTTCTGACGGCGCCATCCTTAACGACGAGACCGTCGCGCTCCTCGTCGAGCAGAGCCTGATCCAGGCCGAGGCCGGGAGCGACATCATCGCGCCCTCCGATATGATGGACGGCCGCGTCGGAGCGATCCGGGTCGGTCTCGACCGGGCGGGGTTCCGCGATGTCCAGATCATGGCCTACGCCGCCAAGTACGCCTCCGCCTTCTACGGCCCGTTTCGCGACGCCATCGGCACCTCGGCGGCCCTCGTCGGGGACAAGCGCACTTACCAGATGGACCCGGGCAACTCGGCCGAGGCCCTGCGCGAGGTGGCACTGGACATCGAGGAGGGCGCCGATTCCGTGATGGTGAAGCCGGGCCTGCCCTATCTCGACATCATCCGGCGGGTGAAGGACGAGTTCGGCGTGCCGACCTTCGCCTACCAGGTGTCGGGCGAGTACGCGATGATCGAGGCCGCCGCCCGCAACGGCTGGCTCGACGGCGACCGGGCCATGGTCGAGAGCCTGCTCGCCTTCAAGCGGGCCGGCGCCGACGGGGTCCTGACCTACTACGCGCCTCGCGTGGCGGAGCGCCTGCGCGGCGCGGTTTGAGGCCAGCGCGACGGGCGAGGGCATCGAACCGAAGGGTGGCTGCCGGCTCTCGCAGAAATCCGTTGTCGTTGGAGGCGGTGAAAGCCCCGTCCTGGATCCGATGTCCAGGACGAGGCTTGAGCGCCGCGCTCGCAGCCTTGCTCACGCTTGCCGCCTGCGAGAGTTCCGTCGACCGCCAGCGCGCGGCGATCTGCCGACGGGTCCTGCCGGCCGTCAACCCGGCCGAGGCCGACATCCGGATCCTGAGGCTTGCCGAGGGCGGGACCGCGGAGACGGTCCGGATCGACTACGCGCTCACTGCCCGCCCGGGACGGCAGTTCTGGGCGATCTGCCGGTTCGGCCCCGGCGCCGAACTCACCGCCGTCACCACGGAACGCGGCGCGGTCAGCGGTGCGTCCCTCTATCTGATGAAGCGCTACTACCTCGATTCGCCCGAGGCCGCAGCGGCCGAGCCGGCCTTCCGCTGAGCGCGGCATCTTGGAACCTGACGCGGGCAATCCCACTTCTGCGGCGTTGCCACACCGCGCCCCCGAGGAGCGCCGCCATGCTGAACAGCCAGCCCCGTTACGCCGATCCCCATCAGGGCTCCGCCTACGGCCTGCCGATGTCCCTGCCCGCGATCCGCGCGAGCCTCGGGGGGCGTTCGCTCGCCTACCTGCTGGACATCCTGTTCATCCTCGGCTTCACGACGTTCCTGTGGTTCGCCATCCTGATCCTGGGCGTCGTCACCTTCGGGCTCGGCTGGACCCTTTTCGCCATCCTCCCGGCGAGCGGCATCCTCTACAGCGCCCTGACCGTCGGCGGATCGCGCCAGGCGACCTGGGGCATGCGGATGATGGGGCTGCGCGTGATCGCCACCGAGGGCGGCCGCGTCGACATGATCACGGCGGCCGTGCACGCGCTGCTGTTCTACGTGGCGATCTCGACCTTCCTGCTCTGGTTCGTCGACGTTCTGTTCGGCTTCGTCCGCCAGGATCGGCGCCTCGGCCACGACGTGCTGCTCGGCCTCGCGGTGGTGCGGGCCTGACCTCCGTAACCGACGGAAGAAAATTATCCCCGCGACCGTGCCGGCAGTTGAGCGGCGCCCTGTTGGCGCTACACTCAACCTTGCCGGCACGTGGTGCGGCCGGCCCCGAGAGCAGCCAGCGCGTGACGAGCCACCCGCGGGACACCCCGCAATTCTACCTGACCGCGCCCTCCGCATGCCCCTACCTGCCCGGCCAGGAGGAGCGGAAGGTCTTCACGCACCTCGTCGGGCGCCGCGCCCGCGACCTCAACGAGATCCTGACGCAGGGCGGGTTCCGCCGTTCCCAGACCATCGCCTACCGCCCGGCCTGCGAGACCTGCCGGTCCTGCATCTCGGTGCGGGTCGTCGTCTCCGACTTCGTGGCCTCCGCCAGCCAGCGGCGCATCATCCAGCGCAATGAGGACCTCGTCGGCACCCCAGAGCCGAACCGCCCGGCCTCCGAGCAATACGCCCTGTTCCGGCGCTACCTCGACGCGCGCCACGGCGACGGCGGCATGGTGGACATGACCGTGCTCGACTACGCCATGATGATCGAGGACAGCCACGTCGACACGCATCTCGTGGCCTATCGCCGGCGCGGGCCGGACACGGCGATCAACGGCCGCGGCACGGGCTCGCCCATCGCCCTTTGCCTCACCGACGTGCTCTCCGACGGGCTCTCGATGGTCTACTCGTTCTACGACCCGGCCGAATCCGCCCGTTCCCTGGGCACCTTCATGATCCTCGACCATATCCGCCGCGCGGTCGCGCTCGGCTTGCCCTATCTCTACCTCGGCTACTGGGTCGATGGGTCCCGCAAGATGGACTACAAGGCCCGCTTCAAGCCGCAGGAGCGGCTCCTGGCGCCGGGCTGGGTGCGGGTGGAGTAGCTACTCCGCGGCGACCCGCGGCGTGTAGAGCGGCCCGTCATTGGCCGGAGAGCCCGGCCCCACGAACACCTGGTCCTCCGGGTCGTCCTTGGCGCCGATGAATCGCGCGAACAGGCGCACGAACAGCCGCGACAGGTCGTCGACCAGGACGAAGATCGCCGGCACGAAGATCAGCGACAGGCCGGTCGAGACGATCAGCCCGCCGATCACCGCCACCGCCATCGGCGCCCGGAACTCGCCGCCGATGCCGAGCGCCATCGCGGAGGGAACCATGCCCGCCGCCATCGCGATCGTGGTCATGACGATGGGCCGTGCCCGCTTTCGGCCGGCATCGGTGATCGCGGTCGCCCTGTCGACGCCGCGGGCCATCTCCTCGATGGCGAAATCGACGAGCATGATCGCGTTCTTGGTGACCACGCCCATGAGCATGAGGATGCCGATGACCACGGGCATCGAGATCGGCATCTGGAAGATGAGGAGCCCCAGGATCGCGCCGCCGATCGAGAGCGGCAGCGAGAACAGGATGGTCAACGGCTGCAGGAAGTTGCCGAAGAGCAGCACGAGCACGCCGTAGACCATCATCAGGCCGGCGCCCATGGCGAGCGCGAAGCCCTCGAAGACCTCGCCCATGATCTCGGCATCGCCCGTCTGCTTGATGACGACGCCCTCGGGCAGGTTCTTGGCGGCCGGGAGGGCCATGACCTGATCGATAAGCTGGCTCAGCGCATCCGATCCCATCAGGTCCGCCTCGATCGCGACGCGGACCGCGCGGTCGTAGCGGTCGACCGCCGTCGGCCCGCGCCCGAGCGTGATGTCGGCCACAGCCGATAGCGGCACCGCGGCGCCCCCCTTCACCGGAACCTTCAGCGCCTCGAGCTCGGAGAGCTGGCCTCGCACGCCCTCGGGCAATTGCACGCGGATTGGGATCTGACGGTCCTTGGCATTGAACTTGGCGAGGTTGGCCGCGATGTCGCCGATCGTGCCGACCCTGACGGTCTCGGCGATGAGGTCGGTCGAGACGCCGAGATCGGCCGCGATTCCGGGTTTCGGGGTGATGCGGATCTCGGTGCGGTCCAGCGGCGCCGTCGACATCACGTTGACGAGGTGCGGCACCTGCGCCGCCTCGCGCTGAAGCTGCGCGGCGACATCGGCCACGACCTTGTTGTCGGGGCCGGAGACGATCAGCGCGAACTCACGCTGGCCGCCCTCCTGAAGGGACCAGAATCGGACATCCGGCACCTCGCGCAGCACCGCCGAGACCTTCCGGTCGACCTGCTTCTGCGTCAGCTTGCGCTCGTTCTTCGGAACCAGGTTGATGGTCAGGCTCGCGAGCCGAATCTCCTTCTTGCCGGGCAGCTGGCGGCCGCCGTCGACGAAGACGCTGCGCACCTCGGGCATGGCCCGGATCGTGTCCACGATTCCGTCGGTGACGCGCTTGGTGTCGTCGAGCCGGGAGCCGGGCGGCAGCTCCACGACGAACATCGTGCGCGCCGCATCCTCGGCGGGGATGAAGCCGGCCGGCAGCAGTCCGGCCGAGGCGATGGAGCCGGCGAAGCAGAGGAGGCCGAGGAACAACGTGATGAACTTGTGGCGCACCGACCAGGCGACGACCCGGCCGTAATTCCTCAGGACGAAACCCTCGCGCTCGTGGTCGTGCCCAGAGTCGCGAAGGAAATAGGCAGCGAGCAGCGGCGTGATCAATCGCGCGACGAGCAGAGACATGAACACGGCGGCCGCGATGGTCAGCCCGAACTGCTTGAAGTACTGGCCCGCGATGCCCGGCATGAAGGAGACCGGCGCGAAGATCGCGATGATCGTCGCGGTGATCGCGATGACCGCCAGCCCGATCTCGTCGGCGGCCTCGAGCGCCGCGCGGTAGGGCGACTTGCCCATGCGGATGTGCCGGACGATGTTCTCGATCTCGACGATCGCGTCGTCGACGAGGATCCCGGTCACCAGCGTGATCGCGAGAAGGCTCACCGCGTTCAGGGAGAAGCCGAGCGCGCTCATGACCCAGAAGGTCGGCAACACGGAAAGCGGCAGGGCGATCGCCGCGATGATGGTCGCGCGCATATCGCGAAGGAACAGAAACACCACGATCACGGCGAGCGCGGAGCCCTCCAACAGGCCGGTCATGGCCGAGTGGTAATTGCCGATCGTGTTGACGACGCTGGTATCGAGGATGTCGAAGCGCACGCCGGGATTGGCCTTGTGCAGCTCCTCGATCTTCTTGGCCACCGCGACCGAGACCTCGGCATCCGAGGCGCCGCTCGAACGCGAGATCGCGAAGCCGACGACCGGCTCGCCGTTGAAGCGGGCGAAGGTACGCGGTTCCTCGGCGCTGTCGATGATGGTCGCGAGCTCGTCGAGCCGGACCTTCCGGCTGTTGGGCAGCACGATGGAGGTCCCCGACAAGGTCTCCAGGCTCGCCGATCCGCCGAGCGCGCGAATCGATTGCTCGCTGCCCGCGAGCTCGCCGCGCCCGCCGGCCATGTCGGCGGAGTTGAGGCGCACCTGCCGGTTGACGTCGGCCGCGGTGATCCCAAGCGCGAGCAGCCTGTCGGGCTTGAGGGTAATGCGGATCTCGCGCGCCACGCCGCCCAGGCGCTCGACGCCGCCCACACCCTTCACGCCCTGGAGCTGGCGCGCCACCACGTCCTCGACGAACCAGGAGAGGTCCTCGGGCGTCATGGCGGGCGCGGAGGCGCCGTAGATCATGATCGGCAGCCCCGCGATCTCGACGCGGCTGATGATCATGATCTACGGCGCCTC
>NZ_BPQP01000036.1 GCF_022179305.1 Methylobacterium iners
CATTTGATTTTGCGCGCTACAACAAGGGCTTGGCTGCGACAGCGCACCCGCTGGATGAAGGGTTTTCTGCAGACGAGCTTCACGCACGGGCGCCGGCCGCGCGAGACCTTCCGCGAGCTCGGACCGCTCGGTGCCCTCTGCGCCCTCGCCCTCGTTCCGGGCACGGTGATCTCCGCCCTCCTCTACCCGTTCCTGATGCTCCCGGCTGCCTTCGCGCTGTGGCCCAGGCTCACGGCGCCGGACCCGGATTTCTGGGCGAACCTGCCCACGGGGACCTCGCTCACGATCTTCCTGGGCGGGTCCGTGGCGATGCTGGCGCCGGCGGCGCTCGGCTGCCTCCGCCGCGGCTGGCTGGACCTCCTGCCCTTCGTGGTCCTGCTGCCCTTCTAATTTCTGCTCGTCAGTCTCGCTGCCTGGCTCGGGGTGGTCGAGCTGATCCTGGCGCCCGACCGCTGGAACAAGACCGAGCACGGCCTCTCCCGCACCTCGCGCAGCGGGGCCCTGCGCGCGGCGGACGCCGCGAGCGTCAGAGCAGCTTCGCGAGCTCCGCCGCGCTCTGCTCAGGCGGGCGCATCAGGTTGAGCGCGGTGACGAAGCGGCTGCGGGCATCCATGATGTAGACGAGCGCCGTGTGCTCCATCGTGTAGCCCTCGCCCTTCGAGGGCACCTTGCGGGCATAGGCGCGAAACGCCTTCACGACCGAGGCGATCTCCTCCGGCGTGCCCGTCAGGCCGACGATGCGCGGATCGAAGCTGCCGAGATAGGTCTTCAGCGCGGCCGGCGTGTCGCGCTCCGGGTCCACGGCGATGAACAGGGCCCGCACGTCCCGGCCCCTGGGACCCATCGACTGGAGCACGTCGGTGATCTGCTGAAGCGTCGTCGGGCAGATGTCGGGGCAATGGGTGAAGCCGAAGAAGACGAGGTGGGGCCTGCCAGCGAAGTCACGCTCGGTGACGCGCTGTCCGTCCTGGTTCACCAGGCTGAAGGGGCCGCCGACGCCGCTCGGCGCCGCACCGTTGCGGCCCGGCCCCAGGGTGACGACGGCCGCCGCGATCAGCGCGACCAGGCCGACGCTGAACACGACGAGCGGCAGGATGAGGCGGCGCGTCCGGTCGGAGAGCGGCATGGCGATTCCTAGAGGGCAAAATCCTAGCGGGGCTGCGCGCGGACGGCGCCGACGAAGGCGGCGATCCGCTCCGGGTCCTTGAGGCCGGGACGGGTCTCGACGCCCGACGACACGTCGACGGCGCTCGCCCCCGTCACGGCCAGTGCGCGCGACACGTTGCTCGGAGTGAGGCCGCCCGAAAGCATGTAGGTCGAGGGCAGACCGGCCCCCGTCAGGAGGGTCCAGTCGAAGGCGGTGCCGTTGCCGCCGGGCAGCGCGGCCCCCGCGGGCGGCTTGGCGTCGAGGAGCAGACGGTCGGCGACGCCGGTATAGGTAGCAACCGTCTCAAGGTCGGCGCGGCTGGCGATCCCGAGCGCCTTCATGACGTGGCGACCGCTCGCCGCGCGAATGGCGGCCACGCGCGCCGGCGGCTCGCTGCCGTGCAATTGAACCCAGTCGGGATCGAGGGCTTCGCAGGCCGACGCGACGGTCTCGTCATCGGGATCGACGAGCAGCACCACGCGCTCGGCGCGTCCCCTCGCCTGCTGCGACAGCAGGCGGCCGTCCTCGAACGACACGTGGCGGGGGCTGCGCGCGAAGTGCACGAAGCCGACGAGCTCGGCACCGGAACTCAGCGCAGCATCGAGGGTCGCTGCCGTGCTCAGCCCGCAGATCTTCACGTGCACGGATGGCATGGATCGAAGGTGGGGCCTCAGCGCGGCGCCGGCAATGCGGCGCGATCGCTCCCGGCATAGGCGCCGTTCGGTCCCGCATGCATCGGTGCCGGCGCGTAGGTCTTCAGGCGGCTCGTCTCGCCCTCCAGGCGGCGGATCTCGCGGCGGCGCTCGCGGCTCTTGCGTCGGGTCTCCGCCTGGCCGAGCCAGGCGCCGATCCCGCCCACCACAATTCCGAGCGCGACCGCCGCGAACAGGATCGCGTAGAGCGGCAGGGTCACGCTGAAGGCCGGCGTGTCGGGGGCGAACGGGTCGAAGGACAGGCGCACCGCCTCGCGGTTCGCCACCGCGATCGCGACGACCAGGATCGCCACGGGGAGCAGCACCAGGCCCTTGAGGAAACGGATCATCGAAGCCCTCTCGTGAACTCGCTCATGACGCCGAAGGCTGCCCGTCGCCGATGCCGGCGTCGTTGAGGCGCTGGCGCATCTCCTTGCCGGTCTTGAACACGGGGATCGCCTTCTCGGACACGGCAACGGCCGCGCCCGTGCGCGGGTTGCGTCCCCGCCGTGCCTCGCGGCGCTTCACCGAGAAGGCCCCGAAGCCGCGCAGCTCGACCCGGTCGCCCCGCGCCAGCGCATCGGCGATGGTGTCGAGGATCGCGTTCACGATCGTCTCGACGTCGCGCTGGTAGAGGTGCGGGTTCTGCTCGGCGATCTTCAGCACGAGCTCCGACTTGATCATGGGGCTGACTTCCCGAGGCGCTTGCGAAGAGAGATCATGCGAGGGGACCTTGCGAGGAACCTTGGCGGAACGCGAAGCCGCGGCTCAGCGCGGATCGGCCGGCCCCGGGCGCCACAGCGCCAGGAGGCCGCCACGGGCCACGCCCGCGGTCTCGTCACTGAGCGCGCGCAGGCTCGCGCTCAGGTCGTCCAGGCCGAGGAGCTGCGCACCGGTGCCGAGGGCCGACCAGAGCCGGAAGTCGTTCTCCGCTTTCGGCTTCCAGTCGCGCACCGGCAGGCCCTTGGTCACGCCCCGCTGGTTCTCGAGCCAGGCGATCGCCTGCCGCTCCGCCCCGAGCTCGTCGACGAGCTTGAGGGGCAGGCTCTGGCGGCCACTGAAGACGCGTCCGTCGGAGACCGTGGCGAGCTCCTTCTCGTCCAGCTTGCGCCGGTCGGCGACGAGGCCCTTGAACCAGGCGAAGGTGTCGCCGACGACCGCCGCCAGGGCCGCGCGGGCCTCCGGCGAGGTCGGGGTGAAGCCCGACGGCTCGGCCTTGAGCGGCGCCGACTTCACGGATTCGACCTTGACCCCGACCTTGTCGAGGAGGCCCGAGACGTCGGGATACTGGAACAGCACGCCGATGGAGCCGATCAGCGCCGTCTCGCGGGCGACGATATGATCGGCGGCGATCGCCGCGATATAGGCGCCCGAGGCCGCCGTGCCGTCGACGAAGGCGACCATCGGCTTCTTCTCGGCGAGCCCGCGCAGGGCGCGGTGAAGCTCCTCCGAGCCGGTCGTGGTGCCGCCGGGCGAGGAGATCGACACGACGACGCCCTGGACGGCGCCGGCGTCGCGGACCCGCTCGATCAGCTTCGTCGTGGCCTCGCTGCCCGCGATGAAGCCCCCGACCGAGATCCGCGCGATCTGCGGCCGCACGGCACCGAAGCCCACCGTGTCGGCGCCGACACGGGCGCGGTAGCCGACCGCACCGATCGCGACGACGAGACCGCCGATCCCGAGCACGCGCCAGAGCGAGAGCTTTCGGCGCAGGCGCCGGCGATCGATCAGGAGTTCGGCGTCGGCTGCCATCGGATCGGTTCACTCCCGCATTCCGACCCGAGAGAGGGCCGGCGCTGTTCTTGTCCCGTCGTTGTCCCACACAAGCCGAGGCTTTGCACCAGGGCGTCGCTCCAGGAGCAAGTCCTTGGTCCGTATGGGCTTGCGGGCCGGGACGGGATCGCGACGCGTATCTAGCGCCGGCCACCGGGGACCGGCAAGGGGCGACCTGCGAGGGAGGGCGCCAGCGCGGTGCCGATCGTGTGAACCTGCCGCCGGAAACGAAGACGCCCGCGCAGGACGAGATCCTGCGCGGGCGCGATGATGTCGTTGCTGTCGCCTACCGGGGCGACGGCGGTGAGGCTATTCCTCGTCCTTGTCGTCGCTGGTGCGGGCCTTCTTGAAGGCCGCGCCCAGGATCTCGCCGAGCGAGGCGCCCGAATCGGCGGAGCCGAACTGGGCCATCGCCTCCTTCTCCTCGGCCATTTCGAGGGCCTTGATGGAGAGCTGGACCCGGCGGACCTTGCGGTCGAACTGGATCACGCGGGCGTCGAACTTCTCGCCGGCGGCGAAGCGCTCGGGGCGCTGATCGCTGCGGTCGCGGGCGAGCTCGGCCCGGCGGATGAAGGTGGTGAGATCCGTGTCGACGATCTTCACGTCGACGCCCGAATCCTTCACCTCGACCACCTCGCAGGTCACGATCTGACCCTTCTTGAGCTCGCCGGCCTCCGCGAAGGGATCGCCGCCGAGCTGCTTCACGCCGAGCGAGATGCGCTCCTTCTCGACGTCGACGTCGAGGACCTGGGCGCGCAGCATGTCGCCCTTCTTGAACTCCTCGATGACCTGCTCGCCGGGGCGGTTCCAGTCGAGATCCGACAGGTGGACCATGCCGTCGACGTCGCCCTCGAGCCCGATGAACAGGCCGAACTCGGTCTTGTTCTTGACCTCGCCCTCGACCTCGGAGCCGACGGGATGCTTCTCGGCGAAGGCCTCCCACGGGTTCTGCAGGGTCTGCTTGAGGCCGAGCGAGATGCGGCGCTTGACCGGATCGACCTCGAGGATCTGCACTTCCACTTCCTGGGAGGTGGAGACGATCTTGCCGGGATGGACGTTCTTCTTGGTCCAGCTCATCTCGGAGACGTGGATCAGCCCCTCGATCCCCGGCTCCAGCTCCACGAAGGCGCCGTAATCGGTGATGTTGGTGACGCGGCCCTTGATCTTGGCGTCGACCGGGTAGCGCTGGGCGATGCCCTCCCACGGATCGGCCAAGAGCTGCTTGATGCCGAGCGAGATGCGGTGGGTCTCGTGGTTGATCTTGATGATCTTGACCTTGACCGTCTGCCCGATGGTGACGACCTCGGACGGATGGTTGACGCGGCGCCAGGCCATGTCGGTGACGTGGAGCAGGCCGTCGATGCCGCCGAGGTCGACGAAGGCGCCGTACTCGGTGATGTTCTTGACGACGCCGTCGATGACCTGACCCTCTTCGAGGTTGGCCACGAGCTCGGAGCGCTGCTCGGCGCGGCTCTCTTCGAGGACGGTGCGGCGCGAGACGACGATGTTGCCGCGGCGGCGATCCATCTTGAGGATCTGGAAGGGCTGCGGCGTGCCGAGCAGCGGGGTCACGTCGCGCACGGGGCGGATGTCGACCTGGGAGCGCGGCAGGAAGGCCACGGCGCCGTCGAGGTCGACGGTGTAGCCGCCCTTGACCTGGTTGAAGATCGCGCCGGTGACGCGCTCGTTGGCCTCGAAGGCCTTCTCGAGCTTGACCCAGCTCTCCTCGCGGCGCGCTTTGTCGCGCGAGATGACGGCCTCGCCGAGCGCGTTCTCGATGCGGTCGACATAGACCTCGACCTCGTCGCCGACGGCGAGATCGCCTTCGCGGCCGGGGCCGTTGAATTCCTTGAGGGCGACACGGCCTTCGGTCTTGGCGCCGATGTCGATGACGGCGACGTCCTTCTCGATCGCGACGACGCGACCCTTGACGACGGAGCCTTCGGTGATCTCGTGCTCGAGGAAGCTCTCCTCGAGGAGAGCCGCGAAATCGTCGCGGCTCGGGTTACGCTGCAGGGCGCTACCAGCGGTCATTCTGTCTCCTGACAGGCCTCCTCGGAGGCCGGCATCGGCGGCTCGTGTGACGGGGCACCCTCGGCGATCGCCGCCCGGGGTCCTTGAACCCAACGGGCCTAACTCCCTGAGGGAGGGCCGACGCAGTCTCAACGATGGTCGAGGGCCATTCCTTCCCGGGCGATCACCGCGGACTTTGAGTCCGAGCCTGATCGTATCCGGTCGAGGAACGGCGGGTGCATAGCCGATCGCAGGGCCGCGGGCAACCGCAGCGCGCCGGCCGGATCGTGTCGTCAGGTTTCCCCGGCGCCCCAACGGGATGCACAGCGAGGAAAAACGGCCGCGAAGCGATTCGCGGCCGGTCCGGCAACTCGACGATGTCCCGCGACCGATCGGGTCGCGGGCTCGTCGTCCTCAGCCGACGTTGCCGGCGCCGAAGGTGGTGTCGGCTTGAGCCGAGCGGCCCTCGTAGAGGCCGAATTGCAGGTAGTGGGTCATGGGGTCGATGCCCGCCGCCCGAACATCCGCGTTCGCCGCCAGGTAGGCGCTCGTGTCGAAGCCGGTGGAGGGATCGCGCCCCTCGCGGAAGCCGAACTGCGTGTAGTGCGTCAGCGGGTTCACGCCCGCGGTGCGCACATCGGCATAGGCGGCCAGGTACCCGTCGGTGTCGAAGATCGCGTTGGCGTCGCGTCCCTCGCGCGCGCCGAAGTTGGTGAAGTGGTCGCGGGCGAAGGCGAAGCCGTCGCCGCCCGCCGTGATGGCGGCGCGCGCCACGTCGGGGTTGGACAGCAGGTAGAACTCGGCGTCGAAGCCGCGGGCTGACCCGATCTCGCCGGCACGACCCACGGCGGCGTTGATGGCGCGGCCTTCGGACTGGCCGAACTCGAGGTAGTGGGCGAGCGGGTTGACGTTGGCCGCGCGCACGTCGGCGTTGCGGGCGAGGTAGCCCTGCGTGTCGAAGGCCGCCCCCGGATCGCGGCCCTCGCGGAAGCCGAACCCCTCGTAGTGGGTGAGCGGGTTGAGGCCGGCGGCGCGCACGTCCGAGTTGGCGGCGAGGTAGCCGGTGGTGGAGAAGAAGGCGTTCGGATCGCGGCCCTCGCGGAAGCCGAACTGCGCGTAGTGCGTGTCGGGATCGACGCCGGCCGCGACCACGTCGGGGTTGCGGATCGCGTAGAACAGGTCGTCGACGAGCGGCGCGCCGTCGGCGTTGTCGAGGGTGCGGTCCGTGAACTGGATCTGCTCGATGCCGCGGACCGTGTCGCTGCCCTCCGGCCCGACGATCGTGAAGCCGCCATTGGCGGCGACGCCCACGGAGGCCGCCGAGAGGGCGAAGTTGAAGATCACCCGGTCGGTGCCCGTGCCGCCGTCGAAGACGTCGTCGCCGGCGCCCCCGATGAAGCTGTCGTTGCCGGCCCCACCGGAGAGGCGGTCGTTGCCGCCGCCGCCGACGAGAAAGTCGTTGGCGGTGCCGCCGCTCACGCTGTCGTCGCCGGCGCCGGCATTGAAGTAGTAGGGCCGCGCAGGCTGGATCGCCGTCAGGATGTCGTTGCCGGCGGTGCCGAGGGTGACGACCTCGAAGGCGTCGCCGCGCTGCACGCCGGAGACGAGGTCGCGCACGTCGAAGGTGGTCCCGGCCGCGGCAACGAAGCTGGTGCCCTCGTCGTCGAAGCGGCTGACGGCACCGGCGAGCGCATCACCGGCGCCTTCCGCCTGGAGGCGGACGGCGAGGCCGCCGTCCTGCGGCGCGGGGCCGGCGGCGTCGCTGGCATTGCCGTTGCCGACCTGGGCCGAGACGAAGCTCAGGCGGATCTGCCCGGCCGCCGCGGCGGAGACGTTGACGACGTCCGCGCCCTCGCCGAGATTCACGCTGTCGGTCTCGTCCGTCGAGACGTTGAAGATCGCCGTATCGTTGCCGGCCCCGCCCGTGATCGTGTCGTTGCCCGCCCCGCCGATGAAGCCGTCGTCCCCGGCCCCGCCCGAGAGCGTATCGTTGCCGGCGCCCCCGACGAGGAAGTCGTTGGCCGCGCCGCCGGTCACCGTGTCGTTGCCCTGCCCGGCGTTGAAGTAGGTCGCGCGCTGCGGCTGGGCCGTGGTCGCCGCGGGCACCGTGAAGGTGTCGTTGCCCGCGGTGCCGAGCGTGACCACCTGGAACTGGTCGCCGCGCGCGACGCCGCTCACGAGGTCGCGCACGTCGAAGGTGAGCCCGTTCGTCGCGGCGACGAAGCTGATGCCCTCGTCGTCGTAGCGGCTGACCGGGCCGGTGAGCACGTCGCCCGCGGCCTCGGCCTGGAGGCGGACGGCGAGGCCGCCGTCCTGGTTGGCCATGGTGTTGGTGTCGACCGTGGACCCGTTGCCCACCTGCGCCGAGGTGAAGGTGAGGCGGGTCTGGCCGGCTCCGGCCGCCGAGACGTTGACGATGTCGGTGCCCTCGCCGAGGTCGGTGCGATCCGCGCCGTCCGTCGCGACGTTGAAGAAGGCCGTGTCGTTGCCGGCGCCGCCCAGCACGGCGTCGTCGCCGACGCCACCGGAGAGCACGTCGTTGCCCGCCTCACCGATGAGGGTGTCGTTGCCGCCGCGGCCGTCGAGGAAGTCGTTGCCGGCAAGTCCGTTCAGCGCCTCGCCGGCGTCGCTGCCGAACAGGGCGTTGTTTCCGGCATCGACCGCCGTCGCGTTGAGGCGGACCTGCGCCTGCAGGAAGTCGCCGAGCTCGGCCTCGTCGGTGAAGTTCCGGCCCGACCCGATCCGCTGCCCCTGCGCGTTGGTGAAGGCGTCGACCTGGTCCGCGAGCGAGGGGATCAGCGAGGCGCCGGCGCCCGCCGCGAAGAGCGGGATGATCTGGTTCGAGTGGTTGCCGCTGAAGAAGCGGAATTCCGGCACGCCGTCGCCGTTCCGGTCGGGCTGGACCGGCTGGTAGGGGATCGTCGCGCCCTCCGGCCCGAACAGCAGGTGGTCGTGATCGGCCGTCACGATGAGGAGCGTGTCCTCGAAGGTCGCGCGGCTCGTCGGCGAGTTGATCCAGTCGACGACCGTCCGGACCGAGTTGTTGAACTCGATGTATTCCTCGATCATCCGGCCGAGGTTGTTGGCGTGCATCGCGCGGTCGACGGCGCCGCCCTCGATCGAGAGGTAGAGGCCGTCGGGATCGACGTTGAGCCGGTTGAGCGCGGCGAGCGACAGCTCGGAGAGCGTCGGCGAGGTTTCGAGACGCGGCACGCTGAACGGGATTTCCGTCGTGTTCGGGGCGCTGGCCCCGTCGCGGTTGAAGTTGCTCGAGGTGAAGGCCTGGGTGATCATCGCCAGGCGCTCGGTCGTCGGCGTGCCGGAGCCCGCGGTCTGGATCGCGGCGCGGTCCTGCAGCAGGTTCCAGCTCTGGCCGTCGAGGGAGCGGAAGGTGTCCGCCCGCAGCGAGTTCCAGAGGTCGGCCCCGATCCATTGATAGTCCGGGGTCGTACGCAGGCGGCCGTTGTCGTTGTAGTCCGGGTTGCCGGTGCCGGCGATGACGTCGAGGGTGCCCGACGCGAACATCTCCTGGGCGATCTGGTTCGCGTTCGCGCGGGCGATGTTGTGCGCGCCGCCCGTGGCGGCCGGGGTCGCGTCGCTGAACTGCACGGTGGAGACGACGCCCGTCGCGCGGCCGAGCTGATGGAACTGCTCGGCGATCGAGAACAGCGGCTCGCCCGCTCCGTCGACGTCGATGGCGTTGTTGTAGGTCTTCTCGCCCGTGGCGATGGACGAGGCCGTGTTGCCCGAATCCGGGTAGGTGCGCCGGTGGAACTCGTAGCCCTCGAAGCCGCGCGGATAGGTGACCTGGAAGCCGCCATTGTTCACGGTGTCCGAGCCGGCGACCGGCCGGAAATCGTAGTTCTTCGCCGGGTCGTAGACCACGTCCGGGTTCTGGGCGGTCCCGGTCTCGCCCGGGATCGGCGTCGTGCGGGTATCGAGCGGGTGGACCGACTGCGCGGTGGCGACGAAGCCGGCGCCGTCGGCCACGAGCGTCCGCCCGGCGGCGCCGGCCCGTGGATCGCCCTCGGCCAGCCCCTGCAGATAGAGCCGCGTCGCCTCCAGCGTGTTGTAGCCGGCGCCGTCGGCGATCATCACGATCACGTTTCTGATGGGGCTGGCAGTCGAGGCCATGACGGGTGATTTCCTCTGAGGGCAGGCGCAGGCCGCCGTCAGGCGGCCGTCTGTCGCGGGCGGGGAGCGTTTCGAAGGTTTTTGGGCAGGGGAGCGGACGGCTGGTCGGACATCCCGACTCGATGCATCGAGTCGCTCGTCTTCCTGCTCAAGCTATTACCCGGCGCTTTGCGACACTGTTGTGAACGCTTTTTTAACCTAATACTGTGTTACAATATTTCATTGCAAGTTCTTCGCCGTTTGGAAAGAACTTCGTCATCCGGCTCGCGCGTATTACGAGGGTCTGATTGCGATGCGCATCGATCCTCGGAAGCGGATTTCGACAGCTGACCGCGCGCCGTCACGCGGAGCGCCCGGCTTCGGTTCGTCGAGAACGATCAGGTGCGGCTCACAGAGGCGGGGCGTCGATGTCCGCGTTCCGGAGCCAGACCGCGGAGGCGACGGCCAGCGGCTGCAGCGGCAGGGTCACGCGGCCGTGGTGCCTGGCCCACAATTCGATGCCGGTGAACCGGACCTCGCGGATCGAGAGCCAGGCGCCGAAGGGGAAGGTCGCGTCGGTCCCCTGCCCCGGCCCGAAGCATTCCTCGAAGGCGAGCGGGTCGACCATGATCTGATCGTATTTCTGCAGGTGCTCGGCCATCGGGACCTTGGAGCGGAACAGGACCCGATCCCGGTGGTACGAGGAGAAGCAGGGCTCGTACTCGGTGAGCGTGACCCAGAGCTTGCCGCCGATGCGCAGGTAGGGCGGGTTCGGGCCGGCATCGCTGAAGTTCATCGGGCTCCAGCCCGCCTCGACCATCAGCGAATCGGCGAGCGTCACGGGCTCGCCCACCACCCGCCGGGCGGGCATCTCCCAACCGTCGAGGTCCGGTAAGGCTCCGGATCCCGATGGGCCCTGGAAATCGCGGACCTGAATGTCGGCGTCCGTGCTGGGAGAGGTCATGAGCCGCCCGTAATCGTCGTCCTCGCCAATCGAGACGGGAAGATTATTGACGATTTTTCCGGTCTTGGCGACTGCGGAACGGGTGCTTTCGATGCTGCGATGCAGCGCAGATCTTCGAACGGCCAAGCTTACGCCTCGGACGAGCCCTCAGATCTGAGCCGATACTGTCGATCCCTCGCCCGGCATCAGCCTGGAGACCCGCTTCCGTTCCCGGGATCGGTGCCTCACTCCTCCTCGTCCTCCGCCTGGCGCATGCCCTTGAGCTTGGCGAAGACCGAGTCGACGTTGAGCTTCTCGTCGCGGCTCGCGCGGTGGTGCTCCTCGTTCTCGTCCGGCTCCGGCGCGGTCGAGATCTCGGTGGGCAGGAGCGTCGCGCCGGTCTCGGCCGGCACCAGCGCCGGACGGTCCTTGGCGGCGCGCTGCACCTCGAAGTCGAGGTCGATCTGCGTGCAGAGGCCGAGCGTCACCGGGTCGAGGGGCTGCAGCGAGCCGGAATTCCAGTGCGTGCGGTCGCGGATCTGCTGGATCGTCGACTTGGTGGTGCCCACCAGCCGGATGATCTGCGCGTCCTTGAGCTCGGGGTGGTTGCGCAGAAGCCAGAGGATGGCGTTCGGCCGGTCCTGGCGGCGCGAGAGCGGGGTGTAGCGCGGGCCCTTGGTGGTGCGCTTCACCTCGGGCAGCTTCACCTTCGAGACCGCGACCTTGAGCTTGTAGTCCGGGCTCTTCTGCGCCTTCTCGATCTCGTCGCGGGTGAGCTGGCCCGTGGTGATGGGATCGAGCCCCTTGATCCCGGCCGCGACCTCGCCGTCGGCGATGCCCTTCACCTCGAGCGGGTGGAGCTTGCAGAAATCGGCGATCTGCTCGAAGGCGAGCGAGGTGTTCTCGACCAGCCACACGGCGGTGGCCTTGGGCATCAGCGGACCCTGGGACATGACTTTGCGCGGCTCCAACCTTCGCGCGGACGGGCGGGGCCGGGCATCGGTCCGCGGGCTCCGGATGGATCGATCCGGATGTCCCGTCTCACGCTGTCAAATGGGGATGCAGGCTTATAGGCGCGGGTGGAGGCGGGCGCAATCGGTGTCCTGCGCCATGATCCTGGAGTCAGGGCACGATCTCAGGCGAACAGGCTCGACACGCTCGATTCCGTCGCCGTCCGGCCGATCGCCTCGCCGAGCAGCGGCGCGATCGTGGCCACCCGGATGTTGCGGGCGAGCTTGACGGCCTGGGTCGGCTGGATCGAGTCCGTGATGACGAGCTCCTTCATCCGCGAGGCGGCGATGCGGGAGACCGCGCCCCCCGAGAGGACCCCGTGCGTGATGTAGGCCGAGACGTCCTTCGCGCCGGCATTCAGCAGCGCCTCGGCGGCGTTCACCAGGGTGCCGCCGGAATCGACGATGTCGTCGACGAGGATGCAGGAGCGGCCCTCGACCTCGCCGATGATGTTCATGACCTCGGATTCGCCGGGGCGCTCGCGGCGCTTGTCGACGATGGCCAGCGTCGCGTCGATGCGCTTGGCGATGGCGCGCGCCCGCACCACGCCGCCGACATCGGGCGAGACCACCATCCACTCCTTCGGGTCGAGGCGCTCCTTGATGTCGCGCACGATGACGGGGGCGGCGAAGAGGTTGTCCGTCGGGATGTCGAAGAAGCCCTGGATCTGGCCGGCATGGAGGTCGAGCGTCATGACGCGGTCGGCGCCGGCCTCGGTGATGAGGTTGGCGACGAGCTTGGCGGAGATCGGGGTGCGACCCGAGGTGCGCCGGTCCTGCCGGGCATAGCCGAAATAGGGGATCACCGCCGTGATGCGCCGCGCCGAGGAGCGCCGCGCGGCGTCGATCATGATCAGCAGCTCCATCAGGTGGTCGTTGGCCGGAAACGACGTCGACTGGACGATGAAGACGTCCTCGCCGCGCACGTTCTCCTGCAGCTCGACGAAGATCTCCATGTCCGCGAAGCGCCGCACCATGCAGCGGGCGAGCGGCAATTCGAGATAGGCCGCAATGGCTTCGGCCAGCGGGCGGCTCGCGTTGCCGGCGACGATCTTGATCGAGGATTTCATGCCGGGGCCTTCATGCCAGGGTCCTGAACGCCTGACGGCTCGCGCTCATACCAGTGGCGCCGGGGTGTCACAATGCCTTCACGGAGGGGGTGCCCCGGCCCGCTCACGGCTCCAGCAGCCGGTGCAGGTGGACGATGAAGTAGCGCGTCTGGGCGCTGTCCACCGTGGCCTGGGCCTTGGCCTTCCAGGCCACCTGCGCGGAGGCGTAGTCGGGGAAGATCCCGACGATGTCGAGGCCCTTCACGTCGCGGAAGTGGACGCCGTCCAGGTTCTCGAGCTCGCCGCCGAAGACGAGGTGGAGCCGCTGCCCGCTGTCGATCGTGGTCGTCATGTGGTCCGCCCCCGGAGTCCCGCACCAGGCCTGCCCGAGGCAGGAGCCGTGCCGCGCCGGTGCGGTCGCAAACGCCGCGGCGCGCGTCAAGCCGGGTGGTGCGCGGAGGTCAAAGGGGGTCGTCTATTCCCGAGGTCGACCCGCCACGGAAGGCCCTCAGCCGTCGAACAGCGAGCCCTGGCCCGCGCCCTGGAGGCCGGCCGGCATCTTGCCCCGCTTGGCCCGGGCGCCGGCGAGTCCCTCGCGGACCGCGCCCGGCGCGTCGCCGCCATCGGCATGCACCGCGACCGTCCCGTCGGCGAATTGCAGGGCCAGCGCCTGGCCCCCGGCGACGGCGCGCGCGTTGCGCACCGGATCGCCGGCGGCGTCGCGCACCAGCGCGTAGCCCCGGGCGAGGACGGCGCGATAGCTGAGCGAGCCGAGCAGCGCGCCCAGGCCCGCCAGTCTCGTCCGCCGGCGCTCGGAGAGGCGCGTGGCGGCCCGCCCCAGGCGGCCGTGCAGGGAGGCGAGCCGGTCGGCGGCGCGGACGTTCTCCGCCCGCGCCCGGCTCAAGGTGGTGTCGCGCCCCACGACGAGGCGCCGCCCGAGCTGGGCGAGGACGTCGCCCCGGCGGAGCGCGTAGTTCGTCACGGCGGTGCGCGGGCGGTGGTCGATCTGGGCGAGGCGGGCCCGTGCCCGGGCGACGACGAGGGCCGGCGGGTGGCGGCCGAAGCGTTCCAGCAGCCGCCCGAACCGCGCCCGGAAGGCGCGGGCGTTGGCGGCAAGCGCCGGCATCAGGCGCGCCTCGGCGAGGTCGAGCCGCTGGCGCTTGCCCGCGAGGAAGGCGTCGGCGCCCGGCATCGCCCGCACCAGGGCGCGCAGGTCGGAGCGCTCGCGCTCGACCCGCCGGGCCGCGGCCTCGCGCCCGCGCCGGCCGAGCTCGTCCACCTCGGCGACGAGGTCGGCGCGCACGGGCACCGCCATCTCGGCGGCACCGGTGGGGGTCGGCGCGCGGCGGTCGGCGACGAAATCGATGAGCGTGGTGTCGGTCTCGTGGCCCACCGCCGAGATCAGCGGGATGGTGCTCACGGCCGCCGCGCGCAGCACGATCTCCTCGTTGAAGGCCCAGAGATCCTCGATGGAGCCGCCGCCGCGGGCCACGATGATCACGTCGGGCCGCGGGATCTTTCCGCCGACCTTGAGCGCGTTGAAGCCCTGGATGGCCGCGGCGATCTCCTCGGCCGCTCCCTCCCCCTGCACCCGGACCGGCCAGACCAGCACGGGCCGCGGAAACCGGTCGGCCAGCCGGTGCAGGATGTCCCGGATCACGGCCCCGGTCGGCGAGGTCACGACGCCGACGACCCGCGGCAGGTAGGGAATCGGGCGCTTGCGCTCGGCGGCGAACAGGCCCTCCGCCGCGAGCAGGCGCTTGCGCTCCTCGAGCAGCGCCATCCAGGCGCCGATGCCGGCGGGCTCCAGGGTCTCGACGACGATCTGGTAGGAGGACTTGCCGGCAAACGTCGTGATCCGGCCGGTGGCGACGACTTCGAGGCCCTCCGCCGGCTTCTGGCGCAGCCGGTTGAAGGTGCCCTTCCAGACGACGGCGTCGATCCGGGCCGTGCCGTCCTTGAGGGAGAAATAGGCGTGGCCGGAGCCGTGCTGGCCGCGATAGCCGGAGATCTCGCCGCGCAGCCGGACATGCCCGAAGGCGTCCTCCAGCGTCCGCTTCAGGGCGGAGGCGAGATCGCCCACCGACCATTCGGGCGCGTTCGTCACGGTCGTCGCGGGCGGGGGAACGAGGGGCATGGCGGCGGACGCTAGTGCCGCGCCCGGCCGAGGTAAAGCGGGCGGCCTAAACGCCGGTGGGCTTCAGGACAGCATCGTCAGGATGAGGGCGAAGGAGACGAGCGGCACGACGCCGAGCGCTGCGGCCCAGTGCCAGAAGCCGGGGCTTCCGAGACGTCGGTTGTCGTTGCTGGCGTGGGGATGGTGCCGGCCGCTCTGGAGGTAGCGCGACAGCCGAAGCCCCTGCCCGGTGGCCGGGAACGTCGAAGACAGGTTCGAGCGGCGACATCCGGGCATAGCAGGGAACAACAACCTCGGAGGCCGGACCGTTCCGCGAATTCTGCAAAAACCGTCCGCTGTCGGACACTTCGCGCGGTCGCCTCACCAGAGCGAGAATTCCGTCGCGAAATCCGTCGTCTTCAAGCGGCTGCAGGCCCCCGGGTCGACCCGGCAATCGACACCCGGCGCCAGGGTGATCTCGCCCGCCTCGCCGCGCTCGAAGCGCAGCCGCACCGGCTCCTCGTCGGCCTTGGCGTAGGCGAAGCTGACCTTGACCCGTACAGAGTCGAAGGCGGCCCGGTCGGCGTAGAAGATGAGGTCGCGCGAGACCGCCTCCCCCGGATTGAGGTCGGAGGGCTGGGCCGGCCCATCGGTGGCCCCGGCGAACAGCACGCCCTGGCGCAGGATCACCGCGCCGGGATCGGACAGGCTGTAGCCGCGCGCCTCCTCGATCGTGCTCGCGGGCGCGGCCGGCTTGCCGACGGGCGCCGCCTCCGCGGCCTCCGGCGCGAAGCGCGCCTTGATCCCCACGACGTTGTAGGTGAGGCCGAGCACCCGCACGCCGGTTTGGCCGACATTGGTGCGGGTCACGGTGGATCGGATCGCGACGCGCTCGCCCCGCTCGCCCGCCTTGACGAGGTTCGTCGTCACCGAGACCGCCGGCGGGGCCAGGCCCGGCTTGATCCGCGCCTCGTAGATGAAGGTGTAGACCGCCCAGGCGCCGGCCGCGACGATGGCGAGCGTCTGCGTCCAGCTGCTGAGCGCGGCGGCGTCGAACCGGCTGCCGGGCTCCCGCGCCTCCCCTGCCCCCTCGGACGGGGCCCGATCCCTGGCTTGCATCGGCCCTCCTCGCCCGCGCCGGTTCCGGCGCCTGCCCCTGCGACAGCGCGCGAAGCGCAGGGCCGTTCCCCAGGAAGGGAGGCCGCGCGCGTCCCGCCGGTCTTTTCAAGCCGGCGGTTTTGGGGAACACCGTGGCTTCATGAAGATCCTCCTGATCGGCTCCGGCGGGCGCGAGCATGCCCTGGCCATGGCGCTCGCCAAGAGCCCGCTCTGCGACCGCCTGTTCATCGCGCCCGGCAATCCCGGGACGGCCGAGCACGGCGAGAACCGCCCGGACCTCAAGGTCGGCGATCACGCGACTGTCTGCGACTTCTGCCGGGCGGAGGAGATCGGCCTCGTCGTCGTCGGGCCGGAGGCGCCGCTGGTGGCCGGGCTCGTCGACGATCTCGCCGCCGCCGGTATCCGCGCCTTCGGCCCGACGAAGGCCGCCGCCCGGCTCGAAGGCTCGAAGGGCTTCACCAAGGAGCTCTGCGCCGAATACGGCATCCCGACCGCGGGCTTCGCGCGGTTCTCGGGCCTTGGCCCCGCGCTGGCCCACCTCGCGGCGCAGGGCGCGCCGATCGTGGTCAAGGCCGACGGGCTCGCCGCCGGCAAGGGGGTCGTCGTGGCCGAGACCCTCGACCAGGCCGAGACCGCGGTGCGGTCCATGCTCGCCGAGCCCGGCGCCGAGATCGTGATCGAGGAATGCCTGTTCGGCGAGGAGGCGAGCTTCTTCGCGCTCTGCGACGGCACCCGCGCCGTGCCGATCGGGACGGCGCAGGACCACAAGCGCGTCTTCGACGGGGACCGCGGCCCCAATACCGGCGGCATGGGCGCCTATTCCCCGGCGACGATCCTGACCCCGGAGATCGAGCGCACGGTGATGGAGACGATCATCGCGCCGACGCTGGCCGGCATGCGGGCCCGGGGCACCCCGTTCACGGGCATCCTCTATGCCGGGCTGATGCTGACCGAGGCCGGGCCGAAGCTCATCGAGTACAACACGCGCTTCGGCGATCCCGAGGCGCAGGTGCTGATGCCCCGCCTCGCCTGCGACCTCGTCCCCGCCCTGATCGCCGCCTGCGACGGCGACGTCTCCGGCGCCGAGATCCGGTTCGACGAGCACCGGGCCGCGCTCACCGTGGTCATGGCGGCGGCGGGCTACCCGGGCACGGTGGTGCGCGGCTCGACCATCCGCGGCCTCGACGCGGCCTCCGACGATTCCGTCATCGTCTACCAGGCCGGCACCCGCGCGGAGGGCGGCCGGCTCGTGGCCGATGGCGGGCGGGTGCTGGCCGTCACCGGGCTCGGGGAGAGCATGATGACCGCCCAGGCCCGCGCCTACGCCGCCATCGCCCGGATCGACTGGCCGGAGGGCTTCTGCCGGCGCGACATCGGCCGGCGCGCGGTCGCCCGCGAGGTCGCCGGCGGCGGGATCTGAGGGCGTCGCCTCAGGCGGCCCGCAGCAACCCGGCCGGCACCCCCGCCAGCATCGCCGCGATCTCGGCGACCGGCCGGGGCGGGCTGAACAGGAAGCCCTGCATCTCGCGGCAGCCCTCGGCGCGCACGATGGCGAGCTGCTCCTCGGTCTCGATGCCCTCGACCAGCGTCGCGATGCCGAGGCTCGTGCCCAAGATGATGATGGCCCGCATGATCGCCCGTGCATCCGGGCTGGTCGCGGCGTCGCGCACGAAGGAGCGGTCGATCTTGATCTTGTCGAAGGGAAACCGGCGCAGGTAGCTGATGCTCGAATAGCCCGTGCCGAAATCGTCCATCGAGATGCGCAGGCCGGTCCGGCGCAACTGGTGCAGGGTCTCGAGGCTCGTCGCGGTGTCGTCGAGCAGCACGCTCTCGGTGATCTCGAGCTCCAGTCGTCCCGCGGCCAGGCCGCTCGCCGCGAGCGCGCCCAGCACGGTCCCCGCGAAATCCCGGTTGCGCAGCTGCAGGGGCGAGACGTTGACGGCGACGCTGATCCCGTCCGGCCAGTCCGCGGCGTCCCGGCAGGCCTGTTGGAGAACCCAGGCGCCGAGGGGCACGATGAGCCCGGTCTCCTCCGCCACCGGGATGAAGGCGGCCGGGCTGACCAGCCCGCGCTCCGGATGGCGCCAGCGCACCAGCGCCTCGAACCCCTTGATGCGGTCGCGCTCGAGGTCGACCAGCGGCTGGTAGTGGAGCTCGAGCTGCCCGAGGGCGACCGCTTCGGCGAGATCCCGCTCGAGGCTGCGGCGTTGCCGGGCGCTCTCGTCCATCTCGGGCTCGAAGCATCGGCAGGTCCCCGCGCCCTCCGCCTTGGCGTGGCCGAGCGCCAGGTCGGCGTTGCGCAGGAGCGCGTCGACGTCCGAGTTCCCGGCCAGGGCGAAGCCGACGCTGGCGCCGATCGCGACCTCCTGGCCGGAGAGGTCGTAGGGCGCGCCGATCAGGGCGGCGAGGCGCCCGGCCACGACCATGCCTGCCTCCGTATCCGCCACCCGCTGCAGGACGGCGAACTCGTCCGCCCCGAGCCGCGCGACGGCGCCCGCGCCGCGGACATTCGCCCGCAGCCGATCGGCCACCGCCTGCAGGAGCGCGTCGCCGGCGCCGTGGCCGTAGCTCTCGTTGACGAGCTTGAACCGGTGGATGTCGATGCAAAAGGCGGCGAGCCGGTCGCCCGCCTCTCCCTTCCGCCGCCCCTGCCGGATCATCTCGGTCCCGGCCTCGCGCAGGGCGGCGCGGTTGGGCAGGTCCGTGAGCGCGTCGTGGCGGGCGAGGTGCGCGATGCGCGCCTCGTTCTCGTGCCGCTCGGTCACGTCCTCGAAGGTCGCGACCCAGCCCCCGCCGGACATCGGGCGATGGGTGACGGCGACGATGCGGCCGTCGGCGAGCTCGCGCATCACGGGCGCGGTGCGGCTCGCGTCGAGGGAGGCGCGGGTGCTGTCGCACAGGCTCTTGACGGTGGCGCCCCGGCGGTAGCGCTTGCGCGCGACCAGGGTCGCGACGATCTCCCGCTGCGTCATCCCGATGCGCAAGGCATCCGGAGGCAGCCGGAAGATCTCGCAATAGCGATGGTTGAACACGACGAGCCGGCTCTCGGCATCGAACATGCACAGGCCCTGGCTCATGTTCTCCAGGGCGGCGTCGAAGCGGCGGTTCTGTTCGAGGAGCTGCGCGTTCGTACCCCGCAGCTCCGCGAGCGCCTCGGCGAGGGCGGTGCGGGTCCGGTTCTGGGCGGTGACGTCCACGCCGACGCCGCGATAGCCGAGCCATCGGCCGTCGGGGGCGAATCGCGGCTCGCCGCTGACTCGGAACCAGCGTCTGCCGCCGTCGGGATGATCGTAGGGATAGGTGAAGTCGCGGAGCATCCCGCGGGCCGCCACGGCCTCGCGATAGGGGCGCCAGAAATCCGCCTCGCCCGCATTCGCGGCGATCGATTCGCGCGATTGCCCGATCAGGGCCGAGGCACGGCAGCCGAAGAACGCCTCGGCGCTCGGCGAAACAGTAGGTGAAGTGCAGATCGGTCCCGGTTTCCCAGAACCAATCCGCAGTCACCTGCGAGAGTTGTTCAAGCGCCCGCGTCGGCATCGGTCCACCGGCTTCGTTGCGGCGAACCTGAACTGCTCCAAGTTAATTTTCGCTGTATAGCCCAATATTTGAGCAAATGCCGACGCTTTCGGCGAGCCAACAATCCTGGGCTATAGCCGCTCCGCCGCGTGCCAGGATTGTCCGTGGTAAACAAAGATTTCCGGTCGACTTGCAAGGGCGGCAAGACCCGTCAGCGCCGGGTCGTGCACCGCGATGACGCTGGTGGGAATCGCGCGCATCTCCGCGGCGAAGGGCGCCTTGCGCTCGAAGGCCTCGCGGAAGCCGCCGCGCCCGAGCACGGGTAGGATGCGGGGCGCGATGCCGCCGCCGATATAGACCCCGCCCGTGGCGAGGAAGGTCAGGGCCAGGTCGCCGCAGACCCGGCCGAGCAGCTTGGCGAAGAGGCCGAGGGCCTCGGCCGCGTGCGGGTCCTCGCCCGACAGGCCCCGCTCGGTGACGAGGGCAGGGTCGAGACGGGGCTCGCCGCGACCCGACCGCGCACGGGCCACGGCCGCGTGCAGGCGCGAGAGACCCGGGCCGGACAGAACCGTCTCGACGGTGATCCGGCCCTCCACGGGCTCGATGAAGGGCCAAACCTCGAAGTCTGCCGCGTCGGCGGGGCCGAATTCCGTGTGTCCCGCCTCCGTCGAGACGATCGCGAGGCGGTCGGCGTAGGGCACCAGGGCGGCGGCACCGAAGCCGGTGCCGGGCCCGAGGACGAGGCGGGCGCCGTTGCCCGCCGCGCGAGCCGGCCCAATCGGCGTCAGGGCCTCGGGCGCGAGCCAGGCCGCACCCGCCGCGACGGGCACGTAATCGTTGACGACGACGGCCCGCGACAGCCCGAAATCGCGCCCGATCCGCGCGCCCTCGATGATCCAGGCGGCGTTGGTGAGCTGCACCGCCGGCCCGTCGACGCGGGCGGCGACGGCCAGGATCGCCGAGCGCGGGGCCGGCCCTTCCGCCCGCGCCAGCACCGCCCGGATCGCGGTGCTCGGGTCCGGGTACCCGGCGGTCTCGACATGGGCGAGCAGCAGGGGCGCCGCCTCGGGAGCGGCGACGAGGCCGAACCGGGCGTTGGTCCCGCCGATATCGCCGACGAGGACGGGGTACTCGAATCGCGATGACGCCGCCTTGAGCACATCCACCATGGGCAAATCCACTTTCGGCAAGCCGCTCCGCGCGCCGGAATCCGGCGATGCTCCAAATCTTAAATGAGGCTCCGGGACCGGTCGACCTCAGGCCGGCGGCAGCGCGTCGGGCGCGATCGGCGCCCCGTCGGCCCAGCCGTAGAGCAGGGCCCGGACCGCCTCCGGATTGCCGAGCCGCCGCGTCGCGATGGTCTCGGCCGCGCCGATCCGGACGCTGATGCCGCCATCCGCGTTGACCGTGGCGAAGGCCTTCTCGTCGGTGAGGTCGTCGCCGAAGAAGACGGCGCGGCGTCCCGCATAGGGAGGCTCGGCCGAGAGGCCCCGGATGGCGGCGCCCTTGGTCGCGGAGGCCGGCACGATCTCGCCGACCGCCTTGCCGAGCTGCAGCCTGTAGGCGCCGCCGAGCTCGGCCGCGACGGCCTTCACGGCGGCCTCGGCGCGCTCCGCGTCGGACGGCGTGGCGAGGCGCCAATGCACGGCGACCGAGGCGCCTTTGTCCTCGATCAGGACCGCGCCGAGACCCTCGACCGCGGCGTGCAATTGCGGGATGCGCGCGCGCAGGTCCGGGTGGTCCTCGGCCTGGCCGCCGCTGACATGGCTCCCGAGCCTGCGCTCGACGCCGTGCAATCCGGCCACATCGAAGCGGGCGGGCGCGAGGAAGTCGTCGATGACCGCGATCGGCCGGCCGGTGACGATGGCGAGCGCGCCGCCGAGCCGCACCCTCAGCCGTTCGAGGGCGGGCACGAGGTCCGGGTCGACGCGGACCTGGTCGGGCGTCGGCGCGATCTCGACGAGGGTCCCGTCGAAATCGAGGAAGAGGGCGAAATCGATGGGGTCGCTCACGCGGTCATCCTCGGGCCGGCCTGTTCGAACGGGCCTCGCGCTACCACGGCGTGCGGCGGGCGCAAACGGGTTCGCCGCCCTAATTGCGACGCGAGCCGTCACGCGACCCCGAGGCACCATGCATCCGAGATCCCTGCCAGCCGGCCCCGGCCAGGAGAGCGTCTGGGATTATCCGCGCCCGCCTCGGCTGGAGCCGGTGCCGCAACGCCTGCGCGTGGTCTTCGCGGGCGAGACCCTCGCCGAGACGCGGGCGGGTTACCGCGTCCTCGAGACCAGCCACCCGCCGACCTACTACTTCCCGCCCTCCGACGTCGCGGCGGCCCTGCTCGGCCCCGCGCGCCGGGCCGGCATCTGCGAGTGGAAGGGCCGTGCCGTCCTCCACGACGTCGCCGCCGGCGCCCGTCGCGCGGAGGGCGCCGCCTGGGCCTATCCCGACCCGACGCCCGGGTTCCGGGCGATCGCGGGCTACCTCGCCTTCTACGCCGGGCCGATGGATGCCTGCCTCGTCGGCGAGACCCGGGCCGAGCCGCAACCCGGCGGCTTCTACGGCGGCTGGATCACGCCGGGCATCGTCGGCCCCTTCAAGGGCGGCCCGGGGACGATGGGGTGGTGACTCTCGCCCTTGGCCCTGCGCGGCTGCGGGATTAGACGCAGGTCGAGAGACGCACAGGCCCGGAGCGTAACCGTTGGATTCCATAACCGACATCGATCCCCGCGCGGTCGGGCTCTGCCCGGACCGCCTGGAGCGGATCGACGGCTGGATGCGGCGGCTCGTGGCCGATGGCCGCCTCGCCGGACTCTCCGTCGCGTTCCTGCGCGGGGGGAAGACGGCGTTCTTCCGAGCCCACGGCCTCGCCGACATCGGGCGGCAAAAACCCTTCGCCGCCGACACCATCGTGCGCATCTACTCGATGACCAAGCCCCTGACCTCGGTCGCGGTCATGATGCTCTACGAGGAGGGCCGCTTCCAGCTCGACGATCCCGTCACGCGCTTCCTGCCCGAGTTCGGCGACATGCGGGTGCTCACCGGCGGCAGCCGCGCCAAGTGGGACAGCGAGCCGGCCCGGCGCCCCATCACGATCCGCGACCTCCTCACCCATACCTCGGGCCTGACCTACGGCTTCATGGAGGCGACCCTCGTCGACGCCTTGTACCGATCGAGCGGCGTCGATTTCGGCGAGAAGCAGGAGGCGAGCCTCGCCGAGGTGGTCCGGCGCCTGAGCGAGATGCCGCTGCTGGCGCAGCCCGGCTCGGAATGGAACTACTCCGTCGGGACCGACGTGCTCGGCCACCTCGTCGCCGCGGTCTCGGGCCGGGACTTCGCGGACGTCCTGCGGGAGCGGGTGATCGCGCCGCTTGGCATGGTCGACACGGATTTCTTCGTGCCGGCCCACAAGGCGTCGCGGCTCGCTGCGACCTACAGCCTGTACCGGGACCGGTCGCTCAAGCTCTACGACGATGCGGAGGGCGGCCCCTTCACCCGTCCGCCGGCCCTGGCCTCGGGCGGCGGCGGCCTCGTCTCGACGGCCGCCGACTACCTGCGCTTCTGCCGCTTCATCCTGAACCGTGGCGAACTCGACGGCGTTCGGCTGCTTGGCCGAAAGACCGTGGACCTGATGTGCATGAACCACTTGCCCGGCGATCTTGCCGCGATGGGTCAGCCGCGCTTCTCGGAATCGAGCTATACCGGGATCGGGTTCGGGCTCGGCTTCTCGGTGATGCTCGACCCCGCCCGTGCCCAGATCCTCGGCACGCCGGGCGAGGTCGCCTGGGGCGGGCTCGCCAGCACCTCGTTCTGGATCGACCCGGCCGAGGACCTCGCCGTGGTGATGCTCGCCCAGCTCATCCCGTCCTCGGCCCTGCCGATCCGACGGGAATTGCGGGTCCTGACCTACGCGGCGCTGGTCGACTGACCGGACCGCGAGCCTCTCACTCCGCCGGCGCGGCGCCCGTCGCCGGCTTCGCGACGGGTTTGGGTGCGGGCGCGGCCGACCTCGTGGCGGCCGATGGAGCGCTCGTCGCCGTGCCGGTCGTACCCGGCGTTCCAGTCGCCGCGCTGGGGGGCACCTTTGGGGCCCATTCCGCGTCGGCACGAGGCCCGTTCGGGCCGTTGGTCGGGCCGGTGAGCTGCCCGGGCAGCACGTCGGTGACGCGGCTCCAGGTCTGCGAGCCGCAGAGGAAGCCGAGCATGCAGCCGCGGACCGAGAGCTCGGTGGGCTGCTCGGTCCAGATCGTGACGTCGTAGAACTTGCCTTCCTCGGAATTGTAGATCTTGCCCTCGTAGCGGGCGTCGGCATTGGGCTTGAGGCCCATGACGAGCTGGTGCCCGAGGGAGGGCCGGGTCTGCTTCTTCGGATCGGGGTTCTTGAAGTCGACCCGGGGCTGGCCCTTGTCGTTGAGCGGAACCTTCAGCCAGACCACGTAGCCGCAGAGATTGGTGACCTGCGGGCCGCACTTCTCGACGCGGATGCGCGCGCGGCCGTCCTCGGTCAGCCAGGTCCCGCTCGGATCGTTCGGCGCCGCCGCGAGGGCGAGGCCAGGCGCCGCTGTCAGCGCGAGCGCGGCGAGCCGCCCCGCCGACCGGGTGATCGGTCCATACTTCATACGGATCTTCCTCATACGCCCCGATCGCAACCCCGCCCGGTCCCGACCGGACGCGGCGGCGATCGCCCACGGCTCTGAGGTCACGCCATCCGATGGGAAGGTGACCGGATCATGACCGGCCCGAGGCGACCCGACGCCGAACGAAAAAGGCCGGCGCATCCGCGCCGGCCCCGATTCGCCCGATTGCAGAGCCGCTTACTCGGCGGCGCTCATCTCGGCGGTGAAGTGGCCGCACCAATCGCTGGCGCCGACCACCGGCCAGAGGCCCGGCGACTTCGGCTCGGGCTGGCTCACCGGCGGATTGTAGCGGCACAGGCCCTCGTTGCCGGCGGCGTGGCCGCCGTTGAGCTTGTGGTCGTCGAAGAAGCGGCAGCTCTGGCAGGCGGCGTTATGCGTGTTGGCCATCATCGTCTCCGGTCGGTTGTGGAAGCCATTCGCTTCGTGTCGGCTCGCTGTTCTTAATTAGAACAACTCCAATGAAGGGTCAACGCGGATCGGCGGGTCTGGTTTCATGGCCGTTGACAGCGGGCCGTTCGTCCGGCGGCGGAGTGCGGGCGGATTCCTGTGCAAGGGCCGCCGCCGGGCGGAGCGTGCCAAGCCTTTCCGGTGCTGCTAGGCTCCGCCTCGCAACCGATGGTGGAGCCGGCGGCGCCGACGGGAGGACGCTCATCGTGATGACGCCCCAGGACGACGCGTCCGGCCATGATCATGATCATGCGCTCGGCGCGCGCACGATCGCCCTGATCACGCGGCGGCTGATGCCGCTCCTCGGGCTGATGTACCTCGTCGCCTATATCGACCGGCAGAACGTCTCCTACGCCAAGCTCCAGATGGTGGGCGATCTGGGCTTGAGCGAAGCGGCCTACGGCCTCGGCGCCTCGCTGTTCTTCCTCGCCTACTTCCTGTTCGAGGTGCCCGCGAACGTGATCCTGGCGCGGGTGGGCGCGCGGGTCTGGTTCGCGCGGATCATGATGTCGTGGGGGATCGTCACGATCCTCCTCGCCTTCACCCAGAACGCGGCGATGTTCTACGTGCTCCGCTTCCTGCTGGGGGTGGCGGAGGCCGGGTTCTTCCCCGGCGTGCTGTTCATGCTGACGCTGTGGTTTCCGCAAGATCACCGGGCGCGGATGATCGGCTGGTTCATGATCGCCAGCGCGCTCGCCAACGCGGTCGGAGCGGCGATCGGCGGCGCGCTCCTCGACCTCGACGGCCTGCTCGCCCTGCGCGGCTGGCAATGGGTCTTCCTCGCCACCGGCCTTCCGGCGGTCCTGCTCGCCGCCGTCGTCTTCGTGATCCTCCCGAGCCGGCCCGAAGACGCGCCCTGGCTCGATCCGGAGGGCCGGCGCTGGCTCTCGGAGACCCTCGCCCGCGAGGCGGGCCAGGGGCACACCGAGCACGGCAATCCCTTCGCGGCCCTGCTCGACCGCCGCGTGCTCCTGCTCGCCACGCTCTATGTCGGCTTTCCCCTCGCCGCCTACGGCTTGAGCTACTGGCTGCCCACCGTCGTGAAGGGGTTCGGGGTCTCGAACACCGTCAACGGCTTCGTCAACATCATCCCCTGGATCGTGGTCGCCCTCGCGCTGTGGTGGGTGCCGCGCAACGCCGCCCGGACCGGCGAGCAGACCTGGCACATCGTCGGGCCGGCGCTGATCGCGGCTCTCGCCCTCGTCGCCAGCGTCGTCGTCCCCGGCGATGCGCTCAAGTTCGCCTGCCTCTGCGTGGCGGCCGCGGGCATCTTCTCGGCCCAGCCGGTGTTCTGGTCCCTGCCGCCGACCTTCCTCAAGGGCGCCAGCGCCGCGGCGGGCATCGCAGCCATCAACTCGGTGGGCAATCTCGGCGGCTTCGTCGCGCAGAACGTGGTGCCTTGGATCAAGGACCGGACCAGCAGCGACCTTCTGCCGATGCTCTTCCTCGCCGCCTGCCTCACGGTCGGCGCCCTCCTAGTCCCCGTCGCCCAGGCCCTGTTGCGGCCGGCCTCCGGCCAGACCTCGCGGAAGGGCTCGGGGGTTGCGGCCTGAGGGCTCACCGGTCTTCGGGAACCGGGCTTGTCGTCGCGGCGATCTTGGCGCCGTACGCTTTTTGTTCTAGACGAGCCGCAGTCGACTTGGCGTATTCCCTGCCCGCGCGTTCTCGAAGGCCTGCCCCTCTCCGGTGAGTGGCGGGCGCGCCCTGCCATCGTGCCTCTCCTGAGATCCATCAGCCCATGGCCAGAGCCAAAGCCGCCGCGAGGCAACCCGCCGAGAAGTCCACCGCCGACCTCGAGCGGCTCTTCGACGGGGCTCGCGATGCCCGTGTCATCGCGGTGCGCGGCGCCCGCGAGCACAATCTCAAGAACGTCGACCTGACGATCCCGCGCGACAAGCTCGTGGTGTTCACGGGTCTCTCGGGCTCGGGCAAGTCCTCGCTCGCCTTCGACACGATCTACGCCGAGGGGCAGCGCCGCTACGTCGAATCGCTTTCGGCCTATGCCCGCCAGTTCCTCGAGATGATGTCGAAGCCCGACGTCGACCAGATCGACGGGCTCTCGCCGGCGATCTCCATCGAGCAGAAGACGACCTCGAAGAACCCGCGCTCGACCGTCGGCACGGTGACGGAGATCTACGACTACATGCGCCTGCTCTGGGCCAGGGTCGGCATTCCCTACTCGCCGGCCACGGGGCTCCCCATCGAGAGCCAGACGGTCAGTCAGATGGTCGACCGGGTGCTGGCGCTGCCGGAGAAGACCCGGCTCTACCTGCTCGCGCCCGTCGTGCGCGGCCGCAAGGGCGAGTACCGCAAGGAGATCGCCGAGTTCCAGAAGAAGGGCTTTCAGCGCCTGCGGGTCGACGGCGAGTACCACGCCATCGACGACGTGCCGAAGCTCGACAAGAAGCTCAAGCACGACATCGACGTGGTGGTGGACCGCATCGTCGTGCGCGCCGACATCGCGGCTCGGCTCGCCGATTCCTTCGAGACGGCGCTGGAACTCGCCGACGGCATCGCGCTCATCGCCTTCGCCGACGCTGGGGACGGCGAGGCGCCGGAGACGATCACCTTCTCCTCCCGCTTCGCCTGCCCCGTCTCGGGCTTCACCATCGCCGAGATCGAGCCCCGGCTCTTCTCCTTCAACAATCCCTTCGGCGCCTGCCCGACCTGCGGCGGCATCGGCCACGAGATGCGGATTGATCCCGAGCTCGTGATCTCGGATCCGCGCCTCAGCCTGGCACGGGGCGCCGTCGGCCCCTGGGCGAAGTCGACCTCTCCCTATTACGGCCAGACCCTCGAGGCGCTGGCCCAGCATTACGGGTTCAAGACCAGCGTGGCCTGGTCGAGCCTGCCCGAGAGCGCGCGAGCCACGATCCTCTACGGCTCGGGCCGCGAGGCGATCCGCTTCGCCTACAACGACGGCCTGCGCGCCTACGCCGTGAACAAGCCCTTCGAGGGCGTGATCCCGAATCTCGAGCGCCGCTACAAGGAGACCGAGAGCGACGCGGCGCGGGAGGACATCGCCCGCTTCATGAGCGAGACGCCCTGCGCCGCCTGCGGCGGCAAGCGGCTGAAGCCGGAGGCGCTGGCCGTCAAGGTCGCGATGCAGGACATCGGCGAGGTCACCGCGCTGTCCGTGCGCGAGGCCCATCGCTGGTTCTCCGAGCTGACGGACAAACTGAACGACAAGCAGAACGCCATCGCGGTGCGCATCCTCAAGGAGATCCGCGACCGCCTCACCTTCCTCATCGATGTCGGCCTCGAATACCTGACCCTGGCGCGCGGCTCCGGCTCGCTCTCGGGGGGCGAGAGCCAGCGCATCCGGCTTGCCTCGCAGATCGGCTCGGGGCTGACGGGCGTTCTCTACGTCCTCGACGAGCCCTCGATCGGCCTGCACCAGCGCGACAACGAGCGTCTGCTCGGCACGTTGAAGCGGCTTCGCGACCTCGGCAACTCGGTCATCGTGGTCGAGCACGACGAGGACGCGATCCTGCAGGCCGATTACGTCGTCGATGTCGGCCCGGGCGCCGGCATCCACGGGGGCGAGATCATCGCGCAGGGCACGCCCGAGGAGGTGCTGCGCAACCCCGCCTCGCTGACCGCGAAGTACCTGACCGGCGAGATGAGCGTGCGCACGCCGAGCGCGCGGCGCAAGGCGACGAAGGGCCGGCTCAAGCTCGTCGGCGCCCGGGGCCACAATCTGAAGGATGTCGGCGTCGAGATTCCGCTCGGCACCTTCACCTGCGTCACCGGCGTGTCGGGCGGCGGCAAGTCCACGCTGATCATCGACACGCTCTACAAGGCGGTCGCCAAGAGCCTGAACGGCGCCCTCGAGCATCCCTCGCCCTACGAGCGCCTCGAGGGCCTGGAGCATCTCGACAAGGTCATCGACATCGATCAGTCGCCGATCGGGCGGACCCCCCGCTCGAACCCGGCGACCTATACGGGCGCCTTCACGCCGATCCGCGACTGGTTCGCGGGGCTGCCCGAGGCGAAGGCCCGCGGCTACCAGGCCGGGCGCTTCTCCTTCAACGTCAAGGGCGGGCGCTGCGAGGCCTGCCACGGCGACGGCATGATCAAGATCGAGATGCACTTCCTGCCCGACGTCTACGTCACCTGCGACGTCTGCAAGGGCCGGCGCTACGACCGCGAGACCCTGGAGGTGAAGTACCGCGGCCGCTCCATCGCCGACGTGCTCGACATGACGGTCGAGGAGGCCGCCGACCTGTTCAAGGCTGTGCCCACGATCCGCGAGAAGATGGAGACGCTGTCGCGCGTCGGCCTGCACTACGTCCGGGTCGGCCAGCAGGCGACGACGCTGTCCGGCGGCGAGGCGCAGCGGGTGAAGCTCTCGAAGGAGCTCTCGAAGCGCGCGACGGGGCGCACCCTCTACATCCTCGACGAGCCGACCACGGGCCTCCACTTCCACGACGTCGCCAAGCTGATGGAGGTCCTCCACGAGCTCGTCGACCAGGGCAACACCGTCGTGGTGATCGAGCACAACCTCGAGGTCATCAAGACGGCCGACTGGGTCATCGACATGGGCCCCGAGGGCGGCGACGGCGGCGGCACGGTGGTGGCCGAGGGGACGCCCGAGCAGATCGCCAAGTCGCGGGCCAGCCATACCGGGCGATTCCTGCGCGACGTGCTGGCCCGCCGCCCGGCCACCCTCCCCGATGCCAAGGCCCGCGCCGCCGCCGAGTGAGGCGGCCGCGTTCTGGCCTGCGAGGCATGATTCGAGCGTTGCGGCGCGTCCGACGCTCGATTCCGGCCTCGTTTGGCGCCTCGGTGGGCAGACCTGCCGCTGCCGCCGGCGGAGGCCCCGTCACGAGCCCTGACCGGCCGGCTTGCCGGAAAGTCCGGACCCGCTTGCCGCATCGTCCCGCTTCAGATCTCCCGACAAGAGCTTGAGTGTTCGGTGTTATCTTGCCGGGACACGAGCGATCCCGCGCCGGTTCTCGCCCTTGCGGCGATGCAAAACGAGACGCGGTGTGCTGTGTTGCAAGGCGGCAAAAATGCGGCTTTTGCGCAACGGTCGGATCCGAACTGCCGCGCTCCTAAGCATTCCACTGTCATTCCGACGCGGCTTGTAGAATAGTTCTCAGCGTTGAGACTTGAGCCGTGGCCGTGAGGGGGTGCTTCGGGTCATCCAGAGACAAACCGCAGTAAAGCGGTGTCGGGGCGGGTGATCTGCAAGGCTACACGGTGGACGCCTGAAATCCTTGGGAAGGACAAGACAAATGATGAAGAACTGGCTCGCTGCCGGAGCGCTCGCGCTCTCGGTCGGCATGACTGCGACGGCGTCCTACGCCCAGACCACGACCGTTCCCGGTGAGCAGGTCGGTCTGGCCACGGGTGCCCCGCTCCCCGAGGGCATCTACGCCCTCAACACCTTCGTCTACCGCATCAACGAGAACACCGGTCCGGGCTCCGTCGACGTCGGCGTCAACATCCCGGTGCTCGTGTGGTCGACCCCGCTGGTTCCGCTCGGCGGCCGCATCGAGCTGCTCGTCGCGCCTCCGACCGTCTTCACCTTCGGCAAGAACGGCGGCCCTGCCGGTGCCCGTGACATCTCCATCAACGTCGGCACCTTCGTCGGCGGCATCTGGGCGTTCGATCTCGGCGGCAACGTCGGCGTCAGCTTGCTCGGCGGTGTCTACCTGAACGAGCTCAACGGCGACCGCGGCGTGCTCGTGAGCAACGCCGGCACCTTCCTCGGCGCTCCGGTCCTGCCGCAGCTCGCCTCGAACACCTACCGCGCCGGCATCGCCATCAGCTACACCGGCGACGGCTACAACCTGACCGCCAACCTGACCGGCAACTTCTACGACTCGCCGGCCTCGTTCGGTGGCCCGAACATCGCGGGCTTCGGTAACACCCGTGGACCGTTCACCATCTCCGACTCGCTCAACCTTGACCTGACCGCGACCAAGAAGTTCGGCAAGTTCGAGATCGGCGCCATCGGCTACGGCACGGTCAACCTCGACACCAGCGTCGGAAGCCTGGCCGCTGGCAACCGCGGCAGCTTCTCGCTCGGTGGCCTGATCGGCTACGACTTCGGACCGGTCACGGCCCAGGTTTACGCCGCCACCACCGTCGTCACCTCCGTGCGTCGCAGCGAGACCGTCGAGGTCTGGGGCCGTCTGATCGTGCCGCTGTACTCGCCGACCCCGGTTGCCGCGGCCGCCACGCCGATCATGCGCAAGTACTGAGATCGAACCACCGGCGCGTCCACGGGCGCGCCGGCTTCGGCCTCGAAGTTACGAGCCGCTCGATCCACCTGGATCGGGCGGCTTTGTCGTTCCAGGACCTGTCAGCCGGAATCACGCGAAAGGTGAAGTCGCCGCGAACCCGCTGAAACTTTCGCGGCGAGGCCTCCGTAAGCCTCCACGACTCCCAGAATCGGGGGATCGAAGAAGAGGATACGTGAATGATCAACGCTCTCGTCCGCCGCAATGTCGCCGCCGTGGCGCTCGCCTTCGCCGTCGGTGCCGCGCTCCCCGCCGCGGCGCTCGCCAAGAACCCGATGGTCGGCGGCGCGCCGATGCTGGCCTCCAAGAACATCGTCGAGAACGCGGTCAACTCGAAGGACCACACGACGCTCGTCGCCGCCGTGAAGGCCGCCGGCCTCGTCGACACCCTGGCCGGCCCCGGCCCGTTTACGGTGTTCGCGCCGACCAACGCCGCCTTCGCCAAGCTGCCGCCGGGCACCGTCGAGACCCTGGTGAAGCCCGAGAACAAGGGCACGCTGACCACCATCCTGACCTACCACGTGGTCCCGGGCGTCTACACCGCGAAGGACCTGATGGCCGAGGTGAAGAAGGGTGGGGGCGAGGCGCTCCTGAAGACCGCCAGCGGCGGCCAGCTGCTTGTCACCGCGAAGGGCAAGAAGGTCTTCGTGACCGACGCCAAGGGTGGCACTGCCACGGTGACCATCGCCAACGTGATGCAGTCGAACGGCGTCATCCACGTCGTGAACGGCGTGCTGCTGCCGCAGTAATCGCGGTCGGGTAACGCGCGGGTTCTTCCCTCTCTCGTCTGTGGGAGAGGGTGGCCCGCGTCAGCGGGTCGGGAGAGGGGACCGCGACGTATCCGGAAAGGGCGGTGCTCCCCTCTCCCGCCTCGCATCCGCGAGGCACCCTCCCCCGCAGAGGGGGAAGGGTCGCGATCACCCTGCCCGGTGCAGCCGCTTGGCCCCGCCGAAACGGTTGAGGAACCGGGGCTCCTTCTCCGGAGCGATCCGGATGGCGAGGTGGATGGTACCCCCCTCCTCCTCGCGCCGGTCGAGCACCTCGGCGTTCTCGTAGAGCCAGTGCAGCGCGGCCCCGTCCTCGGGCGGCAGCACCACCGCGAAGGTCGAGCGCTGGCGCGCGATCCGCGCCTCGATCCGGCCGATCAACGCCGGAAGCCCCTCGCCCGTCAGCGCCGAGACGAGGACCGGTGCCGCGCTGTCGCGGTCGCTGCGACCCGTCCCGCTCAGGTTCAGGAGTCGGGTCCGCTCCGCCTCGTCGAGCAGATCGGCCTTGTTCCAGACCTCGATGATCCGGTCGGCGCTCGCCTCGATGCCGAGCTCGCGCAGCACGCCGCCGACATCCTCGGCCTGGGCGGCGCTGTCCTCGTGCGAGACGTCGCGGACGTGGAGCAGGATGTCGGCCTCGATCACGTCCTCCAGCGTCGCCCGGAACGCCGCGATGAGCGAGGTCGGCAGTTCGGAGATGAAGCCCACCGTGTCGGACAGGATCACGGTCTCGCCGTGCGGGAGCTTCGTCGCGCGCGCCGTCGGGTCGAGGGTGGCGAAGAGCATGTCCTGCGCGAGCACCTGCGCCCGGGTCAGCGTGTTGAACAGGGTCGACTTCCCCGCATTCGTGTAGCCGACCAGCGCCACGATCGGGTAGGGCACGCGCGCCCGGCTCGTCCGGTGCAGGCCGCGCGTGCGCGTGACGCCGTCGAGCTCGCGCTCGATCTTGGTCATGCGCTCCTGGATCATGCGCCGGTCCGCCTCGATCTGGGTCTCGCCGGGGCCGCCGAGAAAGCCGAAGCCGCCGCGCTGGCGCTCCAGGTGGGTCCAGGAGCGCACGAGCCGGCTGCGCTGATAGGCGAGATGCGCGTGCTCGACCTGCAGCGTGCCCTCCCGCGTGGAGGCGCGCCGCCCGAAGATCTCGAGGATCAGCCCGGTTCGGTCGATCACCTTGGCGCCCCAGGCCTTTTCCAGGTTGCGCTGCTGGACGGGCGAGAGCGCGCAATCCATCACGACGAGGCCGAGGCCCTGCGCCTTGATCAGGCCGGCCAGTTCCTCGACCCGGCCCTTGCCGAGATAGGTCGAGGGCCGGATGCGCTGGATCGACACCGCGATCGTCTCGACGACGTCGAGCTCGATCGCGGCGGCGAGTCCCGCCGCCTCGTCGAGCCGCGCCTCCGTGGAGCGGGACGCCTCGCCCCGTGCGGCTTGGCGGGCCAGGTAGGGGCCGACGACGAGGGTGTGGGTGGCGGCCGCGATCTCGCCCTCGGGAGCGGCCATCGCCTGGAGCCGGGCCTCGCCGGGAGTGAGTACGTCGCTCATGAAATCCTCTCGCTGCGTCCGTCTATATCGGGACGAGCGCCGGCTTTTGCAGGGTCGGGATCGGACGGTGCGCGATTCGCCGCCTGCGCAAAGCGCAGCACGGCTCCTGGACAGGCACCGCGAACATCGAATCCGTTGCCCTATCGGCCCCTCAAGGACGAGCCTCTCGGCTGGCCGTCGGCGAAAGGTGTCGAGGGCCCTGAGCCTCGACCTGCCCGCACAGCGGACAGGCCCGCATCGTGACGCTCACACCTTCTCGGGCGCGGTCTCGTCCGGCTCGAACAATTGCACCGGATGCCCCGGCATGATCGTCGAGATGGCGTGCTTGTAGACGAGCTGCGAATGGCCGTCGCGGCGGAGGAGGACGCAGAAATTGTCGAACCAGGTCACCACGCCCTGGAGCTTCACGCCGTTGACGAGGAAGATGGTGAGCGGGATCTTGTTCTTGCGGACGTGGTTGAGAAACGTGTCCTGCAGGTTCTGAGCGCGTTCGCCCGCCATTTCTTGTTATCCTTGTTGAACACTGCCGCCCGTCGCGATTGACGGGTTCTCATCAGTCCGGCTTGGGGCGTCCTGTCCGCACGACTTGGACGGGCGCCGTCAACCCCCGCCATTACACGTAGATTGCTGCTCCGATGCAAGAGCAGGCGCACGCGTGCAGCCTCCTCAGGGTCCGATACCCAGGGACTTCAGCTTGCGGTGCAGGGCCGAGCGCTCCATGCCGATGAATTCGGCCGTGCGCGAGATATTGCCCGAGAAGCGCGCGATCTGCGCCACGAGGTACTCGCGCTCGAAGATCTCTCTCGCCTCGCGCAGCGCCAGGCTCATCAGCTTCTCGCCGCCTGCCCCGTTCGGCGTCGTGGGCACCAGCGCCCCGATCTCGGAGGGCAGCATCTCGGAGGTCACCTCCTGCTCCGGATCGGTGTGAGTCAGGATCATCAGGCGCTCGACGTTGTTGCGCAGCTGCCGGATGTTGCCCGGCCAGTCGTGCGATTGCAGCACGGCCATCGCGTCCTCGGCGATGCGCCGGCGCGGCAGGCCGGTGGCGCCCGAGATCTGGTCCATGAAGAAGGAGATCAGCTCCGGCACGTCCTCGCGGCGCTCGGACAGGGCCGGCACCCGGATCGGCACCACGGAGAGGCGATGGAAGAGGTCCTCGCGGAAGCGGCCCGCCGCGATTTCCTCCGCCAGGTCGCGGGAGGAGGAGGAGATGATGCGCACGTCGACATGCACCCGCGTGGTGCCGCCGACGCGCTGGAAGTTCTGGTCGACGAGGACCCGCAGGATGCGGTTCTGGGTCTCGCGGGGCATGTCCGCGACCTCGTCGATGTAGAGGGAGCCACCATGAGCCTCCTCGAGCGCGCCGACGCGCCGCGCCCGGCCCTCCCCGGCCTCGACGCCGAACAGCTCGGCCTCCATCGTCTCCGGCGTGATCGTCGCCGCGTTGATCACGACGAAGGGGCCGCTCGCCCGCGCCGAGGCCGCGTGGAGGGTGCGGGCCGAGAGCTCCTTGCCCGAGCCCGGCGCGCCCAGGATCATCACGCGTGCGTTGGTCGGTGCCACCCGGTCCACCGTCTGGCGGAGCTGGTTGACGGCCACCGAGCCGCCGACGAGCCGGCTCGCCTGGCCCGAGCGGGTCTTGAGGTCGCGGACCTCGCGCTTGAGGCGCGACGCTTCCAGCGCGCGCTCGGCCACCAGGATCAGCCGGTCGGCCTTGAACGGCTTCTCGATGAAGTCGTAGGCGCCCGCCTTGATGGCCGCGACCGCCGTCTCGATGTTGCCGTGGCCCGAGATCATCACGACGGGCAGGTCGGGATGGCCCGCCTTGATCTGGTCGAGCACCTGCAGCCCGTCGAGGCGCGAGCCCTGCAGCCAGATGTCGAGGAAGACGAGGTGGGGCCGGCGCGATTCGATGGCGTTGAGCGCCTCGTCCGAGCCTCCGGCCGTGCGGGTGCGGTGCCCCTCGTCGTCGAGGATGCCGGCGACGAGGTCGCGGATGTCGGCCTCGTCGTCGACGATCAGGATATCGGCGCTCATGACAGAATCTCCGCGATCCGGGGGGCCGTCGGTGCGGCGCCCTTCTCATCATCCGGCGAGGAGGTCCGGCCCCCCCGCGCTTCCTCACCCTGGACCTCGAGCGGCACCCGCATCCGCACGCGTCCGCCCCGGCCCGCGGGGTTGTCGTTCAGCTCGATCCCGCCGCCGTGCTCTTCCAGAACCTTGCTGACGATCGCGAGCCCTAAGCCCGTGCCGCCCTCGCGGGTCGTCATATAGGGCTCCAGCAGGCGCTGACGTCCCTCTGCCGGGAAGCCCTTGCCGTTGTCGGTGACTTCCAGCACGGCGAAGCCGTCCTCCACGAGAAGGCGCACATCGACCCGGCCCTTGCCGAGTTCCGCCTCCGGCACCGCAGCCACCGCCTCGACGGCGTTCTTCAGGATGTTGGTCAGAGCCTGGGACAGGAGCCGGATGTCGAAGGCGGCGAGCAGGCGCTCCTCCTCGCCGTTTTTGCCCGGCGCGGCGAAGCTGAAATCCATGTCGGGATGCGCGACCCGCATCATGAACAGGTTCTGCTTGGCGATCTCGGTGAGGTCGTTCCGAGCGATCGCGGGCTTGGGCATCCGCGCGAAGGAGGAGAACTCGTCGACCATGCGCTTGATCTCGTCGACCTGGCGCACGATCGTCGCGGTGCACTGGTCGAAGACCTCGCGGTCGGTGACGATGACCTTGCCGTACTTGCGCCGGATGCGCTCGGCCGAGAGCTGGATCGGGGTCAGCGGGTTCTTGATCTCGTGGGCGATGCGGCGCGCGACGTCTGCCCAGGCCGAGGTGCGCTGGGCCGAGACGAGGTCGGTGATGTCGTCGAGCGTCACCACGAATCCGCGCTGCCCGCCCTGCGCCTGCTCGCTCGTGACCCGCACGGTGACGGTCCGCTCGCGGCCCTCGCGGGTGATCTGGATCTGCTGCTGGAGCGCGCGCTGGCGCCCCTCCCCGCCCTCGGGGAAGAGGGGCTGCAGCTCCGGCACGGCCTGGGTCAGCGGCCGGCCCACGATCTCCTCCGCCGAGACCCCGAGGGTGCGCTCGACCGCCGGGTTGGCGATGGTGACGAGCCCGTCCGCGTCGACGCCGATGACGCCTGGCGAGACGCCCGAGAGCACGGCCTCCGTGAAGCGTCGGCGGCGGTCGATGAGCTCGCTCGCCGCGGTCAGGCCGTCGTGCTGGCGGCGCAGCTCCTGCGTCATCTTGTTGAAGCTCTCGCCGAGATGGGCGAGGTCGCCGTCGGTCTTCTTGGCCGGCACCTGCGCGTAGAAATTGCCCGACGCGACCTGATCGGCGGCGTTGATGAGCCGCCGGATCGGCGCCACGAAGCGGTTGGCGAAGTTCAGCCCGAACCAGACCGCCGAGAGGAGCGCGATGAGCGCGATCAATACGAAGATCGAGGCGAAGGTGATCTGGATGGAGCGCTTGAGCGAATCGTAGGTGAGGTACTCGGCCGCCGCCGCCCGCGAGACGCCGGGGAACTCGACGGCGAGCTGGCTCACCTCGCGCTGCACGAGCAGGACGGCGCCGTCATAGGCGGTCATGCGCAGGAGGGCCGCGAAGATCCGCCCCTCGGTGGGGATGAGGCAGATCGGGTCGCCGGATTTCGCGGCATCCTCGAAGGCGGCGGCCGAGGGCAGGCGCCGCTCCTTCAGGATGTCGATGGTGGCGCGCGCCACGACCTCGTTCGGCCCGCGCATGATCTCGGCCACGGGCAGGCCCAGCGCCGTCGCCCGCGTCGTCAGGAAGCCCTGGAACCACTCGCGGTTCACGTCGAAGTTCGGCCGCGCCCGGGTCAGGTCGTCGGCGAGGATGCGGATCTCGCGGGCCAGGCTCTGGCACTGGTTCTCCTGATAGGCGTCGGCGACCTCGACGGATTTCAGCACGACGTCGCGCACCCGGTCGGTGAAGCCGAGCGACAGGCCGCGGTCGATGGTGACGGCGGCGACCACGGCGAGCAGCACCGTCGGCAGGATCGCGATGAGGCTGAACAGGCCGACGATGCGGGTGTGGAGCCGCGCCACCGCCGCGTTGGCGCGCCGGGCATGCAGGAAGACGCGCGCCTCCCAGGCGATGATCACGACGAGGCCGAGCACGAGAAAGACGTTGATGCCCAGCAGCGTCAGCCCGACCGTGGGCGTCGGCGTGACCCGGATGACGCCTGCGAGGATGAGGAACGTCGCGATGGCGGAGACCAGGGCGGTCGCCACGACGATCGCACCGATCCAGCCGGGCCCGCGCGGCGGCGGCTTGACCGCGGCCTGATCAGCCCCGACCGGAGCCGTTCCGGCGATGCCGGAGCCCTCCGTGACGGTATCCGAATTGCGGGAACGCCGAAGCCACGCCATGGCGTGATGCGTCGCCACAACAGTGTGGCGAAATTAATACGAATTACGTTTTCGCGTATAGCGCGGCCGGTGCCTCCGCGCGGCTCGAGCGGCAATCCCGGGCCGAGCGCGCGAGGTCCAGGGATCGACGATGCTCAATCGGCTCGCTAGCCTTTGGGAGCCAGATCGTCCGCCCTTGTCCACCATCGAGACCCGCATGCCTGAAACGCCCGTTTTCTCGTCCGCAGCAATCGCCGCGCCGCATCACCTAGCGGCCAAGACCGGGCAGACCGTGCTGGCCCAAGGCGGCAACGCGATCGAGGCAATGGCGGCGATGGCGGCGACCATCGCCGTGGTCTACCCCCACATGAACGGCATCGGCGGCGACGCCTTCTGGCTGGTGCGCGAGCCGGGCGGCCGGGTGCGAGGCATCGAGGCCTGCGGACCCGCGGGCAGCCTCGCCACGATCGGACGCTATCGCGAGAGGGGCTACGACGCGATCCCCGCGCGCGGGCCCGACGCCGCGCTGACGGTGGCGGGTGCCGTCGGCGGCTGGCGGCTCGCCCTGGACCTCGCCCGGGCGCTCGGCGGGCGGATGCCGCTCGACGCCCTGCTGGGCGACGCGATCCGCCATGCCCGCGAGGGCTGCCCGGTCTCGGCCTCGGAAGCGCGCTACGTGCCGAAGGAACTGGACTCGCTCCACGCCGCGCCGAACTTCGCCGCGACCTTCCTCGATGACGGAAAGCCCTACGCGGCCGGCGCGATCCGGCGCCTGCCGGCGCTGGCCGCCACCCTGGAGCAGCTCACCCATGCCGGGCTCGACGACTATTACCGCGGCGACATCGCCCGGGAGATCGCGGCCGACCTCGACCGGCTCGGCGCGCCGGTGACCCGGGCCGATCTCGCGGCCTACGCATCTCGGGAACGGGCACCCCTGACGCTGAGGCGGCGTGACGCCACCCTCTACAACTTCCCGCCCCCGACCCAGGGGCTCGCGGCCCTCATCATCCTCGGCCTGTTCGACCGCTTGCAGATTGATCGGGCCGAGAGCGCCGCGCATTATCACGGCCTGATCGAGGCGACGAAGCGGGCCTTCGCGGTTCGCGACCGGGTCGTCACCGATTTCGACCGCCTCACGGCCGATCCCGCCTCGTTCCTGGCGGCCGACAGGCTCGACCGCGCGGCCGCGCGCATCGACATGCGCCGGGCGGCGACGGTCCCGCTCGCGGGCACGAGCGATGGCGACACGGTCTGGATGGGCGCCATCGACCGCGACGGGCTCGCCGTGTCCTACATCCAGTCGATCTATTGGGAATACGGCTCCGGCACCGTGCTGCCGGGCACCGGCATCCACTGGCAGAACCGGGGCATGTCCTTCTCCCTCGATCCGGCCGCGGTGAACCCGCTGGAGCCGGGCCGGCGTCCCTTCCACACGTTGATTCCGGCGCTCGCCAGCTTCGACGACGGCCGGGTGATGTCCTACGGCAGCATGGGCGGGGACGGGCAGCCGCAATTCCAGGCCCAGATCTTCTCCCGCTACGCCGATTACGGCATGAGCCCCGCCGACGCCGTCGACGCCCCTCGCCTGCTCTACGGACGGACCTGGGGCGCCGAGTCCCTCAGCGTGAAGGTCGAGGACCGCTTCGATCCGGCCTGCATCGCGGCCCTGCGCGCCATGGGCCACGACATCGAGGAGCTCGGCGGCGCCTACATCGACTCCCTGGGACACGCCGGCATGCTGATCCGGCACTCCGGCAATGGGCGGATCGAGGCCGTGCACGATCCCCGCTCCGACGGGGGCTCGTCCGGGATCTGAGGCGGGAGCGGACATGGTGGGGTAGGACATGGCGGACGGCGAGATCACCCAGGCCGAGTACTGGAACGGCGAGGCCGGCGAGCGCTGGGCGCGCAACCAGAGGGTCCTCGACGCGGTGTTCGCACCCCTGACCGAAGCGCTCTTCGCCGGCGCCGATCTCCGACCGGGTGACGCCGTCCTCGATGTCGGCTGCGGGGCCGGCGACACGTCGATCACCGCCGCGCGGCGGGTCGGAGCCGAGGGACGGGTCGTCGCGGCCGACGTCTCGGGCCCGCTTCTTGCCGTCGCGCGCAAGCGCAGCGTCGCTGCGGGGACGGCACCAATCGCCTGGATCGAGGCGGACGCGCAGGTCGAGGATTTCGGCGAGGCCGTTGTCGCCCGCGCCATCTCGCGCTTCGGCGTGATGTTCTTCGACGACTCCGTCGCGGCCTTCGCCAATCTCCGCCGCGCCCTCGCGCCCGGCGGGCGGCTCACCTTCCTGTGCTGGCGGCCCCTCGAGGCCAATGCCTGGATCGCCGTGCCCCGGGCGATCGTGCTGCCCCTGGTCCCGGTGCCCGAACCCTCGCCGCCGGACGGGCCGGGGCCGTTCCGCTTCGCCGATCCCGAGATCGCCCGGAGCGTCCTCGCCGCGGCGGGTTTTCGCGAGGTCGCCGTCGAGCCCGTGGACCGCCCCCTGGCGCTCGGCCGCCCGGAAGACGCCGCCGGCGTGGTGCTGGAGCTCGGCCCGGTCTCCCGCCTCGTACGCGAGCAGGCCGATTCCGTGCGAGACGCCGCTCGCGCGGCCGTCGCCGCGGAGTTCGCGCAGCGCGCCGGAGACGGAGCCGTCAGCCTCGGCGCGGCCTGCTGGCTGGTCTCGGCCCTGCGCTGATCCTGAGAGGCCAGCGCTGGCATGCCACTTGCGAATTCAAGCGGGCCGCAAGGAGTGGATAATGGATACGAACCTCGCCCGTACGCGCTGGATTCAGCTTGGTCTCGGCCTGCTCGCCATGATGGCGATCTCCAGCCCGCAATACGTCTGGACCCTCTTCACCAAGCCGCTGATGGCGACGACCGGCAGCACGCTGGCGGCGCTGCAATGGACCTTCACGATCTTGATCGTGCTGCAGACCTTCTTCTCGCCGGTCCAGGGCTGGCTGATCGAACGGTTCAGCCCCCGATTGATGATCGCGGTGGGGGCCGCGCTCTCGGGCCTCGGCTGGGTGCTCACAGCCCGGGTCGACTCCTTGCTCGGCGTCTACCTCACCTACGGCCTGTTCTGCGGGCTCGGCACCGGCATCGTCTATGTCGGCATCGTCGGGCTGATGGTGAAGTGGTTCCCGGACCGGCGCGGCTTCGCGGTGGGCATCGTGGCGGCCGGCTACGGCATGGGCGCGCTGCTCACGACCTTCCCCATCACCGACATGATGACGGCCTCCGGCTACCGGCAGACGCTCACGGTGTTCGGCATCATCCTCGGGATCGTCGGCGTTCTCGCGGCCCTGGGCCTGCGCGCGCCGCGGCCCGATGAGGCCCTGCCCGCGCCGGCGAGCAACCTCGTCACGACGGCCCACGACACGGCGCCCCGCGAGATGCTGCGGACGCCGCTGTTCTGGCTGATGTTCGTCATGATGACGATGATGTCGACGGGCGGCCTCATGGTGGTGGCGAACTTCGCCTCCTTCGCCCGCGATTTCGGCGTCGCCGACGCCATCATCTTCGGCTTCGCGGCGCTGCCCTTCGCACTGACCTTCGACCGCATCACCAACGGCCTGACCCGACCCTTCTTCGGCTGGGTCTCCGACCGGATCGGCCGTGAGAACACGATGGGCATCGCCTTCGCGCTCGAGGCGATGGCGATCTGCCTGCTCCTCGTGTTCCGCGACAACCCCTACGCCTTCGCCTTCCTCTCCGGCCTGGTGTTCTTCGCCTGGGGCGAGATCTTCTCGCTGTTCCCCTCAATCCTGACCGACACCTTCGGCACCAAGCACGCCACGACGAATTACGGCTTCCTCTACATGGCGCAGGGCGTGGGCTCGCTGCTCGGCGGGCCGGTGGCGGCCTACATCTACCAGGGCCAGGGCTCCTGGATCCCGGTCTTCTGCATCGCCATCGTGCTCGATCTGATCACGGCGACGCTCGCCTACTTCGTGCTCAAGCCGATGCGGCGGAACTGGTTGGGCGCCGGGGAAGCGCCGGGTTTGATCGCCAAGCCTGCGATGGGGTGAGGCGAGAGCCGGTTCGTCTGCGATCGACCATGAACATGACGGCGTGGGCGGCGCGGGGAAACCCGCGCCGTTCGCATTTGCGAGGAGCTAATCGCGCGGTCGCCTTGTGCGAACTACGCTTTACGCGCATATTCCGTGGATGGATCTCGATTGGGATGACGCGAAGGATGCGAAGCTCCGCGCCGCCCGAGGTTTCGGATTCGCCGACGTCATCGGCATTTTCGAAGCCCGCACGATTATTCGCCCCGATCTCAGGAAGGACTACGGCGAGATGCGGATGGTCGCGATTGGAACGATCGAAGGTCGTTTCTTCACCGTCGTCTATACCGACCGCGACGGTGTTCGACGCCTGATCACGGCATGACCCTCGTCGGATAAGGAGCGTGCGCTGTGGCAAGAATGACCCTCGAGGAGGCCGTGGCCCGCCCCTCGACCATCGACCGGGCGAAGCTCGACGCGACGACGGAGGATGACATCCGGCGGTATCAGGTCGAGGACGGGTATGGAGACGAGCGAGATCTTGGAGATCCCGTCGAGATCGTTCCGCCGGGCGTGATCCGCGCGCGTCTCGCCATGACTCAGCAGGAGTTCGCTGCTGCGCTCCGCATCCCGGTTGGGACACTTCGCAACTGGGAACAGGGCCGAACCGCCATCGAGCCGGCAGCGCGCTCCCTCCTTGATGCCGTCTGGCGCGACCCCGTCGCCGTGCTGGCGGCGCTTCGGCCGCCCCGACGCGAGCCCACTTCTCAAGTCGGCTGAACTGGGCTCACCGCGCCGTCCGAAACACCTGCAGATCCAGATCCCGCACCTTCTTGCGAAGCGTGTTCCGGTTGACGCCCAGCAGCTCCGCCGCGCGGATCTGGTTGCCCCGCGTGGCGGCGAGCGCCGCCCCGATCAGCGGGCCTTCGATCTCGCGCAGGATGCGGTGGTAGAGGCCGGGCGGGGGAAGCGTGTCGCGGTAGCCGCCGAAATACTCGGCGAGATGCCGCTCGACGGCGCCCGACAAGGTTTCGGCATCGCCGCTCGCATTCTTGCGGCCGCCCGTGGGTGTCGGCTGGCTCGGGGCTAGGGGCAGGGTGTCGAGCTCGGCCTCGATGACCGGGCCGGTGATCGTCTCCTGCGGGTAGAGCGCGGCGAGGCGCCGGACGAGGTTCTCCAGCTCGCGCACGTTGCCGGGCCAGCGATAGCGCTTGAGCCGCTCCATCGCCTCGCCGTCGAGCTGCTTGCGGCTCAGGCCCTCGCGTTCCACGAGCACGAAGAAGTGGCGAACGAGGTCGGGCACGTCCTCCGAGCGCTCGCGCAGGGCCGGCAGCCTGAGCGGCACGACGTTGAGGCGGAAGAACAGGTCCTCGCGAAAAATCCCCTGCTGGATCGAGATGCGCAGGTCCTTGTTGGTCGCCGCGATGATGCGGACATTGGTCTTGATCGGCACCCGCCCGCCGACGGTCGTGTACTCGCCCTGCTGCAGCACGCGCAGGAGGCGGGTCTGCGCCTCCATCGGCATGTCGCCGATCTCGTCGAGGAAGAGGGTGCCGCCCTCCGCCTGCTCGAAGCGGCCGGCCGAGCGCGCGAGCGCGCCGGTGAAGGCGCCCTTCTCGTGGCCGAACAGCTCGGATTCGATGAGGTCGCGGGGGATCGCGGCCATGTTCACGGGCACGAACGGCCCGGCGCGGCGGCGGCCGTAATCGTGCAGCGCCCGGGCGACGAGCTCCTTGCCGGTGCCGGACTCGCCCGTGATCATCACGGTGAGGTCGGTCGGCATCAGCCGCGCCAGCGCCCGGTAGATCTCCTGCATGGCGGGCGAGCGCCCCACCAGCGGAATGTCCTCGTTGCCCGGCTCCGCTCCGGCCGCCGGCGCCCCGCGAGGCCTGGAGAGCGCGCGGCCGACGATGGCGATGAGCTCCTTCAGGTCGAAGGGCTTGGGCAGGTATTCGTAGGCGCCGCGCTCCGAGGCGCGGATCGCGGTCATGAAGGTGTTCTGCGCGCTCATCACGATGATCGGCAGCTCGGGCCGCACCCGCTTGATGCGGGGCAGGAGGTCGAAGACGTTCTCGTCGGGCATCACCACGTCGGTGATGACGAGGTCGCCCTCTCCCTGCGCCACCCACCGCCAGAGGGTGGCGCAATTGCCCGTCGAGCGGACCTCGTAGCCCGCCCGGGACAGGGCCTGGTTGAGGACCGTACGGATGGCGGCGTCATCGTCCGCGACGATGATGTTGCGGTTGGGCATGACGCGACTCTATTCCACGACCGACTCGCGCCCGTCGCGGGCGCTCGACATAGGCAGGAGAAGACGAAAGGTGGTTCGGCGGGGTACCGGATCGCATTCGACGATGCCGCCGTGGTCACCGACGATCTTGGCGACCAATGCAAGTCCGAGGCCGTTCCCCTGCGCCTTGGTGGTCACGAAGGGCTCGAACAGGTCGGGCAGCAGGTCGGCCGTGATCCCCTGCCCGTTGTCGCTGACCGCGACCTCGATCGGCAGGCTGACGCGCTCGCGCGAGCCCGGCACCTGCAGGCGCAGGCCCGTGCGGAAGGCGGTCGACAGGGTGATCTCGCCGTCGACCGCGTCAGCGCCGATCGCCTCGGCGGCGTTCTTCACGAGGTTGAGCATCGCCTGGATGAGCTGGTCGCGGTTGCCGAGGACGGGAGGCAGCGAGGGATCGTAGGTCTCCACGAAGCGGATGTGCCGGGCGAAGCCCGACTGTGCCGAGCGCTTCACCTGGTCGAGCACGCCGTGCACGTTGACGGCCTGGCGCTCGACCGGGCGTTCGTCGCCGAACAGCTCCATCCGCTCGACGATCCGCACGATCCGGTCGGATTCGTCGCAGATCAGCCGGGTGAGCAGCCGGTCCTCCTCCCCCGCCGATTGCTCGAGGAGCTGGGCGGCGCCGCGGATGCCGGCGAGGGGATTCTTGATCTCGTGGGCGAGCATGGCGCCGAGCGCGATCATCGAGCGCGCGGCGCCGCGATGGGTGAGCTGGCGGTTCATCTTGTCCGCGATGGTGCGCTCCTGGAGCATCAGCACCACCGCGTCCTCGTCGTCGCCGAGCGGCGTGGCGAAGACGTCGACGCTGCGCTCCGTGCCGGAGCGGGGCTGGACGAGCTCGACCCGGTACTCGCTGACGCTGGCGCGGCGCCGGCGCACCTCAGCGACCAGCGCGCTGATCGGCGAGGAGAACGGGATGATGTCGCGCAGGCGCCGGCGCTGCATCAGCCGGGCGGAATGGTCGAAGAAGGCCTCCGCCGCGTGGTTGACGTGCAGGATGCGCTCGTCGGCCCCGATGGTCAGGACAGGCAGGGGCAAGGCGTTGATCACGGCCTCGCTGGTGGGCAGCGGGCGGACGGGCTTGCTCGACTCCTTGATCGGTCCCATCGGCCCTACGCCGCCTCCCCGATCGAGCCCGGCAGCGCCCGCTCTCCGAGGAAGCTCCGCATCAGGAGGTCGCGGGCCAGGGCCGGGTCGGTCGTGGTGACGAGCCGGGTCCGGTCCGCCGCCGAGAGGGCCCCGCCCTCGTCCGCATAGGCCGCCAGGTGCTTGCGGGCGTGGCGCACGCCCATGCCGATGCCGTAGAGGGCGAGCAGTCCCTCGTAATGCTCGACGGCGAGCGCCGCTTTCTCCGCGTCGGTCAGGACCGGCTCCGGTTCCCCGGCCAGGCCGCGGGCGATCGCGCCGACGAGCCAGGGCCGGCCCAAGGCCGCCCGCCCGATCATGATCCCGGCCGCTCCCGACTCCGCCAGGGCGCGGCGCGCCTGTTCCAGGTTGGTCACGTCGCCATTGGCGATCACGGGGATGCCGACGGCCTCGACGACGGCGCGGATGGCGCTCCAATCCGCACGATCCTTGTAGAATTGCTGGCGGGTGCGCCCGTGGACGGTCACCGCGTTCAGGCCGAGTCCCTCGGCGCGGCGCGCCAGCTCGGGCGCGTTGAGGCTGGCATGGTCCCAGCCGAGCCGCATCTTGACGGTGACGGGCACGCGCACCGCCGCGCGCACAGCGGCGAGGATGCGGGCCGCCCCCTCGAGATCGCGCATCAGCGCGGAGCCTGCCTCGCCGCCGGTCACCTTCTTGGCCGGGCAGCCCATGTTGATGTCGATGACCTGGGCGCCGCTGCCTTCCGCGAGGCGGGCGGCCTCGGCCATCGGCTCGGGCGCGCAGCCGGCGAGCTGCACCACGTGCGGGTCGACGCCGCTGCCTTCCGCGCGCAGGCGGGCCTCGCTGGCGCCGCGGGCGAACTCGGCCGCGGCCACCATCTCCGACACCGCGGCGCTGGCGCCGAGCCGGCGCGCGATCCGGCGAAGATGGAGGTCGGTGACGCCGGAGAGCGGTGCCAGCAGAACGGGCAGCGCCGTCGGGATCGTGCTCACGATCCCTTGGCGTCCCTTCGCCGAGCGCAGAACGCTCAAATAAGTATCAGCCCACATTGTGCACAACAATGAGGCAAGCTGGTTCCTGACGCAAGGACCCCGGCCGATTTGATTTCGGGCCGTGCCCCGCTTAATGACCGGCTCGCCGGGTCTGGCGTACCACGCTGGCACTCAGCGCTGGAGGGGTTCTTTCATGTCTGGCACCGCTTGGGACGCGGCGGCGGTGGTCGTCGCGGCCGGCCGCGGCATCCGCATCGGCGGCGACACACCCAAGCAATACCGCCGGGTCGGCGGCCAAGCCGTGCTGACCCGAACCCTCGCGGCGCTGGCCGCGCACGATAGCATCCTTCGCATCCAGCCGGTCATCGCGCCCGACGCCGCGGCGTTCTACCGCGCCTGCCTCGCCGATCTCGATCCGCCGAGCCGCGCCAAGCTCGAGGAGCCGGTGGAGGGCGGTGCGACGCGCCAGCAATCGGTGCGGGCCGGTCTCGAGGCGCTGGCCCGCTCGGGCGGTCCGGCCCTGGTCCTCGTCCACGACGCCGCCCGCCCCTTCGTCGACGGCACCCTGATCGACCGTGCCATCGCGGCCGGGCGTGATCATCAGGCCGCCGTGCCCGGTGTCGCGGTCAGCGACACGATCAAGGTCGTGGCAGCCCTCGCCCCCGGCATCGGCCACGTGCGCGAGACCCCGGCGCGGGAGAGCCTTCGCGCGGTCCAGACCCCGCAGGCCTTCGCCTTCGCCCCCCTCCTCGACGCGCACCGCCGGGCGGCGGGGGCCGGCCTCGACGCCTTCACCGACGACGGCGCGCTCGCCGAATGGGCCGGGCTCGACGTCGTCGTGTTCGAGGGCGACGTCCGCAACCGCAAGATCACGCAGGCCGCCGACCTCATCGCGGCCGACCGCGACTTCTCAACGATCCCACGCATCGAGGCCCCCGCCATGACCACCTACGTCACCCGCCTCGGCACCGGCTTCGATGTCCATGCCTTCACCGAGGGCGACCATATCTGGCTCGGCGGCGTGAAGATCCCGGTCGATCGGGGCGTGCTCGCCCATTCGGACGGCGACGTGGCCCTGCATGCGCTGACCGACGCGCTGCTCGGCGCCATCGCCGAGGGCGATATCGGCACACATTTCCCGCCGAGCGACGAGAAATGGCGCGGCGCCTCCTCGGACCGGTTCCTCGCGCATGCGGTGGCGCTGGTGCGGGAGCGCGGCGGCCGGATTGATCATCTTGATGTCACCGTGCTCGCCGAGACGCCGCGGATCGGCGCCCATCGCGAGGCGATCCGGGCCCGCATCGCCGCGATCTGCGGGGTGCCGCTGACCTCCGTCTCGATCAAGGCGACGACGACCGAGAAGCTCGGCTTCGTCGGCCGCGCCGAGGGTCTAGCCGCGCAGGCCGCGGCGACCGTGCGCCTGCCGGAGGTCTGCGCGGAGCTCGACGACGCGGCCGAGACCGCCGAGCGCCGCTCGTGATCGACGATCCCGCGCTGCTGGCGCGGGCGGAGGCCTTGATCGCGGCCTACGCGACGGCCTCCAAGACCATCGCCACGGCCGAATCCTGCACCGGCGGGCTCGTGGCCGGGCTGCTCACGGCGGTGCCGGGCTCCTCGGCGGTGGTCGAGCGCGGCTTCGTCACCTATTCGAATGCCGCCAAGACGGAGATGCTCGGCGTGCCCGCCGCCCTCGTCGACGCGCACGGCGCGGTGAGCGAGCCCGTGGCCCGCGCGATGGCGGAGGGCGCGCTCGCCCGCTCGGAGGCGGACGTGGCGGTGGCGATCACCGGCATCGCCGGTCCCGGCGGCGGTAGCGCGCAGAAGCCCGTCGGGCTCGTGCATTTCGGGCTCGCGTCCCGCGGGTCGGCCACCCGCCACCGGGAGCGCCGCTACGGCGAGTTCGGCCGGGGCGAGATCCGCCGGCTGGCGGTGGGGGATGCCTTGGACCTGTTGAACCAGGCGCTCACCGAACCCTGAGCGAGGGGGCGTGCCGAGGACGGCTCAGACCGCGCCGTAGACCCGGTTCGCCTGCGCCTCGAAGGCGTCCGTGAACTTGCGGAAGGCGCGGTCGAACATCGTGCCCATCAGCAGCCCGAGCGTGCGGCTCTTGAACTCGTAGGTGATGAAGAACTCGACGTCGCAGGCGCCCCCGGCGCCCTCCTTGAAGGCCCAGCGGTTCTCAAGGTGCCGGAACGGGCCGTCGACGTATTCGGCGAGGATGCGCCGGTTGGCCGGGTCCAGGGTGACGCGCGTGGTGAAGCGCTCGCGGATCGCCTTGTAGCCCACCCCCATCTCGGCGACGCAGATCTCGGTGCCGTCCGGTCCCGGCTGGCGGCGCAGGACGCGCAAGCTTTCGCAGAGCGGCAGGAACTCGGGGTAGTGCTCGATGTCGGCGACGAGGTCGTACATCTGCTGCGGCGAGTGCCGCACGGTGCGGGTGATCCGGAAGGCGGGCAAGGGAACCTCAGGCGGGGGCGAGACGGGCGAGGCGGGCCGCCTTGAGACGCGAAAAGTCCTCGCCGGCATGGTGGGAGGAGCGCGTCAGCGGCGTCGCCGAGACGAGGAGGAAGCCCTTGGCATAGGCGGTCGTCTCGTAGCCCTTGAACTCGTCGGGGGGCACGAAGCGCATCACCGGATGGTGCTTCTTGGTCGGCTGCAGGTACTGGCCGATGGTGAGGAAGTCGACCTCGGCCGAGCGCAGGTCGTCCATGAGCTGCACGACCTCGTTCCGCTCCTCGCCCAAACCCACCATGATGCCGGACTTGGTGAAGAGCGTCGGGTCGAGCTCCTTGGCCCGCTGCAGCAGCCGCACGGAATGGAAGTAGCGGGCGCCGGGGCGCACGGTGAGGTACTTCGCCGGCACCGTCTCGAGGTTGTGGTTGAACACGTCGGGCCGGGCCTCGACCACGGTCTCGAGAGCGCCGGCTTTTCGCAGGAAGTCGGGCGTCAGCACCTCGATGGTGGTGCCGGGGCTCTGCGCCCGGATCGCCCGGATGGTGCGGGCGAAATGCTCCGCGCCGCCGTCGTCGAGGTCGTCGCGGTCGACGGAGGTGACCACGACGTGGTGCAGGCCAAGCTTGGCCACCGCGTCGGCCACCTTCTCCGGCTCGTCCGCGTCGAGCCCCTCGGGCAGGCCCGTGCGCACGTTGCAGAAGGCGCAGGCCCGCGTGCAGGTGTCGCCGAGGATCATGAAGGTGGCGTGCCGCTTCTCCCAGCACTCGCCGATATTGGGGCAGCCCGCCTCCTCGCAGACGGTGACGAGGCCGTGCTCGCGCACGATGGCGCGGGTCTCGGCATAGGCCGGCGAGCCCGGCGCCTTGACGCGGATCCAGTCCGGCTTGCGCTGGACGGCCGAGTCCGGCCGGTGCGCCTTCTCGGGGTGGCGCGGGCGACGATCGTTGTGCAGGAGGTCGAGGACGACGGGCATGCCACACCGCAGGAGGCGCCCTTTCGCGGGCGTCCGATCCCTGACTTAAGGATTCCGGCCGCCCAGGGCAAACCGGCGTGGCGGGGTGCCGCGCCCGCGGCGCCACGACGGCGTGACGCGGGAGCCAAACCCGGCCCCAACGCTTAACCCAGCCTGACACCCTCTCCGGCCGGCCGGATCGGTCGAGGCGTCTCGACCGCCGCCGCCGGGGATTTCTGGCTCGGGAGAACGCCATGCGCACCGGAACGAAGATCGGCCTCTCGGCGCTCGCCGTGGTCCTGCTCGGAGGCGCCGCCTTCGTCCGCTTCGTCGTCTATCCGGAGCAGGCGACCCTGGAGGCCGCCACGGGCCACGGCGCCAACCCGACGCTGCCCAAGCCCAACCCGACCCTGATGCCGACGGTCAACATCGCCCGCGTCGAGCGCTGGGCGAACGGCGCCAAGCCGCAGGCCGCGCAGGGGCTGCAGGTCGCGGCCTTCGCGGAGGGGTTCGACCATCCCCGCTGGCTCCACCTCCTGCCCAACGGCGACGTGCTGGTGGCCGAGGCCAACAAGCCGAAGACCGACGACCCCTCCACCGGCATCGCCGATTGGGTGGCCGACAAGATGAAGAGCATGGCCGGCGCCGGCGTGCCGAGCCCAGACCGCATCATGCTCCTGCGCGACAAGGACGGCGACGGCGTCGCCGAGGAGCGCCACGTCTTCCTGAAAGACCTGCACTCGCCTTTCGGCATGGCGCTGGTGGGCGGCGACCTCTACGTCGCCAATGCCGACGCGCTGGTGAAGGTGCCCTACCAGCCCGGCCAGACCGAGATCACCGCGACCCCGGAGAAGGTCGTCGACCTGCCCGCCGGCATCAACCACCACTGGACCAAGAACGTCATCGCGAGCCCGGACGGCCAAAGACTCTTCGTCACCGTCGGCTCGAACAGCAACGTGGCCGAGAACGGCCTGGAGCTCGAGAAGGGCCGCGCCGCGATCTGGGAGTACACGATCGCGACCAAGGCCATGCGCGAGTTCGCGACGGGCCTGCGCAATCCCAACGGCCTGGCCTTCGAGCCGAAGACCGGCGCCCTCTGGACGGCGGTGAACGAGCGCGACGAGATCGGCAGCGACCTCGTGCCCGACTACATCACGAGCGTGCGGGACGGCGGCTTCTACGGCTGGCCCTATTCCTACTGGGGCAAGACCGTCGACGAGCGCGTGCAGCCGCCCCGGCCCGACCTCGTCGCCAAGGCGATCACGCCGGACTACGCGGTGGGCACCCACACGGCGTCGCTGGGCATCGCCTTCTCGATGGGCGCGAACCTGCCCGATGCCTGGAAGAGCGGCCTGTTCGTGGCCCAGCACGGCTCCTGGAACCGCCGCCCGAAGAGCGGCTACAAGGTGATCTACGTGCCCTTCCAGGACGGCAAGCCCGCGGGCCAGCCGGTGGACGTGCTCACCGGCTTCCTTAGCGCGGAGGAGAAGGCGCAGGGGCGGCCGGTGGGGGTGATTTTGGACAAGACCGGGGCGTTGTTGGTGTCAGATGATGTGGGGAAGGTGGTTTGGCGGGTGAGTGGGGCGGCGCCGACGCAATAAAACCGCAGAAATACCTCTAGATGTGAGGTTGATACAAGATTTATCGGGGAGACTGCAGATCCGCAATCATCGGAACAAGTTCATTTATCTCGTTTAGCCAACGTTCCGCCAGTGGTGTAGAGCCATAAACTGCTAAGATTGGGAGAAAGCCGTTTTTATCGCTGATTTTTCTAAAACAAAATGCAGTAGCTCCACTATTCCTGTCTAGAGAGGCGAAAAAGCCTCGATGTCCCAGAGAGTTCGGGTGTACACGCTCGCTCATAGTATCGTAGCAGCTCATCACGCCAGGCATGATCTTATCAACCGCCCTGATGAGATCCATTACATGAACAGCTTTTCGCTTTGCGTCTCCGTCCAGCCAAGCGTCGCTCTTTGCGCTAAATGAACCATTCAACAGAAACTTGTACAATCCATCTAAATCTCGATGCTCGACAAGTTTTTCATATTCTGATTGTTGTATAATATCAATCCTATCGTTTCCAAAGTAGACCGACTCATGATCAGTGCGGCGAGAGGATTGCCATTGCACCATGCGTCAATAATGCCTGTAGTACAAGCTACCAGCCTGTAGCGAAAGCTTTGCTCCAGGCATGCAGCCATCCATGCGAGCTTGCTTCTCGCCAAGTCTCCTTCGACAACTATTGCTGATTTGCAACCGTACGATAGACGCTCAAAGCTAGCGTTTATTTCTTGAATATCTTCCCATTCCTCGGGAGCAATTTGGTCAATAGCAATCTTAGGAAATAATTTAACCATTGCTCATCTCAGAAAATCTTAAGTGATCTTGATCGGAGATGCCACGTTTTGTCAGATGCATGTTGCCGCGCTACTTCGCGAACTGTATCAGGCAGGATCATGTCACTGTATGCGTCCTCGGACTTGTGCCGGCGGATGTCTTCGTCGGTGGTCGCGTCGAGCTTGGCTCGATCGACTGTCGAGCTGCGATGGCGTAGGTCGTCGAGATTGATCTTTGCCATAAGTGGCGATTTCTCCAGTCAAGTTACCTCAAAGAACACCCACTTTGTCATTCCGGGGCGCCGCAGGCGAACCCGGAATCCATAACCGCTGATGGTTCTTCATCATGCCGCGTCGGCGGCTATGGATCCCGGGTTCTGCTGCGCAGCCCCGGGATGACGGATCGGCAAGATATCGCGGTCGCCGGAGTATGACGGCCAGCGGCATGTCGCCCGAGGGAATGGTTCTGTTTGCATCAATCCGGAGATACCCAGCCACTCTCACCTCCCATCCGCCTCCGCGACGAGGAGAGGCACAGCAGCCCGTCGTTAGCCCCCTCCGCACTGTGTCGGAACGCCGCACCCCAATCCGGCGTTGTCCCTGGGTTGCGCACGCCACCAACAGGGAGAGAAACAATGAATTTCAAGACGCTCGCCGTCGCCGGCACGATCATCCTGGCCTCCGTCGCCGTCGCGGCGGCCGGCGGCTCCGGGACCAGCCGGTCGGGCACCCAGAACAGCACGGGCCCGAACGATGCCGGGGCGGGGTCCTCGCCGGGCGCCTCGGGCAGCGGCCCCTCGACGGGCGACAAGAGCCGCTCGGGGACCACGAACAGCACGGGCGCCAACGATGCGGGCTCGGGCTCCTCGCCGGGTGCCTCGGGCCAGGGCATGCCGGCGCCGAGCCGCTGAGGTATGGGCTCTCCCCTCCCCCTTGTGGGGAGGGGTCAGGGGTGGGGTGGCTCCGCTGGCCTCGACACACGGTCACCCAGCCACCCTACCTCCAACTCCTCCCCACAAGGGGGAGGAGAGGCGTCTCACCTAGGTGTGGATCACCCGCCCATACGCATCGAGCACGCTCTCGTGCATCATCTCCGAGAGCGTTCTACAACGGTAATCCGGGTGTTGGCACGATAGGATTGAATGGTAATTCTATCATTCGCATCAGTGTCTTAGCACCGCACGCCTAACCCTAGCTTCGATGCCTGAAATACCGTCGTTCGGTCGTCCGGTCACACACTGGTCACAACGAGGCGCGCAGTGGCATCAATTCGACAGCGTTACGGTAAGTGGCAAGCACAAGTTCGGATCAAAGGATCACCACCTAGGACCCGTAGCTTCACAACCAAAATCGATGCTCACAGATGGGCTAAGGCCGAGGAACTGAAGGCTGAAACCGTAGGCATACCGGCGAACATACGTCAGCTAGAGCGGATTACGGTTGGTGAGGTCCTGAGCCGGTATGAACGTGAAGTCGTAGTAACAAAGAGGGGCGCGGTTCGTGAGGGTTTCGCAATTCGCGCCCTTCAACGCCATTCGATAGCTCAGACCCCCTTAGCAGCGATCGATGAGGCTTCGGTCGTCAGCTATCTTGAAGCTCGATTGAGGGTGGTGAAGCCGGCGTCAGTGAGTCGCGAGCTAGCCATCTTTCAACATGCCTTTGAGATCGCGCGTCGTGTGTGGAGTCTCCCCTTACCTGTCTACGCCTCTCCTTTGCCCAGTCTTGAACTGTTAATTTTGTGACACTACCATAATATTCTACAGAAACACGTCATATGTTAGTAATCGTGGGAAGTGTATTGCATAAAAGTGTGTTAAGGTTGAACTCGTAGCTGCGAGACGGCCAGAGCATCCATGTCCGATCCCTTATTAATGAAGTTGGTAGGTCGGTTTCCCCTATCAAATGACGACAAAGAAGACGTGAGGCGTGCGATTGTCCGCGTGCGGAAGTTCATTGGCAAAGAGGACATCATCTCGGAAGGCGATAACCCCGACCATGTCCACGTCATTCAATCTGGTTTTGCGTACCGTTGTAAGTCACTCCCCGATCAGACCCGCTCGATCATCGCCTACCTTGTTCCTGGCGACATCTGCGACTTGAACGTCTCTGTTTTGGGAAGGATGGACCACTCTGTCGTCTCGATCGGTCGGAGCGAGGTCGCCATGATCCCGCGAGAGACTCTTGATCATCTGACGGCCAGCAATCCCGCAATCAATCGCGCGCTGCAATGGTCGGCCTTGGTGGATGAAGCGATCCTACGCCGATGGCTGATCAATATGGGTCGCCGTTCCGCTGACAAGCACATGACGCACTTGTTCTGCGAGTTGCTGGTCCGTCTTGATCGGGTCGGTCTAGTCGAAGCCAACACCTTCACATTGCCATGCCGACAAACCGACCTTGGCGATATGATGGGCGTCTCATTCGTGCATATCAATCGCAGGCTTCAGGCTCTTAGAAGCCAAGGACTGATTGTTCTTACAGGCAAGACGCTGAGCATTCCAGATGTCGATCGCCTGAAAGCCTTTGCGGACTTTAGCTCTGACTACTTGCATTTAACGCCAATGCCACAGGACATTACTCCAAATACGTTAGTCACCGCTTGAAGAGTCTAATATTATAGCTCAATATCTGATAAAGATATGTTCGCCCCTGACATCCGTTAGCCGGTGCTTATATTACTCAATATGACAACCATTTAGTATTCGTCGTAAGTGTATGACGAGCCGTAGCTGAAATCAGGGTAAGAGTAGGTGTCGTTTGACCTCCGGTGCCTCGTCGGCTGTTCGTAACGGGTTTCTATCCCGGCACTCATTCTTGATCCAACCGATACGATACCTTCCGGATCATACCGGTTCTGCCGTCGAGCCTGCTTGAAGCTCGAACCGCTCCGTGTTGCGACGGCGAGTCCATCACCGCTAACCACAACCTTCGTCCTACCCATCCCCTCAGCCTTTACGATGCTGAACAGGGTAGAAGCGTTGCGTAGTGAGAGCCGAATGCACCCATGACTCGCCGGTCTACCGAGTTTCCTGCCTTGCGTTGTGCCGTGAATGGCATGTCCGCGCTCCGTGAAGAAGATCGCATTCGGCATCGGAGCATCGTCCCACTCCTTCGAAAAGTGAGACTTCTCCATCCGAAAGGGTCGAAACGATCCTTCGGGAGTGTCGTGGCCCGTCATCCCCGTTGAGACAGGCCACGTGAAACGATTTTGACCATCCACGCTGACAGTCATCCGCTGACTACCCTTATCGACCTTGATGAGGACGTCCGCCGAGGCCGGAACGATGAAGGCGACCGTGGATAGCGCCGCTAGGATGACAGGAAGGGAAACAAGCCGCACTGATGCATCCTCGCGAGAGAAGGAACAAACCTTCTCCCCACTACCTTGCTGGCCGTCTTGAGGTTCCACTTGCTAAGTGCTGACAGCGCCATCCGCCTCCCACAAACGACCGCTTCCGCGTCTGGCAAGGCCGATAAAGCGCTATTGAACGTGTTTGAAGTCCGGCGCTGTCTTCAACTCCTCATTACTCATCCGCAAGATACCGAAAACCGGTGTTCCCACGTCCTTCTCTGAAGATTTTTTAGGAGGTGGAGATGCCTTCTCACTATCTTCTGCAGTTTTACTTGACTTAGCTACTTCTAATCTGTTATTCTTCTCGCCATCACTTGGTGGTTTAATCTCGCCGAATGGCACACCAATATTCCGATTTCCCATTCCAAGGAAGCCACCCGTGGATATAACAACCGTCTTTATTTCACCGGAACTACTGATGATAAGGTCTGATATCTGTCCAATATTCTCGTTCGCTTCGTTGTAGATTCGAAGTCCCATCAACTTCGAGGCTTGCCATTGTCCGGGTTCGTTTTGGGAGATGAACTTCCCGCTTCCTGTAGTCGAACCCCCCTGAGCCGAAACCTCACAACTGAGCATCAGAAGTGCGAATACCGTAAGACAAAATCGTTGTGGCATCGGAAAACCCTCGCGTCGTGGTAAGATATGATAGGATCGGCTACACGTCGCTGTGAGTACAAACGGCTTAGAAGAGGTCGGTGTTCCTCATAATCGGCCGCTATTTGTTTTTACGCCGGTAGACACATGATGCTTTCTCCTAAGGTCGAGCTACGCTTTACAAAGGCGCATACCTCTACGCAGCCGTGTTGGCGAAGATAAATGGGAACGGTAAAGGCGAGAGAGTGTTACAGCGGACCGCGTTTCGGAGTGACCTCACATGAACATCTGGCAACTTATGGAGCGTGACCACGCCAACATCGCGCATCTCATCCACGAAGCGCCAATGGCTCTGAACAGCCGTGAGGTCATACGGAGTCGAGAGCGGCTTCTGAACGACCTGACTGCCGAGTTCGAGGCTCATACGGCCGCCGTCAGCGCGAGCCTCTACGATACCGTCAGCCGTGAGCCTTCAACTCGCAACCTTATCCAGGACCTAGAAACCGAGCGTAATCAGGTGATGCGCGCCTTATCCGATCTGGCACGCTACAACCGGCGCAACTCGGAGGGATGGCTCAACAACTTCGAAGACACAACATACCTTATTGATCATCATCTTCACAGATATAAGCATGAACTGATCCCAGCGGCACGTCAGCTTCTTGGGCTCGAGGAAGTTACTGACATCACTCGTCTATTCATTCGAGCGAAGGTGCGCCTGATTAAATCGAGAAACCCTACCATCCTAAGTAGGTTCATCTCAAAAGACCTTGCTCTTGGCTTCGTTTTTTGTGCAACGGTTCTCGGGCTTGTATTCTTAGCTAAACGTAGCACATATTCACATCGATAAAAATGGGGAACCATCAACTATTATTGTCGGTTATACGAGTACGATCGGTCGCTTGTGACTGTGCGTAGGAGGAATATTATGAAGATTGTTCATGCTTCACTTTTGGCGCTGACGCTTGTGACTGCGGCTCCGGCTCTTGCCCAGAACACAAGCCCGGCCACTCCTTCCACTACGGCTCCTCGCGTGGAAAAAGACGATAACGATTTTGACTTGGGTTGGCTCGGTCTACTCGGTCTTCTTGGCCTTGCAGGCTTGATGGGACGCAACCGCCGTCATGATACTGTCGCAGGTGTGAACACAAGAACACACTAGTAATATCTGCCGTGGAGGGTTCCCTTACTCCACGGCCAACCCATATCCTGATATATATTAGCTGACTATTTCAGTGATAGTACAACACTGCCCTTCGTAGTAGCAGTGATTGCTGTTCCGAACGTCATTGACCTAGACAAATGCTTAGTCACGTTGCCCTTCAAGTCGAAGATGGTTGCACGATCACTGGCAAAGTTGATGCATAATCCGGTCGGTTTGCCGAAGGCCGGAAGCTGCCCGGAACCGTTGCTACCGATGTTCCATCGTTCAAGCCGTTCTCTAAGCTCTGTCACGGCCTGATCAAGGAAGGTGACCTCCGGCTGGGTAACGTCCAGATCAATACGCTTCAGCTTGTCCACGCCTATGATGCCTGCAACCCATATGGGTGATGGCACCGATCGTTCAGTGATGATGATCGCGTGTGGTTTGAAGGCGTCGTCCATCAGAGGCTCGCATCGAACAATTGTTGTGCGCGATCCTCGATCCGATCACGCCAAGCGACCCGGTTCAGCCAACGATCTGGAATGCCGGACAGCCCATAAAAAGCGCCGGCAAGCTGGCCCACGATGGCCCCTGTCGTATCCGCGTCATCTCCTAAATTCGCGCCCTTAAGAACGGCTCCCTCGAACGATCCGGACGACCCTACGCACCAAAGGGCGGCTTCTAGGGAATGGATCACGTATCCGGACGATTGGACCTGATCGCGGGCCTTCCCACGCCATGATCCGTCGAGGATCGCTTGGACCTGATCGCCGAATGCACCGTAGAACCCCCTCAGCACGTCCGTGAGCGCCTTTCCCTGGATCGCCTTCGCTAGGATCGTCCCAAAGGCTTCACAGGCATCTACGGCTTCCCTGGCACCATGCGTTGTGTAGCTCTGGCGTCTGGCAGCGTCCCTCAATCGTTCGGGGTCATTCCAGAATCGGATTGCGACCGGGCTGAGCCGCATAAGTGATCCATTTCCTGCCGTTCTTGGGTCGGTAGGACCAGCGTAGATGTCTCCGGTCGATTCGAACCGTTCAAGGGCCGTGCGGGTGACATTACCGATATCAAAACATGTCCCGGTGACGCTGTTCTCCCCATTCCGAAACCAGCGGCAGAACCGTTCGAGAAGGTTGCGTTCGTTCAAACCGTCGTGGGCAAGGAGACTATCGGCAAGGCACCGGGACATGGAGGTATCGTCAGTCCACTCCCCGGTTTTCAGACCGAAGGGGCCACCACCGACCATGTCCGTTAACGGTTCGTAGGTATCGCGTTCCCGAAACTCGAGGGTCGTCCCCACAGCATCACCGACCGCAAGGCCAACCATGGCACCCAAGGCCCTGTCGCGGATCGCATTTAGTGTTGTTGAGGGCTGACGTTCCCGGACTGGCGTTTGATCGCGAACGTAGGCTTCCTGTTCCTCGGTCTCGATCGCACCGGGTCTTATCGAACGAACGGCATCGATAGCGTCAGAAGGATTGGACCCAAGTTCCACCAACAGCTTCGCGGCTATAGAACCGGCGCGGCCGAGCCCTCCCTTACAGTGCACGACAACGTTGAAGCCGTTCCGTAAGCGCGACCTCAAACCCTCACCAACGGTCGTCCATCGCGCCTCGAACACCGCATCAGGAACGGACACGTCGTGGATCGGCAGGTGGAGCCAATGAATCCCGTGCTTCTGGCAAACAGCCCCTAGCTCACGGACATGTAGCGCCTCAATCTCGTGGTCCTCGATGAGCGTTACGAGAACGACCGCACCGAACGCCTGTATCGCCTTGATATCGGTTGCTAGGTCGCGGCTCCATGATCCGGACGCAGCGTCAGCCTGCCGTTTCCCGGGACAAAAACAAAGCCCAATCCTTCCGCCACCATCGACCGTTCCAACAGAAGCAATCTTAAGCGGATGCGTTTCACTTGTTCTGTCTTGTCTCACTCGACTATGAGAACCAAATACGGTTTGAAAGACGTGGTATTCATCTCCTGACATTGCATTACTCCCTCCTGAAACAATAAGGGAGTTTGTCATAGAACGCAATAATACTTCTCTGATGGAAACAGGAAATGCACGCTTGCGATGAAGCTAGGTTCTACGCTCGGGCATAAGATCAGCAATGCCTACCAGTAGCCGCGCATCATTGATAGTTAACCTATGAAATGTCGCGTCAAGTCTAGCCTTTGGGCCAACTAATGCCTTGTCCTCGCTAACTTCTTCGAACATATAGGCAAGCAGCACTTTCTTTGCATAAGACCAAGGTCTCACAAGCTTACGAGAACAATGTTCTTGTCGGGCTTTAACGGCAACGCGAACTCACGTGCTAGTCGGATTAAGCTGTTCGATGAAGCGTGTGCCCTCCCAAAGTTCGACGGCATGACCATCGACCATGCTTTTGGCAATCGTGAGAGCCGCATTGTCGTCAAAGGCAGAAAAGCTGACAGCATTCAGGACATGCCCATCCGTATGGAGCATGATCGCGCGATATCGGCGGACCCCATCAGCACGATCAATCTCGTGGGCTTGAAGATCGACCGTCATCCAAGTTGGGCCTATTTAGAACGGATCGCACTATACCCTTTGTTGTTCATCGACATCAACTCACGATGCCATCTAGGCCCTCTGGTTGTGTCATGTAGATTGGAAACTGAGGATTGAGAGTTGTTGCTGCGGACGGACCCAGGTCTGACTGCCAGCTTGGCCCTGTAGAGCCTATAACCAACACGTTCGCCTCATATCGCGCCCCTCAGAAGAGCAATCTGGCACAACACCGAACGACGGGCCCGAACGAGACGATCCCTCAACGCGCGGATTTCTACGCCATCGAAGCAAGCTTCTTCGACCTCCCTGCAAAGACGAGAGAAGCCGATGAATCCAAGAGAACCAGCCGCAGACACCATAACGTGGGCCTGATACGCCAGAGTCGCGCTATCATTGCACGTGGCAGCGAAGAGTTCCTGAAGCTCTGCGGCGAGAAGACCAAGTAAACTTTGCATTTGTTCGTATCCTAGTTGGGATCGAACGTCATCCAGCACCTTAAGATCGAGTGATGTTGGACCAGCGCAATCAAGCGCAGTTGGGTTATAAGAGCTAATGTCCATATCACTATCAACCAATGATCCGAGGCCGAAGCCGCATCAAAGTCTTCAACGCACTGAACGCAACGAAGCAGGGTTACAAATCGATTGTTGCAAAAATATAATATTAATAGATCATTGTCATACTATGCTTCAAAAGTCAAGGGAAGCTTGACCATTAAGAAGTATCTCGTGGATCATTTCGTATCGGGAACAACCTTAAGTCGGACACTCTAGCCAATACTTCGAAGGTGGATCTCGGCTGCTAAACCGTTGATGATGGTTGGCAATCAGCGGTCTTGACTGAGAGTGGCGTCCTTCCCACGCCAGATTGATGATCCAAGACGCTTATCCAACAAGTTGAACCGCATGGCCCGATCACTGTCGACGTGACGCTCACGATGTCGAGTGCCACACCCAGACGATCCTTAAACCCTTGATATGTAGCGATAATACGATAACCCTCCCCGAAATCCACAGGCTCCCCTTCCGATCTTGACCCCCGCGACGTGATCCTATGTTCTGCATATGTTCTTACTCGACGGATGGCTACGATGACGGCAAGCGAGATGGCAGCGTTCGCGGATATGAGCGATGCCGAGACTACCGCCGTTGCCTATGTGGAAGCGGCTGGCGGTGATCCGAATCGTGCGTTGCTATGGGCCATCGAGGACCTGATCGCGCTGGAACACCGATTCGCTCAGGCCCAACGTTCAGTGTCCAAGGGCTATATCCGCGCAGCTGCGATGGAACGGGCCTAAGACCATGGACATCTTTGGCGTCACCATCGGCTTGCCCGTTCCCCTCCCATTGCTTCGCCGTCCTGTGCGCGCAGGGTTTCCATCCCCGGCCGACGACTTCATCGAAGAGACAATCGACCTTCAGCGCCTACTGATCACGAATCGACCGGCTACCTTCCTTGTGCGTGTCGTGGGTGATTCGATGATCCTGGCCCGGTTGTTCGATGGTGACCTCGCTGTGGTCGATCGTTCCCTAACACCTGCGAACGGTGACGTGGTGGTCGTGGATATCGACGGTGATCGGTCGTTCAAGGTGTGGTCGAGACAAGGCCCCCGCATCCGCCTCTCGTTCGCGAACCCTCGTTATCCTGAGTTCCGTCTGTCCCCTGATGCCTTGGTTGAGGTTTGGGGGGTGGTGTCATCATCCATCAGTCCGAAGCGCCGTGCGGCGAAGGGGTGACCCGGGCCTACGCTCTCTCGGATGGAAACAGCTTCTATTGTTCTTGTGAGCGCGTCTTTGATGCTCGATTAGCGCGCGTTCCCGTCATCGTCCTATCCAACAACGATGGCTGCGCGATCGCGAGGACGGTGGAAGCTAAGGCTCTCGGGATCAGGATGGGTGCTCCATTCTTCATGATCCGGGACCTGTGCCGGCATCGTGGGGTTCGGGTCTACTCGTCGAACTACGCCCTCTACGGTGACATGTCGGCTCGGGTGAACGAGGTTTACCGCCGGTTCTCACCCCGCATCGAAGTCTACTCCATTGACGAGAGCTTCCTTGATCTGAGCGACGTGAGGCCGAAGGATCGTGTCACCCTCGCCCGTGATATGCGGTCTGCTGTCTTAAAGTGGACTGGCATTCCAACTTGCGTCGGCATCGGCCCCACAAAGACCCTTGCCAAGCTAGCCAACGCTCTTGCGAAAGGCATTCCGGAACTCAGTGGTGTGTGCGACCTAACCGACGAGGACGAACGGGCCGCTTGGTTGGGTCGCACGCCGATGAATGAGATTTGGGGCGTTGGACCGGCTACCACCCGCAAGCTGGAAGCACTCGGCTGCGATTCGGTAGCCGACGTTCGCGATCTTGATCCACGTCTTGCCAGGAAAGGTCTGACAGTCGTCGGCGAGCGGTTGGTCTATGAGCTTCGTGGGATTGCGTGCCTGGACCTAGAGACGTTGGCGGCGACGAGGAAGGGTTGTGCGGTCACTCGGTCATTCTCGAGCCGCGTGGACGAGCTTGCGACCATGCAACAGGCCGTTTCAACTCACGCGGCACGGTTAGGCGAGAAGCTACGGCGTGAAGGGCTTGGAACGGACCACCTGACGGTCTTCTTCCACACGTCCGAACATGATCGCGGCGACCCACAACGATCCGTATCGGCAGTGGTCACGTTCCCGGAGGCTACTAACGACACGCTGATTCTATCGAAGGGCGCGATGTCGGGCGTTCGTCGAGTGTGGAAGGACGGCTACCGCTACAGCAAAGTGGGCATCATCACGACTGATCTGATGGACCTGGATGGTTCGCCACGTGCCCTAATCAACGGCTTCAATCGTGAGCGGAGCGGACCACTGATGAACGCCTTGGACGATTGTAATCGACGATGGGGACGGAGATCGGTCGTCGTGGGGTCATCGGGTTGGACGAAGGACCAATCATGGTCGACCAAGTTCGAGATGCGGTCTCCGCGATACACGACACGGCTCGAAGAGTTGCCAAAAATCAGGGCTGCGTAACGTTGGGCATCGGAGGAAACTGAGACTGGACTCGAACCCACGGTTTGTTCCCGACGACATCGACCATACGAGCTTTGCCATATTCAGGCCACCTTAGACCTCTCGATTAACCATCCGTTAACCATGATACGTTTCCGTATGGTCAAGCTTGGATGGAGCGTTCTATGTCGACGATCACAATCCTTGATCCCATCTCGGGCAAGTTGATTACGATCCAAAGACCTAGACCGAGGGTGGGGCAGGCGAAGTTCAAAGCATCGTGCTATGGCGACGCTTGACCGCCGATGATCCGGTAGACTTGCATTCAAGAGCATCCTAGGCCCTTGGCGATTGCAGCCGGTCCCGTGCCCTCCGCCATCATCACGACTGACCTGATGCCTCTCGATGGATCGCCAGGTGCCCTAATCGATGGCTTCAATCGTGAGCGAAGCAGACCACTGATGGATGCATTGATGATTGTAATCGACGATGGGGGACGGGGATCGGTCGTCGTAGGATCGTCGGGGTGGGTTAGGGACCGATCGTGGTCAACCAAGTTCGAAATGCGTTCGCCGCGCTACACAACGAGGATCGACGAACTTCCTGCAATCAAGGCTGCGTAATTATGGCTAAGGTCGAACAATCCACGCCAATGGTGCGTTGAGAGTCATGCAGTGTGTCGGACTTGCCTAGCTTAATCCGACCACATTCCTAATACGGGAACAAACAAATGGCACTCTTCTTCGCGCTTCTGCTTATTGGAACTCCACTGGCGTTCGCAGTAATGAACCTTCTTAGCATGGGCAAGCATTCACCGGCCGCGACACGACAGCTTTAACATTATCTGCCATAATAATATGAGTCTGGAAGCCTCTTAGGTACTCAGGCTCATTCTCGTTCAGGCGGCAAGTTCTAAACTGAGTGGCCGAGTTTCAGAGGTCAACGCAGCTTCTTCTAGGCCACGACAGTAGAGCTTTGCCACAATCTGCCAGAAGTCTATTTGCTCCCCGGTTGCAAGAGCATTGATACGTGTGTCGATGAATGCGCGGGCCTCGTCGGCAGCTAGGATATCGTCGGGTTCGAGACGCGGGCCCATCATACCGAACTCTCCCGTCAGATATGTTAATGTCCGTAACATCAACGATCACGCCGGACATTCGATCCCGGGAGAACGACATCAATCGGTCAAGCTAGCTCGTTCGATAAAAAAGCCGTGCCTACCCTTCAATCGAGCGTAGGCACGGCGGAAATGACAAAGGCTCGTTCAGTTGGCCCAGGAACCGAGCGCTTGTTCAGCGAAGGCCGAAGAACGACAACACGGCAAGAACCACGACGATCAAGCCGATGATGTAAATGATGTTTCTCATAAGTGCCCCCTTGTTGATGCTGATCGGCAACATGCGGAGTGGGCATACCGTTCCCAAAACATCTATGCGTCCATGCGTATCGGCTCGGTTGGATGCGCATTTTCTCGGTAGGACTAGGACCATTGTCACGCCGGAACGACAAGGGCTTTGTAGACTTGCATCCGGGAACATCCGAGCGCCTTTGCGTTGACGGTCGGCTCAGTCTCGTCGGCTTTCATTGCTGACACGCGGTCACGATCAGCCCCGCGTAGTACCCCCTTTGTAGGATGGGAACTCTGTCTATGACGACAACGTCGGCTTCAGCTTAGTGGACCGTCTTGATCCCCTCAGGAGGCGGCGTAAGGGCCTCCGCAAACGGAAACTCTAGCACCACCTCGCCGGCCTCGTCAGTGACAACTAGAGAAGCCGCTAGGAGCGTCGTTTGCGTAGCCGGGTCTTGGAGCATGGCATGGGCTGTGTCCCGCGCGACCTCCCAAGCCTGTTCAGGATCGCGTAGCTCCGCGCCTCCCTCGTCCTTGATGAAGTCGCCTTCAATGCGCGTGTTGAAGAAGTAGCGGGGCATTGTTGCTTGTCCTTGCCTGAGCCTCCCGACACCAACATCTATGACGAGCGTCCGGCCCACTCCTAGCGCCCACATCACAAGTTTCCTATCGCGCACGCCGCCTTGTCGAAGATCGGCAATACGCTTCGTTAGGAGGCGCGCCGCATCCCTCTGCCAGCCGCTCCCACGCGATCTCCCGGATCACCCCGGAGACAGTCCTGGAGCGACAAGCGGACATTGTGATGCAAGCTGATCAGGTTGGTGCGGTGCTCTCTCAGGCGGATCGTGAATCGACACCCGTTCCAACGTGCGAATTGCCCCGACAGGTTCAGTACCACCTCGGCGCGGAGCTTAAAGGGCTCTATGCCGCGTTGATCGTTGAGGAGCAGCCGCGTCGCTTCCTTGATCTGATTGCTCAACTCGACGCGTCCCTCACGACAGGTGGGCCAGCGATCGTCTCAGACTTCCGCAAGGACCTTGTGGCCGCACTTCCAGGCCTTCGAGCGTTTGCCCTCTCGCTCACTAACAGTCCCACCCAAGCCGACGACCTTCTCCAAGAGACGCTGTTGAAGGCATGGCAGTACCAGAGCAGCTTCCAGGCGGGCACCAACTTCATGGCTTGGCTGTGCACCATCATGCGCAACCACTTTTACAGCGTTTGCCGGAAGCGTAAGCGCGAGGTCGAAGATGCGGACGGGGTTCATGCTGGCAAGCTGGTCGTGTTGCCGGCCCAGGAGCATCGGATCGAGTTGCAGCAAGTCTGGACAATGCTCGCCAAGCTGCCGCTCCTCCAGCGTGAGGCGCTTCTGCTCGTGGGTGCACAAGGTTTGACCTACGAGGCCGCAGCCGAGGTCACGGGCTGCCAAGTTGGCACCGCAAAGAGTCGGGTGTGCCGTGCGCGGGCGTTCCTGGCGGGATCACTCGGGCTGTCGGATGACCGCCTTACGGCCTGAGTAGGGGTTAGAGGCCGCTACGGCCCACTTGAATAGGTCGTAGCTAGTGTGTCAAGTGATTGAAAGGGCTATGGTATTTAGGATCATCGAAGCTTAAGTGTGGATCACCCGCCCATACGCATCGAGCACGCTCTCGTGCATCATCTCCGAGAGCGTCGGGTGCGGGAAGACCGTGTGCATCAGGTCCTCCTCGGTGGTCTCGAGGTTCATCGCCACCACGTAGCCCTGGATCAGCTCGGTGACCTCGGCCCCGACCATGTGGGCGCCGAGCAGCTGGCCGGTCCCCGCGTCGAAGATCGTCTTCACCAGCCCGTCGGGCTCGCCGAGCGCAATAGCCTTGCCGTTGCCCGCGAAGGGGAAGCGGCCGACCTTCACGGCGAAGCCGAGCTCCTTCGCCTTGGCCTCGGTGAGGCCCACGGAGGCGATCTGCGGCTGGCAATAGGTGCAGCCGGGGATCTTGGCCTTGTCCATGGCGTGGGTGTGCAGGCCCTTGATGGTCTCGACGCAGAGCACGCCCTCGTGCTCGGCCTTGTGGGCGAGCATCGGCGGACCGGCGACGTCGCCGATCGCGTAGAGGCCGGGCACGTTGGTACGCCCTAAGCCGTCCGTGACGACGATGCCGCGCTCGATCTTCACGCCGAGCTTTTCGAGCCCGATCCCCTCGATGTTGCCGACGACGCCGACGGCCGAGATCAGCTTCTCCGCCGTGAGGGCCTGGCTCTTGCCGTCGCCGGTCTCGATGGTGGCAGTGACGGAATCGACCGCCTTCTCCACCTTCGTCACCTTGGCGCCGGTGAGGATCTTGATGCCTTGGCGTTCGAAGCGCTTGCGGGCGAGCCCGGCGATCTCGGCATCCTCGACGGGCAGGATCTGCGGCAGGAGCTCGATCACCGTCACCTCGGCGCCCATGGTGCGGTAGAACGAGGCGAACTCGATGCCGATGGCGCCCGAGCCCATCACGAGCAGGCTCTTGGGCATGCTCTCGGGGACCATGGCCTCGTAGTAGGTCCAGATCTGCTTCTTGTCCGGTTCGATGCCCGGGATGGCGCGCGGCCGCGCGCCGGTCGCCACGATGATGTGCTTGGCCTCGTAGGACCCCGCCCCGAGCGCGCCCTTCGGCGCCGGCGCGCGGGCGGTCTCCTTCACGGTGACCCGGCCCGGCTGGTTGCCCTTGGCCGCCGCATCGACCGAGGCCTCGCCCCAAATGACGTCGACCTTGTTCTTCTTGAGCAGCATGCCGACGCCGCCGTTGAGCCGCGACGAGACCCCGCGCGAGCGCTTCACCACCGCCGCGGTGTCGAACGAGACCTCCTTGGCCGAGAGCCCGTAATCGCCTGCGTGCTGCATGTAGTGGTAGATCTCGGCCGTGCGCAGCAGCGCCTTCGTCGGGATGCAGCCCCAGTTCAGGCAGATGCCGCCTAAGTGCTCGCGGTCGACCACCGCAGTCTTGAACCCGAGCTGCGCGGCCCGAATCGCCGCGACGTAGCCGCCGGGGCCGGCGCCGATGATGAGGATGTCGTAGGTGTCGGGCATCTATCGCTCCGCGAATTCTCCTCCCCCTTGCGGGGAGGAGGTAGGAGGTGGGGGTGGCGCCGGATCAGGCTGTCGCGGTGCTGCCTGCACCACCCCCGGCTCCTCCCCGCAATTACGCAGGGAGAGCTCGGCAAAGATCGTATCGAGACCGACGTCAATCTCGCGCATCACGTCGGCGTTGGTGAAGCGCAGCACTTGGAAGCCGTAAGCGGCGAGGGTTGCGTCGCGCTGGGTATCGTAGGCGGTGTTTCGGTCCGTGCCATGCTGCCCGCCATCGACCTCGACGATGAGCCGCGCCGAGAGGCAGCAGAAATCTGCAACATAGGCGCCGATTGGAACCTGTCGGCGGAAGTGAGTTCCGTGGATTGGTAGGCGGTGACGGAGGTGCCACCAGAGACGCCGCTCAGGTTCAGTCAGTGCCTTGCGCAGCGTCTTGGCATTCGTGGCGGCACGAGGGGTGACAGGTTTGGTCGAATCCTCACGCCAAGCCATCGTCAGCACAGAAAATCCGGGCTCGTCGCTACTGCCCTATACAGGCGAGACTCTTCCCTCCCCCTTGCGGGGAGGGGTAGGGGTAGGGGTGGGGGTGGTGCAGGATCGAGCGTCACGGTGCCTTCTGCACCACCCCCACCTCCAACTCCTCCCCGCAAGGGGGAGGAGAGCCCGTCAAGCAAGCCCCTCACACCAGCATCCCCATCGGCTTCTCGATGAGCCCCTTGAAGGCCGAGATCAGCTCGGCGCCGAGCGCGCCGTCGAGGACGCGATGGTCGCAGGAGAGCGTGCAGGTCATCATCTGCACGACCGCCGGCGCGCCGTCCTTCACCACCACGCGCTTCTCGCCTGCGCCGACCGCCAGAATGGTCGATTGCGGCGGGTTGATCACCGCCGTGAAGTGCTTGATGCCGAACATGCCGAGGTTCGAGACCGAGGTGACGCCGCCCTGGTACTCCTCGGGCTTCAGCTTCTTGGCGCGCGCCCGGCCCGCGAAATCCTTCATCTCGTTGGAGATGGTGGACAGCGTCTTCTGGTCGGCCTTGCGGATGACGGGCGTGAAGAGGCCACCGTCGATGGCCACGGCGACGCCGACCTCGGCGTTGTTGAAGCGCAGGATCCGGTCCTCGGCCCAGACGGCGTTGGCCGCCGGCACCCGCATCAAGGCGAGGCCCATCGCCTTGATGACGAAGTCGTTGACCGAGAGCTTGAAGGCCGGCTTGCCGTCCTTGTCCTTGCCCGCGCTGGCGTTGATCTGCTCGCGCAGGGCCATGAGCGCGTCGAGCTCGCAATCGACGGTCAGGTAGAAGTGCGGGGCCACCTGCATCGCCTCGGTGAGGCGCTTGGCGATGGTCTTGCGCATCCCGTCGAGGGGCACCTCCTCGAAGCTGCCCTTGGCGTAGAAGCCGCGGACCTGGTCGGCCGTCAGCCCGGGCGTGGCCGAAGCGGCCTTCGCCGGGGGCAACGGGACCTCGGTCGCCTTGCCCACCTCGGGCGCCGCCTTCGCGGCCGGGGCCGCCTTGCCCGTGCCGGCCTCCAGGGCCGCGCGCACGTCGCGCTCGATCACCCGTCCGTGCGGCCCTGAGCCCTTCACCGCCGAGAGATCGATGCCCTCCTGACCCGCGATGCGGCGGGCGAGCGGCGAGGCGAAGACGCGGCCCTCCGGTGCCGCGCCGTTCGCCGTCGCCGGCGCGCCCTGCGCAGGCCTGGCACCCTCGGGCGCCTCGTTCACCCGGGCATAGGACATGGTCCCCTCGCCCGGTGTTGCATTCGCGGCGCCCGCCGCCTCGGGCTTCGGCGCCTCGGATTTGGGCGGCGCGGCGCCGTCACCGGCCGGAGCCTGCACGCTGCCCGGGTCCTCGCCGTCGGAGGCGATGATGGCGATGAGGTCGTTCACCGGCACGTCGGCCGTGCCCTCCGGCACCAGGATCTTGGCGAGCACGCCCTCGTCGATGGCCTCGACCTCCATGGTCGCCTTGTCGGTCTCGATCTCGGCGAGCACGTCGCCGGACTTGACCGCATCGCCCTCCTTCTTGAGCCACTTGGCGAGGTTGCCCTTCTCCATCGTCGGCGACAGGGCGGGCATCAGGACGTTGATCGGCATGGGAACGATTCCTGGCGTCAGGTCTCTGGCGAGTTGGGGGCGGCCGGATCGTCGAAGGCGAACAGGTCGTCGAGCGGGAACGAGACGGCATCGAAGGGCGGCAGGCTGACCGCCTCGCCGCGCTGGACGGTTCCGAGCAGCAGCCATTGCCCGTCGGTGGGGGCAAAGGCTTCGAGCACCCCGTCCGCCGGATCGAGCAGCCAGAGATGGCCGACGCCCGCCTCGGCGTAGATGCGGTGCTTCGGTCCGCGATCGAGCCTGGCGGTCGGGGGCGACAGGACTTCGCAAACCCAGTCCGGCGGCGTCTCGATAAATGCGGCATCGAGTTCCGCCAGCATCCGACCGTTTTGCCAGCCGGCCATATCCGGAACCACCACTTGAGAACCGAAATGAAATTCCGGCCGCCAGCAGAACATCCAATTGCCTGGCCTTCCCTGAGGACGGCCGAACGCCGGGCCCAACTCGCCCATCAGCGCCGTTGCCGCAGCCCCATGCCGAGGCGGCAGAGACGATTGTGTCTCCAGCCTCCCATCGATGATCTCGGCCACGAGATGCGCCGGGACCGCCTCAGGATCGGCGTAGGTGGCTTCGCGGATCGCGGCCTCGGCCATCGGACCCCCGTCAGTTCAACCCGCCGGGGTCGAGGCTCTCGGCCTCCCACCCGGCGCGGATGCGCTCGAACGCCTCCTCCTCCGACATCTCGGTCTCGAGGCTGTACGCACGAGCGGCCTGCCGGGCGAGGTCGATGAGGAGACGGCCCCAGGTCGAGGGGTCCTCGAAGGAGCGACGCAGGGCCACGCTCACGGCCCCGTCCACGACGGCCGCGCGCAAAACCTCCACGCCGCCCTGTTCGAGGGCGTCCGGGGGCACCGAGAGTTCGGCGAAGGGCTCGCTCACGATCCCGCCCTAACAGTAGCACACCGCCTTCGCCGCCTCGATCACCTCGGCGACGTTGGGCAGCGCGAGCTTTTCGAGGTTGGCCGCGTAGGGCATCGGCACGTCCTTGCCCGTGATGCGCAGCACCGGCGCGTCGAGATAATCGAAGGCGTCGACCATCAGCCGCGCCGCGATCTCGGCGCCGATGCCCGATTGCGGGAAGCCCTCCTCCACCGTGACGCAGCGACCGGTCTTCTTCACCGACTCCACCACCGTGTCGGTGTCCATCGGCCGGAGCGTGCGCAGGTCGATCACCTCCGCCTCGATGCCCTCCTCGGCGAGCGCCTGCGCCGCCTTCAGCGCGTAGGTCATGCCGATGGCGAAGGAGACGATCGTCACGTCCTTGCCCTCCCGGTGGACCTTCGCCTTGCCGATGGGCAGCACGAAATCGTCGAGCTTCGGCACCGGGAAGCTCTGGCCGTAGAGGATCTCGTTCTCGAGGAAGATGATCGGGTTTGGGTCGCGGATCGCGGCCTTGAGCAAGCCCTTGGCGTCCGACGCCGTGTAGGGGGCGATCACCTTGAGGCCCGGCACGTTCGAGTACCAGGCGGAGTAATCGTGGCTGTGCTGGGCGCCGACGCGGGCCGCCGCGCCGTTGGGGCCCCGGAACACGATCGGCGCGCCGAGCTGCCCGCCGGACATGTAGAGGGTCTTGGCCGCCGAGTTGATGATGTGGTCGATCGCCTGCATGGCGAAGTTGAAGGTCATGAACTCGACGATGGGCTTCAGGCCCGAGAGCGCCGCGCCGACGCCGATGCCGGCGAAACCGTGCTCGGTGATCGGCGTGTCGACGACGCGCCGCGCCCCGAATTCCTGCAGCAGCCCCTGCGTGACCTTGTAGGCACCCTGGTACTCGGCGACCTCCTCGCCCATCACGAAGACGGCATCGTCCCGGCGCATCTCCTCGGCCATGGCGTCGCGGAGCGCCTCGCGCACCGTCATGGTCACCATCTCGGTGCCTTCCGGGAACTCGGCCATCACCGGCTCGCGAGCCTTGTTGGTGATGGTGGCGGGCGCCGCCGGCGCGTTCGGCTTGTCGTCCGGGGTCCTGGCCGTCGGCGCGCTCTTCTCGGCTTGGCCCTCGGCCTGCATGTCGGGCGTGGGGGCCGGCTGCGGCTCGGAGGCCCCGTTCGGCTTAGGCCCCCCGCCGGAGGCCGCCGCGGCCGAGACGTCCTCGCCCTCGCCTGCGATCACCGCGATCGGCGTGTTGACCTTCACGCCCTCGGTGCCCTCGTCGACGAGGATCTTGGCGAGCACGCCCTCGTCGATGGCCTCGACCTCCATGGTCGCCTTGTCGGTCTCGATCTCGGCGAGCACGTCGCCGGACTTGACCGCATCGCCCTCCTTCTTGAGCCATTTCGCGAGCTTGCCCTCCTCCATGGTGGGCGAGAGCGCGGGCATCAGGATGTCGGTCGCCATGGATTACTCGTGCGGTCGGGGTTGGCGGGAGCCTCGCGGGGTCGGACGCGTCAGGCTCTCGCTTCGAGCAGGATGTCCGTCCAGAGCTCGGAGGGATCGGGCTCGGGATCGTGGGTGGCGAATTCCGCCGACTCGTTGACGATCTCGCGCACCTTGGCGTCGGTGGCCTTGAGGTCGCCCTCCGGCACGCCATGCGCTTCGATCAGGCGCTTGCGCACCATCTCGATGGGGTCGTGCTCGTCGCGCATCTTCGAGACTTCGTCCTTGGTCCGGTACTTGGCCGGGTCGGACATCGAGTGGCCGCGATAGCGGTAGGTCTGCATCTCCAGGATGTAGGGGCCTTCCCCCGAGCGGGCATGCGCGATGGCCCGCGTCGCCGCCTCGCGCACGGTGCGGACGTCCATGCCGTCGACCTGCTCGCCCGGGATGCCGAAGGAGATGCCACGCTTGGAGAAATCCGTCTGCGCCGAGGCGCGGGCGACCGAGGTGCCCATGGCGTAGCGGTTGTTCTCGATCACGTACACGACCGGCAGCTTCCAGAGCTGGGCCATGTTGAAGCTCTCGTAGACCTGGCCCTGGTTGGCCGCGCCGTCGCCCATATAGGTGAGGCTGACCTTGCCGTTCTTCGTGTAGGCGTCGGCGAACGCCAGCCCGGTGCCGAGCGAGACCTGGGCACCGACGATGCCGTGGCCGCCGAAGAACTGCTTCTCGCGGGAGAACATGTGCATCGAGCCGCCCTTGCCGCGGCTGTAGCCGCCGCGCCGGCCGGTGAGCTCGGCCATGACGCCTTTGGGGTCCATGCCGCAGGCGAGCATGTGGCCGTGGTCGCGGTAGCCGGTGATGACCTGGTCGCCCTCCTCCGAGGCCATCTGCATGCCGATGACGACGGCCTCCTGGCCGATATAGAGGTGGCAGAAGCCGCCGATCAGACCCATGCCGTAGAGCTGGCCGGCCTTCTCCTCGAAGCGGCGGATCAGCAGCATCTCGTGATAGGCGTGAAGGTCGTCCTCGCGGCTGAATTGCGGGATGTTCGGGGCCGGCGCGTGGGATTGAGAATCCTGGGACGCGGAGTTCTCAGCGGCGACCGGTTCGACCTTGGCGGGGCTCGCCTCTTTCGCGGCATCCATCGGCAACCTCCCGTGAACGGCTCTTGGCAGAGGTTCTAGGGCAGGGCCTCCCGGAAAGCGAGGGCTTACGCCGGCGGAAGGCGGCGCCGATACAGTCAGGGATTGATGATGACGACGTCGTTGGCGTGGACGCGGCCGAGCACGACGCGGGCCCGCTCCTCCAGGAGGTCGCGGTCGATCTGCTCGCTGCGCAGCAGCGCGACCCGATGCTCCCAGACCGCCCGCTCCGCCCGGGCGGCGGCGAGCTCCTGGTTGAGGCCGTAGGCCTGGATCTTGAGGGCGCGCTTGGCCTCGAGGCCGCGATTGCCGCTCTCGGCCTGATGCACGAAATAGCCGACGCACAAGCCCGACACGGCGTAGAGGCCGAGCGGCAAGAGGACGGAACGGACGCGACGGCGGACCACCATGGCGCCAGGATCGCGCCCTACGGTTAAGGAAAGCTTTCAAGGCACACACCATGATGCGCTTCGACCTCGTCGATCTCGGCCTGTTCCGCCACGTGGTCGAGGCGGGCTCGATCACCCACGGCGCGGCGCGAGCGAACCTGGCGCTCGCCGCGGCCTCCGTGCGCATCCGCGCGATGGAGGAGACGCTGGGCGCGGCGCTGCTCACGCGCGGGCGGCAGGGCGTGACGCCGACGCCGGCCGGGCGCACGCTGCTCGCCCATGCCCGCGCGCTCATGGACGGCATCGACCGGATGCAGGGCGAGCTCGCCGCCTATTCCGGCGGCACCGTCGGCCAGATCCGGGTCCTGTCGAACACCAATGCCCTGACCGAGTTCCTGCCGGAGGTCCTGAGCGCCTATCTCGCCCGCCACACCGGCGTCAGCGTCGACATCGAGGAGCGGACCTCGGACGAGATCGTCGGTCTCGTCGCGGAGGGCACGGCCGACCTCGGCATCGTGGCCGGCACCGTCGATACCGGGACGCTCGAGACCTACCCGTTCCGCCAGGACCGCTTCGTCGTGGTCGTGGCCCCGACCCATCCCCTGAGCCGCCGCGAGGCGGTCACCTTCGCCGAGGTCCTGGCCCACGACCTCGTCGGCCTCGACAGGGCGAGCGCGCTGACCCGGTTCCTCGCGGACAAGGCGGCGCGCAGCGGCACCCCCATGCGCCTGCGGGTGCAGCTGCGCAGCTTCGACGCGATCTGCCGCTTGGTCGAATGCGGCGTCGGCCTCGGCATCGTGCCCGAGACGACCGCCCGGCGGGCCGTGCGCGTCATGGACATCGCGCTGGTGCCGCTCACCGACCCCTGGGCGGCCCGCGATCTCACGCTCTGCCTGCGCGCCCTGGAGAGCCTGCCCGCCTTCGCCAAGGATTTCGTCGCCCATCTGCGCACGTCGACGCTGTGAGCGCGGGGACTCCCCTCGGGCCGCCGGCTTGGGCTAAACAAGGGGACGACGCGCGTTCAGCGCCTCCAAATGATGCGCCTTCAAGAAGCGGGAGCAGGCCGCAGATGCGGGATTCGTCGCGATCCGCGCCCGAGGCGGCGCTCATCGACCCGGACGTGCATGTCGAGAGCTTCCGTCAGGCCCGCGAGGCGCGGCGCCTCGAACTCGTCGAGGATTACGTCGAGCTCATCGCCGACCTGATCGGCGATGGCGGCGAGGCGCGCCAGGTCGACATCGCCGCCCGCCTCGGCGTCGCCCAGCCGACGGTGGCCAAGATGCTCAAGCGCCTCGCCGAGGACGGGCTCGTCCTGCAGCGGCCCTATCGCGGCGTGTTCCTGACGCAGGCGGGCCAATCGCTGGCCGAGCAGAGCCGCGAGCGCCACCGCATCGTCGAGCAATTCCTGCGCGCGCTGGGCGTCAGCGCCGAGACGGCGCGACGCGACGCCGAGGGCATTGAGCACCACGTCAGCGCCGAGACGCTGGACGCCTTCCGCCGCTTCTCGGAACGGGCAAGCTAAGAAAAAGGCTCCCCGTCGGCGACGGGGAGCCCTCCAGCGGCCGGATCGTCGGGCGCGATCAGTGGCCCGTCTGGGTGGCGGACCGGGTCGCCTCATAGAGGAACCAGGTACGCTCTTCGGCCTGGTCGATCCATTCCTCGATCAGGCTCGTGGTCGAGAAATCGTTGTGCTCGTCCGTCATCTCGTGGAGCTCGCGCAGGTTGGCGGTGAGCGCTTTGTTGTCGTCCCTGAGCTCCGCCAGCATGTCGAGCGGGTTGACGTACTCGGCGTCGTTGTCCCGGATGCGCGACTTCGCATGCGCCTGGCCGAGCGAGCGCAGCGTGGTGCCGCCGATCTTGCGGGCGCGCTCGGCGACGTCGTCGGTGATCGCGAAGATCTGCTCGGATTGCTCGTCGAGCATCAGGTGATAATCGCGGAAGTTTGGGCCGCTGACGTGCCAGTGGAAGTTCTTGGTCTTCAGATAGAGGGCGAAGAGGTCCGAGAGCAGGACCGTCAGTCCCTCGGAGATCTTCTTGGTCGCCTCGGGCGACAGGTCGGTCGGGGTGTTCAGGCGGTCGGCCTCGACGCGCGTGCGTCCGCTCAAGCTCTTGGCCATGGTCGTGCAGTCTCCGAAATGAATGGCGTGCGGGCGCGCGCCCTCAACGGCGCGCCTCATGCCCTGGGCCAATTCGACGGCTGCGCGATGGTTCCCCGGCCTCAGGTGAGCACGACGACGCGGGTGCCGATCTCGACGCGGCCGTAGAGGTCGATCACGTCTTGATTGATCATCCGGATGCAACCCGACGAGACGCTCTGCCCGATCGTCTCGGGCTCGAGGGTGCCGTGGATGCGGTAGAGCGTGTCCTTGTTGCCCTGCCAGAGGTAATGCGCCCGGGCGCCGAGCGGGTTGCGAGAGCCGCCGGGCACGCCGAGGCCGCTCTGGAGCTTCGTCACCTCGCGCGCGATCCTCGGCGTGCGGGCGATCATCTCCTTGGGCGGGTACCAATCCGGCCAGGCCTGCTTCGAGTTCACCGTCGCGACGCCCGACCAGGCGAAGCCCTGCTTGCCGACGCCCACGCCATAGCGGCGGGCGCGGCCGCCGGCCTGGACCAGAAACAGGTGTCGGGCGCGGGGATCGACCACGATCGTGCCGGCGGGCTCGCGGCCGGAATAGGCGATCTCCTGGCGCAGGAAGACCGGGTTCGCGCGGCGCCAGTTGAAGGCCGCGATGGGGAACGGCTCGTCGGTGATGGCGGCGTAGGCGCGGGCGTAATCGATCGGGCCGTCGTCGACGGGGCGCGAGGCGGCCGCCCGGCCGCTCGGCCGGGCCTCGCCGGAGCCCTCCCGCAGCGGATCGAGGTCGGGCTGCCGGCGCGGGGCGGCGGAGCGGCCGTCATACGGCTCGTAGCGTCCGCCGCGCTTGCGGAAGAGCTGGCCCGCCTCGTCGCGGTAGATCAGGTCGTCGTCGAAGGGATAGCCGCCGTCGATGGCATCGTCGGGCAGCGGGCCGCGCCGCTGCGCGAAGGCGGGTCCGATCGTACCGAGGATCAGGCTTGCGCCGGCCCCGCCGAGAAGCAGGCGGCGGGTGGGGGTGATCGAATCTGACATGGCGGGCGCTCTGCATCTCCTGCGGCGGCGAATTCAAGGCGGCCCCTAGCAAGACGGCCGCGTCCCGTCACTCCGCATCCGCCGCGGTCAGGGTGCCGGACCGCACCTGCCTGTGCGCAGGCCACGAAAAGGGAGGGAAAAGGATCGTCCGGGCGATTGCGGAATCGCGCGCACCACCAACATACGATGAAGCCTTCCGGCCAAGCTCACCCTCGGAGTCGATTCGTGCCGGTTTTTCACCGCAGCCGCCTCGCGATCGCCCTCGTCGCCCTGGCGCTTCCCCTCGCGGCGGCCGCGGAGCCCGCGCCGCGGAAGCCGACGGCCGTCGCATCCGGCGTCAAGGCCACGAACCCGACCTGGACCTCGGCAGAGCCGGAGCCCTCCTGCCACCGCAGCCGCCGCAAGCTCTGGCAGGACGGCGAGGGTTGGGTGGTCAAGACCGTCACCGTCTGCCCCTGATCCGAGCCCCTCTCGAACGCGTCCTCACTCCGCGCTACAAGCCCCGCCCATGAGCGGGGCGAGGGCCGCCCGCGCGATGGGAGGGCTCCGGTGATCCGCGTCCTGCATACGGGCGACTGGCATATCGGGCAGAGCCTGCGCGGCCACACCCGCGAGCGCGAGCACCGCCTCGTCTTCGCGCGGCTCGAGTCCATCGTCGTCGAGCGCGAGGTCGACGCGCTCGTGGTGGCGGGCGACGTCTTCGACAGCCAGAACCCGTCGGGCGAAGCGCAGGCGCTCTTCTACGGTCTGCTCCTGCGCCTGCACCGGGCGCGACCGGGCATGACCATCGTGATTACGGCCGGCAACCACGACGCCGCCGGCCGGCTGGAGGCGCCCCGCCCGCTCCTCGACGCGATCGGGGTTCACGTCATCGGCAACATCCGGCGCCGCGACGGCGCCATCGACATCGCCCGCCACCTCGTGCCGCTGAAGACGAGCGGCGGGGTCGCCGCCCAGGTCCTCGCCGTGTCCTATCCCACGGCCGCCTGCCTGCCCTCCCTCGCGACGCTCGCCGAGGCGGAGGGCTCGCCGATCGTGCGGGCGGTGCGCAGCCTCTACGAACAATTGTTCGAGGCCGCCCTCCCCCGCCTCGACGGCCTGCCCCTCGTGGTGACCGGCCACCTGCACGTCGCGGGCGGGCTCGAATCGGAAGGGGCGGAGCGGCGCATCCTGGTGGGCGGCGAGCATGCCGTTCCTGCCGACGTCTTCCCGGCCGAGGCCCGCTACATCGCGCTCGGGCACCTGCACAAGGCGCAGGGGATCGGCCGCGCCAGCGTGCGCTATTGCGGCTCCCTGATCCCGCTCTCGGCCGCCGAGCAGCCCTACGATCACGGCGTCACCCTCGTGACGCTCGACGGCGGACCGGCCCGGATCGAGCACATCCCGATCGCGCGCCCCGTCGCCTTCCTGCGCCTGCCGACCTCCGGCGACATGCCGCTCTCGGAACTCGCCGACCGCCTGGCCGCCCTCGACCTCGATCCGGGCCTGCCCCAGGACGAGCGGCCCTACCTGCAGATCCGGCTCTCGCGCGAGGGGTTGAGCGCCGGCTACCGGGCCGAGGTCGACCGGATCGCGGAAGGCTTCCCGGTGCGCGTCGTCGATCTGCGCGTGACGCCGCAGGCCGCCCCCGCGGCGGAGCCCGAGCCGGTCCCGGCCGCCCGCCTCGCCGAGCGCGATCCGGAGGATCTCTTTCGCCTCGCCTTCGCCCGGGCCCGGGGCGCACCGCCCGAGCCCGCCCATCTCGACGTGTTCCACCGCGTGCGCGCCGAGGCCTGAGGTCTGAAACCGCGTCCGGTCGATCGCTTTGGCTGCGCCGCCCTTTCCCGGACGCCTGGAGCGTCAGCGGAAGGCGATCCGGGATCCAGCGATTGAACTTGCCGCGCCAGCGGCTCTCGACAGATGGCGCCGACGTTCGGCCGCTTCGCGGCTTCTCGCGCTGGATCCCGGATCGGGGTTCGCTTCGCGCCACCCGTCCGGGAAAGGGGAGAGTGACGCGACCGAAGCTATTGACCGAAGCCGATACGCGGCGACAGCGCCCTGACGTAGCGCCAGGCCTCCATCCCGTCCTCGTAGTAATCCGGGATCACGCCGAACCGCGTATAGCCGTGCCGCTCGTAGAGCCGGATGCCGGCGCCGTTATCGGCGCGGACCTCCAGGCGGAGATGGCTGCAGCCATGCGCCCGGGCGTCCGCCTCCGCCGCATCGAGCATGATGCCGCCGAGCCCCGAGCCGGCGCGGGCGGGCGAGACCGCGATCGACGAGAGCCGGGCGTTGCGACTGTTCCGCCGGCGCTCCAGCGTCGCGGCGCCGACGAGGACCTCCTCCCCCGCTCCGTCGTCGCCCAGCGCCACGAGAACCGACATGGTCGGCGAGCGGATCGCGTGGCGGATCGCCCGCCGCTCGGCGCGGTCCCCCGCGAAGGCGGCGTGTTCGAGAGCCACCAGCGCGTCGAGATCGTCGATGCTCGCCGTGCGGATGCGAACGGCCGGTGCCGTCCGGGACCGGCTGGGATGCGGGCTCACGCGGCGGTCCAGGGATAGAGCCAGGTCTCGGTCAGCGCCCGGTCGCCCGCCCGCAGGAAGGCGCGCAGCTCCGTCGATTGCCCGATCGCGTCGAGCGCGAGGTCGAGCGCCGCGCGAAGCCCCCCGGTCTCGGGGTTCGGCGTGATCGAGGTCGCGGTGATGCGCCCTGCCGAGGCGCTCGCGACGACGGCGATGCCGGATGGGTCCGCGAAATGGTCCCCGAGATTGCCGCCCGCGAAATCGATGAGGAAGCGCCGGCGCAAGCCCGAGCCCGGTTCCCTGGCGCCCGGCGCCGCGCCGCTGGCGGCCGGCGCGGCGGTGAAGGTGTTCAGGACGCGCCCGCCCGGATGAAGCGCGCCGCCGGTGCTGCGAAGGCGGTAGGACAGGCTCACCGGCCGGCCCGCGGGGTAGGGCTCCTTCGGCCGCCAGAACGCGACCACGTTGTCGTTGATCTCGGTGTCGGTGGGCAGCTCCACCAGCATGACGCTGCCCTCGCCCCAGGCGCCGTCCGGCTCGACGAAGTAGCCCGGCCGCCGGTGATAGGCGGCCTCCAAGTCCTGGTAATTCGCGAAGAGCCGGTCGCGCTGGATCAGGCCGAACCCCTTCGGGTCGGTATCCAGGAAGGACGAGATCCGACGCGCCGGAGGATTGCCGAGCGGCCGCCACAGCCACTCGCCGGACGCGGTCGCGATCTGGAGCCCGTCGGAATCGTGGAGCTCGGGCCGGTAATCGTCCACGTGCCGCCGGTCGTTCTCGCCGGCGAGGTACATCGAGGTCAGGGGCGCAAGCCCGACTGCGTCGAGGGCGACGCGGGGATGCAGGCTCGCCCGCACGGCGACCTGCGTCTCCTCTCCCGGCGCCACCGTGAACCGGAAGGCGCCCGCGAGCGAGGGGGAGTCGAGCAGCGCGTGCACGATGCAGGAATCCGGGTTCGCCTCCGGCACCTCGACCCAGAACTCGCGAAACAGAGGAAACTCCTCCGGGCCGCCCCGGCCCTCGACGTTGAGCGCGAGCCCGCGCGCCGACAAGCCGTAGAGCTGGTCGCGCCCGAGGAACCGGAAGTAGCTCGCGCCGACGAAGACGATGAGCTCGTCGAGCCGGTCCGGCTTGTTCAGGTTGGTGTGGAGCCGAATGCCCGCGAAGCCGAGATCGCCGGGCAACGGCGCCTGCATCGTCGTGCGCCCGAAATCGAACAGGTCCGCCCGGTACGCGATCGGCGTGGCGACGCGATCGCGGACGAGGTTCACCCGCACCGGCTGCTTGTAGAGGAAGCCGAGGTGGAAGAGCTGAAGCCGGAACCGGGTCTTCTCCAGTAGGGCCCGGTCCGGGCGGAAGCGGATGTCGCGCCAGGCATCGTAGTCGAGCCGCGCGATGGGCTCGGGCAGGGCCGGGAGCGAGGGGTCGTAGGGTCGCGTCGCGAGGTCGCGCGCACGGCGGTCGACCAGCTCGAAGCCGAAAGGCCCCAGCTCCTGCGCCGAGGCCGCGCCCGGCAGGACCTGATCCGACAAGGCAGCGGCGGCGAGGCCCGTGACGACGGCGCGGCGAGTCGGTTGCGTCATGGATCCTGCGCTTCTGGCGGCCTGTCCTGCCGCGTCCGGGCAGGCTGCCGGGCGGGGGCCTCCCCGCGAACCGCCCGCTTGATGGCCGGTCCGGGCCGGCTTGAAAAGGCCCGCCGGGGCCGAGCGCGACCATTCTGCAACAATGGCGGTGCGCGATCGAGTTTCTTCACCCCGGGGCGCGATTTTTCCTTGTCCCGCGAACCCCCTCCACGTATATGCGCCTTGCCCAATTTCGCACGTGCCTGTGGCCGCGTGTCGGTTGGTGGGCATCCGGCCAACTGCCGGACAGCCGCCAGGGGTCTTAAAGGAGCGATGGTCGACAGGGTGGATTCCCTCCGGCCGGCATCCAGGTGGCAACACCGGACCCCGACAACAACCGGCAGCCGGAGGCGAAACCGGCGAACCCCGCTCTCCACGGGGGACGCAGCTTAAAGCAACGACGAACGGGCTTTTTTGGTCTCGTCGGCCCTCCAAAGGCCGGCACCGAAGAGGCTTGTTTCTCTTTGCCCGGCGTGCGGTAGGGACACCCCCACCAATCCACGGCAGCTTCCGGGTGCTCTCGCGCCCGTATCGTCCGCGTGTCTCCAAAGCACGCGGCGCGATGCGACGCAGCGCCCCCAGACGCCGGACGACTCACGTCGTCCAGACATTCGACAGCGCGTCCCCGCGAAACGGGGCGCTCGCGAACCTGTGGGTTGGAAACATGACCGATCGCATCCGCGACTTCCTGCGCGCTCGCCGCGAGATGGGCCAGGACGAAGGTCCGGTGATGGTGCTCGACCTCGACGTCGTGCGCGACAACTACACGGCCTTCGCCCGGGCGCTTCCCGACACCCGCGTGTTCTACGCCGTGAAGGCGAACCCGGCGCCGGAGGTGCTGCGCCTGCTCGCCGAGATGGGCTCCTGCTTCGACACGGCCTCCGTCGTCGAGATCGAGATGGCGCTTGCCGCCGGCGCCACCGCGGACCGCGTCTCCTTCGGCAACACCATCAAGAAGGAGCGCTGCATCACCCGCGCGCTCAAGCTCGGCGTTCGCCTCTTCGCCGTCGATTGCGAGGCCGAGGTCGAGAAGATTTTCCGCGCGGCCGAAGCGGCTGACGTCGAGGCGGGCGACGTGCAGGTGTTCTGCCGCATCCTCTGCGACGGCGCCGGCGCCGAGTGGCCGCTCTCGCGCAAGTTCGGCTGCGTGCCGGAGATGGCCGTCGACGTGCTGGAGCACGCCCACCGCCAGGGGCTCACCGCCTACGGCGTCTCGTTCCATGTCGGCTCGCAGCAGGGCAACACGGGCGCCTGGGACGGGGCGCTCGCCTCCGCCTCCATGATCTTCCGCGAATGCGCCATGCGCGGCATCGCGCTCTCGATGGTCAATCTCGGCGGCGGCTTCCCGACCAAGTACCTCAAGGCGGTGCCGGGCGTGGAATCCTACGGCGACGCGATCTTCCGGGCGCTCACCAAGCATTTCGGCAACCAGCTGCCCGAGACCATCATCGAGCCGGGCCGCGGCATGGTCGGCAATGCCGGCATGATCGAGGCCGAGGTGGTGCTCGTCTCGAAGAAGTCCGAGGCCGAGGACGAGATCCGCTGGGTCTACCTCGACATCGGCAAGTTCGGCGGGCTCGCCGAGACCATGGACGAGTCGATCCGCTACCGCGTCCGCACCGAGCACGACGAGGACCGTATGAGCCCTTGCGTCCTTGCCGGCCCGACCTGCGATTCCGCTGACGTGCTCTACGAGAAGGTGCCCTATCCGCTCCCCGTGTCGCTCTCCATCGGCGACAAGGTCCTGATCGAGGGGGCGGGCGCCTACACCACGACCTACGCGGCGGTCGCCTTCAACGGCTTCCCGCCCCTGCAGCAATACGTGATCTGACGGTCACCTCTCCTCCCCTTGTGGGGAGTGGAGGTGGGGGTGGCGGGGCGACCCTGCCGCCCGCCAGGCGGACCGACTCCTCCCCATGAGGGGGAGGAGATTCCCGCGTCTCATCTTCGTTCCATCGTCCCGGACGGCCGGCCTCGAAGGGCTCGGTGCGAGGGCTGTTTTCTCCCGCCTTGAGCCTAGGGAGGCTACGGCCGTGATCCAGATCCGCGAAGAGCGCCCCCAGGACATCGCAGCCCGCGAGGCGCTTCTCCATGCCTGTTTCGGGGCATCGCGCTTCGCCAAGACCTCGGAGCGCCTGCGCGAGGGCCGCCTGCCGGCCGAGGGCCTCGCGCTGAGCGCGGAGCGGCAGGGCCGCGTCGTCGGCACCGTCCGCCTGTGGCACGTCGAGGCCGGTCCCGACCGCCCTGCCCTGCTGCTCGGCCCGCTCGCCGTCGATTCCGGTTTGCAGGGTCTCGGCCTCGGCTCCGGGCTGATGCGCGCCGCCCTCGCCCGGGCTGAGCGCCTCAGCCACGGCGCCGTCCTGCTGGTGGGCGACGCACCCTACTACGCCCGCTTCGGATTCGACCCCCGGCTGGCGGAAGGGCTTGCCATGCCGGGTCCCTTCGAGCGCGAGCGCTTCCTCGGCCTGAACCTGCGCGCCGGCGCTCTCGACGGCGCGACCGGTCTCCTGCGCGCCACCGGCGCCCTCGACCTCCTGCCGATCCCCGCATTCGCCGACGAGGCGGCCGTCGCACGACGACGCGCCGCCTGACGCGTAGGGAACGGTCGGGCCTCATCCCTCTCGCGCAGAGGGGGAGGGTTGCTGTTCCTGACGGTTGACCGCGCCGCCCTCAGCCGCCACTGAGCCCGTCGCCTGTTCGTCACTTCCGCCGACTAAGGACACCGATCGCCTGTGCAAGGGGCGACCACAAGAAGGATTGCCGTCCATGACCGAAGCCGCGACCCAATGGCCCGTCCACGGCCGCATCACCGGCCCCGTCGTGATGATCGGCTTCGGCTCCATCGGCCGCGGCACCCTGCCCCTGATCGAGCGGCACTTCGAGTACGACAAGGCCCGCTTCACCGTCATCGAGCCCTCGGACGCGCATAAGGCGCTCGCCGACAAGCACGGCCTGCGCTTCGAGCAGGTCGCGCTGACGCGCGAGAATTTTCGCGATGTCCTCACCCCCCTCCTCACCGAGGGCGGCGGCCAGGGCTTCTGCGTGAACGTCTCCGTCGACACCTCGTCGCGGGCGATCATGGAGCTCTGCCGCGAGCTTGGCTGCCTCTACATCGACACCGTCGCCGAGCCCTGGCCGGGCTTCTACTTCGACAAGTCGAAGAGCCAGGGCGACCGCACCAACTACGCGCTGCGCGAGGACATCCTCGATGCGCGCAGGCAAAAGCCCGGCGGCACCACCGCGGTCTCCTGCTGCGGCGCCAATCCCGGCATGGTGTCCTGGTTCGTGAAGCAGGCGCTCCTCAACGTCGCGGCCGATCTCGGCCTGACGACGCCCAAGCCCAAGACCCGCACGGAGTGGGCCGCGCTGATGCGCGAGGTCGGCGTCAAGGGCGTCCACATCGCCGAGCGCGACACCCAGCGCGCCAAGAACCCGAAGCCGCAGGGCGTCTTCGTCAACACCTGGTCGGTGGAGGGCTTCGTCTCCGAGGGCAACCAGCCGGCCGAGCTCGGCTGGGGCACGCACGAGACCTGGAAGCCGGCCAACGCCCGCGAGCAGGAGAAGGGGTCGCGCTGCGCGATCTACCTGCTCCAGCCCGGCGCCGACACGCGCGTGCGCTCCTGGACGCCGACCGCCCAGTCGCAGTTCGGCTTCCTCGTGACCCACAACGAGGCGATCTCGATCTCGGACTACTACACCGTCATGGAAGGCGAGCGCGCCGCCTACCGGCCGACCTGCCACTACGCCTACCACCCGGCGAACGACGCCGTGCTCTCCCTCCACGAGATGTTCGGCAACGCCGCGCGTGTGCAGGAGAAGCACCACATCCTCGACGAGACCGAGATCGTCGACGGCATCGACGAGCTCGGCGTGCTCCTCTACGGCCACGCCAAGAACGCCTACTGGTTCGGCTCGCAGCTCTCCATCGAGGAGACCCGCCGGATCGCGCCCTACCAGAACGCGACCGGCCTGCAGGTGACCTCGGCGGTGCTCGCCGGCATGGTCTGGGCGCTGGAGAACCCGGAGGCCGGCATCGTCGAGGCGGACGAGGTCGATTTCCGCCGCTGCCTCGAGGTGCAGATGCCCTATCTCGGGCCAGTCGTGGGCGTCTACACCGACTGGAATCCCCTCACCGACCGTCCGGGCCTCTTCCCCGAGGACATCGACGAAAGCGACCCCTGGCAGTTCCGCAACGTGCTGGTGCACGGCTGAGATCAGCGCCGCCCGTATTGTTGCGGGCGGCGGCGGTGATACGATCTCGCCCTTGATCGGGAGGATGTCCCCATGGGCGTTGCGGTTCGACGCGAGACGCGGATGAGCGTCGCCGAGTACCGGATCTGGGTCGAAGACCGGCCGGACTGGGAGCGCTGGGAGCTCATCGACGGCGAGCGGATCCTCATGTCTCCTCCCCGCGAGCGGCATCAGACGATCGTCGCTAACCTCATCCTAGGCCTATCCGACCTCGCTAGGCCGAAGAACTGCCGCGCCCTACCCGGTCTCGCCATCCTCAGCGAGGCGATGGACGATTTCGCACCCGTCCCCGATGTCGTCGTCCGGTGCGGACCGCCCCTGCCGGACGGGTACGCTTCCGATCCGGTCCTGGTGGCCGAGGTGCTGTCACCCTCGACAATGACCCTCGACCGCGGACGCAAGATCGACTTCTACAAGACGGTCGGGTCGCTCCGACGCTTTCTCATCGTCTACCAGGCCGAAGCCCGGATCGAGGTGTTTTCGCGTCGTGATGCCGAGGAGTGGGAGAGCGCGGCGCTCGGGCTCAACGACAGCCTCGATCTGCCCGAACTCGGTGGTGCGGTCGCGGTCCGCGACGTATATCGTGACGTCGTTTTCTGAGCGGATACGCACACCAGGCTCGCCCTTGCCCCATTTCGAAGATTTCTACGCCAACAAGCTGCGCGGCGCGCTCGGCGTCACCGACGCGGAGTCGGTGCTCGACCTGCGCGGCACGAACCGCCCGACGGCGGAGGCCTCCCTGAAGGAGATGCTCGAGCGCAGCCGCTTCGCGAAGGGCAAGACCGTGGCGATCCGGCTCGACCCGCCACCGGAGGGCGGCGGCGAGACCCTGTTCCAGCCGGCCGGGCGGCTGCTCCTCGACGCCAAGCGCCGCGGCTGGGTCGAGCGGCTGCAGACCCTGCCGGCCGGCGACGGGCTCGGCTTCTACGTGGCGCTCGCCGGCAAGGCGCAGCGGGAGCCTGACTAGGGCCCGCGTTGACATCGGCCGGGGCCGCGCCGATTGAGGCCGCCGATGCAGCAGCGCACCTACAAGAATGCGGTGATGGTCGCCCACGACCTCGTGGCGACGGCCGCCGCCGTGATCCTCACCTTCGTGTTCCGCTTCGACGGCGAGCTCCTCGCGGAGCGCCTCGCCGCGCTGCCGCTCCTGCTGCCGCCCTTCTGCCTCTTCGCCGGCCTCGTCTACGCGCGGTTCAAGCTCTACCGGACGAAGTGGCGCTTCGCGTCGCTGCCGGACCTCGCCGGGATCGTGCGGGCGGCGAGCGTGCTGGCCCTGGCCCTGCTCGTCCTCGACTACGTGCTCGTCTCCTCGACGATGTACGGGTTCTACTTCTTCGGGAAGATCGCGATCGGCCTCTACTGGGTGCTGCAGGTCTTCCTGCTCGGCGGCCCGCGCCTCGCCTTCCGCTACCTGAAATACGCCCGCTCCCGCCAGAGCCAGGCGCGGGCGGCCACGGTCCCCACCCTGCTCCTCGGCCGCGGCGCCGATATCGAGATCCTGCTGCGCGCCATCGAGGCGGGCTCCGTGCGCCGGCTCGGGCCGAAGGGCATCCTCTCGCCCCGCGCCGACGAGGCCGGTCAGATGATGCGCGGCGTGCCGGTGCTCGGGGGCTTCGGCGACCTCGAGGCCGTCGTCGCCGGCCTCGCCGAGCGCGGCACGCCGGTCCGCCGCCTCGTGGCGACGCCGAGCGCGCTGGCGCCGGAAGCCGAGCCCGACGACCTTATCGCCCGCGCCCGCCGCCTCGGCCTGCCGCTGTCGCGGGTGACGAGCCTCGGCGAGGGCATGCGCGACAGCGAGCTCGCGCCCCTGGAGATCGAGGATCTGCTCCTGCGCCCGACCGTGGCCATCGACAGGCCCCGGCTGGAGCGCTTCCTCGGCGGCAAGCGGGTGATCGTGACGGGCGGCGGCGGCTCCATCGGCTCGGAGATCTGCGCCCGCGCGGTCGCCTTCGGCGCCGCTTCGGTGCTCGTCGTCGAGAGCTCGGAACCGGCGCTCCACGGCGTGCTCAGCCGGCCCGACCTCGCTGGCGCGGAGGCCGAGGTGACGGGAGCGCTCGCCGACATCCGCGACCGCGAGCGCCTGCACGCGGTCTTCTCCGCGTTCCGGCCCGACTACGTCTTCCACGCCGCCGCGCTGAAGCAGGTACCCTATCTCGAGCGCGACTGGACCGAGGGGGTCAAGACCAACGTGTTCGGCTCGATCAACGTCGCCGATGCGAGCCTCGTGGCGGGCGCCCGGGCCATGGTCATGATCTCGACCGACAAGGCGATCGAGCCCGTCTCGCAGCTCGGCGCCACCAAGCGCTTCGCGGAGATGGTCGCCCAGGCGCTTGATGCCGAACAGGCCGGGCGGGCCGATGCCGCGACGCGGCTGATCGCGGTGCGCTTCGGCAACGTGCTCGGCTCGGTGGGCTCGGTGGTTCCGGTCTTCAAGGCGCAGATCGCGCGGGGCGGCCCGGTGACGGTCACGCATCCCGACATGGTGCGCTACTTCATGACGGTGCGCGAGGCGGCCGACCTCGTCCTCACGGCGGCTTCGCATGCCGACCGCGAGGCGCGGGCCCTCGCCGAGGCCGACCAGCGCGCCGCCGTCTACGTCCTCAAGATGGGCCAGCCGGTCCGCATCCGGGAGCTCGCCGAGCGCATGATCCGGCTCGCGGGTTTCGAGCCCGGCGAGGAGATCGAGATCGCCTTCACGGGTGCCCGGCCGGGCGAGCGCCTGAACGAGATCCTGTTCGCCCGCGAGGAGCCGCGGGTGAACCTCGACGGCATCGACGGCGTCATGGCGGCCAAGCCCGTCTTCGCCGATCGCGCCGTGCTGGAGGGCTGGATCGCGCGGCTCCGGGGGGCGGTGACGAACGACGATCGCGCCGCGGCCGAGGCCGTGTTCGAGGCCGCGATCCCCGATTTCGGACGACGCGAGCCCGCCCGTCCGGGCCGGGAGGCGGCGCTCGCCGGCGGAGCGGCGGATGCGGCACCCGTCGAGGCCGTGGCGACGGCCTGAGGGCGGAGCCCGACGGTCGAGGCCGTTCTCAGGCGGGCCGGCTTTCGCTCCGGGCCAGCGCGGCGAGGCCTTCCCGGGCGGTGCCCGCCGGCGCCCAGCCCAGCGCCGCGAGACCGTCGGCCCGTGCGACCAGATCCGTCGAGAGCCGGGCATAGGCCTCCTCCCGTCCGGTCAGCCGGCAGGCGAGGCCGAGGAGCGGCGTCGGGCAGGGGACGAGGCCGGGACCGCGGCCGAGGCCCTGGCGCAGGGCCGCGATCATCTCAGGGAGCGTCAGCGGGTCGGGCTCGGCCACGAGGAGCGGGCGTCCGAGCGGAGCCTCCGCGCGCAGGACCGTCTCCACGGCGCCGGCCAGGCTCTCGACGGAGACCAGGGAGCGCCGCCCACGGAGGCTCGCCAGCGGCAGCGGATAGGGCGCGCGGGCGAGCTGCAGGAGCGCGGCCATGTTGCCCTTGACGCCCGCACCGTAGACGAGGACCGGGCGCAGGGCGACCCAGTCGATCCCGACCTCGGCGAGCGCCGCCTCCGCTGCGAGTTTCGAGCGGCCATAGGCCTCCGTCGGCGCCGGCGGGGCCGCCTCGTCGACGATGCCGTCCGCGCTGGCGCCGACCTGCGCCCGGATCGAGGACAGGAACACGAAGCGCCGGACCCGCGCCTTGGCCGCGGCCTCGGCCAGGCGTCGGGTCGCCTCCGTGTTGGAGGCGCGGTAATCGTCCTCCGGCGTGCCCGACATGGCGTGGGCGAGCCCCGCCGAGTGCACGACGGCGTCGACGTCCGAGAGCGCGGCGGCCATGTTCATGGGGCGCGTCAGGTCGCCGACCACGGCGCCGCTCGCGCCGTCGGGCACCTCCACGGGCCGCCGCAGCAGCACCCGGACCCTGTAGCCCCGCGCCGAGAGCGCCCGCAGGAGGTGGCGGCCGATGAAGCCGGTAGCGCCGGTCAGCGCGATGACGGGACCGCTCATCGGACGACCTCCTCCTTTGCCGCCAAGGAGCGGGGCCGCGCGAAATCCAGGAGCAGTCCGGCGACGAGGGCGACGCCGAGGGCGAGCGCTCCGGCGAGGACCGGCCAGGAAGGCAGCGCCACGGTGAGGGTGGCGAGCCCGGCCAGGGCCAGATTCACGCAGAACACCCGCGTCACGACACCGGTGACGGACAGGCCATTCACGGTCGCGCGCTGGTAGTAGTGGCTGCGATGCGCCTGCCAGACCGGCTCGCCCCTGAGCGCACGCCGGGCGAGGGTCAGCGTGGCGTCCGCGAGGTAGTAGAGCGGCAGCAGGATCGCCGCGGCGAGGCCCCCTTCCAGGGCGAGGCGATAGAGGAGCCAGGCGACGATCAGCCCGATCGGCAGCGAGCCGACGTCCCCGAGGAAGAGCCGGGCGACCGGCCGGTTGAACGGCGCGAAACCCAGCATCGCCCCGAGCAGCGAGGCCGCGACGAGCGTCGGCAGAGCCGGGAGCCCGTCGGCGAGGCCGAGCAGCGTCAAGGTCCCGGTGAGGGGCACGATCTCCGCGACCGTCATCCCATCGAGCCCGTCCATGAAGTTGGTCAGGTTGACGAACCACACGCCGGCGATCACGGCGGCCGCCCGTTCCAGCGGCAGGGGCAGGTCGGGAAGCAGCCGGCCGCCGACACCGAACACGACGCCCGCCACGACGATCCCCTGGACCGCCAGGCGCAGCGACGCGGGCAGCGGGCGGATGTCATCCACCGCGCCGAGAACGGCCAGCGCCAGCACGGCCAGCGCGAGGAGGCCGGCCTCGACGGCGTCGAGCCCGGGGCCGAGGCTCGCGAGCGCAGATCCGCACACGACGATCACCGCCAGGACGACGGCGATTCCGCCGCCCTGCGGCGTCGGCACCGTATGACTCGACCGCGCGTTCGGCCGCGCCAGGGCGTAGCGCTGCAGGAGCGGCCGCAGCAGGAGGATCAGCCCCGCGCTGAGGCCGGCGGCGAGCGGTAGGGCGACGAGCGGCGCGAGGGACATGCGGTGGGGCGTTTTCCTGAGGCGTTCAGGTCGATCGGCCTGGCGAGGTTTCCCGCGGGTAGCATTGCGCGCCTCTCCTTCCCCTTGTGGAGAGGAGCCGGAGGTGGGGGTGGCCGGGTGACCCGCTGCGGAGGCAAGCGGAACCACCCCCACCCCTACCCCTCCCCACAAGGGGGAGGGGAATCCCTTCAGGGTGTCGGTGTCGTGGCGCCAGCACGATGTCCCTCAGAACACCTGCTCCGCGCCCTCCCCGCGGCTTTTCGCGCCCGCGATCCCCGCGGCCACATCGGCCCGCTCGGCGGCCTGCTTGTCGAGCGCCCGCTCGATCACCTTCGCGATGCCGACCATGATCTTGTCGATGACGTAGTCCTTGGGCGTGTAGACCGCGGTCACGCCCATGTTCTTGAGCACGAGCTCGTCTTCGGCTGAGATGATACCGCCGACGACGACCGGCACGTGGTCGAGCCCGGCCTCGCGCAGCTTCGCCTTCACGTCGCGCACCAGCGGCACGTGGGAGCCCGACAGGATCGAGAGGCCGATGACGTGGGCGCCGGTCTCCCGCGCCTTGGCGACGATCTCGGCCGGCGTCTGGCGGATGCCGTCGTAGGTCACGTCGAAGCCGACGTCGCGGGCCCGCAGCGCGATCTGCTCGGCGCCGTTCGAGTGGCCGTCGAGGCCGGGCTTGCCCACCACCATCCTGGGCTGCTCGCCCAGGCGCTCGCCGAGGTCGGCGATGAGGAGCTTGGCCTCCTCCGCCGCGCCCGAGGAGATGGTCTCCAGGGTGACGCCGGTCGGCGCGCGGTACTCGCCGAAGACCTGGCGCAGGCGCCCGCCCCACTCGCCGGTGGTGACGCCGGCCTTGGCCGCGGCGATCGAGACCGGCATGATGTTGGCGCCCGAGCGCGCCGCCGCCTCGAGGTCGTCCAGCGCCTTCTCGACCGCCCTGCCGTCGCGCTTGGCCCGCCATTCGCGGATGCGGCTCTCGGCCTCCATCTCGACGGTCTCGGAAACGGTGAAGATGGCGCCTTCGCCTGCGGTCAGCGGCGAGGGCTCGCCGGCCTGGAACTTGTTGACGCCGACCACGATCTGCTCGCCGGCCTCGATCGCCGAGATGCGCTTGGCATTGGACTCGACCAGCGCCCGCTTCAGCGCCCCGGTCTCGACGGCCGCCACGGCGCCGCCGATGCCGCCGATCTGTTCCAGGGCCGCGCGGGTCTCGGCCTTGAGCGACTCGACCTTGGCGTCGATCACGTGCGAGCCGTCGAAGATGTCGTCGTATTCGAGGAGGTCGGTCTCGAAGGCGAGGATCTGCTGCATGCGCATGGACCATTGCTGGTCCCAGGGACGCGGCAGGCCGAGCGCCTCGTTCCAGGCCGGCAGCTGCACGGCGCGCGCCCGGGCGCGCTTCGAGAGCGTGACGGCCAGCATCTCGATGAGGATGCGGTGGACGTTGTTTTCGGGTTGCTGCTCCGTCAGTCCGAGCGAGTTGACCTGCACGCCGTAGCGGAAGATGCGCTTCTTCGGGTCGTCGATCCCGTAGCGCTCCTGCGCGATCTCGTCCCAGAGCTCCGAGAACGCCCGCATCTTGCAGATCTCGGTGACGAACCGCATCCCGGCATTCACGAAGAATGAGATGCGCCCGAACACCTCGGGGAAGCTCGCTTCATCGAACTCGGGGTCCTCGCGCACGGTGTCGAGCACCGCGATGGCGATGGCCAGCGCGTAGGAGAGCTCCTGGACCGGCGTCGCCCCCGCCTCCTGCAGGTGGTAGGAGCAGACGTTCATCGGGTTCCACTTCGGCACGTTCTTCGTGGTGAAGAGGATCACGTCCTTGGTCAGCCGGAGCGACGGCGCGGGCGGGAACACGTAGGTCCCGCGCGAGAGGTATTCCTTGATGATGTCGTTCTGCGTCGTGCCCTGGAGCTCGGAGATCGGCGCGCCCTGCTCCTCGGCGACCGCGAGGTAGAGCGACAGCAGCCACGGCGCCGTCGCGTTGATCGTCATCGAGGTGTTCATCTGCGAGAGCGGGATCTGGTCGAACAGCGTCCGCATGTCGCCCAGATGCGCGATCGAAACGCCGACCTTGCCGACCTCGCCGCGCGCCAATTCGTGATCGGGGTCGTAGCCCGTCTGCGTCGGCAGGTCGAAGGCCACGGAGAGGCCGGTCTGGCCCTTGGCGAGGTTGCCGCGGTAGAGCGCGTTCGATTCCTTGGCGTTGGAATGCCCCGCATAGGTGCGGATGATCCACGGCTTGTCGCGCTTCAGAGTCGGGGCGTTCATCGCTCTCGCTCGCTCGATCGATCCACGGGCCGCAAAGCCGGCGGCTGGGCTGCATGCTAGCCGAGCCCTAAGCCGACGTCATCGGTCTGTGAAGCCGTGCCGGTTGCGTTGATCCGGCGCCGCAAAGGATCTCGCGGGCGTGAAATATTGAATACCTCTTGCGGTCCTCCGGATCTGCCCTTGTCTGCGTTGTTTGCTGGACTTTGGAAGGCCTTGGAGCGCCGGAAGATCGTCGTTATAGCGTCGCCAAGTCGAAGACGAGGGAGAGCCATCATGGCGGCGAGTGCGGCGGTGCAGCAGGGCGAGACGAAGGATCTCTACGAGCTGGGCGAGATCCCGCCGCTCGGTTACGTGCCGGCGAAGATGTATGCCTGGGCGATCCGGCGCGAGCGCCACGGGCCGCCCGAGGAATCGCACCAGCTCGAAGTGCTGCCCGTGTGGGAGATCGGCGACGACGAGGTGCTCGTCTACGTCATGGCCGCCGGCGTGAACTACAACGGCGTCTGGGCGGGCCTCGGCGAGCCGATCTCGCCCTTCGACGTGCACAAGGGCGAGTACCACATCGCCGGCTCGGATGCCTCGGGCATCGTCTGGAAGGTCGGTTCCAAGGTGAAGCGCTGGAAGGTCGGCGACGAGGTCATCATCCACTGCAACCAGGATGACGGCGACGACGAGGAGTGCAACGGCGGCGACCCGATGTTCTCGCCCACCCAGCGCATCTGGGGCTACGAGACCGGCGACGGCTCCTTCGCGCAGTTCTGCCGCGTGCAGTCGCGCCAGCTCATGGTCCGGCCCAAGCACCTGACCTGGGAGGAGGCCGCCTGCTACACGCTCACCCTCGCCACCGCCTACCGCATGCTGTTCGGCCACGCGCCCCACACCGTGCGTCCGGGCCAGAACGTGCTGATCTGGGGTGCATCGGGGGGCTTGGGCGTGTTCGGCGTGCAGCTCTGCGCGGCCTCGGGCGCCAACGCCATCGCGGTGATCTCGGACGAGTCCAAGCGCGACTACGTCATGAGCCTCGGCGCCAAGGGCGTCATCAACCGCAAGGACTTCGATTGCTGGGGCCAGCTGCCGAAGGTGAACTCGCCCGAGTTCCACGCCTGGACGAAAGAAGCGCGCAAGTTCGGCAAGGCCATCTGGGACATCACCGGCAAGGGCAACGACGTCGACATCGTGTTCGAACACCCCGGCGAGCAGACCTTCCCGGTCTCGGCGCTCGTGGTGAAGCGCGGCGGCATGGTGGTGTTCTGCGCCGGCACGACCGGCTTCAACATCACCTTCGACGCCCGCTACGTCTGGATGCGGCAGAAGCGCATCCAGGGCTCGCACTTCGCCCACCTCAAGCAGGCCTCGGCCGCCAACCAGTTCGTGCTCGATCAGCGCATCGATCCGTGCATGAGCGAGGTCCTGCCCTGGAGCCGCATCCCGCACGCCCATACCAAGATGTGGAAGAACCAGCACCCGCCGGGCAACATGGCGGTGCTCGTCAACGCCACGCGCGCCGGGCTGCGCACCGTCGAGGACGTGATCGAGGCAGGCCCGCTCAAGGCGATGTAAGGCCGCCTACCTGCGCCTGCCCTCTTCGGAGGGCAGGTGCTTGGCGTAGGCCTCCCGTTCCTCGCGCTCCTTGATCAGGTCCGCGTAGGCCTGCCGCATCTCCGGCGAGACGGTGACGGAGCGCGCCTTCTCCTTCTTGCGCTTGGGCGCCTTCTTGAACTGGTTCGTCGTCTCGCTCATCGGGGACCCCGTCGGATGATCTGCCGCCCAGCATAGGCGCGCGGGACGACGACCGCGAGACGGGAGACTGGTGTCATGCCTGTATCGGCTCTACTAAGCCCCGAAACGTCAGACGCGAACGCGCGGGTCCCCTCTCCTGAGGGGAGAGGGAGCCCGTCGCGGTTCCTCTGGCCCTCGGAGCGAAACCCGGACCTGCGACGACCATGGAAAAATTCACCACCCTGGAGGGCGTCGCCGCCCCGATGCGGATCATCAACGTCGACACCGACCGCATCATCCCCAAGCAGTACCTCAAGACCATCAAGCGCACGGGTCTGGGCAAGGGCCTGTTCTCGGAGATGCGCTACCGCGACGACGGCACCGAGAACCCGGACTTCGTCCTCAACAAGCCCGCCTACCGCAACGCCAAGATCCTCGTCGTCGGGGACAATTTCGGCTGCGGCTCCTCGCGCGAGCACGCGCCCTGGGCGCTGACCGATTTCGGCATCCGCTGCGTGATCTCGACGAGCTTTGCGGACATCTTCTTCAACAACTGCGCGAAGAACGGCATCCTCGCCATCACGGTCTCGCCCGAGGATCTCGAGAAGCTGTTCCAGGATGCCGAGCGCGGCGCCAACGCGACGCTGACCGTCGACCTCGAAGCCCAGACCATCAAGGGGCCGGACGGCGGCACCCTGCATTTCGACATCGACGAGGGCCGCAAGCACAGCCTCCTCAACGGCCTCGACGAGATCGGGCTGACGCTCCAGCGTGCCCCGAGGATCGACGCCTACGAGGCGAAGCTCGCCGCGCGCGGCTGGGCCTGAGCGCGCGGTTACGGTTCGTTTACCATGAGCGCGCCTTAAACTGAGGGTATCGCTGACGAACCGCCCCGGAGACGGCCCGAATGACCGCGCGCGCGACCACCACCGCCCTCCTCTGCCTCGCCGGCCTCGCGGCGGGCCCGGCCCGCGCCGACTTCCAGTCCTGCCTCGCCGGTCTCCAGTCGCAGGCGGCCGCGCAGGGTATCTCGGCCCAGGCCTTCCGCCGTGCCACCGACGGGATCGCCTACGACGACAAGGTCATCGAGCTGTCCCAGGCCCAGCCCGAGTTCAAGACGCCGATCTGGGACTACATGGCCGCCCTCGTCGACGAGGAGCGGGTCGATGACGGCAAGGCCGCGATGCGCCAGCACGCCCAGGCGCTCGCCGCGGCGGAGGCGCGCTACGGCGTCGACCGCCACACCATCGCCGCCGTCTGGGGCGTCGAATCGAACTTCGGCAAGAACCTCGGCAAGATGCCGCTGATCCAGTCGCTCGCGACGCTGGCCTGCTCGGGCAACCGCCGCCGCGACTTCTTCCGCGGCGAGCTCATGGCGACGCTCAAGATCATCGAGCGCGGCGAGATCGAGCCCTCGCGGCTCACCGGCTCCTGGGCCGGCGCCTTCGGCCAGACCCAGTTCATGCCGACCACCTACCAGCGCCTCGCCGTCGACCTCGACGGCGACGGGCGTCGCGACGTCGTGGATTCCGTGCCGGACGCGGTCGGCTCGACCGCGAACTTCCTGCGCGCCGCCAAGTGGTCGAACGGGCAGCCCTGGGGCTACGAGGTCCGGCTGCCGCGCGGCTTCAACGCCGCGGCCGCGGGCCGCAAGAACAAGCATTCGGTCGGGCATTGGGCCTCGCTCGGCGTCACCCGGATCGATGGTCGCCCGCTCAGCGCCGAGGGCCCGGTCGGCATCCTGGTGCCCGCCGGGGTCGATGGTCCCGCTTTCCTGATCACGAAGAACTTCGACGCGATCTATTCCTACAACGCGGCCGAGTCCTACGGGCTCGCCATCGCCGTCCTCTCCGACCGGCTGAAGGGGCGTCCCGGCATCCAGGCGGAATGGCCGACCGACGACCCGCCGCTGTCGCGGGCCGAGCGCCGCGACCTTCAGGTGCGCTTGGCCGCGCGGGGCTACGATGTCGGCGAGCCCGACGGTCGGGTCGGCGCCAAGACCCGCGAGGCGATCAAGGCGGTCGAGCGCCAGCTCGGCATGCCCGCCACGGGCCGGCCGGGCGCGAAGGTGCTCGAAGCGCTCCGGCGCGGATGAGCGAACGGCGGCTGATCTCGTCGGGCTCACCCTTCGAGACGGCCTACGGCTATTCGCGGGCCATCGTGCAGGGTGGGTTCGTCTTCGTTGCCGGCACGACCGGCTACGATTACGCGACCATGACCATGCCGGGCGATGCCACCGCCCAGGCCGAAGCCTGCTGGCGCACGATCGCCGCCGTCCTCGAAGAGGCCGGAACTTCTCTGAACGCCATCGTTCGGGCAACCTACTACGTGACCGACCGTGACGATGCCGAAGCGGTGCTCGGCGTCTGCGGGCGCGTTCTCGCGGCGATCAGGCCGGCGGCTACGATCGTGATCGTGGCCGGCCTGCTGAGACCTGAGATGAAGGTCGAGATCGAAGTCACTGCGATCGCGGAATAATCGCAGGTTCGTGTCCGCGGCTCAGCTTGCTTCTTCCAGGGTCTCGATCGCCTCCGGCATCGGCTCCCCGTCCGGAATCACGTCCACCTCGACCTTGAGCTTCTGCGAGCCCGAGGACGACACGATGCCGTCGATGGGCGAGACGTCGGTGTAGTCCCGGCCCCGCGCGACCAAGATGTGGTCGTCGCGCACGCCGATCCCATTGGTCGGGTCGAGGCCGATCCAAGCGTCGCCGCACCAGACCGAGACCCAGGCGTGGCTGGCATCGGCGCCGCGCAGGCGCGGCCGGCCCGGCGGCGGGATGGTGCGCAGGTAGCCGCTGACATAGGTCGCCGGCAGGCCGAGGCCCCGCAGGGCCGCGATCATGATATGCGCGAAGTCCTGGCAGACGCCGGCCCTGAGCGCGAAGGCCTTGGCGAGCGGCGTGTGCACGTTGGTCGCCTTGGCGTCGAACCGGAAATCGGCCCGCATCCGCTGCATCAGGTCGAAGGCGCCGCCATAGGCGCTGCGGCCGGGCGGGAAGCTCTGGCGCGCGTAATCCGTCACCGCCGGCACCAGGGGCACGCGCGCGCTCGGGAAGAGGTAGTGGATCGCCGCGTCGGGGTCGAGCGAGCGGGACGCCAGGACCCCTGCTCTGACCCGCTCCCAGGGCGCGCCGGATTCGGGCTCGGGCAGGGCTGGGCGATCGACGCGGACGCGGGAGCGGGCCTCGACGCGCAGCTCGCTGTGGGGCGTGTCGATCGTGACCGAGACGGTCTCAAGCCCGAAATAATCGTGGCGCACCACCTGAGTGCGCGGCTCCGGGTCGATCGTGACGCGGCTCTCCAGCACCGTCTGGCCCTCGCCGTCGCGCGGCCTCAGCCGCATCGCGCAGCGCGCGAAGCGGACGGGCTTGCCGTAGCGGTAGCGGGTCAGGTGGCGCAGCGTGTAGATCACGCGAGCCCCACGAGCTTCTCCGGTCGCAGCGCGTGCGGCCCGTTGGGGAAGTAGCGGCCCGCGATGGCGTCGGCGAGGCTCTCCAGGGCGTTCTCGAAGCGGGCGAGCGCCGCGCCGTCGAACGCGGCCGGCTCGCCCGTCGAGAAGGCGCTGGCGAGCTGGAGCGCGTGGCGCCGGTGCGGCTCCGGGATGCCGTCGACCCTGAGCGCCGGCAGGTCGGCGAGGTGGCGGGTGATCGCCTCGATCTGGAAGGCGACCGAGCGCGGGTTGTAGGGGTCGAGCAGCACCATGTCGCGCACGGGGTCGAGGGCGACGCCGTGCAGGTAGCGCGCGCCGTAGGAGATGTGGGAGTCGCACAGCGACAGCATCACGGCGAGGTCCTCGGCGCTCGCCGCGTCGCCCGCGAAGGTCACGGCGAAGGTACAGGTGTTGATCGCCCGCTCGATGCGCCGGCCGAGATCGACGAAGTGCCAGCCCACCGTCCGGTTCATGTTCTCGCCCGCGAGCCCCGAGAGCGCCGCGATGTGGCTGAGCGCCCGCTCCGCCAGGCCGAGGAGCTGCGCCTCGGCCATCTCCTGCGCCGCGCTCCCGTTCTGGCCCTCGTCGAGGTCGAGGAGTTCCCGCAGGTCGGTGAGAACGCGCCAGGCCTCGCCCGAGAGGCGCTCGCGCAACGAGGTGGCGTTGTTGCGCGCCGCCAGGCTGTGGGACAGGGCCGAGCCGTAGAGCGCGCGGCTGCTGAGCGCCTCCCGGGCGAGCGCCGCGGTGGAGAGATCCGGCGCGCTCACCGCGTGCCATTTGTCGAGGAGGGCGCGGATGCGCAGGGCGGTCGGCGCCTTGGTGTCGCCGGCCACGTCGGCCACGACCGCGTCGCCGACATGCCCGAGATGAGCGATCGTGAGGCGGATCACGGCCTCCGCGCGCTCGACGTAGCGACCGAACCAGAACAGGTTGTCGGCCGCGCGCGAGGGTAGGTGACCGGCGATCCGGCGCACCCGCGGCCCACCGGGCTGGAGGAGCGAGACGGGCTCGACGGGGCGATCCGACAGGATCCAGACATCGGCCGACTTGATTCCCGCCCGCATCTCGACGGGCTCCACGTCCGGGCGCTCCGAGATGCGGCAGAAGCCGCCCGGCATCACCCGCCAGCCGTCGGGCGTCGCCGCCGCGAAGACCCGTAGGGCGAAGGGGCGAGGAACCAGCCGCAACCCGTCCTCGGTCCGGTCCCATCCCGGTGTGGTCGAGAGGGGCGAGGATTCCTGTGCGACGTAGTCGAAGGGGCGGTCGCCGAGGGCGGCTAGCACCCGGTCGCGCTCGGCGCCGATGGTCTGCGGCCCCATGATCGCGTCGCGGGCCATGCCCTTGCGCGGGGTCGCCACAGGGCGAAGGGCGAGTCCGTCGAGATGGTCGCGGACATGGGCGAGGGAATCGGGGTCGCCGCACCACCAGGTCTTCGGCCCCCCGAGCTCGAGCTCGCTGCCGAGGAGGTGGCGTGCGATCCCCGGCAGGTAGGCGGCGAGCGCCCCGGATTCGAGGATGCCGGACCCCGGCATGTTGCCGACGACGAGGCTGCCGTTGCGCAGGGCCTCGATCATCCCCGGCACGCCGAGCCGCGAGGTCGGGTTCAGTTCGAGGGGATCGACGAAGTCGGAATCGATCCGCCGCCAGAGCACGTCGGCGCGCTTGAGGCCCGAGACCGTGCGCACGTGGAGCACGCCGTCCTGCATCACGAGGTCGTCGCCCTCGACGAGCAGCAGGCCGAGATAGCGGGCGAGCGCCGCCTGCTCGACATAGGTCGAGCTGAAGGGGCCGGAGGTGAGCAGGCAGATGCGCGGATCGCTGCGGCGGGCACCCGCGATCAGCCCGTCGCGGAAGGCCTGGAAGAAGGCGGCGAGCCGCTCGACATGGAGGTCGGCGTAGAGGTCCGGGAAGGCCCGCCCCAGCACCAGTCGGTTCTCCAGGGCGAAGCCCGGCCCGGACGGGGCCTGGGTGCGGTCGGCCAGCACGCGCCAGCGCCCGTCCGGGCCGCGTCCAATATCGGCGGCGTAGAGCCTGAGCCAGCGCCCGCCCGGCGGCCGGATTCCGTGCAGCGGGCGCATGAATTCGGGGCTGCCGGCGACGAGGCCGGCCGGCAGCAGGCCGCGGGCGACGAGCTCGCTGGGCCCGTAGACATCACCGAGGATGGCTTCCATCAGCCCGGCACGCTGGATGATGCCGGCGCTCAGCCTCTCCCATTCCTCGCCGTCGATGACGAGGGGCAGCGATCCGAGCGGCCAGGCGTGCTCGCGCTGGTCGCCGTAGATCCGGTAGGAGATGCCGGTGTCGCGGATATGCCGCTCGGCCGAGGCGAAGCGGGCCGCGATCTCGGCCTCGTCCAAGTCTCCGAGCCGGTCGAGGAACCGCGGCCAGGCGCCCCTGGCCCGACCGTCCGAGCCCATGAACTCGTCCGGAACACCCGGTTGCGGCTGGTAGCCCTCGCTCCAGCGCGCCAGCCGCTCGGCGCGGCCCTCCGAGGGGCGTCCTGTCCGCGCTGCCGCCACGAAATTCATCGCGGGGCGGGCCTGCGCAGGTCGAGGGTGAGCGGGAACTCGGCGTTGGGCTCCTCGGGCGGCATCGCGACCTTGCCCGGGGTGTGGCCGTGCGCCTCGAAGCGCGCGAGGCGGCGCCCTTCCGCCTCGTAGGTGTTGACGGGGAAGGTCTCGTAGTTGCGGCCTCCGGGATGGGCGACGTGGTAGCGGCAGCCGCCGAGCGAGCGGCCGGTCCAGGCGTCGAGGAGGTCGAAGGTCAGGGGCGCGTGGGCGGGGATGGTCGGGTGCATCGAGGCCGCTGGCTGCCAGGCCTTGAAGCGCAGGCCGGCGACCGCCTCGCCGGCCGTGCCGGTCCCCGTCATCGGCAGGCGCCGCCCGTTGCAGGCGACCACGTGCCGGCCGGGGACAAAGCCCTCGACCTTGACCTGCAGGCGCTCGACCGAGGAATCCACGTACCGCACCGTCCCACCGATCGCGCCTTCCTCGCCCAGCACGTGCCAGGGCTCGAGGGCCTGTCGCAATTCGAGGGTCGCGCCCCCGCGCTCGACCTTGCCGAAGACGGGGAAGCGGAACTCCCGCTGCGCCTCGAAGGCCGATGGATCGAAGTCGTAGCCGGCGCCGCGCAGGTCCTCCAGCACGTCGAGGAAGTCCATCCAGAGGAAGTGCGGCAGCATGAAACGATCGTGCAGGCCCGTGCCCCAGCGGACACAGCCTCCCGTCTGCGGCTCGCGCCAGGCCCAAGCCACGATCGCCCGCAGCAGGAGCTGCTGGGCGAGGCTCATGCGCGGGTCCGGCGGCATCTCGAAGGAGCGGAACTCGAGAAGGCCGAGGCGGCCCGTCGGCCCGTCCGGCGAGTAGAGCTTGTCGATGCAGATCTCGGAGCGGTGGGTGTTGCCGGTGACGTCAACGAGGATGTTGCGGAACACCCGGTCGACGAGCCAATGCGGGATGTTGGGCTCGCCCGATGCGGGCACCTGCGCGAGCGCGATCTCCAATTCGTAGAGCCCGTCGTGGCGGGCCTCGTCCATGCGCGGCGCCTGGCTCGTCGGGCCGATATAGAGGCCGGAGAACAGGTAGGAGAGCGAGGGGTGGCGCTGCCAGTAGAGCACGAGGCTCTTCAGGAGGTCCGGCCGGCGCAGGAAGGGTGAGTCGGCGGGCGTGGCTCCCCCCATGACGACGTGGTTGCCGCCGCCGGTGCCGGTGTGCCGGCCGTCGATCATGAACTTCTGGGCGCCGAGCCGGGTCTCGCGGGCATCCGCGTAGAGGTCGGTGGTGATCGCCACCGCCTCCCGCCAGGACTTGGCCGGGTGGACATTGACCTCGATCACGCCGGGATCGGGCGTGACCTTGATGACGTTGAGGCGCGGGTCGTAGGGCGGCTCGTAGCCCTCGATATGCAGCGGCAGCTTCAAGCCGGTCGCCACCTCCTCGAGGTATCCGAGCAGTTGGAGATACTCGTCCGCCCGCTCGAGCGGCGGCATGAACACGCAGAGCAGCCCGTCCCGCGGCTCGATCGCCAGCGCCGTGCGCACGGCGACGCCCGTTACGCCGGAGCCGTTGGCCGTCGCTTTGCCGGGCTGCCCGTCCGGCAGTGCGCCGCGTTCCTCCAGCGGGTCTCTTTTCTCGAGGGGGTCTTGGGGCTGGTAATAGGGATAGTGCTCCGGCGGGACGTGGGGCAGCGAGCTCAGCGGCAGCCGGTAGCCCACCGGCGAGTCGCCCGGCGTCAGGAAGGCGTGGCCGCGGCGGAACTCCCAGGCCTCCGAGATCCATTTGCGCTCCGCATCCTTCCGACCCACCGCCAGGCTCGCGAGCGGCAGCGCGAAGCCGGCGGGCTCGCCGAGGCCCCGCTCGAACACGCGGGCCATGCGGGCGTTGGTCTCGGGATTGGCGGACTTGGCATCCTCCGGCGTCACGTTGACGGGGAGCTCGTCCTTCCGATCCGCCCAATAGGCCGGATCCTCGTAGGCCGGCAGGACGTAGGCGCCCAGGCCCAGGCGCGCGGCGAGGCCGTCGATCAGGCTCTTGGCGCTCGCCGCGTCGGCCTCGCGGGGGCCGGTCTCGGGGGCGATCAGGTCGGCGTTCCGCCAGATCGGCTTGCCGTCCCGGCGCCAGTACAGGGCGAAGGCCCAGCGCGGCAGGCTCTCGCCGGGGTACCACTTGCCCTGGCCGTGATGCAGCATGCCGCCCGGGGCGAAGCGGGTGCGCAGGCGGCGGATGAGCTGGTCGGCGAGGCCGCGCTTGGTCGGTCCGACGGCGGCGGCGTTCCATTCGGGCGATTCGAAATCGTCCACCGAGACGAAGGTCGGCTCGCCGCCCATGGTGAGCCGGACGTCCTGCTCGGTGAGGTCGGCGTCGACGCGCTCGCCGAGCGCGTCCATCGCCGCCCAGACCGAATCCGAGAACGGCTTGGTGATGCGCGGCGCCTCCGCCACGCGGGTGACGGTCATCTCGAAGCCGAACTCGACCTGAGCCGGTTCCGCCAGTCCCGAGATCGGCGCGGCCGAGCGGTAATGCGGGGTGGCCGCCAGCGGGATATGCCCCTCCCCGCAGAGCAGGCCCGAGGTGGCGTCGAAGCCGATCCAGCCGGCGCCCGGCAGGTAGACCTCGGCCCAGGCGTGGAGGTCGGTGAAATCCGTGGTGGTACCGACAGGTCCGTCGACCGCCGTGGTGTCGGGCACGAGCTGGATCAGGTAGCCGGAGACGAAGCGGGCCGCGAAGCCGATCCGGCGCAGGATCTGGACGAGCAGCCAGGCGGAATCCCGGCAGGACCCGCTCCTGAGCCTCAGGGTCTCGGCGGGCTTCTGCACGCCCGGCTCCATGCGCACGCCGTAGGCGACCTCCGAGCGGACGAGGGCGTTCAGCGCCACCAGGAACATCACCGTGTTCGTCTCAGTCGGCAGGCGCTCGAGGAAGGCGTCGATCTCGGGCCCCTGGGCGTCATCCGTGACGAGGTAGGGCTTCAACTCGGCCGTCAGGTCCTCCTCGTAGGCGAAGGGGCGCGTCTGAGCGTAGTCCTCGACGAAGAAGTCGAACGGGTTGATCACCGCCATCTCGGCGATGAGATCGACCTCAATCTTCAGCTCGCTCGTCTTCTCCGGAAAGACGAGCCGGGCGAGCCAATTGCCGTTCGGGTCCTGCTGCCAGTTGATGAAGTGGTTCTCCGGCGTCACCTTGAGGGAATAGGCCGGGATCTGGCTGCGCGTATGCGGCGCCGGTCGCAGGCGGACGACCTGCGGCCCCAGCGCGATCGGCCGGTCGTACTTGTAATGGGTGACGTGGTGCAGGGCGGCTTTGATCGACACGAAGGCTCCCGCTGGTTCGACGGCGGCGCGGACCCGGGCAACGCTCCTGCGGTGCCCGGGAGCGGCATGCTATAGGCCGGGGATGGTAGGCTTGTAAGCGAATCGAGGCGAATCCCGGTCGCGCCGCGCGTTATGGTCCGCGATCAAGCAAGACCCGTGCAGCATCGCCGCGCGGCGAATGCGCGACCCCGGTCCCGCGCGGTTCAGGGCACGAAACATCGCCATGAAGATCTTCCAGTGCCAGGCCTGCGACCAGCCCGTCAGCTTCGAGAGCAGCCGCTGCGAGAGCTGCGAGCGGCGGCTCGGCTACGTGGTCGGCCTGCATGAGATGTCGGCGCTGGAGCCTTCGGGGGGCGCCTGGCACGCCTATGCCGATCCCGGGCGCAAGTACCGGTTCTGCGCGAATGCCGATGAGGGCGCCTGCAACTGGCTGGTGCCGGACGAGGCCCCGGACCGCTTCTGCACCTGCTGCCGCCACAACCGGGTCGTGCCGGACCTGACCATCGCCTGGAACCTGACCCGCTGGCGCCAGATCGAGGCGGCCAAGCACCGGCTGTTCTACTCGCTTCTGCGCCTCGACCTGCCCCTGACGACGCGGGACGAGGACCCGGTCAACGGCCTCGCCTTCGACTTCCTGGTCGATCCGGCGGAGAGCTACAGGGTCGGACCTCCCGTGCTGACGGGGCACGACAACGGGTTGATCACCCTCAACATCGCCGAGGCCGACGACGTCGAGCGCGAGCGCCGGCGGATGCTGTTCGGCGAGCATTACCGCACGCTGCTCGGGCATTTCCGGCACGAGATCGCGCATTACTTCTGGAACGTCCTCGTCGGCGAGGACCGCAGTCTCTGGAGCTTCCGCGCGCTGTTCGGCGACGAGCGCCTGGATTACGGCTCCGCGCTGCAGCGCCACTACGCCTACGGCCCGCCGCCCGACTGGTCGGAGGCTTATGTCAGCGCCTACGCGACGAGCCACCCCTGGGAGGATTTCGCCGAGACCTGGGCGCATTACCTCCACATCGTCGACACGCTGGAGACGGCGAGCACCTTCGCGCTCCACCTGCGCCCGCAGCTTCGCCAGGGCCCCGATGCGCCCGTGACGATCGACTTCGATCCCTATCGCAGCGCCGATCTCGGCCGCATGATCGAGGCGTGGCTACCGCTGACCTACGCGATCAACTCGCTCAGCCGCAGCATGGGTCAGCCGGCGCTCTATCCCTTCAAGCTGACCCCGCCGGTCATCGCCAAGCTCGCCTTCATCCATGAGCGCATCGACGCGGCCAGGGCCGGCGGCGCCGGTCATGCGGGTTCGGACGTGCTCAAGGCGGTGATCACGGGCCTGCGTGGCCAGGTGGCGGCGCCGACGCTCTGAGGTGTGTCAGCCCGCGTGAGCGTGGCCGGCGTGATCGAAGGCCAGCGGCGCGGTCTCGATGACGATCTGAGTGCGGCTGATGACCTCGAGCTTGCGCAGGAGCTCGGAGACATGCGCCTTCACCGTCGAGTCACCCACGCCGAGCTCGTGGGCGATCTGCTTGTTGAGCTTGCCCTGGCGGATCATGGTCAGCACCCGCAGCTGCTGAGGCGTGAGCCGGGCCACGCGCTCGGCCAGAGGCGCCTTGCGGCCGGCGGGCGCCAGCTCAGGCGCGCCGGCGAGCGCGGGCGGCGTGTAGAGCGCGCCGCTGAGCACGGTGGCGATGGCCTGCGTCAGGGTGGCCTTGTCGACGGCCTTGGGCACGAAGCCGGCCGCGCCGTGATGGAGGGCCTCGCGCATGATGCGCGGGTCCTCGTGGCCCGACACGATCAGGATGGGCAGGCGGGGGAAGCGGGCGCGCAGGCTGAGCAGGCCGTCGAAGCCGGTGACGCCTTGCATGGCGAGGTCGAGCAGGATGAGCTCGATGCTGCGCCAAGCGGCGAGCACGTCGAGCGCGCTGCCGATGCTGTCGGCCTCGTGCAGCGCGGCGTCCGGGTAGGCCAAGCGGATCGCGCTGCCCAGCGCGTCCCGAAACAGCGGATGATCGTCAACGATCAGGAGATGCATGGAATCCTGCCGGAACTCTGGCGACGGCTTCGATCATCATCGCCGGAAAAGCAATTCGCCATTAGGGCTAGTCCTCGGCGCCGTGTTGCGCGCGATCCCTCCGCCCGACATACTCCGGTCGCTAGGAAGGGGCAGCAAGCCCACCCGCGGCGATGGGAGGGAGACGTGGGCCAGGGCACGCAGATGCGGACGCATCTGTGCGGGATCGTCACGGCGTGGACGGAGGCGGCGGACGCCGAGGACGCCGTCGCCGAGATCGCGGCCGCGATCGGGAAGCCCGCCCAGCTCGTCGTGTTCTTCTCCCCCGACTACCCGGTCGAGGCGCTCAATCGCGCGCTCTCGGAACGTTTTCCCCATGCGGACATCGCCGGCTGCACGATGTCGGGTGGGATCAGCCCGGCCGGCGGACTCGAGCGCGGCCTCGTCGTCGTCGCCTTCCCGGCCCGCGGCTTCCGGATCGTCTCCGCGCTCCTCGACGTAATCGACGACCTCGACGTGGAGCGCACCGCCTCGGCCGTCCGGGCCCTGCGTCGGACGCTCGCCCCCGAAGGCCCGGAGCAGCCGAGCGGCCACCGCTTCGCGCTCTCGCTGATCGACGGCCTCGCCAACGCGGAAGAGACCGTCGTCTCGGCCATCGCCTGGGCCCTCGACGGCATACCGCTGGTCGGGGGCTCGGCCGGGGACGACCTCACCTTCCGCGACACGGTCCTGCTGCATGGCGGCGCCATCCACCGCAACGCCGCGATCCTGCTGCTCGTCGAATCCGACTTCCCCGTTCAGATCTTCAAGAGCGACAATTTCGAGCCCACCACGACGAAGTTCGTGGTGACGGCCTCCGACGACGGACGCCGCATCGTCCACGAGCTGAACGCCGAACCCGCCGCCCGCGAATACGCCATGGCCGTGGGGCTCGATCCCGAGCGCCTCTCGCCGATGAGCTTTGCCGCCTACCCCCTCGCGGTGAAGATCGGCGGCGAGTATTTCTGCCGCTCGATCCGGCACATGAATCCGGACAGCAGCTTGAGCTTCTTCTGCGCCATCGACGAGGGCGTGGTGCTCACCCTCGCCCAGCCGCGCGACATCGTGGCGACGACCCGGGCCGAGCTCGCGCGCCTCGACGCGGCGCTCGGCGGAATCGACCTAGTGCTTGGCTTCGAATGCGTGCTGCGCCGTCTCGATGCCGAGAGCCGCCAGGTCCGCCAGGGCATCGACGACCTCTACCGGCGCTACAACGTGGTCGGGTTCGACACCTACGGCGAGCAGTACCGGGCGATGCACCTCAACCAGACCTTCACCGGCATCGCCATCGGCCGGGTCGTCGCGCCGTGACCCGCACTGCATGAACCTCCACGCCACCCCGTCCGAAGAGCCGCTGCTGCGGCGCATCGCCAAGCTCGAGCGCATCAACGCGGCCCTCATGGCCCATGTCGAGCGCAGCATGGACCAGCAGGGCGGCGCCTATTCCCTGTTCCAGACCGCGATCATGCTGGAGGGCCGCGTCCGCGCGCGCACCGAGGAGCTCACGGCGCTGATGCATTCGCTGGAACGCTCCAACGAGGCGCTGGTCGCGGCCAAGGAAGAGGCCGAGACCGCCAACCGCTCCAAGACCCGCTTCCTCGCCGCCGCGAGCCACGACCTGCTGCAGCCCTTGAACGCGGCGCGGCTCTCGGCCTCGGCGCTGGCCGACCTGCCGCTCGGCCCCGAGGCGCTGGCGATCTCCGGACAGGTCGAGCGCGGCCTGCAGATCATCGAGGACCTGATCAAGACGCTCCTCGACATCTCCAAGCTCGATGCCGGCGTGGTCCGCCCGGTGATCAAGCCGATCGCCCTGCCGGACCTGCTCTCGGCGGTGGCGGCGAGCTTCGCCCCGCTCGCCGCGCGAAAAGGTCTTCGCCTCAGGATCCGCTGCCCGGACCTCGCGGTGGCGAGCGATCCGATGATGCTCCAGCGCATCCTGCGGAACCTCGTCTCGAACGCCATCCGCTACACGGCCCGCGGCGGCGTCCTGATCGCGGCGCGCCGGCGCGGGCCGCTCTGCCGGATCGAGGTCATCGACACCGGACGCGGGATCGCGGAGGCCGAGCGCGACCTCGTCTTCGAGGAGTTCTACCGCGGCGGCGCTCCGGGCGAGGACGGCGAGCCCGGCCTCGGGCTCGGGCTGTCCATCGTGACCCGCATGGCCCAGGCCCTCGATCATCCCCTCGCCCTCACCTCGCGCCCCGGCCACGGCACCCGCATGGCCTTGAGCCTGCCCCTCTGCGCCGGCGCCCCCGACGCGGAGATCCGGCCCGACCCTATCGCGACGCGGCTCACCGGCGCGCGCATCCTGATCGTCGAGAACGATGTCGCCGCGGCCGAGGCGCTGAAGCGCCTGCTTCGCAACTGGGATGCCGAGGTCGAGGCCTACCGCGACCTCGGCGGGGTCGCGGCGGCAATGGAGGCCGGCACCGCCGCGCCGGACCTCCTCATCCTCGACTACCATCTCGACGACGGCGCCTGCGGGCTCGACGTCGCCACCCATCTGCGCGAGCGGACGGGACGAGTCCTGCCGGTCATCGTGACCACGGCGGATTACGCGCCCGAGATCGGGGCCCGGGCCGCCTCGGTCGGGGCAGAGATCGTCCACAAGCCGATCAAGCCGGCGCAGCTGCGCTCGCTCCTGACCTACATGCTGGCCTGAATCAGGCCGGCGCGCGGGCGAGGTCGAATTCCGTCGCCTCGCAGTTCTCCAGCCATCGACCCGTCAGATGGAAGAAGAAGGTGCCGTGTCCGACGACCGCGATGGTCCGTTCCGGGCGCGCCGCGAGCCAATCACGGAAGGCCAAGACCCGCCGGTCGAACAGGTGCCGCGGCTCGATGTGGAAGCCGCGCGCGTCGGGCTCGCCGTCGGCGTACCACCAGGTTTCGGGCAGGTGGTCGACCCGCATCTCGGGGAACTCGGCCGCGAGCGCCGAGGCCGCGCGGCCGACGTCGCAGCTGCTCTCCTGGCATTCCCGGTGCAGCACCTCGACGAGGATCTCGGGCCGGGTCGGGTGATCCGCGAACAGGCCGGCGGTGGTCTGAAGGGCGCGGGTCAGGGGCGAGGTCACCACGAGCTCGAACGGGATGGCCCGAAGCCCGGCCCGGGCAGCCTCGACCTGCGCCAGGCCGCGCTCGGTCAGGCGGGCATCGACGTGGCCGGGGTCCTGGCCGGTTTCGCGGTGGTGAGCGTTGAAGGTGGATTCGCCGTGGCGGATGCAGACGATGCGAGCGGGGGGCCGGCTCTCGGTCATTCGGTCCATTCTCGGATGACGGTCTCGGTCTGGACGGTCTCGACCTGCTGCCCGTAGCGCGAGCGGTACAGCGTGAGAAGCGCGTCATGCGCCTCGTCGGACGAGCTGCAGAGGGCGTCGATAGCCACCACGATGCGGTAGCCGCGGTCGACGGCCCCGAGCACGGCGGCGAGGACACAGACATCGGTCTCGCAGCCGCTCACGACAAGGGTATCGATGCCGCGGGCCTGGAGGCGGGCGTCGAGGCCGGTCTCCAGCCAGGGCGAGTAGACGCGCTTGTCCACGATCTCGGCGGGCGGCACGAACTCGGCCAGTTCGGGCATGAGCTCGACGAGGTCGGGATCGAGGGCCTCCAGGGTCATCCCGGACCAGCGCTTCGAATACTGGCTCCAGGTACCGCGTCCCTCGCCCGGGTAGCGGGCGGGAATGAAGCGGGTGAACCAGGTGCGCGCGGGCCAGGCCTCGACGATCCGGCGGACATTGGGCATCGCCCTCGGCATCCAGGGCGTGTGCCAGTCCGTCTTCTCGGCGAACATCCGCTGCATGTCGACGCAAAGATGGGCGCAGCTTCGCCCGAGGGGGCCGTAACGCAGCTCTTCGTTCCTGGTCTCCGCCATCCTGGTCCCCGCCCTGCGATCGCCGCCTTTGGGAGGCGAGAACCCTATGGGCAAAGACAATGTTCCGGCTCTCCACCGTGCCGGCCCGAGCCAAGGCAGACGGCCGATCAGGCGTCTGTTCGCTGCGTCCCATTGCGCACGAAGCTGCCGCTTCCCTCACGGGCAGGGTTCGGACGCCGTCCGAGCGCCGTTGCTTCCCCTGGCGGTTCGCTCACGCGGAGACCCGCCGAGCCGGGATCCCCAACGATCCGGCCAGCATCGCGCGGGCGCGGCTCACGCGACTTTTGACCGTGCCGACCTGACAGCCCACGAGGTCGGCGGCGGCCTCGTAGGTCAGCCCCTGGGCCGCGACGAGCAGCAAGGCCTCGCGCTGAACCGCCGGCAGCTTGCCGAGCAGGCTCCAGACCTGCTTCAGCTCGATCCCGTGCTCCTGCGCGGGCTGCACGGTCATCTGGCCCGCGGCGATGCCATCCGCGTCCTCGACCTCGCGCTTCCGCTTGCGGCAATCGGTGTAGAACTGGTTGCGCAGGATGGTGCAGAGCCAAGCCATCAGGTTCGAACCCGGCGCGAAGTGGTTCTGGTTCGCCCAGGCCTTCAGGAGCGTCTCCTGCACCAGGTCGTCGGCCCGGCTCGGGTTGAGCGCCAGGGACAACGCGAAGGCCCGGAGCCCGGGAAGCGCCGCAACGAGGTCGTTGCGGAAGGCGGCGTCATGCCCCTCCTCCGGCAGGCGCGCTTCGAGCCGAGCGACGAGATCCACCAACTGCTTCGGCAGCTCGTCGCTCAGACGCGCGGCGTAGAAGGCCAGGAGCTCACGCCCGAGGTGATCGCGGGAGGCTGCCGGGAGAGCGGGCCTGACCTCGGGCGACATCACGGCGAGGGGCGACGGGGCCAGGCGATCCAGGACGGTCTCATCACACACACTCAGCGTCATCGCACCCTCCCACTCACCACACGTGAGGCCTCAGCCTCGGTTATACAGTGAATACCATATAGCGCACTTTGGAACCCTTCAAGACGAAGCTGCGCCTCGCGCAGCTTGGGACACGCGGCGCTTGGGGCGAGGGTCAAATCGGGTGCGCCAGCCGTCATGCGCTCGACCGGGAATCCCGGTGCATGACGCCGATCGTGTCCGAGAGAAAGGCTCGCGCCCGGCTGACGCGGCTCTTCACGGTTCCGGTCTCGCAGCCGAGGATTGCGGCGGCCTCTCCATAACTCATGCCACTCGCGCCCACGAGAATGAGCGCGTCCCTCTGTCGAGAGGGAAGTTGCGCGAGCGATCTCCAGACGTCTTGGAGCGCAACACGATCGAATTGATCGGGTGGGGGACACGAGCTGCCCCGCGGCCTTTCCGTCGGGATCGTCGGTCTCATGCTTGGCCTTGTGGCGATCCTGGGAGGCTTGGTTGCGAAGGAGCGTGATGACCCAGGCCCTGAGGTCGGCACCCTGCTGGAAGCGATGCTGGCGCTGCAGCGCCTTGAGCACCGCATCCTGGACCAGATCGTCCGCCCGGTGGAGATCGGCGTCGATGGATCGGGCGAAGCGGCGCAGGGCGGGAAGCACCGCGAGCAAAGCTCCCCGGAACGCAAGGGCGTCGCCCCCGCCCTGCGTGGTCACGCGATCTTCGAACGCTGCGATAAGGGCGACGAACCGTTGTGGCAGGCTCTCATCGACGGCGGACGCGTAATGGGCCCTCAAGGGGGCTCGGAGATGGTCGCGAAGGGCGCCGCCCTGTAGAGCTTGGCGGGCGCCCCCGATCCTGTTCCTGGAGACGTTCCGGTCGCGTGGCAGCTCTCCGTTTCGGAGGTGCGATGACATCGCGCGCGTGCTCTGCGTCCGTGGGTGGGAGACGTCCTGGCGTCCCGTACAGCGATGCGATGTTATAAACTCACTGTACAGGCATCAAGGGCGCAGGCGGCATGACCCCGCGCCCGGACGAGGGTCTCACCTCGACGCGGATCAGCCCTCGGTTCCGGTTCCGAACAGGATCTCGTGGGTCAGCGGGTCGTAGAACCGCATCAGCGTCTTGACGAAGGGCCGAACCTCGACATGGAGCGCCTGCGCCCAAGCGCCGTAGCGATCCGGGGGGATGCGGCCGCGTCCCGTCTCGAGCTGGGAGATGAAGGTGTAGTACTCGGCACCCACGAGGTTCGCGAGCTGGCGCTGCGAGAGCCCGCGCGCCTCCCGCAACTCCTTCAGGTACCGGCCGCCCTCGCGGCGCAGCTCCTGCACCTCTTCCGATGCCAGGCGTTGATGATGAGCATACACGGCGGCCGCTGCCTTCTTCCAACCTTGAGCCGCAGAATGCCGGCCTATACAGTAATAAGTATATAGGCTTGTCGAGCGGGAGGAGTCCAGTGCGATCTCGCCGCGAATCCGGATGCACGGGCGAGGCAACTTCGCGCGGTCTTGGCGGTTAAGCCAAGTTGGTGCCGATGGGACGGGAGCAGGCGAATCGATGCGTATGGCGGTCAATCGCCCGTCGTCCCGGCCGAAGCGAACGCTGCGCTCGGGCGCATGCGCCCAGGGCCATCGGCGGGACCTGCTACGATCCGAAAGGCTCCGCCCTCCGACCGGTCTTGGTGAGTAAGCCGGATGCGTGACGATTGTTCCCCATCCGTGTTGAGCGACGGGCTGCGGGCCCTGAAACCTGTCTTCCTGACCGCGTTCGTCTTCGGGTTCTTCATTAATGTGCTGCTGTTCGTCAGCCCATTGTACATGCTTCAGATCTACGACCGCGTTCTCTTGAGCCGAAACGAGGGAACACTGCTCGGCATCACGGTGATCGCGGCTTTTGCACTCGTCGTCTACGCCGCGCTGGAGATGCTCCGCTCGCGCATTCTGGTTCGTGGCGGGATCATCTTCGATCAGCGGATCGCCGGTCCCATCTTCGATGCGGCGCATCGCGGCACGCTGCGGAAGCCGGGCGGCGGACAGGAGACGGCCCTGCGGGACGTGGACGTGCTGCGCGAGTTCCTCACGAGCAGCGGCATCCTCGCCTTCTTCGACGCGCCCTGGACCCCGATCTTCCTCGTCGCCTGCTTCATCCTCCATCCTTGGTTCGGGTGGATCGGGCTGATCGGCGGGGCGGTGATCCTGGCGCTCACGCTCCTGAACGAGCTTGCCACGCGCCGTTCGATCGACGCGGCGAGCCAGGCCGCCGGCACCGCCGCCCAGCAGGCGCGGGCCATGTTCCGCAACGCCGACGTGCTTCGCGCCATGGGCATGCTCGCCGCCGTGCGGAGCCTCTGGCGCTCCCGCCACGACGAGGCGCTGCTGTTCCAGGCCCATGCCAGCGACCGGGCCGGGATCATCGTCGCCGCGACGAAGTTCGTGCGCATGTTCCTGCAGATGGTGGTCCTGGGGGTCGGCGCCTACCTGGCCATCCATCGCGAGATCTCGGCGGGATCGATGATCGCCGCCTCGATCATCATCGGACGGGCGCTCGCACCGATCGAGCTCGTCGTGGCGAACTGGAAGGGCTTCACCGCCGCGCGCGCCAGCTACGGCCGCCTCGCGCGCCTCGTCGAGGCGGAGGGGCAGGAGCCCGAGCGCATGGCGCTGCCTCGGCCGCAGGGCCGGATCGCGGTGGAGTCGCTGTCGGTGGCCGCCCCGGGCACGTCGCGACTCATCCTGAGCGACGTCAGCTTCGCGGTGGAGCCGGGCAGCGTCGTCGGGATCATCGGTCCGAGCGCGGCCGGTAAGTCGACGCTCGTGAAGGCGATCACGGGCGTCCTGCCGCGTGCCGGCGGCAGCGTCCGGGTCGACGGCTCGGATCTGGAGCACTGGGACCCGCAGGTGCTGGGGGGCGCCGTGGGGTACCTGCCGCAGGACGTCGAATTGTTCGACGGCACGGTGGCGCAGAACATCGCGCGTTTCGCCGTCCAGGATGAGGCCGCGATCATCGCAGCGGCGCAGATGGCCGGGTGCCACGCCCTGATCCAGGCGCTTCCGGACGGGTACAACACCGGGATCGGCGCGGGGGGGCACGTCCTGTCCGGGGGGCAGCGCCAGCGCATCGCCCTCGCCCGGGCGCTCTACGGCGGCCCGAGCCTCGTCGTGCTCGACGAGCCGAATGCGAGCCTCGACCAGGCCGGCGAGGCCGCCCTCGTCAGCGCCGTGGCGGAACTGAAGCGGCAGGGGACGACGGTGCTGATCGTCACCCACAAGGTGAGCCTCCTGACCGGGGCCGATCAGGTTCTCGTGATGGCCGATGGCACCGTCCAGACCTTTGGTCCGGCGGCGCAGGTGCTCGAGGAGGTCGCCGGCCTGCGGCCCGTGCCCTCCCTCGTGCCGCCCGCGCAGCCCGGCAGCGCTGCGGGCCGCCGGCTTGCCGACATCCACCGAGCGGCGGGCTGAGCGATGGCCCTCCCCTCGATCAGCCCTGCGCTGCCTCGGCTCCCCGAGCTCCCAGGTCGCTCGGCGGCCGAGGCGCGGGGTGCGGCCGCTCCGACGAGTTGGCGCCCCTATGCGGTGGCCGGCTACGCCCTGATCCTGGCGACCTTCGGCGTGATGGGCGTCTGGGCGGCCACGGTGCGCCTCGATCGCGCCGTGATCAGCCCGGGCGTCATCACCGCGGAAGGCAGCCGGAAGGTGGTTCAGCATTTCGAGGGCGGCATGGTCCGCGAGGTCCTGGTGCGGGACGGCCAGAGCGTTCAGGAGGGCGACGTCCTCCTGCGCATCGACCCGCTCCAGTCGCGCGCCGCCGCCGACGTGCTGGGGAACCAGCTCGACGCCGCCCTGATCCTCGAGGCGCGGCTCAGGGCCGAGCAGAACCAGGCACGCGACCTCGATCTGCCCCCGGAGATCATCCGGCGCCAGGGAGAGGATGCGATCGCCCGCATGATCGGCGATCAGGTGATGCACCTCACCGAGCGCCAAGCCTCCGTTCAGGCGCAGCTGAACCTGATCAATGCCCGCGTGACGCAGCTGAACACCGAGATGTCGGGCCTCGCGGTCGAGCGATCCTCCGTCGAGGAGCAGGTCGGCTTCATCAACCAGGAGCTCGAGGGCCTGCGCGCGCTGCGCGAGAAGAATCTCATCCCCCTCTCCCGCGTCCTCCTGATGGAGCGCGAGCGTATGCGGCTGCAGGGCGTGATCGGGCGCTCCGTGGCGGAGACCGCCAAGGCACAGAACGCGATCGGCGAGGCCGGGCTGCAGGTCGCGCAGCTCAAGCAGAAGCTCCAGGAGGCCAATACGGCCCAGCTCCTGGACACGCGCCAGAAGATCTCGGAACTCCGCGAGAAGCTCCTCGTCGCCCAGGACGTGCTCCAGAGGCACGAGGTGCGCGCCTCGCATCGCGGCGTGGTCCAGGGCCTCAAGGTCTACACGATCGGACAGGTGATCCGCTCGGGCGAGCCGCTCATGGAGCTCGTCCCGACGAGCGATCGGCTCGTCATCAGCGTCCAGTTCTCCCCGAACGACCTCGAGGCCATCCATGCGGGGATGCGGGCGGAGATCAAGTTTCCGAGCTTCCAGGCGCGCCGGACGCCCACGATCTTCGGCACCCTGAAGACCGTCTCGCGCGATCGCCTGATCGACGACACCACGAAGCAGGCCTACTTCGCGGGCATCGTCGAGATCCACGACGACCAGGTTCCCGGCGAGGTCAGGCCCCGCTTGATGGCCGGACTTCCCGCCGAGATCGTCGTGTCGGCCGGCGAGCGGACGGCGCTGGATTACCTCGTCAGGCCCTTCTTCGACGCGATGGGACGCGCCTTCCATGAACGCTAGACCGGCAGCAGCAGCGCGATCGAGGGGAGCGGGATCGACATGGGTGCGGTGATCTCATTCTTCCGGCCCGCCCCGACGACGCAGGGGAACTGGTCGCAACAGGAGCTCGCCGAGTTCTACCGCGTCGAGGCGGCGCTGATCCGTGCCGGGCTGCGGATCACCAGCGAGCAGGGCCTGAGCGACGAGGCGGACCCCTGGTTCGTCTTCTGCGAGCCCGACGGCGAAGCGATCATGCATTTCGCCCGGATCGACGGCAGCTACGTGGTCGCCTCCGACGCCCTCGATCACGCGATGCGCGGCCCCGACTTCCGCGCGCTCCTCAACCAGATCGCCGAGCAGTATCCCTCGCTCCTGCCCATCCCGCGGCCGGACGCCGGCACCAAGCTCGTGGTTCATCCCGCCGCGCTGCTGGCGGCGATCGTCGCGGCCGCAGCCCTCGCCCTCTCGTCCGGCGACGCGGCCGCGCACGAACTGGAAGGCGTCGAGCCAGCGTCCGACGCCGGCCCGGGCCCGTTGCGAGGCGCAGGCCATCGCGAGAGCGCCGAGAAGGCGGCGCCTCCGGCGAAGGCCGAAGCACCGGGACAGTCCCGGGAGCCGGAGGATCATCGCAAGCTCGTCGAAGCCCTCATCCTATCGGCCATGCTCTTTGCCGCCGAGAGCTTCGCGGCCGACCCGCTCGAGCACGGCGCGGACGCCGCCTCGCTCTTCATGGCGCAAGCGCGCGGCGCCGCGGAGCACGCCGGCCTGGACGACGGGGCGCAGTCCATCGATGCCGGAGGCGGCTCCGGCCGGCCAGGGGCGTCGCTCCTCCAGCGCGAGGCGGCCGTCGCTCCCGAGAGGGACGGCTTCCATCGCAATCCGTCGGTGGCGGGCTCGGCACCCTCGCAGACGAGCCAGCCCGTCAGACCCGACGCGGTCTCGGAGGGAGCGGCGCCACCTCACCCCGTGTTCGCAAACCTGCGCGCCGCGCCGGAGCCGCACCTGCTGAATGCCCGCTCCGTCGAGGGCGAGGCCGCCCCCGACGCTGCCAGCCCAACCCCCGCGGCTGGTGGCGTCGAGAAGGCTTCGTCAGGCTCGGCTGCCTCGCAGCAGGCAACCGAGGAGGGCGCGCGATCGACGGACCTGTCGCAGGATCGCTCGAACCACCAAGGTCATCAGGATGGTCCGTCCTCCACCGTTCAGTCCGCGCACGCCCGGGGCGCCACGTCCAACCCTGCTGCTCGGTCCGACGACGAGCGTGTGCCGCGCTCGATCGAGCGCGCCGACCGTCAGGAGCGCGAAGAGGCCGACAGGCAGGCCGCGAGTGGCCGCCGATCGGAGTCAGGTGGCGAGCATCATTCGACCGATCCCTCGGGTCCGTCCCACGGCGTCCGGACCGAGGCTCGCGACAGGGATGAGAAGGGGAAGGACGGAGACGAGAGCGGTCCGAACCGCGGGCGCGAGAACGTCGGCGAGGCCGATCACGGAACGCACGGCTCCAATGGGCAAGCTGCGAGCGACCGGGATTCCGGGCCGCCGGAAGCTTCGAGGTCGCGCGGCGCGGGTGTCGAGGCGGGTACCGGCGAGGCTCGGGCCCGCGAGGCAAGCGCGGATCGAGGGAGCGAACCCGCCGAAGTCACCCAAGCCAGGCAGGACCAGGGATCGAACGGCGGTTCTGCGAACGAACCCGCCGAGCCAGGCTCCGACACCGGGAGATCGGCGACGCAAGCCGAGGCTCGGGCCGTCGACGTGCAGGCGGGAGACCCCAGCCAGGACGAGTCCAGCCGTGGAAGCGGAAGGATCGATCAATCCGCCGATGCGCCGCCGCGCGGCTCGAACGGGCAAGCTGCGAATGATCAGGGAGCGAGGGCGGCCGATGCGGCGCCGTCACCCGATCCCGCGGCATCGCGCAACGCAGACGGCGAACCCGGCATCGCCGAAGTCCAGGGCCGGGACGCCCGTGCGGACGGCGGCAACGGACAGGCGACGACCTCCGGGGGCGGAGGACACCGGGAAGCGAACGGCGCTGGGGCGGGCGGTCCCGAGCCGGACAATCCGGGGGCTCGATCCGAGGCAGGTAGCGAGGGGCAATCGGATAACCCGGGCGCACCCCGTGGCATCCAAGCCGAGGCTCACGCCGGCGATGCGCGAGGGGCGGACCATGGTGGGGGCGGTTCGAACCGCGGGGGCGCGGAGGTCGCTCAGGCCGCCGATGGACCGCCGCACGGCTCGAACGGACAAGGCGCGAACGGTCGGGGCTCGGAAGCGTTGGAGATGACGCCGGTCGACCTCCCGGCCCCGCGCAACGCGGCGGCGGACGCGCGTGGCGGCGAGGCCCAGGATCGGGAAGCGCGCGCAGCAGATCAGGACCATGAACACGCGGTCTCGCCCCAAGGCACGGGGCATCAGGGGGCGAACGGCGCTCACACGGACCCAGCCGCCGACAATCCAGGCTCCGGTACCCGCGACGCGCAGCGTGCAGCGGCGACGGCCTCAGAGAACGGGTCGCCGCAAGACCGAAGCGCGGCGGCTCTCGATGGCCATCCTCAATCGGACAGGTCCGTGCCCGGCGGAGATGAGGAGCACACGGGTCGCGGCGGCGGCAACGCAGCCGGCCCGCCAAATGCCCGTTCGGTGTCGGGGGCGGACGATCCGGCGGGACGGGGGGAAGCCGGCACGTCGCCGACGACCTCGGCTCAGAACGCCAACGCGCGGGAGCAAGCGCACGCGGATCACGGCGGTGCGGGGCGCCAGGGCGGGTCCCTGCCCGCCTCCGTCGATGCCGACGGCAACCTCGTGTTCGGTGGGGGCAACAGGGCCGGCCGTCAGCCCGAGACGGGATACGTGCCGGGTGAGGCCGAGCCTGCCGCGGATGTCGGCCTCGTCGGGTTGCCGATCCACCATGCCGATCACCACCCACATCTCCAGTAGGCAGGACCTGGCAGCGATCAGGGGGTGGGTGCAGCCGCCAGCGCCTCGGCTGCGGCTTCCGCCGCGATGCCGATCGCGGCGCCGACGATGACATCGGACGGGAAGTGGGCTCCGCGCAGGACCTGGATGAACGCGACGGCCGCCGCTCCCCCGTAGGCGGGGAACCGAACCTCCGGATAGGCACGGCCTACGGCGCGGGCGACCGCGACACTCAAGGCCGAGTGGCCGGAGGGGAAGGATTGCCAGGGCCCTGCGTTGGGACCGAGCCAGCCCTTCACGTAGAAGCCTTCGTCCATGAGGACGTTCGGCCTCGTGCGGTGGACGAGCCGCTTGGCCGTCATCTTCGTGAGGCTCGCCAGTACGCCTGCCCCCAGCATGCGTCTCCCCGCGTCGGCCAAGCGCCGGTCCCGAGCGGCGAGCCCCCACACCAGCGTCCCGGCCGACAAGGCGAGAAGCGCCCTCCACCCGCCGACCTCGCCCAGGGTGCCGAGGGCTCGCACGCCCGGCCGGTCCTTCGCGCGGGCCAGCGTGAGGCCAAGCGCGATGTCGGCGGCCTCGCAGCGCGCAGCCCATCCTGCCTTCAGCACTGCGTTTCGGATCGTGGCGTCGGACGGCATGGCCGACAACGCGTCTGCACGCGGTTCAGGTTCACGCGACCTCATTCCTGGGTCATCGACGCCGTTGGTCCGGCACCCGCCGCGCCTTGCGCCTCGGCCAAGACCAGCCTCTTGAGGGCGGGTTTCGTCCCGTCTCGCGCAACTCCGCCGTGTCGACAAAATGAGCAGGCGACCGTCGGACCCAGCAGGAACCGCGGCCATTCTCGGCCGTATTAGGCAGTATTGGGTTGTGTCGGCGGTCTGTCCGGGCGGGACGGCAGTTCCGTTCGCAGAGCATCGGCCGGGTCCCGCGACGACGTCTTCGGGCACCGCGGCTGGCCATCGCAAGATCAAGATCAAGAGGACGTAGGGATCATCAATGTGCGGCGTATGCGGCGAGATTAGCTTCGACGGGCCGGCTGATTCCGTCGCCGCCCAGGCGATGGCGGAGAAACTCAACGACCGAGGCCCGGACGGAGCGGGCGTCTTCGCCCAAGGACGCGTCGCGTTCGGCCACCGCCGGTTGAAGATCCTCGATCTCTCCGAGGCCTCCCAGCAGCCGATGCTGGACCCGGAGCTCGGCCTCGCCATCGTCTTCAACGGCTGCATCTACAATTTCCGCGACCTGCGCGACGAGCTCGTCGCCAAGGGTTACCGCTTCTTCTCCACCGGCGACACGGAGGTCGTCCTCAAGGCCTATCACGCTTGGGGGCCGCGCTGCGTCGAGCGCTTCTACGGGATGTTTGCCTTCGCGATCTGCGAGCGCGACAGCGGCCGCGTGGTCCTGGCGCGCGACCGGCTAGGCATCAAGCCGCTCTACTTCGCCGAGCCCCGCGGCAAGTTCCGCTTCGCCTCGACGCTGCCGGCGCTGCTGGCGGCCGGCGACATCGACACGACGATCGATCCGATCGGCCTGCACAACTACATGAGCTTTCACGCGGTGGTGCCCGCGCCGCGCACGATCATCCGCGGGGTGCGCAAGCTCGCCCCGGCGACGATCTTGATCATCGAGCCCGACGGCTCGCGCAAGGAGACGCGCTACTGGACCGTTCAGATGGGTCCGCGCCCCGAGGACCGGAACGTCACGGAATCGGACTGGCGCCAGGCCGTCCTCGACGCCTTGGCCACGGCCGTCGAGCGCCGCCAGGTGGCCGACGTGCCGACGGGCGTCCTCCTCTCCGGCGGCCTCGACAGCTCGCTCCTCGTAGCCCTCCTCGCCCGCAAGGGGCAGACCGGGCTGAAGACCTTCTCGGTCGGCTTCGACGCGGTGAACGGCATCGAGGGCGACGAGTTCAAGTATTCGGACATCATCGCCCGGGAATACGCGACCGACCACGTCAAGATCGCGGTGGACGCGTCGCGGACCCTCGAGGCCCTGCCCGCCACGATCGCCGCGATGGCCGAGCCGCAGATGAGCCACGACGCGGTCGGCTTCTATCTCCTCTCCCAGGAGGTCTCGAAGCACGTGAAGGTGGTCCAGAGCGGCCAGGGCGCCGACGAGGTCTTCGCGGGCTACCATTGGTACCCGAAGATGATGGGCTCGAAGGATCCCGTCGCGGATTATGCCAGCGTCTACTTCGACCGCGACCACGCGGAGATGCGCGAGACGCTACGCTCCGAGCTCATCGGCGAGGATTACAGCCGGGACTTCATCGCCGACTTCTTCGCTGGAGCCGGGGACGTGGAGGCGATCGACAAGACCCTGCTCCTCGACACGCAGGTCATGCTGGTGGACGACCCCGTCAAGCGCGTCGACAACATGACGATGGCCTTCGGGCTGGAGGCACGGGTGCCGTTTCTCGACCACGACCTCGTCGAGCTCGCGGCCCGAATCCCGGCGGAGCTGAAGGTCCGTGACGGCGGGAAGTACATCCTCAAGGAAGCCGCGCGCAAAGTCCTGCCGCGGGACGTGATCGACCGGCCGAAGGGCTACTTTCCCGTCCCCGCCCTCAAGCACATCCGCGGCCCCTACCTCGATTTCGTGCGCGGGGTGCTGGACGCGCCGGCGGCCAGGGATCGCGGCCTGTTCAACCGCGCTTACGTCGACCGCCTGCTCGCGGACCCGGACGGGACCCTGACGCCGAAGGGGCATTCCAAGCTCTGGCAGGTCGCCCTCCTCGAGTGCTGGCTGCAATCCCATGGAGTATGATCCGGAAGTCCTGAGGGGCTTCGGCCCCAAGCAGTGGCTGTTCGAGCGGCTGCTCGCCGGTCTGGCCTCGTCGGAGACGCGCGCCAAGGACGCCTATTCCATCGGCATCGAGGAGGAGTACTTCCTCTCGGACAGCCGGACGAAGCATGCCGCCTGCACGACGCCCGACGTCCTCTTCGCCAACGCGAAGGCCGCCACCGAGGGCCGTGTCGACCGCGAGTTCCTGCAGACGCAGGTCGAGGCAGCAACGCCGCCCTACGCCAGCATGGGCGAGGCTCGCGCCGAGTTGCAATACATCCGCCGTACGCTCGCAACGCTCGCCTCCGAGCACGACCTCGCGGTGCTGGCCTGCGGCACCCATCCCACGGCCCGGTGGAGGGATGCCGCGCAAAGCGAGCACCAGCGCTACAGCGCGATCATGGACGATCTCCAGATGATCGGCGCGCGCAACATGCTGTGCGGCATGCACGTCCATGTGGAGCTCCCCGATCCCGCCCGGCGCGTCAGCGTGATGTGTCGGATGATCCCGTACCTGCCGCTGTTCCTGGCGCTCTCGACCTCGTCGCCGTTCTGGCAGGGACGGGCGACGGGGCTGCGGGGCTATCGGCTCGCGGCCTACGACGAGCTGCCACGCACGGGCATCCCGGAGCTGTTCCCGACGACGGAGGCGTTCGACGCCTACGTGGCTGCGCTGGTCGCCTCGGGCGTGATGAAGGATGCGAGCTACGTCTGGTGGATGATCCGGCCCTCGCCGAAATATCCCACGCTGGAATTGCGGGCGCCCGATTGCTGCACCCGCCTCGACGACACGATCGCGATCGCGGCGCTCTACCGCGTGCTCGCGCGGCATCTCGACCTGAACCCGGGGCACAACGGGGAACTGGACGCGGTCTCGCGCGCCATCGCCCAGGAGAACAAGTGGCGCGCGCAGCGCTACGGCGTGCACGGCACCTTCGTGAGCCGGGAGGGTGCCGTCCCAGTAGGCGAACTCGTGGAGCAGGTCCTCGCGCTGACGGCGGAGGACGCCGAGGCCCTCGGCTGCAGCGCCGAGGTCGCGCATTGCCGAACCATCGTCGCGGAGGGGACGTCGGCGGATGCCCAGCTCGCGATCTTCCAGGCGCGGGAGCGGGAGGCCGGGCCCGACGCGGCGCTTCTCGCGGTGGCGGACTGGATCGCCGAGAACACCGTGAACGGCTGACGCGCGTCGGGCGATCGATCCATCCTCCGAGGTGGCGTGCCGGCTCGCCCTCAATCTGGCCCACTCCCATCGTCAGGATCGAGTCCGGACCGGAATGAATTTGGGAGAGGTGGTTCATGTGCCGTTGGATCGCGTATCGTGGCTACACGACCGCGCTGGAACATTACGTCACCGAGCCCACCCACTCGCTCGTCTCACAGAGCATCCACGCCCTGGAATCCACCGCCGCCACGAACGGCGACGGCTTCGGCCTGGGCTGGTACGGCGATCATCCCGAGCCGGGGCTCTACCGCGAGATCCGGCCGGCCTGGTCGGACGAGAACCTGCGCTATCTCTGCCGCCACCTGCTCTCGCACCTGTTCTTCGCCCATGTGCGGGCCGCGACCGGCACCCCGATCACGCGGCAGAACTGTCATCCCTTCGCCTGCGGAACCTGGCTGTTCATGCATAACGGCTACATCGGGGACTGGACGCGCCTGCGCCGGCAGATCGAGGCGCTGATCCCCAACGAGCTTTATCCCTCGCGCGCCGGCACCACGGATTCGGAGGCCATCTTCCTCGCGATCCTCGGTGCCGGTCTGCTCGGGCCAGGGCCCCGCCGCGACCCGATCGACGCGACAGTCCGCACACTTGCCGCGCTCACCGATCTCGTCGGCGGCATCGACGACGGGCATCCCTTCCGCTTCACGGCCGCGCTGGCCGATGGCCGGGACCTCTACGCCTTCCGCTACGCCGCCAACGATGCGGCCAACAGCATGTATTACCGCGCCTCGGACGAGGGCGTCGTCGTCGTCTCGGAGCCGCTCGACCGGGAGCATGCGAATTGGATCGCGGTGCCGGACAACAGCGTCGTGATCGCGCGCAGGGACGAGGCCGTCCAAGTCGTGCCCCTGCAGGAATTCGGCCTCGAGCGCCGTGCGCCCCTGCCGAGGATGCAGGTTCAACTGAGCGTCTGACCGTCCGACGCTCCATCCTCGGCGGTCCTTGCCGGGGCGGCCAGGACTGTTGGTCCAACTCCCTTGTCGGGCGCCCTCGCCCCTCCTGACCAAGACGCCGCATCGAACTGGAACTTGGGCCTCGACCCGCCGCTTTCCCGACGAAGAAAGGCGTGTTGATGCCCAAAGCCGTGATCTTCGACGTGGACGGAACCCTGATCGATTCCGTCCCTCAGCACGCCAAAGCCTGGCAGGACGCCTTCCGCGACTTCGGCCATGACATCCCGTTCGAGGACATCCGACGGCAGATCGGCAAGGGCGGCGATCAGCTTCTGCCGGTCTTCCTGTCCGAGGACGAGCTGAAGGAGAAGGGCCAAGCGCTGGAGACGCACCGCTCGGGGATCCTCAAGGAGCGCTACCTGCCGACCATCCGGAGCCTCGCGGGGAGCCGCGCGCTCATCGAGCGCCTGCTGGCCGACGGCAAGCAGCTGGCCCTGGCCTCGTCCGCCAAGGAGGACGAACTTCAGACCTACAAGACGATTGCGCATATCGAGGATCTGATCGGCACCGAGACCTCCGCGGACGATGCCGCGCACAGCAAGCCCCACCCGGACATCTTCGAGGCCGCCCTGAAGCGGCTCAGCGGGATCGCGGCCGGAGACGCCGTCGTGGTCGGCGACACCCCCTATGATGCCGAGGCTGCCAGCAGGGCCGGCATCCGGACCATCGGGGTGCTGAGCGGCGGCTGGTCGGCGGAGGAGCTGAGGCAGGCCGGCTGCATCGCGGTCTACGACGACCCGGCCGACCTGCTCGCCCAGTACGACCGCTCACCCTTGGCCGGACCCTGACGAAGGCAGGACGACCGCGCATCTCGAAGACCAGGCGCGTTGCGGTTCCGCCGGTTACGAACCGGTCCCGACGAGGTCCGACAGGGTGACGCCGAGCGCCCAAGCCAGCCGCTCGAGCGCGCTGACGTCCGTCGAGCCACCCTCGCCCCGCTCGATCGCCTCGACGACGGCAACCTCGACATCGGCGAGATAGGCAAGATCCTCGACCGGCAGACCGAAACGCAGCCGCGCTGCGCGAACATTACGAGCAAGGGTCATGAGGAGGGCACGAGGTCGATCCGGCTGATCCGGCATACCCCTAAATGGGGTCTCGGGGTGCCTCGGTTGGAGGGTCTGCGGCATCTCAGCAGGGCCCATCGTACGCGGGATCGCCGGCAGCGAACTTGTCGAACAGGCCGCCATCAGGCCGTCTCAAGGCTGTGCGCCAGATCGGCTGCCTCCCCGCCGTCCGACACGGGCTCGGGCAGACCGAGGTGT
>NZ_BPQP01000037.1 GCF_022179305.1 Methylobacterium iners
CGTAGGCACGCGTCCGGCCCGCTTACTCTCAAGGGAGGCGCTCGACGTAGCGGCTGCGTTGGGCTTCTGCGCACGAAAATAGTGTGCTTCCTCAATCCAGTGTCGCTTCAGTCTGGGGATTGGCCTTCGGTCGCTGCTCCTCATTTGCGCGACCCCCGACGGCACCAAGGTTGCGTGGGTGCACTCGGACGCGGTTTCGCACGCATGCCCTATGCTGGGAACGACTTCTCTAAGACTTCTCAAGCCGCGTGGTTCACCAGCACCCTACCGATGTTGCAGACCTTCAGAATGCGCCGGTGCGGTTCGGCTGGAGTTCGACAGTGAGCCTGCACCCTCCGATGAAGCGGCGGTCTTCTCTGACGAGTAACGGTCAAGTTGCTGGTCCTCTAGCATTGGCGTATTGCGGGATGATCGAGGAATGATCTCCTTGGTGAGATCACGGGGCGAGTGACGGCAAACATCGCCCAGACCGAGTGCGTATCAGAGGACTGCATAAGATCGGCAGCAGCCATGCGTTTACCGCACAGGCTTTTGGTTGCTCACCAACGCAGAATTACCGAGTTCTTCAGTAAGGGTGAATGTGCGACGATTGTCTTACAACCTTCGGCGTGAGCTGATCGATCCGGCTTCTCGATCATCGCCCGCAGGAGGCGCTTTATGATCAACTCACGTGCGTATGAGAGCCTGGAAGAGCGCTTCGCCCGCGTTCGGGTATTGGAGGACGTTGCTGGGATTTTAGGCTGGGACGCACAAGCGATAATGCCCGTTGGTGCGGCCTCCGAACGAGCCAAACAGTTGGCCGTGCTGCGTGGCCTTGCCCACGAAGTTCTGACCTCGAGCGACGTGCCCGATCTCCTCGATGACGCCGACGCACAACGCGCCAGACTGGATCCCTGGCAGAGCGCCAATTTGCGGGAGATGAGATGCGCCTTCGTCCACGCGGCGGCGCTGCCGCAAGACCTTGTCGTGGCAACCTCCAAGGCCACCTCGCATGCCGAGATGGTGTGGCGTGAGGCTCGCCGAACCAGCGACTTCGCACTGCTCCTGCCCCACCTAGAGACGGTGCTGGACCTTCAACGGGAGACTGGTCAGGTCAAGTCCGAAGCCCTGGGCACCTCCACCTATGACGCCCTCCTCGATCAGTACGACCCTGGCCTGCGCCAAGGCTGCATTGACCCACTGTTCGACGCCTTACGGCAGGAGCTGCCAGTCCTGATTGCGGAGGCGACTGAACGCCAGCATCTCGCATCAGCGCCAATCCCGATCAACGGTCATTTCCCGGTGGAGGCCCAGCGCAAGCTCGGCGAGACCCTGATGCGGGCCGTCGGCTTCGACTTCACCCATGGCCGCCTGGACATCAGCCTTCATCCCTTCTGCGGTGGGGCTACAGGCGATGTCCGGATCACAACGCGCTACGACGAAGGGGATTTCACGCAATCCCTCATGGGCGTGATGCACGAGACTGGGCACGCGCTCTATGAGCAAGGCCGCCCGGCGGCGTGGGCCTCGCAGCCGGTCGGGCAAGCTCGCGGCATGACCCTCCACGAGAGCCAGTCTCTGCTGATCGAGATGCAAGCCTGCCGGTCGCCCGAGTTTTTGGCCTACCTCTCGCCCCTGCTCACCGATGCCTTTGGCCGTGAAGATCCCGCTTGGTCGCCTGAGAACCTGCATCGGGTCTACACACGGGTTCAGCCCGGCTTCATCCGCGTGGATGCAGACGAGGTGACTTACCCCGCACACATTCTACTGCGCTACGATCTTGAAAAGGCGATGATCGCCGGCGATCTTGCCGTTGCGGACCTGCCCGCCGCGTTCAATAGTGGGATGAAGGCGTTGCTCGGGGTCACAGTCCCAAACGACGCGCAGGGATGCCTGCAGGACATCCACTGGCCGAGCGGTGCTTGGGGGTACTTCCCGACCTATACACTCGGTGCGATCGCGGCCGCCCAGTTGTTTGCCGCTGCGTGTTCGGCCGAGCGGAACATTCGCACCAGTTTCGCAAGTGGCGACTTTAGCCCGCTCGTTGGCTGGCTGCGGGCCAACGTGCATGCAAAGGGCAGTCTTCTCGGCACGGACGACGTTCTGACGGCCGCAACCGGCAAATCCTTGGGGCTCGAAGCCTATCGCGATCACCTGAGGCAACGCTATCTTTGGCGAGATCTAGTGACCTGAGTGTCCGCTCAGGCAAGGGCTCTGGCAGAGAGGCTTAGCGACGGGACTTGAGGCTGCGTTTCGCAACGATGCACCTCGAAGGAGGAGCAAATGCTGAGACAAGACGCTATCGACGAGGCACTCAGCGCTCCTGCAGTCGCTCGCAACAAGGATGTGATCCTGCAGGTTCTACGCCAGGCACTCCCGCAAACAGGTCTTGTGCTGGAGGTGGCCTCAGGCACCGGCGAGCACGCCGTCCACTTCGCAACAACCCTGCCGGGCCTAAGATGGCTGCCGAGCGATCCTAACGCAATCGCACTTGGCAGCATCCGAGCGCACGTTGGGGCCGCCGGTCTAACGAATGTCCTACCACCAGTGCGACTCGACGCGTCCGCATCCTCCTGGCCGGTCGAGAAAGCTGATGCGATTGTCGCCATCAACATGATCCACATCGCACCGTGGTCGGCCACAGAGGGCCTGATGGCAGGCGCTGCGCGCCTGCTGCCTGATTTCGGGCTACTCTACCTCTATGGCCCCTTCCTAACGGGTGGGACGCACACCGGACCTGGTAACGCAGCCTTCGACGCCGACCTGCGGGCGCGCGACCCGGAATGGGGTGTCCGCGACGTTGATGCTGTGGCCCGGGCCGCGGCCGCTCATGGATTGCACCTAGCCGATCGCATTGCCATGCCCGCCAATAACCTCAGCCTGCTGTTCAGGCGGGAGCCTTAAGGTCGAGCTCGACAGCTGCGGCTTGTGTTACAACCGTTTCCAACACCGTGGTGGATGTGATGCACTGGGCCAACGGACCGAGACATCCTGCAGCGATCTACGTCTTCGTCTCTCGCGTGGACTGACCTGATCGACAAGCGGAAAAGCGGTGTGCCCTCCCTCGACGAAAAGCCCGCGGTGGCGGCGGGCTGAAGGTGAGAAAACCTTGGGGCAGAGACCGCAGGGGATAGCCGCGGTTCAAAAGGGCAAGGTGGGAGTTGTGTCCAGAGCAGCCAGGGCGAAGCACGCGGGCTACCCCGACACGCCTTGCGGTCTTCGCCCGAAGATCCCTTTGGTAACGCCCCTTACTGATTGGGCAGGTTCTCGACGATAGCCGCGCCGCCAAGCCATGCCATGACGGCTTCGAGGGTGCGGAAGGGATGCTCGATACCGCTGAACGGGCTCGGCCGCTGCTCGGGCGAAAGATCTTCCAGCAACTCCGCGCGCCAACCCCTCTCCTCGCCGCGGGGCGAGACGTTCCTGACCACGCTGCCCACGACCTCGCCATCTAGGGCAAGATCGTAGCTGCCTGCTGCGAGCTGGTGGAGCGTGTATGTCATCACGCATCCTTAGCCCAGACTTAGCGGCTAACCCACATGATCAGGCCGAAAAGGGCGGGGAAAGCGATCAACACGCCGAGTGAGGCCGGCAAGATCCATCGCGATTTCCCGTGCACGTCAGCCGCGTCCCGCACCCGCTCCGACGCGGCCTCGTTCGTTCGTGCCAGCTTGATGTCCTGCGGAGTTGGAGGTGCACCACCAGCCTCCTCACAGGTGCCCAGAGGAGCCGCGCCGACATCACCGTGTGGTGCCTTATCTCCAGTGCGCCCGCTGTCGATGTCTGCCTTCAGCATCGCCGAGGTGGGCCGATCTGAGTCGGGCGGCTGCCCGAAATCGAGGTTGGCGGGTGACGGCGGGGTCTCGGATCGAAGCGACATGTGCAAACCTGTGAGCGTAAGGTTGGGCAACGCACAGGCGCAGCTCTGAGGTAGGTGGCAGCAATGTCGCGGCGCGGTGGGTGGCCCCGCAGTTCTCGCCTGGCGCTCAGCTCTGTTCGGGAGTCGTGACCTTCCCAGCCGAGACTCTGATCTCGCCGCGGAAGTTCGATAGGCTCGTCCGAATCGCACGCGGATCGTACCACAGCGGGTTAGCGCCAGCCCGAGACGGCGCGCAGCATGTCAGCCATGGACTGCGCTTTGTCTCAGCGAGACGAGAACGCCATCGTGAACAACACGCGCTGAACTTCGAAGTCGCTCAGACGGGTCTGGTATTGTTGATGAGCTGGCAAGTGTCAGTTAGCTCACCCTCAATATTCGTGCCGTTCGCAATCATCTCGGCATTCGAGGGCTCGCGTCGATGATCGGCTTAATCTCCCTCAAGTAGGAAGAGACCAAGGGTCCGCCCTCCATCGGGACGATGCATAGATCCGCAACGAGCCTTATGGGTCCACCCTCAAGATCGTCGCGAGTTTGGCAGCCTTGTCCTAAGCAGCGCCCCATAAGGTATCGAGCTCTGCGATCGGTCGGGCTGGCTCGTGGACGTGCACCACACAGCCGGACGGCGCGTACTCATCCTGGCCTTCAGGAACGTGCCTGATTTCGCAATTGCGGCCTGATCGACCCGCATGCGTCGAGTGCACGAGCTCAGACTTCCGCTCACAGACCGACGACGTTCGCCTGCCAAAGCTGGACTTGGTGGACGGTAAGCCTCAGTGCCTTCCGCGCTACGAACCGCTTGTACAGGACTGCGGGTTCGGCAAGGAAGCTCAATCGATGCAGGATGCGGACACGACGCGCGAGGCGGCTGGGCCCCAGCCCGGGACATGGTCGCTGACGGTCTCTGGTATTGCGGTCGTGTGCTTCGTGGCGCTGCTGGCCCTGGCCTGGCTGTCGGCGTCGACCCTCTTCCTGATCTTTGCCGGGATCCTGCTGGCCGTGTTTCTCGACGGTCTCACCCGCGTCCTCGGATCAGTGCTGCCGCTTCGTCGAGGCTTGAGGCTAGCCCTCGTCAGTCTGGTTCTCGCTGGCCTCGCCATAAGCCTCGTAGGCTACGGCGGCGCCATGGTGGTGCAACAGGCTCGCGATCTAGGACGGACGGTCCAGGAGCAGTCCGGAACGGTGCGTGACTGGCTCAAGAGTTACGGCATCGACTCGCCAGCCCTGGAAGGCCTCGGGGCAAAGAAGCCGGACTCGGCGCCGACGGAGCCGCCCAAGCCGCAAGCCGAGGAGGATGCCAAACCGCAGAGCCCGCCTGCAGCCGAAGGAACGGCCGCGAGCGACGGCAAGCCTCCAAGCGATCGCAAGCCCCAGAGTGAAACGGCGGCGGGCGCGTCGATGCCGAATGCAAGCAGCATCCTCGGGCCGGCATCGAACGTGATCCTTGCTTTGTTCAATGCTCTCGGCAACGTCCTCGTCATCATCTTCCTCGGGATCGCCTGTGCTGCCGATCCGGGCACCTATCGCGACGGCGTCTTGCGGTTCGTTCCGCCCCAGCATCGTCCGCGCGGAGGGATGGTGCTTGATGGCATGGGCGAGACCCTTCGCCATTGGCTGTTCGGTCAGCTCATCACGATGGTGGCCATCTTCCTGTGCACCTGGGCTGGCCTTGCGGTGCTGGGGATCGGCGGAGCCCTCATCCTCGGCCTGCAAGCGGGACTGCTGGCCTTCATCCCAACGATCGGGCCGCTCATCGCTGGCGTCGTCATCGTTCTGGCTAGCCTTGCCTCAGGCACGAGCGCGGCGCTGGGTGCGATCGGTGTCTACGTGGCGGTGCAGACCCTGGAGACCTACGGGCTGACCCCGTTCATCCAGAAGCGAGCGCTCGACATCCCGGAGGCGACGATTTTCGCCGGCCAGCTTATTCTCGGCGTCCTGTTCGGGCTCTGGGGTGTTGCTCTTGCCCTACCCCTGACGGCGGCCATCAAGGTGCTTCTCGATCAACTCTACATCGAAGAAACGCTGCATGAGGATGCGAAGGCCTAAGATCTTAGGATCGTTTTCTGCCTCGCATTGCCTTTGGGGATTATGCCAGCGGGATCGGACAAGTGATGGTTTATCGATCAGTCCTTGGAGTTCTGCTTCTCACCACGCCCGCGCTTGCTGAGCCGATCGTCGGGCGTGCCACGGTGATCGACGGCGACACGCTGGAGGTCCGAGGCACCCGCATCCGGCTTCACGGCATCGACGCGCCCGAGAGCGGTCAGACCTGCAAGGACGCGGAGGGCAAGACCTACCGCTGCGGCCAGACTGCCGCCCTCGCGCTGGCGGGCCGCATCGGGCAGCGCCTCGTCACCTGCGAGCCGCGCGAGACCGACCAGTACGGCCGCGTCGTCGCCGTGTGCCGAACGAGTGCGGGGGATCTGAACGCCTGGATGGCGGGCGAAGGGCACGCCGTCGCCTACCGGCGCTATGCGGAGGACTATGCCAATGTCGAACTCACGGCCAAGGCGCTGCGGCGCGGGATCTGGGCCGGCACCTTCGAGGAGCCGTCCGCCTGGCGTCGCGCCAAGCGCGCCGGGGGCGAGGACACCCGGCCGGAGCGGGTGACACCACCGGTTGGCCCGAGCGGCTGCACCATCAAGGGCAACATCTCCGCAGGCGGGGAGCGGATCTACCACCTGCCGAGCTCGCCGGACTATGCCCGCACCCGCATCAACGACAGGGCGGGTGAGCGCCTGTTCTGCTCGGAAGACGAAGCTAAGGCGGCGGGCTGGCGTCCCGCGCGGAACTAAAGTGGCAGGTCAATCCCATGTACCTGGACGGTCGGCGCTGACGGGCTAATCACCTCACGATGAATGGCGAGGCGATGGAAGCAAAGCCGGTCGCGTGGGCGTTGACGGATCGGAGCCAGAGGCTGCTGCGTGGTCGGCTGGGCGCATGCGGCGAGGATGACGAACGCCTGTCTTGCCTCAGGTCGACATTTGTCCCTCAGGCTGGTACACATGGGAAGATCCCGGCGCGACTAACCCTTTGATCTATATGTGATTTGCTTGGTGGCGAGACAATCCCACCCTCTCCGCCAGTTTTGTGTTTTAAGATGCTGTGATTAAACATAAAACTCTTCTGCTCATCGACTCCAACCCCTGGTCTCATCCCGCATTTTAAGATGTTCTGTTCTGGGCCGTTTCGGGCGTCGGTGGACGATGGCCAGCGCGTCGGCGGGCGGTAATCAGCCTGTCAGTGGGGGTCGCGGGAACCTCTCATGTCGCCGGGATCATGAGGCGCAGCAGGTCGGTAACCGCGAACTGACCGGTAGGGTTGGGCGTGACGAACGTCTCCGACACCACGTCCCCATCGCAGTCGTTCTGAGATCCCAGTCCTGGTCGCCCGTCACCGAGCGGCCTTTCTGGCCTCCCACGAAAGGCGCGATGGAGGCGTCTACCAGCCTCGGATCAGCGCGAGCACAACCAGCGTGAGCACCGCTGAGACGAGGATCGAGCTGAGGCAGCCCAGGCGATTCGAGAAGAAAAAGAACATGCGAGTGGAAGTGCCTGAGGCTCCGCAAGGTTCGCTGAGCGCGGCACGGAAGTCGAAGGCGGCGAGCCGCGAGGTGCTTCGCCCCACGGCCAGGAAGGCTTTACGTGTCCACCGGTCACCAGGGACTGAACGTCATCTCTCCGAAGTGGCGCGGGTCCGCGCCAGCCCTGAACGCCGTTTCGATCAGGCGGTGAACCTCGCCGATCGCCACCAGCCTGCCGTATGATCCCTTCCGCTCCGGTTGCGGGAAGTCCATCAGGACAATGCGAAGATGGCTGGCATCATCGACATCGTCGGGAATGCCGGACTGGAGGTAGAACTGGACCGTCCTGTCCCTGTCATCGATCAGGCCGAGAAAGTTGCCCTGCACGCTGCGGACCGTATCCGACCAAATCAGGCCCGCCTTGCGAAGGTCGACCGCCTCGGCTTGCTCGGAGATCGGCCCAATGCCGCCATCGTTCCAGAACGCCCTCATCCCCATACCCTCGGACCTCTCCCGACCGCCGTACGACGGAGCGCCGGCGTACGAGGGGGGTGGGGCGCTGTCGGCGAGCCCACGAGCTGAGCCGGACGGGTTCCTGACCCCTCGCTCCTGAGGTCACGAATCGTTCCGCCTCAGAGCGCTGGCCCCGACGCTCCACCTCCCGCGAATGCGCCGAGCGAGACGCGCGCCACGTCCCGCAAGGCATCCCGGGTGGCGCCGGACGAGGCCAGGACGGCCATGCCCGAGGCAACCGTCGAGAGGAACCGCGCCAGCGCCGCTGGATCGGCGCCCTCCGGCAGCTCACCGCATTCCCTGGCCTGTGCGAAGCGCTCGCGGAGCTCCGTCTCCGTTTGCGCGCGCCGCGACGCCAGTTCGAAGGGAATGTTCTCCGAACCCGCACCGCAGGCGAGGCCGCCTTGGACGAGAAGGCAGCCCGACGGATTGGCAGGATCCGTGTGGCTCTCGGCGATGCTGCTCAGGAACCGTTCGGCCACGTCCCGCGCGGTGCCGCCCGCCAGCACGTATCGCATGTGCGCGGAGCGCTTCTGCGCGTAGCGGTCGAGCGCAGCCTTGAGCAGACCTTCCTTGCTGCCGAAGGCCGCATAGAGGCTCGGCGGCTTGATGCCCATCGCCTTCGTCAGCATGGCGAGGCTGGCGCCGTCGTAGCCGTGGCGCCAAAACAACTCCATCGCTTCGTCGAGGGCCTTGTCCATGTCGAAGGACCGGGGCCGCCCCATCGCCATTGCCTGCCAGCTCCCACTTTTGTATCGATTAATAGATAAGTCACTTGACGTCCGGCGTCCACGTCGACATGTGTAGCAAACCCTACAGATGTCGGAGCCCGCCGTGAGCCTCGAGCGTGACACCTCTCCTATCCGAGTTTCGATCCGGCGCAGCCTCGGGGCCGGCCTGGTCCTCGCCCTCCTGGCCGGTGCGTCCCATCAGTTCACGTCGATGACGTCGTTCCTTCACGGAACGAAGGCGATCGCCGCGACGCCGCCGGCCGAACAGGCGGTGCCCGCCGCGGTCGCCGCCGTCGAACCGCGCGACATCATCCTGTGGGACGAGTTCTCGGGCCGCCTGGAGGCCGTCGATCGCATCGAGGTCCGGGCGCGCGTCGGGGGTGCGGTCCAGGCCACGCACTTCGCCGAGGGAGAACTGGTCAAGCCGGGAGACCTCTTGGTGACGATCGATCCTGCGCCCTACGCCGCTGAGGTCCAGCGCCTGGAAGCGCAGGTGGCTGGCGCCGAGGCGCGCCTCGCCCTGACGTCGAGCGACTTCGAGCGCGGGCAGAGGCTCTCCGACCAGCGCATCGTCACGGCGCGCGATCTCGACGTCCGTGCCAACGCCTACAAGGAAGCGAAGGCCAATCTCGACGCGGCGAAGGCGACGCTGGAAGCGGCACGCCTGAACCTCGGCTACACCGAGGTCAGGGCCGCGGTCGGCGGGCGCGTCGGGCGGCGCGAGATCACGCCGGGCAACCTCGTTGCGACGGGGGCCGGCGCCGCCGTGCTGACCACCCTCGTGTCCGTCGATCCCGTCCACGCGAGCTTCGACGTCGACGAGACCATCGTGCTCAAGGCGCTGGCGTCCATCGCCGCTCCCTCCGGCGGGCGCAGCCAGCTCGGGCGCATTCCTGTCGAGATGGTCACCGCCGATGGTGTCCGGTCTAGGGGGCGTCTTCAGTTCATCGACAACAAGGTCGATGCCCGCAGCGGAACCGTCAGGGTGCGCGCCACCTTCGCCAACGGCGACGGGCGCCTCATCCCAGGCCAGTTCGCGCGCATGCGGCTGGGTCAGGCGGTGCCGGAGAGATTGCTGCTCGTCGACGAGCGGGCCGTCGGCACGGATCAGGACAAGAAGTTCGTGCTCGTGGTGGGCCCTGACAATCGGGCCGCGTTCCGCGCGATCACCCTCGGCAGAGCCGTCGACGGCCTTCGCGTCGTCACCTCCGGGCTCGTGGGCGGGGAGCGCGTCGTCGTCAACGGGCTGCAGCGCCTCCGCCCCGGCACGCTCGTCGACGCCGCCCCGGTCGCCATGGGCGCGCGGCCAAGCCCTGGGGATGCCGCTCCTGGGGATGCCGCGTCCGGGTCGGGCAAGCTCGCGCAACGCTGACGTCGCCGCGGTCCTCCCGAATCTCCTCGACCTTTCTCGCCCCCGGAGGGCGACATGAACCTCTCGCGCTTCTTCATCGATCGCCCGATCTTCGCGGGCGTCCTCTCGGTGCTCATCTTCGTCGGCGGCCTGCTCTCGCTCTTCGCGATGCCGATCTCCGAGTACCCGGACGTGGTGCCGCCCTCGGTCGTCGTCCGCGCGACCTTCCCGGGCGCCAATCCCAAGGTCATCGTCGAGACCGTGGCGACGCCGATCGAGGAGCAGATCAACGGCGTCGAGGGCATGCTCTACATGTCGAGCCAAGCCACGACGGACGGCATCATGACGCTGACCGTCACCTTCCGGCTGGGCACCGACCCCGACAAGGCCCAGCAGCTCGTCCAGAACCGCGTCTCGCAGGCGGAGCCGCGCCTGCCCGCCATCGTGCGCCAGCTCGGCATCGTCACGGTCAAGAGCTCGCCCGACCTGACCATGGTCGTCCACCTCGTATCGCCCGACGGCCGCTACGACATGACCTACCTGCGCAACTACGCGGTGCTGAACATCAAGGACCGCCTGGCGCGCCTCGACGGCGTCGGACAGGTGCAGCTCTTCGGGTCGGGCGACTACGCGATGCGCATCTGGCTCGATCCGCAAAGGGTCGCCGAGCACGGCTTGTCCGCCGGCGACGTGGTTCGCGAGATCCGGGCCCAGAACGTGGAGGCGGCCGCGGGCGTCGTCGGCTCGTCACCGGCGGTTCCGGGCCTCGACCTGCAGCTGTCGCTCAATGCCGAGGGACGCCTGAGCAGCGAGGAGCAATTCGGCGACATCGTCGTCAAGACGGGGGCAGACGGCGAGATCACGCGGCTGCGCGACCTGGCCCGGATCGAACTCGGCGCCTCCGACTACGCGCTGCGCTCGCTCCTCGACAACAAGTCGGCCGTTGCGATCCCGATCTCCCAGTCGCCGGGCTCGAACGCGATCCAGATCTCGGACGAGGTCCGCCGGACCATGGCCGAGATCAAGAAGAACATGCCCGAGGGGGTGGACTACCAGATCGTTTACGACCCGACGCAGTTCGTGCGCGCCTCTATCGAGGCCGTCATCCACACGCTGCTGGAGGCCGTCGCCCTCGTCGTCCTCGTCGTGATCCTGTTCCTGCAGACGTGGCGCGCCTCGATCATCCCGCTCCTGGCGGTGCCCGTCTCCATCGTCGGCACCTTCGCGGTGATGCATGCCTTCGGCTTCTCGATCAACGCGCTGAGCCTGTTCGGCCTCGTGCTCGCCATTGGCATCGTCGTCGACGACGCCATCGTCGTGGTCGAGAACGTCGAGCGGAACATCGAGAGCGGGCTGTCGCCGCGGGAGGCCAGCTACCAGGCCATGCGCGAGGTCTCGGGTCCGATCATCGCCATCGCCCTCGTGCTCGTCGCCGTCTTCGTGCCGCTCGCCTTCATCAGCGGCCTGACGGGCCAGTTCTACAAGCAGTTCGCGCTGACCATCGCGATCTCGACGGTCATCTCGGCGATCAATTCGCTGACCCTGTCTCCGGCGCTCTCGGCGCTCCTGCTGAAGGGCCACGACGCGCCCAAGGACCGCCTGACGCGGATCCTCGACGGGCTGCTCGGATGGTTCTTCCGCCGGTTCAACCGAGTCTTCGGCCAAGCGTCGAGCGGGTACGGGCGCGGCGTCGGCTTCGTCGTCACGCGCAAGGCGACGATGATGATCGTCTACGTCCTGCTGGTTGGCGTGACCGTGGTGCTGTTTCGCCAGATCCCGAGCGGCTTCGTGCCGGGCCAGGACAAGCAGTATCTCGTCGGCTTCGCGCAGCTCCCCGACGGGGCGACCCTCGACCGGACGGAGGAGGTCATCCGTCGCATGAGCGAGATCGCCCTGAAGGAGCCGGGCGTCGAGAGCGCAGTCGCCTTCCCGGGCCTCTCGATCAACGGCTTCACGAACAGCTCCAACTCAGGGATCGTCTTCTCGACCCTGAAGCCCTTCGACGAGCGCCGGGACCCCGCGCTGAACGGGGCGGCCATCGCGCAGTCGCTCAACAGGAAGTATGCTGCGATCCCGGAGGCGTTCATCGCGATGTTCCCGCCGCCGCCCGTCAACGGCCTGGGCACGATCGGGGGCTTCAAGCTCCAGATCGAGGATCGGGCCGGCCTCGGCTACGAGGCCCTCGACGAGGCGACGAAGGCGTTCATGACCAAGGCCGCTCAGGCCCCGGAGCTGGCCGGCCTGTTCTCGAGCTTCCAGATGAACGTGCCGCAGCTCTTCGCGGATCTCGACCGGACGAAGGCCCGCCAGCTCGGCATCCCGGTGACGGACGTCTTCGATACGCTGCAGATCTATCTCGGCTCGCTCTACGTCAACGACTTCAACAAGTTCGGCCGCACCTACTCGGTCCGCGTTCAGGCCGACGCGCCGTTCCGGTCTCGCTCGGACGACGTTGGATTGCTGAAGGTGCGAGCCGGCACCGGCGAGATGGTGCCGCTCGCGGCCCTGCTCCACGTTCGGCAGAGTGCGGGCCCGGAGCGGGCCATGCGGTACAACGGCTTCCTGTCCGCCGACATCAATGCGGGCGCAGCCCCCGGCTACTCGTCGGGTCAGGCCCAGGCCGCGGCGACGCGCATCGCGGCCGAGACCCTGCCGCGGGGCTTCGCGTTCGAGTGGACCGACCTCACCTATCAGGAGTTCATCGCCGGCAATTCCGGCGTGTGGGTCTTTCCCCTGGCGCTGCTCCTCGTCTTCCTGGTGCTGGCCGCCCAGTACGAGAGCCTGACGCTGCCCTTGGCGATCCTGCTGATCGTGCCCATGGGCCTGCTCGCGGCCATGTTCGGGGTCTGGCTGTCGGCGGGCGACAACAACGTCTTCACGCAGATCGGCCTGATCGTTCTCGTCGGCCTCTCGGCCAAGAACGCCATCCTGATCGTCGAGTTCGCCCGCGAGCTGGAATTTGCTGGCCGCACCCCGATGCAGGCCGCGATCGAGGCGAGCCGTCTGCGGCTGCGTCCGATCCTGATGACATCGCTGGCCTTCATCATGGGCGTCCTTCCCCTGGTGATCGCGACCGGGGCCGGATCGGAGATGCGCCGCGCCATGGGTGTTGCCGTGTTCTCCGGCATGATCGGCGTCACCGCCTTCGGCCTGTTCCTGACGCCGGTCTTCTACGTGCTGCTGCGCCGATTGACCGGCAACAGGCCGCTCAAGCATCATGGCAGCAGCACGCCGGTCCTCCACCAGGACAGCACCGCAGAGGCCGCTTAGCCGCGTGCAGCCTTCCTCACGGCACGACCCAGACCTGTGCTGGGCGGTCGTCGTGTGTGCTTCGGGGGTGCGGCCCGGGCTGGCTGAGGAGCGGCACGGGTCGCGAAGCCACAGGCCGACGCGATCCTAAGGCGACGGCCGCCGATTGAGCCTCCCGCTCCAAGGACGCTCGGCGCCCGAGCCTCAGCCGT
>NZ_BPQP01000038.1 GCF_022179305.1 Methylobacterium iners
GCCGCCTGCACACCCATCTCGGCGAGACGCTCGACGAGATGGGTGTGCAGGCGGCAATCGTGGCGCTCGGCCAGGGCCGCGCTCTCGCGCATCAGCCGCTTGGTCACGTTGAAGGGCGAGCAGGGCGCCAGCCCGATCTGCACCATCGCGCCGGGCGCGGTGTCGTGGAACAGGCGCAGCACGCGCTCGCTGTCCTCCAGGATGGTGTCGTCGTCCTGCGTCAGGCACTCGGGCGGCAGGCCGCCGTCGCGCTCTGACAGGCTCATGGAGCCGCGGGTGATCACTGCGCGGATACCGAGGGCCCGCGCCTCCTCGGCCTGGATGTCGACGGCCTGCTCCAGGCCCTTCGGGAACAGGTAGTGATGATCGCCCGCCGTGGTGCAGCCGGAGAGCAGCAGCTCGGTGTAGGCGAGGCGGGTGGCGAGCCGGAAGGCCTCGGGGGTGAGCTTGTCCCAGACGGTGTAGAGCGCCTTCAGCCAGGGGAAGAGCGGCTTGTTGATGGCCAGCGGGTGGGCCCGGGTCAGGGTCTGGAAGAAATGGTGATGCGTGTTGACGAGGCCGGGGAGGACGACGTGGCGGGCGGCGTCGAAGGTCTCGTCCACGGGGCTGGAGGGCTGCCCGCCCGACGCGACAAGCTCGACGATGCGGCTGCCTTCCACCACGATGCCGCCGCCGGCGTCCTCGGCCAGGATGGCGAGCGGCGCACGGAGCCAGAGGCGGGTCGAGACCGATGGGGTGCCTGTCATTCCTGCTCCCGGGCCGCAGCCCTCGCGCCACCACCACAAGATACGGACCGCCGGGCGGGGCGGGAAGCACCTCCTGCCGAGGGCCGCTGCTGTTCAGCGGGCCCGCAACGCGGCCAAGCTGCCGAGTCATTAGGCGGGCCTGAACAAAATTTGAGCGCGCATTTCCAGGCCGCCGAGGCCATGCTCAGAGTTTAATCAGGGTGCCGCGCGAGGCGAAGCCTGTCAGTCTCCGCCGCCCCGCCATGTTCCGGCGAAGCGCCCTCAATCGATCGGGAAGAGCCATGACCGAGACGCCATTCACCGAGGCCGAGCGCGACGCCTACATCGCTGCCGCCTCCGCCCTGCTCGCACTCCCGGTCGACCCGACCTGGAAGCCTGCCATCGGCGCGAACCTGACCGTCCTGCGGGCGGCGGCCGAGCTCGTGGCGAGCTTTCCGCTGCCTGAGGAGGTCGAGGCCGCTCCGATCTTCACGGCGTGAGGCGGCCATGACCGATCCAACACCTGATCCGAGCATGATGTCGGCCGCTGCGATCGCCGCCGCCTTCCGGGAAGGACGGCTCGGCGCCCGCACGGTCGTCGCCGCGACGCTGGAGCGGATCGGCCGGGTCGATCCGGCGGTCAACGCCTTCACCGACGTGCTGGCCGAGCGTGCCCTCGCCCGCGCCCACACGCTCGATGCCGCCCGTGCCAGGGGCGAGCCCCTGGGCCCGCTCGCCGGCGTGCCCTTCGCGGCGAAGAACCTCGTCGACATCGCCGGCCTGCCGACCCGAGCGGGCGCGAAGATCAACCGCGAGCGGGCGCCGGCCGAGCGCGACGGCGCGGTGGTGCGCCGGATGGAGGCGGCGGGCGCGATCCTGGTGGGCGCCCTCAACATGGGCGAGTACGCCTACGATTTCACGGGCGAGAACATCCACGACGGCCCGACGCGCAACCCGCACGACCTCGGCCACATGGCGGGCGGCTCGTCCGGCGGCTCGGGCGCCGCGGTCGGCGCCGGGCTCGTGCCGATCGCGCTCGGCTCCGACACCAACGGCTCGATCCGGGTGCCCGCCGCCTTCTGCGGCTGCTTCGGGCTGAAGCCCACCTACGGCCGGCTGACCCGAGCGGGCAGCTTCCCCTTCGTGGGGAGCCTCGATCATCTCGGCCCGCTCGCCCGCAGCGTCGCCGATCTCGCGCTCGCCTACGACGCCATGCAGGGGCTGGACCCGGACGACCCCGTGGCGGCCGAGGGTCCGCCCGAGCCGGTGCTGCCCCGTCTCGAGGACGGCATCGAGGGCTATCGCATCGCCGTGGCCGGCGGCTACTTCGCCCGCGGCGGCGATCCGGAGGCCTTCGAGGCGGTGGAGCGGGTGGCACGCGGGCTCGGCTGCACGCGCCGCGTCGAGATCGCAGAGGCGGCCCGGGCGCGGGCCGCCGCCTACCTGATCACCGCAGCGGAAGGAGCCGCCCTCCACCTCGACCGGCTGCGCACGCGCGCCGCCGATTTCGACCCGGCGGTGCGCGACCGCCTCATCGCGGGCGCCATGATTCCCGCGCCCTGGATCGACCGGGCGCAGCGCTTCCGCCGCTGGTACCGCACGGCCTTCCTCGACCTGTTCGGGGAGGTCGACGCCATCCTCGCGCCGACGGCGCCGTGCCGGGCGCCGAAGGGCGGCCAGACCCACTTCGTCCTCGACGGCGTCACCCTGCCGGTGCGGGCCAATGTCGGCGTCTTCACGCAGCCGATCTCCTTCATCGGCCTGCCGGTGGTGGCCGTGCCGGTGCGCGTGGACGCCGGCCTGCCGCTCGGCGTCCAGGTCATCGCCGCGCCCTGGCGGGAGGAGGTGGCCCTGCGCATCGCCCGCCGGCTCGAGCGCGACGGCATCGTCGACGCAACGCCGGCCGTCCTGTGAGCGGGCCCGACATGAACATGCCCGAGGTCGATCTGCCCGAGGTCAAGGCCGAGGTGGAGGCGGCCTTCGCGGCCTACGAGGCGGCCCTCGTCGGCAACGACGTCGCCACCCTGGAAGCCCTGTTCCACGACGATCCCCGCACGATCCGTTACGGCGCGGCGGAGAACCTCTACGGCATGGAGGCGATCCGCGCCTTCCGCCGCGCGCGCTCGCCCGTCGGCCTCGCCCGAACGCTGTCAGACACCGTGATCACGACCTATGGCCGCGACTTTGCCGTCGCCATGACCCTGTTCACCCGCGAGGGCAGCCCGGGCCGGATCGGGCGCCAGAGCCAGACCTGGGTGCGCTTCCCCGGCGGCTGGCGGGTCGTCGCCGCCCATGTGAGCGTGATCGAGGGCTGACGAGGGCATCCCACGGCTGGCGCACGGCTTGCATACAAGCCGGCGTCATAACAGCCGCAAGGGGCGAGACATGTCGAAGACGGGATGGCGTAGCTGGGGCGCGGCGGCGCTGATCGCGGGCGGGCTGGCCGCAGGGCCGGCACGGGCGCAGGAGACGATCAAGATCGGTGTCCTGCATTCCCTCTCGGGCACGATGGCGATCTCCGAGACGACGCTCAAGGACGCCATGCTCATGCTCATCGACGAGCAGAACAGACGAGGCGGCGTGCTGGGCAAGAAGCTCGAGGCGGTGGTGGTCGACCCGGCCTCCAACTGGCCGCTCTTCGCCGAGAAGGCCCGCGAGCTCATCGCCAAGGACAAGGTCTCGGCGGTGTTCGGCTGCTGGACCAGCGTCTCGCGCAAGTCGGTGCTGCCGGTCTTCAAGGAGCTCGACTCGCTGCTGTTCTACCCGGTCCAGTACGAGGGCGAGGAGAGCGAGCGGAACGTGTTCTACACGGGCGCCGCGCCCAACCAGCAGGCCATCCCTGCCGTCGACTACCTGATCAAGGAAGAGAACGTCCAGCGCTGGGTGCTGGAGGGGACGGACTACGTCTATCCCCGCACCACCAACAAGATCCTCGAAGCCTACCTGAAGTCCAAGGGCGTGAAGCCCGAGGACATCTCGATCAACTACACGCCCTTCGGCCAGTCCGACTGGCAGACCCGCGTCGCGGCGATCAAGAGCTTCGGCTCGGCCGGCAAGAAGACGGCCGTGGTCTCGACCATCAACGGCGACGCCAACGTCCCCTTCTACAAGGAGCTCGCCAACCAGGGCATCAAGGCCATCGACATCCCCGTCGTCGCCTTCTCGGTGGGCGAGGAGGAACTCGCCGGTATCGACACCAAGCCGCTTGTCGGCCACCTCGCGGCCTGGAACTACTTCCAGTCGATCGAGACGCCCGAGAACAAGGCCTTCATCGATAAATGGCGCGCCTTCACCAAGAACGCCAAGCGCGTGACCAACGACCCCATGGAGGCCCATTACGTCGGCTTCAACATGTGGGTGAAGGCGGTGGAGAAGGCGGGCTCGGCCGAGCCCGGCAAGGTCATCGCCGCGCTGCCGGGCATCAAGCAGCCGAACCTCACGGGCGGCGTCTCGGAGATGCTCGCCAACCACCACATCACGAAGCCGGTCTTCATCGGCGAGATCAAGGACAACGGTCAGTTCGACGTCGTCTTCAAGACCGAGGAGCTGATCCCCGGCGAGGCCTGGTCCAAGCAGCTCGACGGCTCGAAGGATCTCGAGGCCGACTGGGTCAAGCTCAACTGCGGCAACTACAACACCAAGACCAAGAAGTGCGGCGGCGCGTAGCGCCCTCGTCCCCTCCCCCTTGTGGGGAGGGGTAGGGGTGGCTGGGCGACCCTCTGCGGAGCCCAGCGGAACCACCCCCACCTCCAACTCCTCCCCACAAGGGGGAGGAGAGACCCGCGCGAGCGCCGAGGTCCCATGATCCGCCTCCTCGTCTATCTCCTCCTGGCGCTCGCCTTCGCCGGCCCGGTCCGCGCCCAATCGCCGGCCGACGCCGCCTACACCCGGCTCGCGAGCGACAGCTACGCCGAGATCGAGGCAAGCATCGTTGGGCTGGCCGCGAGCGGCGACCCGCGCACGGCGCCCGTGATCCAGGCCCTCGCCGAGGGCCGACTGTTCTACCGCCCCGCCGACAAGGCGCTGTTCGTGAAGCAGGGCGACGCGGTGACCGACGCCCGTACCGGCGTACCGGCTCCCGCGACCGAGGGGCTGAAGCCGGTTCGCGCCAACAACAAGGTCCGGCGCGCCCTCGACTCCGCGCTGGGCACCCTGAACCTGCTCGCCCCCGACCCGGGCAAGCGCCGCGAGGCCGCCGAGGCGGTCTTCAAGGCCCGCGACGCCACCGTGCTGCCGGCGCTCGAGGCGGCGCTTTCCCGCGAGACCGATGCGGGCGTGAAGCGCACCCTGCAGGAGGCCCGCGCGGCCGTCGTGCTGGCCAAGCCCGGCAGTACGGAAGCCGATCGGCTCGCGGCGGTGGCCACGATCCAGGGCCGGGCCGACGGCGATGCCATGGGCATCCTGCGCGCCCTCTCCGCCGACCCGAGCGCGGCGGTCCAGGCCGCGGCCGCCAAGGGCGTCGCCGCGATCGAGACGCGGCTCGCCCTGATCGCGGGCGCCTCGAACGTCTGGTACGGGATCTCGCTGGGCTCCGTGCTCCTGCTCGCCGCGATCGGCCTTGCGATCACCTTCGGCGTGATGGGCATCATCAACATGGCGCATGGCGAGATGGTCATGCTGGGCGCCTACACGACCTTCCTCGTCCAGGAGGCGATCCGCGCCCACGCGCCCGGCCTGTTCGAATTCTCGCTGGCCATCGCGATCCCCGCCGCCTTCCTCGTGGGCGGCGGCGTCGGCGTCGGTATCGAGCGCCTCGTGATCCGCCACCTCTACGGGCGGCCGCTGGAGACGCTGCTCGCCACCTTCGGCATCAGCCTGATCCTGCAGCAGACCGTCCGCTCGATCTTCGGCCCGACCAACCGCGAGGTCGGCGCGCCGCAATTCATGACCGGCGCCTTCGACCTGTTCGGCCTCTCCATCACCTGGGGCCGGTTCTGGATCGTGGTCTTCGCGCTGGCCGTGTTCTTCGGCCTCATGTTCGTGCTGCGAAGGACCTCGTTCGGCCTCAAGACCCGGGCGGTCACCCAGAACCGGCGCATGGCCGCGGCCATGGGCATCCGCACGCCGTGGGTCGACGCGCTGACCTTCGGCCTGGGCTCCGGCATCGCCGGCATTGCCGGCGTCGCGCTCTCGCAGATCGACAACGTCTCGCCCAATCTCGGCCAGGGCTACATCATTGATTCCTTCCTCGTCGTGGTCTTCGGCGGCGTCGGCAGCCTCTGGGGCACGCTGGTGGCCGCGCTCTCGATCGGCGTCGCGAACAAGTTCCTCGAACCCTATGCCGGGGCGGTGCTCGCCAAGATCCTGCTCCTCGTCTTCATCATCCTGTTCATCCAGAAGCGTCCGCGGGGGCTCTTCGCCCTCAAGGGCCGCTCGGTGGAGGCGTGAGCATGGCACCGCGCACCCCGCTCCTGGCGATGATCGACACCAAGGGCTGGATCTTCCTCGGCGTGCTGCTGGCCGTGTGCCTCATCGTGCCGCTGTTCAACCTCGCGGTGCCGCCGGGCTCGCCCCTGCACGTGCCGACCTACGTCGTCTCGCTGCTCGGGAAATACCTCTGCTACGCCCTGCTGGCGCTGAGCCTCGACCTCGTCTGGGGCTACGGCGGCATCCTCTCGCTCGGCCACGGCGCCTTCTTCGGGCTCGGCGGCTACGCCATGGGCATGTACCTGATGCGCCAGATCGGCCCACGCGGCGTCTACGGCCACCCGGTCCTGCCCGATTTCATGGTGTTCCTGAACTACAAGGAACTGCCCTGGTACTGGCTCGGCTTCGACTTCTTTCCCTTTGCCGCGCTCATGGTGCTGCTCGTGCCGGGCCTGCTCGGCTTCCTGTTCGGCTGGCTCGCCTTCCGCTCGCGGGTGACGGGGGTCTACCTCTCGATCATCACGCAGGCGATGACCTACGCCCTGATGCTCGCCTTCTTCCGCAACGACATGGGCCTGGGCGGCAACAACGGCCTCACCGACTTCAAGGACATCTTAGACTTCAACGTGCAGGCGCAGGGCGTGCGCGTGACGCTGTTCGTTCTGACGGCCGTGGCGCTGGCGCTCGGCTACCTGATCGCCCGCTTCATGACCGTCTCGGCCTACGGCAAGATCCTCGTTGCCATCCGCGATGCCGAGCCGCGCACCCGCTTCCTCGGCTACCGCCCGCACCATTACAAGGCGCTGGCCTTCACCGTCTCGGCCATGATGGCGGGCGTCGCCGGCGCCCTCTACGTGCCGCAGGTCGGCATCATCAACCCGTCCGAGTTCACGCCGACGAACTCGATCGAGGCCGTGATCTGGGTGGCGGTGGGCGGCCGCGGCACCTTGGTCGGGGCGGCGCTCGGCGCCGTGCTCATCAACTACGCCAAGACGCTGCTCACCGGCGCCATGCCGGAGGCCTGGCTCTTCGCGCTGGGCGCGCTCTTCGTCCTCGTCACCCTGTTCCTGCCCCAGGGGATCGTCGGAACGCTGATCGCCAGGCTCGGCGACCGCAAGGCGAGGATCGCCGCCCGTCTGCCGCCAGAGCCCGACATCCCGCCGCGCCTCCTCGAAGAGGGGAGGGGCTCGTGAGCGCCGCCCTCGCCCTCGCGGAGGCGTCGTCCACCTCGCCCGGTCCCGCCGGCGCGAAGCGGCTGACCAACGCGCTTCTCTACCTCGACGACGTCCGCGTCACCTTCGACGGTTATCGGGCTCTGCGCGGCCTCTCGCTGACCCTCGGGCGCGGCGAGATGCGCGCCATCATCGGCCCGAACGGCGCCGGCAAGACCACGATGATGGATGTCATCACCGGCAAGACCCGGCCCGACACCGGCACCGCCGTGTTCGACGGCGTGCACGACCTGACCACGCTCGACGAGGCGACGATCGCCGATCTTGGCATCGGCCGGAAGTTCCAGAAGCCGACGGTGTTCGAGAGCCATACGGTGGCCGACAACATCCTGCTGGCGTTGAAAGGTCCGCGCCGGGCCTTCCCGTCCCTGTTCGGCTGGCGCAACCGGGTCGAGGCCGAGCGGATCGACGACATCCTGCGCATCGTCGGACTCGTGCCGCACCGGGCGCGGCCCGCCGCGGATCTCTCCCACGGCCAGAAGCAATGGCTCGAGATCGGCATGCTGCTCGCGCAGGACCCCAAGCTCCTCCTCGTCGACGAGCCCGTTGCCGGCATGACGGACGCCGAGACCGAGGAGACCGCCAAGCTCCTGCGCGAGATCGCCAAGGACCACGCCGTCGTCGTCATCGAGCACGACATGCACTTCGTGCGGGCGCTCGAATGCCGGGTGACCTGCCTGCACGAGGGCGCCGCGCTCGCCGAGGGCTCGATCGACGCGGTCTCCGCCGACCCGCGGGTGGTCGAAGTGTATCTCGGGCGATGACGCTGGCGGATCGCACCATTCCTGGGCGTTTCGAGCGCGGGTCCCCTCTCCGTGAAGGAGAGGGACGGGGTGAGGTGTGTGAGTTTTCCAGAGAAGGCGCCCTTACGCGGACGGGTGGAGCGCAGCGGAACCCGATCCGGGGCCCAGCGCGGGAAGCCGCGAAGCGTCCGACCCTTGGCGCTATCCATGGAGAGCCGCTGCCGCGGCTGGTCATTGGCTGGATCCCGGATCGCCTTCCGCTGGCGCTCCAGGCGTCCGGGAAAGGGCGGCGGAGATCGGGTGATCCGTCCGGAGAGGTCCTACACCTCACCCCAACCCTCTCCTTCCAGGAGAGGGGGCCGGGCGCGGCGCGGCCCATCGAGTTCGCCACCAGGGGACGACCGCGATGCTGAACGTTGATCGCATCGATCTCTTCTACGGCGCGGCCAAGGCGCTGCGCGGCGTTTCGCTGGCGGCCGAGACCGGCAAGGTCACGGTCGTGCTCGGCCGCAACGGCGTCGGCAAGACCTCGCTGATGCGGGCGATCGTCGGCCAGCAGCCGATCACGGCCGGCAGCGTCCGCCTCGACGGTCGCGACATCAGCCGCTTCGCGCCCTACGACCGGGCGCGGGCCGGCATCGCCTTCGTGCCGCAGGGCCGCGAGATCTTTCCCCTGCTCACCGTCCACGAGAACCTTCAGACGGGCTTCGCGCCGCTCGCCCGCCGCGACCGGCACATCCTGCCCGAGATCTACGACCTCTTCCCCGTGCTCAAGGACATGCTGCACCGGCGCGGCGGCGACCTCTCCGGCGGCCAGCAGCAGCAGCTCGCCATCGGTCGGGCCCTGGTGACGCGCCCGAAGCTCCTCGTCCTCGACGAGCCGACCGAGGGCATCCAGCCCTCGATCATCAAGGATATCGGCCGGGCCATCACCTACCTGCGGGGCAAGGGCGACATGGCGATCGTGCTCGTCGAGCAGTTTTTCGAGTGGGCGCGCGACCTCGCCGACACCTACGCGGTGATGGATCGCGGCGCGGTGGTCGAGGCCGGGGCCCGGGCGGACATGGTCGAGGCCGACGTCCGGCGCTGGCTCTCGGTCTGAACCCCGGCCCCGCCCGCCGCCGACACCCTCACGTTGTCTGCGAACGGCCGGCGCCACTTCCCGTGAATAAATTATGTTGTAAGCTGAAGCGCGGTAGGAAGGTGCTGCACGCTCCGGCGCGGTGAGGGGCGTCGATCCTCGAGGCGCTGCGTGTTCCCCATCCCACCCAACGAGCGGGAGCGCCTGGAAGCGGTCCGTCGCCTGCAGATCATCGGGAGCGCGCCCGAGGCCGAGTTCGACGCGGTCTGCCGGACGGCCCGCGCCCTGTTCGATCTGCCCATCGCCCTGGTCACGTTGATCGAGGACGAGTGCATCTGGCTCAAGGCACGCTCGGGCATCGAGGAGCGGGAGGTGCCGCGGCGCGTCGCCTTCTGCAGCCACGCCCTCCTCTCCGACGAGCCCCTGGTGGTTTCGGACACCTCGCTCGACCCGCGCTTCGCCGACAATCCCCTCGTCGGCGGTCCGACAGGCATGCGCTTCTATGCCGGCGTACCCCTCATCCTGGAGCCGGGGCTGAGGGTCGGCACCGTCTGCGTCATCGATCGGCGCCCGCGGGAGTTCTCCGCCGATCAGGTGCGCCAGCTGCAGGATCTCGCGCTGATCGTCGTCGCGCAGCTGCGCCTGCGCCACAGCGAGGTCATGGGCAGGACCACCCAGGCGGCGCTGACGGAGAGCGAGGCCCGCTACCGCTTCCTCGCCGACAGCCTGCCGCAGATGGTCTGGATCATCCGCGGGGCGGACGGCGAAGCGCTCTACATGAACCGGCCGTTCCGGGACTATTACGGCTATCTGCAAGCGGACATGGGCGAGCGCGAGGCGCGGCATCACCCCGACGACGCGGCGCGGATCAAGGCGGCCTGGGCGGCGGCCGCGCAGGAGGCGCAGGCCTTCGAGGTCGAGGGCCGGCTGCGGCGCCACGACGGAACATACCGCTGGCACAAGCTCGTCGTCATCCCGGTCTGGCGCGACGCCGGGATCGTCGAGTGGTTCTGCACCGCCCTCGACATCGACGCGCTCGTGACCGCCAACGAGAGCCTGCGGCAGACCTCCGAGATGCTGCACCTGGCGCAGGACGCCGCCGGCGCCGGCCTCTGGGAATGGAACCTCGCCTCGAACCGCGCCCGGCTCTCGGGTCGCAGCGCCGCGCTCCAAGGATTCGCGCCGGCGGAATCCGACGAGGAGATCGAGGTCACGGCCGCACAGTGGACGGCGAACCTTCATCCCGACGACGCGAAATCGGTCGGGTCGCAGCTTCCCCGGGCGATGGAGGCGCCGGGCGCCTTCTCCGCCGAGTACCGGGTCCGGGCGGGCGACGGCGCTTCGGACTATCGCTGGATCCAGAGCTTCGGGCGCGTCCTGGCCGGCCCCGACGGGCGTCCGGACCGGGTCGTGGGCCTCGACCTCGACGTGACGGACCGGAAGCGCGTCGAGACCGCCATCGAGCAGGCGCGGCAGGAGGCGGAGCGGGCGAGCGCGGCCAAGACCGAGTTCCTCGCCACCATGAGCCACGAGATCCGCACGCCGCTCAACGGCATCCTCGGCTACGCCGACCTGCTTCTCGACGACCGGGTCCTCGGACCGGACCAGCGGCTTCAGGTCGCCCGCATCCAGGGTGCCGGCAACGCCCTGCTCACGGTCGTGAACGACGTCCTCGACTTCGCGAAGGTCGAGGCGGGTCAGATCGAGCTCGACGCGGCGCCGTTCCCGCTGAGGGGCCTCGTCGACAACGCCGTCGCCATCGTCGCGGGCCTGGCCGAGAAGAAGGGGCTCGCCCTGCGCGTCCGCTTCGGCGGAACCTGCCCGGACCTCCTGCTCGGCGACCGCGACCGCCTGCAGCAGGTGCTGCTGAACCTCCTCAACAACGCCGTGAAGTTCACGCCAGAGGGCTCGGTGACGCTCGATGTCGGCTGCGAACCCGCGAGGACGCCGACGGGGGAGGCGGCCTGCGCCGTCAGCCTCGCGGTCACCGATACGGGCATCGGCATCCCCGAGGACCGGCGGGACCGGCTGTTCCTGCGCTTCAGCCAGGTCGATGCCTCGATCAACCGGCAATATGGCGGCTCCGGGCTCGGGCTCGCGATCTCGCAGCACCTCGTCGCGCTGATGGGCGGGCGGATCGAGGTCGAGAGTCTGCCGGGCCGGGGCTCGACCTTCCGCCTTCGGGTCGTCCTTCCCCTGACGCGGGCGCGCGCCGAGACGCCATCCCCCATCGACGCCGCGCCCGCGGCGAGCCGGCGGCAGGGGCGGATCCTCGTCGTCGACGACGTCGCGATCAACCGCGACATCGCGCAGGCGGTGCTTCGCTCGGCCGGGCACGCGGTCGATACGGCCTCCGGCGGTCCGGAGGCCGTGATGGCGGTGCAGGCCGCGTCCTACGACCTGATCCTCATGGACGTGCAGATGCCCGAGATGGACGGCATGGCCGCCACGCGCCACATCCGGGCGCTCGGCGGCCCGGCCGCCGCGACGCCGATCATCGCGCTGACGGCCAACGTCCTGCCGCACCAGGTGACGGCGTTCCGTGAGGCGGGCATGAACGGCCATGTCGGCAAGCCGTTCAAGCGCGAGGAGCTGTTTGCCGCGGTGGATGCCTGGATCGGTGCCGGCGAAGCGGCCGCGTGACGGGAGCGCATTTTCCCCTCTCCGCTCGCTGGGAGGGAGGCGATCGCTCGACCCGCCTCCGCACGACGAAATCCCAGCCGATTACGGGTCGCGCCTCGGCGCGGCGACGCGCCTGAGGCGTCCGTTGCGCTTCTCGTACTCGAACACGGCGCTGAGCGCGCTGTCGACCGCCTTGCCGGCCTCCGCGTCCGCCGGCGGCTCGGCCGTCGGCGCCTGCCGCAGACGGGCGAGCCGGACGACCTCGCGGTCCCGGTCGATCAGGGCGGGCAGACCCGCTTCGGCCTCGATGCGGGCGCAAGATCCTTCCGCGAAGGCCGCCGTGAACCGTACCGTCCTGTCGAACAGGCCGAGCCCGGCGCCCATTACCGACGCCGCCAGGCCGAGGGGCTGGCGGAAGCTGCCGGCCTTGGCGAGCGCGCCCTGAAGGCCGCGCACGATCTCGCCGCTCCAGCGTGGCGCGGGCGAACGCTCCTCCTCGACCGTGAGGCTCACCACCTCCTCCACCGCACGCGTTCCTCCGTCGGGCAGGTGGAAGATCCCGAGCTCGTAAGCGCCGGCGCCTTCGTGCGCGCCACCGATGAACCGGATCGCCGTCACCTCGCCGCTCCACGGCTTCCGCGGGCCTCGTGACCGGGCATAGACCCGTCAGATCCTGGGGCGGGCGGTGCGGGGCGATCCATCATGCGCGGTGTCCGGATGATCCGATCAGGGAGCCTGAAGGCTGAGCTCGCGCGGGCTCGCAGGCTGGGCCGCGCCGCGCCACCTGTTCAGCTCCGCATCGATGGCGTCCTGCGTTCCGCGCAGGAATTCGCCGCCGGTCAAGCCCGGCTTCAGGGCGTCGAGGTAGCTGACGACGACGGTGCCGGAGCGCTTGTGCGCGCCGCCATGGGGCCAGTACAGGCCGGAATTCACCGCCACCGGCAGCACGGGCAGGCCGAGCTTGCCGTAGAGGAGCTCGACCCCGCGCTTGAACTGCACCGGCGCGCCGATGTCGCCGCGGGTGCCCTCGGGAAACATCAGGACCGAGCGCCCCTGCGCGATGGCCGCGCGGCTCTCGTCGATCATGGTGCGCAGGGCCTGCGAGCCGTTGGAGCGGTCGATGATGATCATGGGCGAGCGGCGCAGGAACCAGCCGACGATCGGGATCGCGACGAGTTCGCGCTTGGCAACGATGGCGACGTCAGGGACCAGCACCAGGAAAGCCAGCGTCTCCCAGGCCGATTGGTGGTTGGCGACGATGAGGCAGGGCTCGTTCGGGATGCGCTCGCGGCCCTCCTCGACATAGGTGAGGCCGACGATGCGGGAGAGGCCGAACAGGATGCCTCGGGCCCAGAGCCGCGTCGCCGACCGGATCGGTGCGGGCGGCGAGCCCATGAAGGCGAGCACCAGCAGGGGGGCGATGAACAGCCCGGTCCAGGCGGCCCAGTAGAGGTTGAAGAGCACGGAACGGGTGCGCGGCACGTGGCGGAGTCCTCGATCTGCGTTGCCGTCGGATTCTTCCCAACGCTTGGGGAGCGCGGCATTTCCGCGGCGACGCCCGATGCGATCCGGTCTATCGAGGGCGCGCCATTCCCGGCACCCTAGCACGAGCTCGACCCGTTGCGCCTCACCGTCACGACCTGGAACATCAACTCGGTCCGCCTGCGCATCGATCAGGTGCTGCGCTTCCTCGCCGAGACGAAGCCCGACGTGCTCTGCCTGCAGGAGACGAAATGCCCCGACGACGCCTTCCCGCTGAAGGCCTTTCGCGGCTCGGGCTACGAGAACGTCGTCTTCGCCGGCCAGAAGGGCTATAACGGCGTCGCGATCCTGTCGCGGTTTCCGCTGCTGACCCGCGACGTGATGGCCTTTTGCGAGCGCCCGGACGCCCGCCACATCTCGGCGGTGCTGGGGCCGGAGGCCGGCGCGGCGGCTGGTATCGTGCTGCACGACTTCTACGTGCCGGCGGGCGGCGACGTGCCCGACCGTGGGCTCAATCCGAAATTCGCGCACAAGCTCGACTTCCTCGACGAGCTCCGGCGCTGGGGCGGCCGGCGCCCGAGAGGGCCGGCGATCCTGGTGGGCGACCTCAACGTCGCACCCCTCGAACACGACGTCTGGTCGCACAAGCAGCTCCTCGACGTGGTGAGCCATACCCCGCACGAGACCGAGCGGCTCGAGACCCTGCGCGGCGAGGCCGGCTGGATCGACACGGCCCGGCTGCTGACGCCGGAGCCCGAGAAGATCTACACCTGGTGGAGCTACCGCTCGCCGGACTGGGCCGCGGCCGACAAGGGCCGGCGCCTCGACCATGCCTGGGTCTCGCCGGACCTCGCGGGCACGGTTCGGGAGGTCACGGTTTCCCGCCACGCCCGGGCCTGGGAGCGGCCGTCCGACCATGTGCCGGTGACCCTGACGCTGGAACTGTAGGGTCGCGGCCCGGAACGCTAAGGCATCGGGCGGCATTTCCCTGGCAACCCTCGATTCAGGAGCCAGACCCGAATGCGCAAGCTGATCCTCGCCTACGTCCTCCCCAAGGTCATCGCCTATCTCAGCCGCCGCTTCTCCGGTCGCCCGGGCCGTCGCAGCTACTGAGAATGGATCTTCGGGATCGCCGCCTCCGCGGCGATCCCGCTCCAGATTGATGCAAGATCTTTGAGCGAAGTGCGCGTGCGACCTCACCGTTCAGCGGCGGAAGGTGTCGCAACATCGTCCCCAGCAGGCCGTGTCCGCCGCCGCCCGTAGGCGAGATAGATCGCGAGCCCCAACCCTAGCCAAAGGGCCAGGCGGGCCCACGTGTCGCCTGGCAGCCCGCTCATCAGGCCGAGGCAGGACAGGATGCCGAGGATTGGGACCAGCGGCGCCAGCGGCACCCGGAACGGTCTCGGTTGCCCGGGCCGCGTCCGGCGCAGGACCAGCACCGCCACGCAGACCATGATGAAGGCGAACAGCGTCCCGATGCTGACGAGTTCGCCGAGCACGTCGATGGGCACCAGGGCCGCGACGAGGGCGGTCGCAACCCCGATCACCCCCTGGCTCGTCTCGGGCGTCCGGAACCTCGGATGCACCCGCGCGAAAGCCGTGGGCAGCAGGCCGTCGCGGGCCATCGCGTAGAAGATGCGAGCCTGGCCGTAGAGGGCGCCGAGCGCTGCGGTCGTCAGGCCGAGGATGGCCCCGACCTTGACCACGATCGCGAAGGCTCCGAGCCCGATCGTGTCCACGGCCTTCGCGATCGGATCGGGAACGTTCAGCGCGGGATAGGGTACGAGGCCGGTGAGCACGGCCGCCACTGCGACGTAGAGCAGGGTGCAGATCGCCAGCGACCCGAGCACGCCGATCGGCGCGTCCCGCTGCGGGTTCCTGGTCTCGCCGGCCGCCGTCGAGATCGCCTCGAAGCCGATGAAGGCGAAGAAGACCACGCCGGCTCCGCGCAGCACCCCGCTCCAGCCGAACTCGCCGAAGGTGCCGGTGTTCTCCGGGACCAGCGGCGTCCACAGGGCGGTGTTCACGTAGGCTGCGCCGATGCCGACGAAGGCGAGGATGATCGCGACCTTGAGGACGACCATGGTGAGGTTGACGCGGTTCGTCTCCCGGTTGCCGCGCACGAGGAGGAGGGTCAGGGCGAGGACGAGGCCGGCCGCGGGCAGGTTGAGGAGCCCGGTTTCGCCGCCCGGGAGCGCGGTGCCCGGAGAGGCGGTCAGCGCAGGCGGCAGGTGGAGCCCGGCATCGGCCATGAGGCTCTGCACGTAGCCCGACCAGCCCACGGCGACGGTGGCGGCCGACATCGCGTATTCGAGGACGAGGTCCCAGCCGATGATCCAGGCCCAGAATCGGCCGAGCGTCGCGTCGGTGTAGGCGTAGGTCGAGCCCGGCACGGGGATCATCGCCGCGAGCTCGGCGTAGCAGAGCCCGACGAAGGTGCAGGCGATCCCGCCGAGGACGAAGGAGAGCATCAGCCCCGGCCCGGCATATTGCGCGGCCGCCGTGCCGGTCAGGACGAAGATCCCTGCGCCGATGGTGGCGCCGACCCCGAGGGCGATGAGGCTGAGGGCGGAGTGGTCCCGCGCGAGCTGCGGTGATCCGCTCACCTCCGCCTCGCCCGTCGGCAGGGGCAGGACCGAGGCGGTTTGCTGATCCATCGTGCCAAGTCCCCCCGAGGCGCGCAGGGCGCAGGGCGTCCGAGCAAGTCCCGCGCCCGCCCCCTGGCGTCTCTCCGCGTTTCGTGTATGACGGACGCCACCTCGACCCGGCAACGGGCGGGGCACGACCCGTTTGCGGACGCGACCGTGCTGGACGACATCCCGGCACCGGCCCCGACCCGAACCTCGCGCGGCTCCGCAACGAGCCGCCGATCCCGACCAAACCCCATCTGAAAGGGCCAGCGATGTCGATCTCGGCAGAGCGCAAGACCGCGCTCATCAAGGAATACGCACAGGGCGGCAAGGACACCGGTTCGCCGGAGGTCCAGGTGGCGATCCTCACGGAGCGGATCACCAACCTCACCGGCCACTTCAAGACCCACGGCAAGGACAACCATTCCCGCCGCGGTCTCCTGAAGATGGTCTCGCAGCGCCGCTCGCTGCTCGATTACGTCAAGCGCAAGGACGAGGCCCGCTACAAGAGCCTCATCGAGCGTCTCGGCATCCGCCGCTAAGGTGGTTTTTCACGCGGTCCCGAGCCTGGCTCCGGGCCGCGTTTTCGTAAGAGCATCGGCCCGAGAAGCGGGAACCGGTTTTTGGATCAACCGATGCTCCAGCAAGGCCGCGCCGCCGGAGTGGGTCCGGCCGCGCGAAGATCGGGCGACTTGAAGGCGCCACGGTCGGGGACAGGATCGCCAGCGGCTTCTCTCCCGGAGGAGAAGCCGCTGGCCGTCTTGCCCCTGGCCGCGCCGGGTCCGCCCGACCGCACGATGGCAAGGGAAAGACAGAATGTTCGACGTACAACGTGAAGAGCTGATGTGGGGCGACCGCAAGCTCGTCCTCGAGACCGGCAAGGTCGCCCGCCAGGCCGACGCCGCCGTGATGGCGACCTACGGCGACACCTCGGTGCTCGCCACCGTCGTCTCGGCCAAGGAGCCGAAGGCCGGGATCGACTTCCTGCCGCTCACCGTGAACTACCAGGAGCGCGCCTACGCCGCCGGCCGCATTCCGGGCGGCTACTTCAAGCGCGAGGGCCGCCCGTCCGAGAAGGAGACCTTGGTCTCCCGCCTCATCGACCGCCCGATCCGCCCCCTTTTCGTCGAGGGCTGGCGCAGCGACACCCAGGTCGTGATCACCGTCCTGACCCACGACCTCGAGAACGATCCCGACATCCTCGCCATGGTCGCGGCCTCCGCCGCCCTGACGCTGTCGGGCGTGCCCTTCATGGGCCCGATCGGCGCGGCCCGCGTCGGCTACATCGGCGGCCAGTACAAGCTGAACCCGCCCGTGCCCGAGATGGAGGCCTCGACCCTCGACCTCGTCGTCGCCGGCACGCAGGACGCCGTCCTCATGGTCGAGTCCGAGGCCAAGGAACTCGCCGAGGACGTGATGCTCGGCGCCGTGATGTTCGGCCACAAGCACTTCCAGCCGGTCGTCGAGGCGATCATCCGTCTCGCCGAGAAGGCCGCCAAGGAGCCCCGCGACTTCACCGCGCCGGAGAACGAGGAGGTCGAGAAGGCCGTGCTCGCCGTCTGCGAGACCGAGCTGCGCGAGGCCTACAAGAACACGGTCAAGCAGGAGCGCTACGCCGCCGTCGATGCCGTGAAGGCGAAGGTGGTGGCCGCCCTCTGCCCCGCCGAGGGCGAGCAGAAATTCGCGCCCGAGAAGGTCAAGGCCGCGTTCAAGGAAGCCCAGTCCAAGGTCGTGCGCTGGAACATCCTCGATACCGGCTCCCGCATCGACGGCCGCGACGTGAAGACCGTCCGTCCGATCGTGTCGGAGGCCGGCGTCCTGCCCCGCGCCCACGGCTCGGCGCTGTTCACCCGCGGCGAGACGCAGGCCCTCGTGGTGGCGACGCTCGGCACCGGCGAGGACGAGCAGTTCATCGACGCGCTGGAGGGCACCTACAAGGAAACCTTCCTGCTGCACTACAACTTCCCGCCCTACTCGGTGGGCGAGACCGGCCGCATGGGCTCTCCGGGCCGTCGCGAGATCGGACACGGCAAGCTCGCCTGGCGGGCGATCCACCCGGTGCTGCCGCCGGCCCACGAGTTCCCCTACACGATCCGCGTCGTGTCCGAGATCACCGAGTCGAACGGCTCGTCCTCGATGGCCTCCGTTTGCGGCGGCTCGCTGGCGCTGATGGATGCGGGCGTGCCGCTGCGCCGTCCGGTGGCCGGCATCGCCATGGGCCTCATCCTCGAGGGCGAGCGCTACGCCGTGCTCTCCGACATCCTCGGCGACGAGGACCATCTCGGCGACATGGACTTCAAGGTGGCCGGCACGGAGGAGGGCATCACCTCCCTCCAGATGGACATCAAGATCGCCGGCATCACCGAGGAGATCATGCGGGTCGCCCTCGACCAGGCGCAGGCCGGCCGCGTCCACATCCTGGGCGAGATGGCGAAGGCCCTCACCGACGCGCGGCCCGAGCTCGGCGAATACGCGCCGCGCATCGAGACCATGCAGATCCCCACCGACAAGATCCGGGAAGTGATCGGCACCGGCGGCAAGGTGATCCGCGAGATCGTCGAGAAGACCGGCGCCAAGATCAACATCGACGACACCGGCACCGTGAAGATCGCCTCCAGCGACGGCAAGGCCATCAAGGCCGCCTATAACTGGATCCGCTCGATCGTGGCCGAGGCCGAGGTCGGCGTGATCTACGACGGCACCGTCGTGAAGACGATGGAGTTCGGCGCCTTCGTGAACTTCTTCGGCGCCAAGGACGGTCTCGTCCACATCTCGGAACTCGCCGCCCAGCGCGTCGCCAAGGTCACCGACGTGGTGAAGGAGGGCGACAAGGTGAAGGTGAAGTTCCTCGGTCAGGACGACCGCGGCAAGATCCGCCTCTCCATGAAGGTCGTCGACCAGCAGACCGGCGAGGACATCACCGAGAAGCTGAAGGCCGAGCGCAATGCCGACAAGGACCGCGAACGCGGCGGCGACCAGGAGCCCCGCCGCGAGCGGGGCGAGCGGCGCAACGCCGGCGAGTAAGCGGCTCGCCTCACCGAAGGCATGGAAGCGCGGTCCCTCCGGACCGCGCTTTTTTGTTGCCCCGTTTCCCGGCTTGGCGTCCCGGCGGTTTGGCCTATTCCGCCCCAGTGAATCGCTGCCTCGCGCAGCGCCCGAGGAGATCTCTCATGACCGACCTCGTCTTCTACACCCATCCCATGTCCCGCGGCCGGATCGTGCGCTGGATGCTGGAGGAGGTCGGTGAGCCCTATCGGACCGAGGTTCTCGGCTACGGGGCCTCGATGAAGGCGGCCGACTACCGGGCGATCAACCCGATGGGGAAGGTGCCGGCGATCGTGCATGGCGACACCGTGGTGACCGAGTGCGCCGCGATCTGCGCCTATCTGGCCGATGCCTTCCCCGAGGCCGGCTTGGCGCCGCCGCCGGGCAGCGCGGCGCGCGGCCCCTATTACCGCTGGCTGTTCTTCGCGGCCGGGCCGGTCGAATCGGCGGTCCTGAACAAGGCGCTCGGCGTCGAGGTGCCGCCCGAGCGCAAGGCGACGGTCGGGTACGGCAGCATGAACGAGGTGCTCGACGCCCTCGAAGGCGCGGTGACGGGCCGCGAGTACCTCGCAGGCGGCGCCTTCAGCGCGGCGGACCTTTACCTCGGCTCGCACCTGGCCTGGGGCATGCAGTTCGGGACGCTGGAGAAGCGGCCGGCCTTCGAGACCTATGTCGGCCGGTTCAGGCAGCGTCCGGCGGCCCAGCGCGCCAACGCCATCGACGACGAACTGCTGAAGAATGCCGGTGGCGCATAGCCGCCCTCCCGGAACGCCGGCGCCTCCCCGGCGTTCGCCTCGCAATTCCCCGACATCCAGGAGTTTGCGAGTCATGTCGAACGCGATGATCACCGACATCTTCAGCGGCGAGCCCAACCTGACGACGACGGAGCGGGCCGTGTCGGTCGTGCTCGGCCTCGGTATCGCGGCCGCCGCCGCCCAGCCCCGCCCGAACAAGTGGCTCAGCCTCGCCGCGCTGATCGTGGGTGCCGGCCTCGCGATCCGCGGCGCCACCGGACATTGCGCGATGAAGGCGGCGGCGCAGCAGGTCTAGTTTTCACGGGGTGGGGGCGGATCCCCGCCTCCCTCGCGGGGGCGTATCGACCATCAGCACTCCCTTTGTCATTCCGGGGCGCCGCAGGCGAGCCCGGAACCCAGAACCGCCGACGCGGCAAGGTGAGAGTCGCCGGCGGTTCTGGGTTCCGGGCTCTGCTGCGCAGCCCCCGAATGACAAAGGGTTAGTGCCGCAACGTTGCCAGCCGAAGCGGCTGCGCCTGCCACCGTGCTGCCGCCCGAAGACCTTCGCGGCGCGATGCCGAAATCCGGACGCTCGACCGAGCCGCGATGATACCTCACCGCAGGTGCTTCTCGAGATCCTTCACCCGCTGCTCCGTCAGGGTGCGGGCGCAGCCCGAGATGATCATGGGCTGCATGCTGCCGCCCCCGACCTCCGAGCCGGCGAAGGCGCATTCCCGCTCGCGGAACGTCACCCAGGCCCGCTGTGCCGCGCGTAGCGTCTCGATCCGATCGGGCTCGAGCGCCTTGACGAGCTTCGCGTAGGTCCGGTTCAGCCGCGCGTCGGCCTCACCGTAGGCTTCGGACGCGCAGATGTTCATGTCCAGCTGCGTCACCGGGTTCTTGCAATCCGGTCCCGGTTCGGCGCGCGCCGGACCGGCGGCGAGAGCGAGCGCGGCGAAGAAGCAGGAGAGGGCGGGACGCAGCATGGAGAGGCTCGCGGCAACGACGTGGCGGCCATGAGCCGGGCACGACGCGCGGACCTCTGTCAACGACGAAGGGCGCCCGAAGGCGCCCTCCAAACGATGTCGCGAACGCTCTAGTGCGTCAGAGCGTGGTTCTCGTCCGGCGGCCGGCGATAAAGCCGTAGATCGCCAGCACCACGATGGCACCGACGATGGCGCCGATGAAGCCTGCGCCTTGATTCGGTCCGTACCAGCCCACGGCCTGGCCGATGAAGGTCGCCACGAAGGCGCCGACGATGCCGAGGATCGTCGTGAGGATGAACCCCGACGGCTCGTTGGGTCCGGGCATGATGAACTTGGCGATGACACCGGCAATGAAGCCGATGATGATGGTCCAGATGATACCCATGACGTGACCCTCAGACTCAAGCTTAATCTGGGCAGGAAACGTCCCATCCCTGGACTGGTTGCCCGCCGGACCCGACTTTGTTGCGATGCATCGCAGATGCGGATCGCTGGGCTCTTTACGATGCCGGCTTCGCAGCGGCACAAGGGCCGACGCCGCTTCGGCCGAACGGAGACCCGAGCCCGCCATGACGATCCAACGCTTTGAGACCGGCCCCCGCATGGCGCAGGCCGTCGCGTATCACGGCCTCGTCTACCTGGCAGGGCAGGTCGCGACCGATGCCGTCGGAACCGGCGTGAAGGCACAGACGCAGCAGGTTCTCGCCGAGATCGACCGTCTGCTGGCGCTGGCCGGCAGCGACAAGGGCCGCATCCTCCAGGCCACCATCTACCTCACCAACATCGCGAGCTTCGCCGAGATGAACGCGGTCTGGGATGCCTGGGTCCCGCCCGGGAACACGCCGGCGCGCGCCACCGTCGAGGCGCGCCTCGCCGCGCCCGAATACCTCGTCGAGATCGTCGTCGTCGCGGCCGGAGGCGCGCAATGACGGGCCGCCTCCTCGGCGCGCTCCTCGGCCTGCTCCTCGGGCTGACAAGCCTCGCCCAGGCGCAGGAGCGCGTGGTCAACATCTACAACTGGTCGGACTACATCGACCCCAAGGTGCTGGAAGCCTTCACCCGGGAGACCGGCATCAAGGTCGTCTACGACACCTACGACAACAACGAGATCCTCGAGACGAAGCTTCTGGCCGGCAAGTCCGGCTACGACGTGGTGGTGCCCTCCGGCCCCTTCCTGCAGCGCATGATCCGGGCCGGCATCTTCCAGCCCCTCGACCGCGCCAAGCTGCCCAACCTGATGCACGCCTGGCCCGAGATCACGGCGCGGCTCGCCGTCTACGATCCGGGAAACCTCCACGCCGTCGACTACATGTGGGGCACCACCGGCATCGGCGTGAATCTCGGCCTCGTCCGCGAACGGCTCGGTCCGAACCAGCCGCTGAACACCTGGAGCCTCGTGCTCAACGCCGCTCTCCTGAACAAGCTCAAGGATTGCGGGGTGATGATGCTCGACAGCCCCGAGGACCTGATCCCCAGCCTGCTTCCCGCCTACGGACTGAAGCCCGACACCAAGCGCTGGGACGACATCACCCAGGTGACGGACGCCCTGTTCAAGGTCCGCGGCGCGGTGCGGAAGTTCCATTCCTCGGAATACATCAACGGGCTCGCCGGCGGCGACCTCTGCCTGGCCGTCGGATATTCCGGCGACATCATGCAGGCGAAGAAGCGAGCGGACGAGGCGAAGAACGGCGTCGAGATCGGCTACTTCATCCCCCGCGAGGGCGCGCTGATGTGGTTCGACGCCTTCGCGATCCCCAAGGACGCCCCCCACGTCGCGGAGGCCTACGCCTTCATCGACTACATGATGCGGCCCGAGGTGGCGGCGGCCAACACCAACTTCGTCTCCTACGCCAGCGGCAACCTCGCGGCGAAGGCCCTTGTGAGGCCCGAGATCCTGCGCGACACCGGCATCTACCCGGACGAGGCGATGATGCAGCGGCTCTTCACCAACACCGCCTGGGACGACCGCATGCAGCGCTTCGTCACCCGGGCCTGGACGCGGGTGCGCACCGGGCGGTGAGACTGAGGCCGCCGGCCGGGGGCTACTTTTCCCTCGCATCCTCGATCAGGGCCCTGCGCCTCGCCTCCTCGTCCGCGCCGTAGCGGGCGATGTTCTCGCGGGTCACCAGCACCTGGGGCGTCTCGACGACGCGCGGCACGCTCTGGCCCGCCGAGAGGCGTTCGGCGATCTCCAAACCGATCTCGCCGACCATCATGGGGAAGATGTCGACCGTTCCCGTGAGCTCGCCGGCCCGGATCGAGGCATAGGCCACGGCCGTCCCGTCGCTGCCGAAGACCCGGACGCGGTCCAGGGCCTGCAGCGATTTCAGGGCGTCGACGACGCCGAGCGCCATCGTGTCGTTGTTACAGTAGAACCCGATGAGGTCCGGCGTCCGCGTCACCACGGCCTTCGCGGCGTCGGACGCGATCTGTCGATCCCACTGGCCGGAGGGGGTTGCGGCGACCTCGAACTTTCCCGTCGCGAGAAGCGTCTCGATGAAACCCGCCGTCCGGTGAACCGTCGAGAGGACGCCGGCCTGGCCCTCGATGACCGCGACCTTGCCGCCGGCCGGGTAATGGCGGATGAACCACTTCGCGACCTCGACGCCCATATCGCGGTTGACCGGCCCCACGAAGTGCCGGACCTCGTCGGCGACGGCTCCGTCGACGTTCACGATGGGGATCCGGGCCGCCTTCACCTCTTCCAGGGCGGATTTGAGATTCACGGCCGAGATCGGCGAGATCATCAGCGCCTTGTAGCCGCTGCCGATCATGGTGTGCAGGATCGAGAGCTGGCGAAGCTGATCAGTCTCGCTCTGAGCCGCCTGGATGTCGACCTTGGCGCCGCCGGCCGCGGCACGCCGCCGATAGCCCGCCGCCATGAGGCGCCAGTACTCGTTCGTCTGGGTCTTGAGCACGACCCCGAAGCGGTGTCCGCGCACGCTGGGGGAGGGGCCCAGCGCCTTCGTCAGCTGGGTCCACTTGATCCAGTCCGGTTCGATGTCCGGGTTGAAGGGCGCGGCTCGCGACGGGAGGCAAAGCGACGACAGAAGGCCCGCAGCCATGACGCTCGCCGCAACAAGCCGATGCACGAGGGCTCTCCTTGAACGCTGGGTCCGTTCGCTGTGGTGCAAGCTTGTGGTCGCACCCCTCGGGATAACGAAGCGGCCGCAACGCTCCGAATCACCGCGCCGATTCAATATGAGACGTCGAATGAAACCAAGTAACGCGCGTGACACGACCGAGTGCGACGGACGCGCGTAAAGATTTATGAGGCAGAAGACTGCTGAAATTAATTATTCACTCGAATATCGACTATACGAATTTCTAATTGTATAGATCAATCTATTCGTACTCAGGCTGCATGATCGAAAGATATCCTCTGCAGAACGGCCTCGATCGAGTCCGCCGGTTGCGGCCGGCTGAACAGGTAGCCTTGCAACTCCTGGCATCCTACTCGGCAGAGCAGGCTCTTCTGCTCGATCGTTTCCACGCCCTCGGCGACGATGTTCATCTTGAGCGCTTCGCCGAGACGGATGATGGCTTTGACGATGGCGAGACTTTCGCTGGTCTCGCCGATGTCGCTGATGAAGCTGCGGTCGATCTTGATCTTGTCGAAGGGGAAGCGGCGAAGATAGCTGAGCGACGAATAGCCCGTGCCGAAATCGTCCATCGAGATGCTGATGCCGAGCGCCTTCAGATCGTGCAGGATGGAGAGCGTCACCTCGGAGTTCTGCAGCAGCAGCGACTCGGTGATTTCGAGATCGAGCCGGGTTGCGCAGAGCCCGGATTGACGGAGCGCCCCTTCGACGTCGCCGACGAGGTTCCGATATTGGAACTGCAGCGGCGAGAGGTTGATCGCGACCCTGATGCCGGTCGGCCACGCCGTCGCGTCGCGGCAGGCCCGCTTGAGGATCCATAGGCCGATCTCGGGGATCAGCCCTGCCTCCTCGGCGAGCGGGATGAACTCGGCCGGGGGCACCAAGCCCCGTTCCGGATGATACCACCGGATCAGCGCCTCGAACGCCACCACCGCGCCCGTCTTCGCGTTGACGATGGGCTGGTAGTGGACGGCGAACTGCTCGTTGGCGATCGCCGATCGCAGGCCGAGCTCCATCCTGCGCCGGGCCTGGACCCGCGCGCTCATCTCCGGCTCGAAGAAGCGGTAGATGCCCCGGCCCGCGGCCTTGGCGGCGTAGAGGGCGAGGTCCGCGCTCTTGAGGAGCTCGCTCGGCGTCTCACTGCCGTCGACGGACTCGACGATGCCGACGCTGACGCCGATCGTGATGTGATGCCCGTCGATGTCGAAGGGGCGGTTGAGCACGTCAATCACCCGCTCGGCCAGCGTTCGAGCATCCTCGCCGCGCGTCCGGCCCCGGTGGATGATGGCGAACTCATCCCCGCCGAGGCGGACGACGATGCCACCCTCGCCGACGATGCCGACGAGCCGCGTCGCGGCCTCGCGCAGCAGCTCGTCGCCGACGGGGTGGCCGAGGGTGTCGTTCACGCTCTTGAAGCGATCGAGATCGAGGCAGAGGACGGACAGCACGCTGTCCGGGTGCTTCTCCGGCGTTTCCGCCTGCAAGTGCTCGCGGAACATGACGCGGTTGGGCAGCCCGGTGAGCGCATCATGCCGGACCATGTGGGAAAGGTCGGCCGCCGCGCGCTGCCGCTCGGTGATGTCCTCGTAGGTCACGACGCGGCCCCCGCCGGCCATCGCCTCCTCCGACACCTCTATGGTGCGGCCATCCTTCAGGAGGCAGGTATAGGTGGCGGACTCGGCCTCGCTCCCAGGATCGGAGCCGCCGGGCGGGCGGACGGCCGCCTGCTCCATCAGATCGTCGACGGCCTCCTCGGTCTCGAACATCTCCGAGAAGCGCCGGTTCTGGACGACGAGCGCGTCGTTGGCGTCGAACATGCGCAGGCCGAGCGTCATGTGGTCGAGCGCCGTCTCGAAACGGGCGTTCTGCGCCGCGATCGCGACGTCATGGCTGGATGCCTGCTGGGCCATCAGCTGCTCGATGAAGCCGATCTTCTCCCGGATGCTCGCCTGCATCGTCGCGAGCGCCTTGAGCAGGGTCCCCGTTTCGCCGGAGCCCTGGGCGTCGATCGCATTGTCGAGCTTCCCCGACGCGATGGCGCTCGCCACCGTCACGGCCTTACGGATCGAGGGAACGATCGCGCCGCTCAGCGTCAGCGTGATGATCAGGGCAATGACCACCGAGCCGAGCATCGCCGCGTAGGTCGCCAGGCGGGTGTCGCGGACCATGTCCTCCGCCGCGCGGCGCAGCCGGAACCCGTCGCTGGCATAGACGCCGACCGCCAAGTCGAAGGTGTGCTCGATCGGCTGGAACGCAGAGCGGGTCGCCGGCTCCGCCGCGTTCCTCAGGGAGTCCTGCAATCGCAGGAGGGAGGTCCGCAGACGCCCGGCGAGCTCCTCCCCCTTCGGAGACATCGCTCGCTCGCGGGCGACCTCCAGGGCATCTAGGGCCGACCCGATCTGGTCGACGAAGATGGCGTTGTTCTTCTCGCCGGCCGCGATGTCGCGAGAGATGCCGAGGATGATCGACTGCGCCGAGCGCAGGTAGTTCATCGATTGGAAGGCGTCGTCGTAGATGCCCAGCGCCGTCTGGCTCAGCTTGGTCTGCGTGCCCTGCGAGAGGAAGCCGACGAGCACGGTCACGAGCGTGAGGCTGATGCACCCGAGAAAGATGCGGGTGCGGATCGACATCATCCATGCCGACGTCACCGTGCACTCCTCCTACCGTGTAGCTGGAGGAGCCGGCCGGTTCTCTCAGGTCTGACGCATTCGTCCGGCATCGAGGCTGACGTGAGGGCAGGGCGCCCGATCAGACGTCATCTACGCCGACATCCTTGAGGATTCATTTCGCGACCGGCTTCGGGCACGCTGCCTCGCGCGCCAGGGGTGGCCCGGATCCGCCCCACGGTCTCAAGGGACCGAAAGGCCCGATCCGGGCCGACCGGACTCCCGATCAGTCCTTGAGATCGGCCGGCACCTTGCCGCCGTTCTCCTCGAGCTTCTTGATCACCTGCTTGTGCAGCCAGACGTTCATCGAGGCGGAATCGTTCTTGTCGCCGGTGTAGTGGAGCTCGTCGGCCAGCGCCTTGCGGGCGGTGAGGCTCGAATCGATGTCGAGGAGCTTCATCAGGTCGACGATGGAGGTGCGCCAGTTCAGCTGCTGCGGGTTCTTCTCGGCCATGCCGTTGAGCACGGCCTCGACGTCGACGGGTCCGCCCGAGGCCGAGCCGCCAGTGCCGCCGCTCGTCGGCGTCGCCTGCGAGGCGCCTCCGCCCGTGGAGGGCTGGGCCTCCGTCGAGGAGGGTTTTGCCTGGGCCTCGGAGCTCCCGAAGGGATTCAGGATCTTGCTGACGATGCTGCCGAGAAAGCTCATGGCGCGTTCCTTCTTCTTCGCCGCGGACCGATCTGCCGCGGCGCGGTGACAACGAACCTTCGCTGGGCTCGTTCCCGACGGGCCCGCAAGCGCCCTTCCGGCACGGCGCCGCCAGGATCGGGCTCACCATCGATCGCGCACAGCGGTCCGGCTCGAAACGCAGATGCCGGCCGGACGGCTCGCAGGAGAGGAAAATTCTCTTTCCCGCGGTCGATGGCCGGGTTGGACGAGACAATCTTGCGCCCGTCCGATGCCTATGCGATGGCGCCCGGCGACGCGGCCTCCAACGCGACCCGCGCCAACCTGCCCAGACCTGGAACCGCAAGCCGATGCGCACGCCGCTCTCCGTCCTCGCGACGCTCCTGACCGCCTGCGCGGGGCTCCTCCTTGCCGGCCCCGCGGCGGCCCAGACCATTCCGGTGCGCATCGGCGTCATCCCGGTGATCGGCGCGGCCCCGATCTTCGTGGCGAACGGCGAGGGCTGGCTCAAGGAAGCGGGGCTCAACCCCACCTTCACCACCTTCGAGTCCGGGCCGAACATGATCCAGGCGCTGGCGTCGGGCACCATCGACGTCTACGTCGCCGGCATCGCACCGCTGGCGGTGGCCCGCACCAAGGGCATCGACGTGCGTGTGGTGGCCGCGACGGCGATCGAGGAGATGGTCTTCGTCGCCGGCCCCAAGCTCGCCCCCTACTTCGCCGACGGGGCCGACAAGGCCAAGGCCTTCGAGCTCTTCCGCGCCAAGGAGGGCCGGGCCGCGCGGCTCGCCACGCAGCCGCCCGGCTCCGTACCCAACACCACCCTGCAGCACTGGCTCTGGCAGGTGGCGAAGACCGAGAAGGCCAATGCCGAGGTGGTGTCGATGGGCATCGACGCGACGCAGCAGGCGGTGCTCGCCGGCGCCGTCGACGGCGCCTCGATCCGCGAGCCGGCGCTCACCATCGTTCAGGGCCGCAACCCCGCCATCAAGCTGATCGCGACGGGCGGCGAGATGTTCCCCGACCAGCCGGGTACCGTCGTCGGCGTCTACGGCGCCTTCGCCGACAAGAACCCCGCCGGCGTCGAGGGTCTCGTCAAGGCGCTGGTCCGCGCCTCGGACCTCCTGAAATCCGATCCCGCCCGGGCCGCCGGCCCGGTCGAGGCGGCGCTGGGCAAGGGCATCACGGACATCGCCACGATTCAGAAGGCCCTGACCTCGCCGGCCGCCAAGTTCACCGCCGACCCCCGCGTGATCATCGACGCGACCAAGAAGATGCAGGCGTATCAGGTCTCGATCGGCACCCTCGACAAGGACGTGCCCATCGAGGGGCTGTTCGATTCCCGCTACTACGAGAAGGCGGTGGCGCGCTGAACCCGCACGCACCGACCTGATGCAGGCGCTCCGCTCGACCGGCCTCGCCGCCGCCGGCCTCATCGCCTTCCTGGTCTTCTGGGAGGCGATGCCGCGTCTCGGGCTGATCAATCCCGCCTTCCTGCCGCCGCCGAGCACCATCCCGGCGGCGTTCCTGCGCGAGATCCGGCTCGGCGTCTGGACCGCGGCCGTGGCCTCGAGCCTCAGCCACTACGTGGTGGGCTTGGGCGTCGGGGCGGGCGCGGGCATCGCGCTCGGGATCGCGGGCGGGATGTCGCGCGGGTTCGAGGCGGTCACGGCCTGGATCGTCCGCCTGCTGCGGCCGATTCCCGGGCTGGCCTGGGTGCCCTTCGCGATCATCTGGTTCGGCGTGCAGCCGGAGGCGGCGGTGTTCATCATCGCCATCGGCGTGTTCTGGATCGTGTTCTTCGCGACGCAAGGCGCGGTGCGCGGCGTCGACCGCGACCTCATCGAGGTGGCCCAGGCCTTCGGCTTCCGCTCAGGTCCGGCACGGCTGACGAAGATCCTGCTGCCGGCCGCGACGCCGGGCATCCTCGTCGGCCTGCGCACGGCGCTGGGCCAGGCCTGGATGGCCGTGGTCGCGGCCGAGATCTTCGGCGTGCCCGGCGTCGGCGCGCGCATGATGCAGGCCTCGAGCCTGCTCTCGACCGACGTGGTGGTGGTCTACATGCTGACCATGGCGGCGCTCTACGGGCTGTTCGATTCCGCCTTCGTCGCCCTTCAGGGTTGGCTCCTGCGGTGGCGCGCCTGATGGACGAGGCGATCATCGACATCCGGTCCTTGAGTCTCGCTTACGAGCGGGAGGGCCGGCGCAACGAGATCCTGGCGGACCTCGACCTCAGGATCGCCCGCGGCGAGTTCGTGGTGATCGTGGGCGAATCTGGGGTGGGCAAGTCCACGGTGCTGCGCGTGCTGATCGGGCTCGCCAGGCCGAGTGCGGGAACCGTGCGGCTCGCGACGCGCGCCGGCTGCCGGACGCCGATGGCCCTCGTCTTCCAGGATGCGCGGCTCCTCCCCTGGCGACGGGTGATCGCCAACGTCGCCTTCGGCCTCGAGGGCAGCGGCTTGTCCCGGGCGCAGCGCCGCGCGAAGGCCGCGGAGATGCTGGCCCTCGTCGGCCTCGCCGATTACGGCCACCGCTGGCCCCACCAGCTCTCCGGCGGGCAGAGGCAGCGGGTGGCGATCGCCCGCGCGCTTGCCGTCGATCCCGACGTGCTCCTGATGGATGAGCCCTTCTCGGCGCTGGACAGCTTCACCCGCGAAGGATTGCAGGACGAGCTGCAGCGCATCCAGGCGGCGACCGGCAAGACCATCCTCTTCGTCACGCACGACATCGACGAGGCGGTGACGCTGGCCGACCGCGTCGTCGTGCTCGCCGGCAGCCCCGGCCGGGTGGCGGCCGAGATGGCGGTCACGGTGCCCCGTCCCCGCCGGCGGCGCGACGCGGCGCTCGCCGAATCCGCCCGCCAGTTGCGAGCCGAGCTGTCGCGACGCTCGGCCGAGCTCTAGCCCGGCACTCCGCGTCAGATCCGCGGATCCTGGGCGATCAGCCGCGACACCTTCGCCGCGAGATCGGCCGACTCGAACGGCTTGGCCAGCACCGGCAGGCCGTCGGGGATCGGGATGGCCTCGGCGTGGCCGGTGAGGATGAGCACGGGCAGGCCGGTCCAGCGCCCGCGGACCGCCTCCGCGAGCTCGACGCCGGTCATCCCCGGCATCGCCAGATCGGCGACGACGAGGTCGAAGCGACGCCCCTCCAGGAGCGAGAGCGCTCCGGGCCCATCCGGGGCCTCGGTCGTCCGGTAACCGAATCCGCTCAGGAACGAGGCGGTGACGTGCCGGACCCCGGGATCGTCGTCGACCACGAGGATCTCGGCGTTCTCCCCTGGAGCGACCGCTTCCGCCTTGTCCTTCGGCGCCTCGGCCACCGCCGCGGCGCAGCGGGGCAGGAACAGCTCGACCGTGGTGCCCTGTCCGACCTCGCTCGCGATGCGCAGCCGCCCCTTCGATTGCTGCGCGAGGCCGAACACCATGGCGAGGCCGAGGCCGGTGCCCTGGCCCAGCGACTTCGTGGTGAAGAAGGGCTCCACCACGCGCTGCAGAAGCTCCGGCGGGATGCCGACCCCCGTGTCGGACACGGTGATGACGACGTACTCACCCGCCGACAGATCGGAGTCGTCGGCCACGGCCTCGATCCGCGTCGCCAGGGTGATGGCGCCGCCGTCGGGCATCGCGTCGCGGGCGTTGATGCAGAGATTGAGGATCGCGAGTTCGAGCTCATCGGGGTCGACGAGGGCCGCGGGACCTGTCGGATCGAGGGTATGGGCGACCGAGACGAGGCCGCCGAGGCTGCCGCCGATGAGCTCCCCCATGCCGGCGATCAGCCCGTTCACGTCGACGGCACGCGAGCGCAGGTCGCGGGCGCGGCTGAAGCTGAGGAGACGCTTGGTCAGCGAGGCGCCGCGCCGGGCTGCCTGGGCGGCGTTGTCGACGAGCCTCACGACGCGCGGCTGCTCGGCGACCTTGGGCGCGACGAGTTCGAGGTTGCCGAGGATCGCAGTGAGGAGATTGTTGAAATCGTGCGCGATGCCTCCGGCCAGCGTGCCGAGGGCCTGCATCTTGTCGGATTGGCGCAGGCGCGCCTCCAGGGCCTTCTGCTCCGTGATGTCCCGCTCGATGACCGCCAGATGGGTGATCTCGCCCGATCCGCCCTGGATCGGCACGCGCACGACGTGGCTCCAGCGCTCGGCGCCGGGATTGCCCAGCGCGGCGACGGTGTCGGACGGCGTGCCCGAGGCGCGGACCGCCGCCTCGGCCTCCAGGTTCGTCGCGGCCTGCGCGCCGACGAGCTCCTCCTCCGTCCGTCCCAGGCATTCCGGAACCGTGAGGCCGAGGCGGCCCGCTTTCCGCGCGTTGAGGCGAAGGAAGCGTCCCTCCGCGTCCTTGAAGGCGATGGCGTCCTCGGCATGGTCGAGGAGGCCCATCAGGAGCGCGCGCTCGGTCGCGAGGTCACGCCCGAGGCGGTGACGCTCGAAGGCGTTGCGCACCGTGCTGCGCAGGAGGCTCGCATCCCAGGGCTTGGTGACGTAGCCGGTGATGCCGCCGCGGTTGAGCGCCGCGATCACGGCGCTGATGTCGGCGTAGCCCGTGAGCAGAATCGCCCGGGCATCGTGGAAGGCGCGCGCCTCGGCGAGCAGCGCGTCGCCGGTCATGCCCGGCATGCGCTGGTCGGAGACGATGACCGCGATGTCGGGCTCGGACCTCAGGATGGCCAGGGCCTCGGCCGGCTTCGTCGTGGCGAGGACGCGGTACTCATCCTCGAAGAGGTCTTCGAGGGCGATGAGGATGTCCGGCTCGTCGTCGACGGCCAGGATGGTGCCTCTGGCCATGCTCATGCCGCCTGCCGGGGGATGCCGATCACGAAACAGGCTCCGCCTCCGTCCGCCGCCTCCACGGTCAGCGAGCCGCTATGCGCCTGTACGACGCTGTAGGCAATCGCCAGGCCGAGACCGGTCCCGGCGCCAACGGGCTTCGTCGTGAAGAAGGGCTCGAACACTTTTTCCCTCAAGCCTTCGGGGATGCCGGGACCCGTATCGCTGATCCGGATCCAGTCGGTCTCGGCCGTGCTGACGGTCGCGATCGTGATGGTGCCGCCCTCGGTCATCGCGTCGGCGGCGTTGCCGAGGATGTTCATGACGACCTGATTGAGCAGGGCCGGCGTGCAGTTGATCTCCGGCCGCCCGGCGAAATCCGTGGCGACGGTGACCCGGTCGCCGAGCTTATGCTGGATCAGGGCGAGGACGGTCTCGATCGCCTCCGGAACGTTGACGAGGGTGCGTTCGCCTTCGTCGAGGCGCGAGAACTTGCGCAGGTTGAGGACGAGGTCTTGGATGCGGGTGAGCCCCATCCGCATCGAGCCGACCCGGTCGCGGCATTTCGCGACGGCCCGTTGCGCCGTGGCCTCCTCGGGGAGTGGGATCTCGCCGAGCAGGCGCTCGATGGTGCCCTGGTGGGCGAGGATGAAAGCGAGCGGATTGTTGATCTCGTGGGCGATGCCGGCGACGAGCTCGCCGAGCGAGGCCATCTTGGCGGCCTGGACCAGCTTCGCCTGCGCATCGGTCAGCTTGCGGTTGGCCGTGGCCAGATCCCGGTTGGCCTGTTCGAGGGCGCCCGCGAGGGCCGCGCGCGCCTCGGCCGCCTCGGCCTCGGCGCGGGCGCGTTCGAGGGCCCGCTCGCGGGCGCCGAACTCACCGGCGATGCGGCGGTTGTCCTCCTCCAGGAGCTTGCGCCGGACGAGGCCGCGCACGCGCATGACCAGGATGTCGCCGTCGGCCTTCGAGACGACGTCGTCGGCACCGGCCGCGAAGGCGTCGACGAGGAATTCCTTCGAGGGCGCGCTGCCCGCGATGCCGACGAGCTGGAAGGTCGGTGCCCCGGCCTCTCGCGTCTCGAGCCCCGCCGCGCGGCGTTGGTCGATGGCCCGGCAAAGGGCGAGCCCTTCGTAGCCCGGGCCGAGCAGGTCGATGGTGACGCAGTCGAAGGCGGCGTCCGGCGCGTCGAGGGCGGCGAGCGCGGCCTCGTGCCCGTCCGCGGTCGCGACGGCATGGCCCTCGTGGGAGAGCAGCCCGGCGAGGAAGGTGCGGTAGGTGGCGCTGCCGTCGACGACGAGGACGCGGCCGCGGCGGAAGGCGGAGATGCCGGGTCCGTCGGGCCCGCCCTTGCGCTCGCGCAGCAGGGCGCGGATGCGAAGGATCAGGATGTCGCGGTCGGCCGATTTGGCGACGTAGGCGTCCGCGCCGCTGTCGAGGCCCTGCCGCTCGCCGTCCCGGGCACCCGTCAGCATCAGCACGGGCAGGGTACGGGTGCGCAGGGACAGGCGCATCTGGCGGGTGAACTCGTCGCCGTTCATGCCGGGCAGGTGATGGTCGGCCACCACGAGGTCGGGCAGGAAGGCGTTGAGGTGATCGAGCGCCGCCTCGGCCGTGGCGCAGCGCTCCACTTCGAAGCCCTGGCCCTCCAGGAACAGGCGCAGCTCCAGCGCCTGCGTCTCGGAATCCTCGACCAGGAGAATGCGTGGTCCCACGGCCCCCTTCGCGGCGGGGCGGTTGATCGATGGCCGGATCATCCCGCCTGCTCCGGGGCCGCGATACGTTCGAGCTGCGCCGCGATCCTGTCGAGGGGCAGCACGCTGCCCGCGGCCGACAGGCGAATCGCGGCCGCCGGCATCCCGAAGACGACGGCCGTGCTCTCGTCCTCCGCGATCGTCACCGCGCCGGCCCGGCGCATCTCGAGGAGGCCTGCCGCGCCGTCCTCTCCCATCCCGGTGAGCAGGACCCCGACGCCGCCCCCGCCGGCCTGCCGGGCGAGCGAGCTGAACAGGACGGTCGCCGCCGGCCGCTGCCCGCCGACGGGCGGGGCATCGCTGACGCGCAGGATGCCGCCCGCGCCCAGTTCGAGGTGCCTGTCGCCCGGCGCAACGTAGACCCGACCCGCTTCCGCGAGCTCGCCCGCTCGCGCCAGCGCCACCGGCAGGGTCACGACCCCGTTCAGCCAGGAGGCGAAACCCTCCATGAAGGCGGCGCCCATGTGCTGCACGACGAGGATCGGCAGGGGAAAATCCGCCGGCAGACCGCCGATGACGCGCGCCAGCGCCGGCGGGCCGCCCGTCGAGGCGGCGACCGCGAGGAATTTGGGGGCCGCGCCTCCCACCGTCGGCAAACCCGTGCGCGGGGGAAGGAACGCGGATCGCTCGGACCAGGAGGTCCCGATCGGCCGCCGCCGGATCACGGGCACCTCGGCCATGATGCGAAGCTGCGTGCAGATCTCGCTCGCGATTCCCTCGTAGCCGGCATGGGTCGTCGCCACGGGCTTCTCGACCACCGACAGCGCGCCCGCCCGCAGCGCGTTCATCGAGATCTTGAGGGAGGAATCCTCCACCGAATCGGCGATCACCACGATGGGCGTCGGCCTGTCGGCCATGATCCGGCGCGTCGTCTCCAGCCCGTCGATGCCGGGCAGCCGGATGTCCATGGAGATGACGTCGGGCGCAGCTGTGGCCAGCGCCGCCAGCGCCTCCTCCCCGGAGCCGACCGCGGCGACCAGTTCGAGCCGGGGGTCGCGGGACACGATGTGGGTCAGGAGGTGGCGCACGACGAGGGAATCCTCGACGAGCATCACCCTGACCCTCTTCGCCCCCGTGCCTGCGGTCTCGCTCAAAGCAATTGTCCGATGGTGTCGAGGAGTTGGCGCTGATCGAAGGTCTGCTTGGTCAGGTAGGCATCCGCGCCGAGGGCGAGGCCGCGCGCGACGTCCTCGGCGTCGCCCCGCGAGGTCATCAGGATCACGGGCAGCCGCGCGAAGGCCGCCTCGGCCCGCAGGGCCTCGACGAGGCCGAACCCGTCAAGGCGCGGCATCTCGACGTCGGCCACCACGAGGTCAACAGGCTCGATCCCGGCGCGCAGGCGGTCGAGGGCATCCTGGCCGTCGACGCAGACGACGACACGGTAGCCCGCGGCCTCCAAGATCCCCTTCTCCAAGGTCCGCGTGGTGATGGAATCGTCAACGACGAGAATCGTCGAACGTCGCGCCGGCGCGGTCGTTCCCCAGGTTTCACTGCGTAGCTCCGCCGCGGGAGCCGCGCCCTCGGCCGCGCGCTCGATGACGCCGTCCGGATCGAGGACGAGGCAGGGCGTGTCCTCGCCCAGGATCACCGTCCCGGCGATCAGGCGAGGATCGGCGCCGATCGGCGGCGGCGGGAGCACGAGGAGGGTGTGCACGTCCTGCAACCGGTCGACGGCGAGCACGCAGCGCCGCCCGCCCGCCCGCACCAGCACGCCGACCACGATGCCGTCGGTGGCGGGCACGCTCGCCCCGTCTCTCCCGATCAGATGGCCGAGTTCGATGACGGGAAGCGTTTCGGTTGCCTCGCCCGTGGCGCCCAGCCGGACGACGCGCCGTCCCATCACGACCTCGACGTCCGCTTCCCGGAGCCGCAACAGGCGTTCGGCGGCGCCGCTCGGGAGGGCGTAGGTCGCGGCTCCGGCCTCGACGAGGAGCATGCTGCGGCGGGCCGCCGAGAGCGGCAGGATCATCTCCAGGGAGGTGCCCCAGGGTTGGCGCGGTGCGAGCCGGACGCTGCCGCCGAGCTTCCGCACGGCCTCCGCGACGACGGCCAGGCCGATGCCGCGGCCGGACAGGGTGTCGATCGTCGGCGCGGTCGAGAAGCCGGGCTCGAAGACGAGGGCGAGCAGGCGCTCGGAATCGGTTGCTTCGCCCGGGGCGAGGAGGTTGCGGCGGCGCGCCGAGGCCTCGATGGCGGCGAGGTCCGGCCCCCGGCCGTCGTCCTGCACGGTGAGCCTCAATCGTCCGCCCCGGACCGCGACGTCGAGGCTGATCGACAGGGCGGGGGGCTTGCCCTGACGGCGGCGTGACTCGGGCGGCTCGGCCCCGTGGCTGAGGGCGTTGCGCAGCGCGTGCAGGACGGGGTCCTTGAGGACCTGAAGGGTGCCGCGATCGACGGGCAGATCGAGGCCGCGAAGGGCGATATCGATCTCCCGGCCCTCGTCGCGCGCCATCTCGCGCAAGGCTCTGGCGAAGCCGCCGAACGCCGTCTCGACCGGAACGAGGGCCAGCCGCTCGGCCTCGCCGCGAACCCGCGAGACGGCCCCATCGATGGCCGCAGCCGTCCCGGCACGGGTCCGCGCCAGTTCGACGGCGTCCCGCGCGAGGGCGAGCAGGCCCGTCTCGAACGCGCGCAGGTCTGCGCTCGTCACGGCCTTGGGCTGGCGCTTGCCCGTCTGCCCGCCGTTATCTCCGCGCAGGCGCTCCACGCTCCGGGCGAGGTCGCGGGCGCTCGCAGAGATCCGGGCGAGGCCCTCGGCGACGGTGCTCTCACCGCCGAGGGCGCTCGCCAACTCGTGCGTCGCGCGGGTGAGCGCCTCGACGGCGTCGGCCGGTACCCGAAGGAGCTGGGAAGCCTCGGGCGGAGGCTCGGGCTGGGGGGGCGCTGCGTCCCCCGGGCGATCCCTCTGCACCGGCGCAGGGGCGCTCCGCTGCGCCGCGCCGCCATCGCGGTCATCGAGGCTCGCCAGGGCATCCTCCGTCTCGTCCCCGGACGCGCCGCCGGAGGCGTGGGTCTCGATCCGATCGAGAGCGAGGTGGACGGCCGCCGTGGTCTCGCGGTCGAGGGCCGCCGTGCCGCTCGCGATCCGCTCGAACAGCGATTCCAGCCGGTGGGCGATCGCCTCGATCCGCGGCAGGTCGACCGCCCGGGCCGCGCCCTTGAGGCTGTGCGCCCGGCGGAAGATGTCTCCCCAATCCGGCGGACGGCCCTCGCCGCCGGCGAGCGCGGCGCGGATCGCATCGACGTGCTCGCGGTATTCGATCGCGAAGGCGGCGAGGAGCTGCTGGCGAATATCCACCGTCTCGGACCGCCCCGACCCCGGCTCAGTACCGGTACCGTTCGGAGAGCGTCGTCATGGTCTGGGCGAGCTCGGTGAGGTTGGCGGAGGCCGTCTCGACCTCGCGGGTGCCGGCCGCCGTCTGCTGGCTCGCCTGCCGGATGTTCTGGAGGGCGCCCATGACCTGCTCGATGCCGAGCTGCTGCTGGTTCGTCGAGGCCACGATCTGCTGGAAGGTGTGGACGCTCTCTTCGGCGCGGGCGGAGGTCTCCTCGATGGTGCGCTGCGCCGTGTCGATGCGCGCCTTGCCGACCGTCGTGCGCTTGACCGCCTCCTCGGTGAGCATGACGGAAGTGTTGATGCCCCGCTGGATCTCGGAGAGGATCGTCCGGACCTGCGCGGTCGCCCCCTTGGCCTGGTCGGCGAGCAGCTTCATCTCCGAGGCGACCACGGCGAAGCTGCGGCCGCTCTCGCCCGCCGCGGCCGCCTCGATCGCGGCGTTGAGGGCGAGGAGGTGCGTGCGCTCCGAGATGTCGTTGACGGTGGTGATGATCTCGCCGATCGTCTGGGTCTTCTCGCTCAAGCTGACGATGTTGCCGGCCACCGCCTCCGCCTGCTCGCGGATCGCGTCCATCGCCTTGGCGCTGTCCGTCGTCGCGCGCAGGCCCGAGCGCGAGGTCTGCGCCGTGTTCTGGGCCGTGGCGATCACCTCGGCCGCGCGCGCCCCGATCTGGGCGCCCGAATGCGTGATCTCGTCGACGGTCGCGGCCGTCTCCTGCACCGCGGCGAACTGCTCCTCGACGCTCGCCGCCTGCTGCTGCGCCGACGCGCGGATCTCCGCCGCCGCCGCAGTCATGTCGGCGGTCGCCGCGCGGTTGGTGCGGGCGAGGTCCGTGAGCCCCACGACCATGCCGTTCAGCGCCCGGGCGAGGCGTTCGATCTCGTCGCTGCCCCTGACCTCGAGCCTGCCGGTGAGGTCGCCTCCGCCCACGCGCTCGGCGAAGGCCATGACGCTCTCCAGCGGGCGCACGACCGCGCGGCTGATGATGTAGGTCACGAGGAGGGCGAGGATGACGCAGGCGGCGAGCGTCAGACCGATGGACAGGCGGGTCCGGTCGTACAGGTCGGTGATGCTGCGCTGGCCGGCGATCACGCTCTGGTCGAGGACGTTGCGCACGTTCGCGACGGACTTGATGAAGGTAGCCTGCCGGCCGTTCAGCTCGGCACTGCGCGCCTCGACCCCGGCCATGTCGTTGGCGGTGATCAGGGCGAAGAGACCCTCGGCCCGCGGTCGCAACTCCCGGAACAGACCGGCGCTCTCGTTTCCGGCGTCCGAGAGCTGCTTCCAGATCGCCGCCCGCTCGGGAAGCCTCGAGCTGGTGCGGTAGGAATCGGCCGACCGGGTCAGGTCGCCGAGCAGGTTCTCGATGTCGCCCGCGGTGCGGGTCCAGGCCGGCAGGATGTCCTCCGGGCGGCCCCCCTGACCCGATTTCGAGAGGTACGCGATGACCGCGTCGCGGCGGAGCATGCCCAGCTCGCGCGACTTGTTGGCGAGGTCGTCGAGCAGCCGCGCCATCGCGATGTCGCGCCCGACGATGGCATCCGTGGTGTCGCGCACCGCGCCGACCTGACCGAGCGCGTAGACGCCCAAAGCCACGAGCACGACGACGACGGCACTGAAACCGAGGAGGATGCGCTTTCCGATCGAGTTGGCCACGGTGGCTTCGTGCTCCGGAAGCGGCCGATCCCGAGACCTGAGGTCCTCGGGCCGACCTCAGGGCAGGTAGCGCCGCAGGAGGCGCGGCAGGTCGATGACGACGAAGCCGCCCTCGGCAGCTCCCTCGGCTGCTGCATAGCTTGAAACCGCATCAGCGCCCAGGCCCGGGGCCGCGTCGAGGTCGGCCGCGGCCTCGGGCTGCCCGCTGGCTCCAGCGGGAGCGGCGACGCGCCTCACGCCGTGCACGCGCTCGACGGCCAGCGCGATCGCCGGACCCGCGCCGCGCAGGATCAGGAAATGCCCTCGGCCCTCGCGCGTCCCCTCGGTCCGCGGCCGGCCGAGCGCGGCGGCGAGGTCGAGGACGCTCACGACGCGGCCGGATCGCGCCGCGAGGCCGATCAGCGCCGGCGGCGCGCCGGGCACCGGGGTGCAGGCCCGCGCGGGCATGACATGCGCCACGGCCTCCACGGCAAGGCCGTAGCGGTCGTGTCCGCAGGTGCAGACGAGGTAGGAACGCAGCGCCGCCGCCTGCTCGGCGGCGGTGCCCCGCCGGGCGAGGGCCGCCGAGCGTGCGTCGAGCAGGGCCTGCCTGCCCGCGTCGTCGAGGCCGAGCGCGTCGTGCCCGAGGCTCAAATCATGCCCTCCGTCGTGTCGGCCGCGCCAGCGCCGCGCCTTCCGCGAGCTGCCGGGCGCTGGCGCCGCCGCCCTCCGCGACCGGCGCATCGGGCGGAAGGGCTTGGCTCAGCCTGACCGCGTTGTCGAGAGCGCGGCCTGCCTCGGCCTCCCGTCCTTCGGCGGCGAGCAGCAGGCCGAGCTGGTAATGGGCCATGACGAAGCTGCGATCGAGGTAGATCGCGCCGCGGAACGCCCGCTCCGCCTCCGCCTCGCGGCCGAGGGCGCGGGCCAGGAGCCCCTCATAGTAGTGCAGCACCGCATCCGTCGGCGCCGCGATCAAGGCGGCGCGCACGGCCCGCCACGCCTCGGCCGTGTCGCCGGAATCGGCCAGCGCGCGGACCCGGGCGCGCAGGTCGTCCGGGGGCGGCGAGGGAGGCGCCGGCGACGGAACCGGCGGAGGCGGGGCGGACGGCAGCGCCTCCGGGCGGTGCACCGCAGGCGGGAGGGCGGGCGGCGGAGGAACTGGCGCCGGCGGCGGCGCTGCGCGCGGATCGTCGGGCCGTCGGTAGGCGACGGTGCCGGGCAGGTTGACGGGCAGGAGCCAACCCGCAAAGGCGGGATTGGGCTCGGCATGCCCGAGCAGGAGCCAGCCGTCGGGCGCCAGGCGCCGGCCGAGGCCGCGCACGATGCCGAGCACCGCCTCCTCCCTGAAGTAGATGAGCACGTTCCGGCAGAGGATGAGGTCGAAGCCCGTAGCCGGCGCCGGGATGCTGCCGTCGAGGAGACCCATCAGGTTCTGGCGCTCGAAGCGCACCATCCTGCGGAACTCGGGCTTGAGCGTGTAGGACCCGTCCCGGGTCGAGCCGGCCGTGCCGGGGCCGGCGAGGAAGTAGCGCGCGCGATCCTCGGCGGGCGTGGTGCGCAGCGCCCAGCGGCCGAACTCCGCGGCGCGGGCCACCTGCAGCGCCGGCGCGCTGATATCGGTGCCGGTGATCGCCACGCGCCATTCCGGCAGCGCGTCCCCGAGCAGGCTGTGGACCAGGATGGCGATGGAGTAGGGCTCGGCGCCCGTCGAACAGCCGGCGCTCCAGATCCGCAGGCAGCGCTCGGTCTGCCGCGCCGCGATCAGCCCCGGCAGGATCGTGTCGCGCAGCGCCGTGAACTGCTCGGCGTAGCGGAAGAAGAAGGTTTCGCCGATGGTGATCTCGGCCTCGAGCGCCTCCCATTCCGCCGCGCCCTCCTCGGCCCGGTCGAGGAGGGCGCGATAGGCCTCGGAACCCGCCGAGCCGCAAGCCCTGAAGCGCTTCCGGAGGCGGTCGTAGAGCAGGTCGTCCTTGTCGTCGTAGTAGTGCTGGCCGGTCCGGGCGATCACCTGGGCCTTGAGCGCCGGATAGCCGGGGTCCGACGCCGGGCCGGGCGGAGCCGGACGCTTCATGGGTCGGACCGGGGCGGGTGCGGCATGCCTCAGGCCGAGCGCGCGTCGCCGAGGGCGGCGAGCCGGTCCTGCGCCGCCCGGGTCAGCACCGCGAGCCGCTCGCGCTCGACCTGCGTCAGGAGGCGGTCGGCCGCGAGGACGTGGACGAGGCGCTCGCGCGCCGTGAGCTCGGCCGCGACGCAGCCGTTGAGCGTCTGGTCATCGGCGATGGGCTTGCGATGGGCATCCTCGACCGTCACGAGGTCCACGACGCGGTCCACGAGATAGGCCGTCCCGCCGCCGGTCGCGACGACGACGTGCCGGTAGGGATCGCGGATGGCCTCGGCCGCTGCGGCGTCGCGCAGGCCGAGCAACCGCGCGAGATCCACGACGGGCAGGGGCGCGCCGCCGAGATTGAGGAACCCGGCGAGCAGGTTCCCCGCGGCGGGCGGCCGATCGAGGTTGGGCAGCGGCAGGATCTCGCGCACCTCGGCGCGGGGCAGCGCGCAGGCGACGCCCGCCACGTCGAGGAGAAGGTAGGCGGTGGTGGAAGGCTGGGCCAGCGCTGGGGCTCCCCTCGCGGATCGCGACGCGCCCTCAGATAAGACCACGCCGTGAGGAAGGGCAAATGCCGGGGGGCAGCGGCTGCCGTTGACCCGCCAGGGGCGCTCCGCTATCACACCCGACACGATGTTCGATTCGCCAAGTCCGGCGAAGCCATCGTCGAAGCGGCGATCGATGCATACCATCCTTATCGTAGCGGAAGCGTCACCGACGGAGCGGACCTGAGATAAGGGTCCGCGATCCGGGTGGTGGCGCATGCAGGGTCCCTCGGGGCCCTTTTTTTATTGCCCGCGGCCGAGACGATGGTTCGAAAAGGTTCGAGGAGTGAGACGATGAGCGGCGAGGTCATGACCGGGGCCGAAATGGTCATCCGGGCGTTCCGGGATCAGGGTGTCGACACGCTGTTCGGGTATCCCGGCGGTGCGGTGCTGCCGATCTACGACGCGCTCTTCCAGCAGGAGGACCTGAAGCACATCCTCGTGCGCCACGAGCAGGGCGCGGTCCACGCGGCCGAGGGCTATGCCCGCTCGTCGGGCAAGGTCGGCTGCGTCCTCGTCACCTCGGGGCCGGGCGCCACCAACATCATCACGGGCCTCACCGACGCGATGATGGACTCGATTCCGCTCGTCTGCATCACCGGGCAGGTCCCGACGCATCTGATCGGCACCGACGCGTTCCAGGAATGCGACACGGTCGGCATCACGCGCCACTGCACGAAGCACAACTACCTCGTCAAATCCATCGACGACCTGCCGCGCATCCTGCACGAGGCCTTCTACGTCGCCTCGAACGGACGTCCGGGCCCCGTCGTCGTCGACCTGCCGAAGGACGTTCAGTTCGCGAGCGGGCTTTACGAGCGTCCGACCCAGAACGGCCACAAGACCTACCGCCCCGCCTTCAAGGGCGACGCTCCGTCGATCCAGGCGGCCGTCGAGCTGATGGCGACGGCCCGGCGCCCCGTCTTCTACACCGGCGGCGGCGTCATCAATGCGGGCCCGGAGGCATCCGGGCTGCTGCGCAAGCTCGTCGCCGAAACCGGCTTCCCCGTCACGTCCACGCTGATGGGGCTCGGCGCCTTCCCGGCCTCCGACGACAGGTTCCTGGGCATGCTCGGCATGCACGGGACCTACGAGGCCAACCTCGCGATGCACGAATGCGACGTGATGATCTGCGTCGGCGCCCGCTTCGACGACCGCATCACGGGCCGTCTCGACGCCTTCGCGCCGTTCTCCAAGAAGATCCACATCGACATCGACGCCTCCTCGATCAACAAGGTCGTCAAGGTCGACGTCGGCATCGTCGGCGATTGCGCCTCGGTGCTGGAAGACATGCTCGCCGCCTGGCGCGCGCTTCCGGCCAAGCCCGACAGGGGCCGCCTCGACCCGTGGTTCGGGAAGATCCGCACCTGGAAGGCGCGGGAATGCCTGAACTATTGGCCGTCGGGCACGATCATCAAGCCGCAATACGCCGTCCAGCGCCTGTACGAGGCGACCAAGGACCGGGAGACCTACATCACCACGGAAGTCGGCCAGCACCAGATGTGGGCAGCCCAGTACTACAAGTTCGACGAGCCGAACCGCTGGATGACCTCCGGCGGACTCGGCACCATGGGCTACGGCCTGCCCGCCGCCATCGGCGCGCAGCTCGCCTATCCGCGTGGCCTCGTCATCGACATCGCCGGCGAGGCCTCGATCCTGATGAACATGCAGGAGATGTCGACGGCCGTTCAGTACCGCCTGCCGATCAAGATCTTCATCCTGAACAACGAGTACATGGGCATGGTCCGCCAGTGGCAGGAGCTGCTGCACGGCTCGCGCTACTCGCAGAGCTATTCGGAAAGCCTGCCGGACTTCGTGAAGCTGGCCGAGGCCTACGGCGCCAAGGGCATTCGCTGCGAGAAGCCGGGCGACCTCGACGCGGCGATCCAAGAGATGCTGGACTACGACGGCCCGGTGATCTTCGACTGCGTCGTCGACAAGACCGAGAACTGCTTCCCGATGATCCCCTCGGGCAAGGCGCACAACGAGATGCTGCTGTCGGACTACCTCGGCGAGACCGGGGTCGAGCTCGGCGACGTCATCTCGGAAGAGGGCAAGATGCTGGTCTGACGGGATCGAGCGAGGATCGGGGCAGGAACGACGACATGAACGCGATGAACACCCACTACCCCGATGCCGGCCGGGTCGAGGCCGTCAACCGGCACACGCTCGCCGTGATCGTGGACAACGAGCCCGGCGTGCTGGCGCGCATCTCCGGCATGTTCTCGGGGAGAGGCTACAACATCGAGAGCCTGACGGTGTCCGAAACCGAGGTGGCCCGCCACATCTCGCGGATCACCATCGTCACGGCGGGCACCAACGCGGTGATCGAGCAGATCAAGGCGCAGCTCAACCGGCTCGTACCCGTCCATCGGGTCGTCGACCTGACGCTGCAGGGCAATGCGCTGGAGCGCGAGCTCTGCCTCGTGAAGGTGGCCGGCACCGGCGAGCACCGCAGCGAGGCGCTGACCCTCGCCGCCGCCTTCAACGCCCGCACCCTCGACGCCACGCTGAGCTCCTTCGTGTTCGAGGTCACCGGCACCACCGAGGAGATCGACCGCTTCATCGGGCTGATGACGGTCATCGGCCTCGTCGAGATCTCCCGCACGGGGATCGCGGCGATGGGGCGGGGCGCGGAGGCGATGTGAAGGCGACGCCTTCTGGGCGGTTCTGCGCTATCATTCCGGTGACGTCCGACATCAGGAGTCCGTGATGGAAGCAAAAGTGGTCCGATGGGGCGACGACCTAGCGGTGAAGCTGTCCTCCGAGGAGGTCCGGGCCCTGGGTCTCAGCGAGGGGCAGATCGTCGAGGTGACGCCCAAGCGGCGGCGAATTACGGCCGATGAGATGTTCGCGGAGATGCGGCGGCTTGGACCTGCCCATGAGCCCGAGATGATCGATTGGGGGCCCGACCGGGGTTCCGAGATCATCGATGACAACGATCCGCGATGACGCGATCCTAGAGCCTGGCGACCTCGTTCTCGTCGAGCTCGGACCCGTGCGCGGCAGCGAGCAGGACGGCCGCCGTCCGGCTCTCGTGGTCTCGGTCCAGAACGTTCATCTTTTGACGCGACGCGCTCTGATCTGTCCGATTACGAGCAACATCGACCCGTGGCCAAGCAAGGTTCTGCTGCCACCCGGCCTCGCCGCGAAGGGTGCCGTGCTGACCGATCAATTGCGGGCGATCGATCGCAAGGAGCGGATCCTGCGCCGTCTCGGCTCGGTTCCGGCCCATGTTCTTTCCGAGGCCAAGGATCAGATCGCGATCCTCCTCGACCTTCGCAATGATTGACGGGAAACGCGCAGATCTCTGATGGCATCCACCCTCTACTACGCCCCCGGCGCCTGCTCCCTCGCCTCTCACATCGCGCTCGAAGAGGCGGGCGCGTCGTTCGAGACGGTGCGCCTCAACCTCATGGCAGGCGACCAGCGCGCGCCCGGATATCTCGCGATCAACGAGCGCGGCCGGGTGCCGGCCCTCGTCGACGACGGCTGGGTGCTCACGGAGAACACCGCCATCCTGCGCCACGTCGCCCGGCTCCATCCCGCGCTGTGGCCCGAGGCGGCGCGTGACCAGGCGGTCGCCGACGAGTGGCTCGCCTGGCTCTCCACCAACCACCACGTCGCCTACGCCCATGTGCGCCGGCCCGAGCGCTACACGACCGACGAGGAGGCCCATCCCGCCATCAGTGCCAAGGGCGTCGATACCTGCGGCGACCTCTTCACGATGACCGAGGTCCGGCTCTCGAACGGCGGCTGGGCGGTGGGCGGCCGCTACAGCGTGGTCGACCCCTACCTGCTGCTGTTCTGGACCTGGGGCCGGGGTCCTGCGCTCAGGTTCGATATGCCCGAGCGCTTCCCGCATTGGACGGCGCATGCCCGGGCGATGGCCGAACGACCCGCAGTGCAGGCGGTCTTCGCCCGCGAGGGCCTCGACCTGCCGGCCTGATGGGGACGGAGCCTCGCCATGAGAACCGGAGCGGTCGACGACATGCTCATGTCGATCACGACGCCAGGCCTGCCGCCAGTCTACGGTGAGTACGGCTTGTGGGAGACGGCGCTCGCACTGCCCGCCCTGGCGAGCCTGCGCCAGGGCCTCCTCGACCGTCCCCTGTCCGCGGCGGCCTATCTCGAGGCTGACGTGTTCGAGACGAACGAGGTCTCGGTCTGCCTCAACGCACCGGACCGGTGGCCGACCGCGATGCAGTTCCTCAACTGCCGCTGGCTCGAACACAGCGAAGCGGAGCTCGCCGAGTCGATCCTGAAGGCGCTCGTGGCGCACCTGCCGATCCTGCGCGACCGGTATGACTTCCTCGACGCGGATGAGCGCGAACGGGTTCTGCCCCTCGACGCAACGCCGAAGACGCTGCGCCGGCATACCCGCCTGCGCGGCATCACCACTCAGGCCGTGCACAGCGCCACGCCTTATTTCGGCATCGCACTCGATTGCGCCTGGGACGAGGAGCACGGCCTCGGCCTCGTGCTCTGCGGGACCGAGGTCATCGAAATCGGCGGAACCGACATGGTGTCCTCCGAAGGCACAGCAGAAGCCCATTACGCCGGAGTGCTGGCGCGCCTCAGCGCCGGACCGGCCGCGGGATAGCGAAGACGGCGGAATTTCCGCTTCCGTCCTGGGGAACCCGTCGCTAAAAGCCGCGGATCGCACGGCCGCGCGAATATCTCTGATGAGGGCGCCGGGGCGCACTCATGTCTAGGGAAGAGAAGGAACCGCCATGCGGGTCTATTACGATCGTGACGCCGACCTCAACCTGATCAAGGGACGCAAGGTCGTCATCGTCGGCTACGGCAGCCAGGGCCACGCGCACGCGCTGAACCTGCGCGACTCCGGCGTCAAGGACATCGTCATCGCCCTGCGCGAGGGCTCGGCCACCGCCAAGAAGGCGGAGCACGAGGGCTTCAAGGTGATGTCGGTCGCAGAGGCCGCCAAGCAGGCCGACGTCGTCATGATGCTCACCCCCGACGAGCTGCAGGGCGACATCTACAAGGAGTCGCTGGCGCCCAACATGAAGCAGGGTGCCGCCCTGCTGTTCGCCCACGGGCTGAACGTCCACTTCAACCTGATCGAGCCGCGGCCCGACCTCGACGTGCTCATGGTCGCCCCGAAGGGGCCCGGCCACACCGTGCGCTCCGAGTACCTGCGCGGCGGCGGCGTGCCGACGCTCATCGCCATCGCCCAGGACGCGTCGGGCAACGCCCACGATCTCGGCCTCTCCTACGCCTCGGCCAATGGCGGCGGCCGCGCCGGCATCATCGAGACCACCTTCAAGGAGGAGTGCGAGACCGACCTGTTCGGCGAGCAGGCCGTGCTCTGCGGCGGCCTCGTCGAGCTGATCAAGGCCGGGTTCGAGACCCTCGTCGAGGCGGGCTACGCCCCCGAGATGGCCTATTTCGAGTGCCTCCACGAGGTGAAGCTCATCGTCGACCTCATCTACGAGGGCGGCATCGCCAACATGAACTACTCGATCTCGAACACCGCCGAGTACGGCGAGTACGTCACCGGCCCGCGCATCGTGACGTCGGAGACCAAGGCCGAGATGAAGCGGGTGCTGGACGACATCCAGTCGGGCAAGTTCACGCGCGACTGGATGCTGGAGAACAAGGTCGGCCAGACCTCGTTCAAGGCGACCCGCGCCAAGCTCGCCCGCCATCCCATCGAGGAGGTCGGCACGCGCCTGCGCGGCATGATGCCGTGGATCTCCGAGAAGGCGCTGGTCGACAAGACCAAGAACTGACGGCCTGGTCCCTGCCGCTTAGCTCCGATGGCGGACCGGCGCGCGCAAGCCGTCGGTCCGCCACCCCCTGTCCTCGGGGCGAACGCGGAATCCGAAACCGCCCGCAGGGTCCTATCCGGATGACGCCGAGCGTCACGACGACCGCATCGCGCCTGGGATTGCCACCCGCATCGGCTGTCGCCCCGCCGTGAGCCGATCCCAAAGTCACGTCTTCACGGTTGCGATCGTCGGCGCGGGCTTCGGCGGGCTTTGCCAAGCGATGAGGCTGAAGGCAGCCGGAATCGACGACTTCGTGGTCGTCGACAAGAACCGGGACGTCGGCGGCACTTGGTTCGAGAACACCTATCCCGGCGCCGCGTGCGACATCGAATCGTATCTATACTCCTACTCGTTTCTCCCCAACCCCGACTGGAGCCGCAAATTCGCGGGCCAGGCCGAGATCCAGCGCTACCTCGCGGCCTGCGCGCGCGACCAGCATCTGCATCCCCATCTTCGACTGGGGACCGAGATCGTCGGTGCGGTCTTCGACCCGGTGGAGAGCGTGTGGCGACTATCCTCCGCAGAGGGGGAGGTGATCGCAGCAAGGATCCTGGTTCCGGCCTGCGGTCAGCTCAACCGCCCGTCGATACCGGTCCTGCCCGGGATCGAGAGCTTTACCGGCCCGTGCTTCCATTCGGCGCGCTGGGACCCGTCGTTCGAAGCGCGGGCCAAGGTCGTGGCAGTGATCGGGACCGGCGCCAGCGCGGTCCAGATCGTACCTGAGCTCGTTCCCGCCGCGGAGAGGGTGGTGCTGTTTCAGCGCTCCGGGGCCTGGGTGTTGCCCAAGGGCGACCGCCGGTTTTCGCGCCTCGAGCGCAGTCTGTTGCGGGGTTTCGGACTGGGACGGCTCTACCGGACCCTCATCGCCGGCAAGAACGAGCTGCGCGGCGTCGCGTTCGTGCGCTTCCCCTGGATGCTGGCACCTATGGCGTGGCGCGTGCGGCGGATCATCAGGCGGCGCGTGCGCTCGCCGGAGAAGCGCGCCGCTCTCCTCCCGTCGTACCGGATTGGGTGCAAGCGCGTCCTCATCTCGGACGACTGGTACTCGGCGCTGGATGAGGACAAGGTCGCGATCGTGAGTGACGCGATCACGGCGATCACATCCGACGGTGTGGTCACGGCCGATGGACGGCTGCACCGGGCCGACGCGCTGATCCTCGCCACCGGATTCGCGGCCGCCAACCCGCTGGCCGGGCTCAACATCGTCGGCGATGGGGGACGGGCGCTGAACGAGGTTTGGCGAGACGGCGCGTCGGCCTATCTCGGAATGACCATGCCGGGCTTCCCCAACCTGTTCATCCTTTACGGCCCCAACACCAATCTCGGGCATGACTCCATCGTGCGGATGCTGGAGGCGCAAGCCGACTACGTCGTCCAAGCGGTGCAGCTGCTCAGGGATCGTGGATTGCGCAGGCTCGACGTTGCGCCGCCGGCTGCGCATGCCTTCGATGGATGGGTTGGGGCCGAACTTAAGCGGACGGTTTGGAATGCGACCTGTCCGTCTTGGTACAAGACGGCGGAGGGCCGCATCACGAATAACTGGCCGGGCCTCGTCAGCCGGTTTCGGGCCATGACGCGCCGGCTCAAGCTCGAAGATTACGATCTTCGCTCATGAGACGTATTTCTAGAGCTTGGCCCAGATGATAAGGCGGAACAGGCTCAGGCATGGCCACGAAGCCGACAGGACGCGTCTACAAGTCTCATCGGACATCGGCAGCTTGATGCGAAACCACCGGGACGAAGCGACCTTGCGCCCGAGGACGGCGCTCGTGACCGGCGCCGGGTCGGGAATCGGTCGCGCGATCGCCTGCGAACTCGGTCGCCGCGGCTTCCTCGTGATTGTCACGGACATTGACGCCGCCAGCGCCAGGGCGACGGCGGCCCTGATCGGTCCGTCGAGCCGATCCGCGAGCCTCGACGTACGCGACGCGGACACCTTCGCCGCCTGCGTCCGGGAGATCCTCGACGAGCACGGTCACCTCGACATGCTGGTCAACAATGCGGGCATCCCCATCAGCGGCGAGGTGCAGGACCTGTCGCTCGGCCATTGGGACCGCATCATCGACGTCAACCTTCGTGGTGTGATCCACGGCGTTGCCGCCGCCTACCCGGCGATGCAGCGGCGGGGTTCTGGGGCGATCGTCAACGTGGCCTCGATCGCGGGCCTCGCGCTGGGGCCCCTCGGCACGCCCTACGCGACGACGAAACATGCCGTCGTCGGTCTATCCCTCAGCCTTCGCGCCGAGGCGGCCGCCTACGGCGTCCAGGTCAGCGTGCTCTGCCCCGGAGCGGTCGAAACGCCGATCCTCGACCGGGACAATCCTGCCGATCTGCCGCTGGTCCCCTGGCGGCCCGACAATCGTTCCTACCTGACGCGGCTGTGCGGCGCGCCGATGCCTGTTGATCTGTTCGCGCGCCAGGCGCTCGACGCGGCGGAGCGTGGCGAGGGCGTTGTCGTTCGGCCGTTCCTGGCGCGGGTCGCCTGGTGGACGCAGCGCTACCTGCCGTTCCTCGCAGGTCTGCGGGTCCGCATGGTGCTCGCGGAGCAGCGGGCCGCTGCGAAGAACCGCCCGCACAGTCAGGCGGTCGATCATCCGCTCGTCGAAAGCGGAACCGGTCCAAGCATTCTTGATCGCTTTGCTCGGTAGTTCCAGGACGAACGCGCCACGGCGGCTAGAAGACGTGAGGGCGGCAAGAGCAGCCGCAGGAAGGGATGCCGAGTTTGGCAAGCCTACGCGCCCATGCCCTCAACGCCGTCCTGCACCGGAAGATCAAGCATCACTTCGGACGCGCGCAGGACGCCCGGCGGTTCAGGAAGATCTTCGCTCGCCTCTTCGACCAGCGCCTGCTGCAGCCGCGTAGCGGCATCGATTACGCCGATTGCCGCGTCGGCGGCATTCCCTGCGAGCGCGTACGGATGGGCGACGGCCCCCGCCTGTTCTACCTGCACGGGGGCGGCTTCTGCGCCATGTCGAGCCGGTCCTACAGGTCGCTTACCGGCTCTCTCGCTCGGCGCGGCTTCGACGTCCTCGTGCCGAGTTACCGGCTAGCCCCAGAATTTCCGTTCCCCGCCGCCCTCGACGATGCCGTCGCCGCCTGGCGTGCCTTCGCGGCGGAGGGGCCCTGCGCCATCGGCGGGGACTCGGCGGGCGGCAATCTCGCGCTGGCCCTGATGATCCGGGCTCGGGACGAGGGTTTGCCGATGCCGAGCGCGGCGGTCCTGTTCTCGCCGATCACGGACCTCCTCGGAACGGGGCCGTCGCATGCCGCGAATTCGCAGCGTGACGCCATGTTCGATGCCGACGTGTTTCGGCGCTTGGCCGCCGCCTACCTGGCCGGGTCGGCGGCGACGCACCCGCATGCCTCCCCCCTCTACGACACGCTGTGCGGGCTGCCGCCGCTGCTCGTCCACGTGGGCGAAACCGAGGTCCTGCGCGACGATGCCGTCGGCCTCGCCGCGAAGGTCCGAGCGTCGGGTGGGCGAGCCGATCTCAAGGTCTGGAACGTGGTCCCTCACGGCTGGCAATTCGCCGACCCGATGCTTCCGGAGGCGCGACGCTCGCTCGATGAAGCGGCGCGCTTCCTGAGAGAGCATCGATAGCGTGGGCGCGCCGTTCCAGCCTGAGAGAAAATCAGGCAAAGACCGCGAGTGACGAGCGGCCCATGATCGAAGGCCGCGTATGGGAAGCGTCAGGAAGGACATCATGGCATCGCTCTATTTCGACGAACACCGCGCTCTGCAGCAGGAATTCGGCACGACGAAGCTCGCCGAGCGCCTCGATACCGGCTGGGTTCACGAGACGATCAGCCAGGAGGAGGCCGCTTTCATCGGTTCGCGCGACATGTTCTTCCTGTCCACCGTCGACCCCGACGGCATGCCGACCGTCTCCTACAAGGGCGGCAGCACCGGCTTCGTGAAGGTGCTGGACGGCTCGACGCTCGTCTTCCCGGGCCTGGACGGCAACGGCATGTTCTACTCGATGGGCAACATCGAGGGGCAGGCCAAGGTCGGCCTCCTGTTCATCGACTTCGAGATGCCCCACCGCGTCCGCGTCCAGGGCCACGCCCGCATGCTGCGCGACGACCCTCTCATGGCCGAGTATACCGAGGCGAAGTACCTCGTGCGCGTCGAGGTCACGAAGGCTTGGGTCAATTGCCCGCGCTACATCCACAAGTACAAGAAGCTCGAGCAGAACCGCTACGTGCCGACGCCCGAGAAGGAGACGCCGCTCGCCCTCTGGAAGCGCCTCGACATGGTGCAGGATGTCCTGACCCCCGAGGACAAGGCCCGGGCCGACCGGGAGGGCGCGCTCGAACTCTCGGAATACGAGGCGCGCGTCGCCCGCGGCGAGAGCTGAGGGCGGCTACAGGGCCTCGCCGCGCAGGAGGCGGGGCTGCTCGCCCCTCAGCCCGGCCGCCTCGCCGATGAACAGCCGCTTCAGCGGCGGCAGGCGCTCGACGAGGCCGAGGCCGAGGTCGCGCGCGAGGCGCAAGGGCAGGCGGTCGTTCGAGAACAGCCGGTTCAGCCCGTCGGTCGCGGCGGCCATCGCCAGGGTGTCGAAGCGGCGGCGGCGCTCATAGTCGCGCAGCACGTCGCCGGCACCGGGGTCGAGGCCGAGCCGCAGCGCCTCCGTCACGACCTCGGCGAGCGCGGCCGCGCTGGCGAGGCCGAGATTGAGGCCCTGGCCGGCGACCGGATGGATCACGTGGGCGGCGTCGCCGAGCAGCGCCACGCGCTCCGCCCGGAAGCTGCGGGCGATGCCGAAGGCGAGTGGGTGGGCGTTCGGTCCGTATTCGAGGCTCAGCCGTCCCAGGTTCAGTCCGAACCGGCGCTCGATCTCGGCCAGGATCTCGTCCGGCGCGCCGCCGAGAAGGGCCGGTACGTCCGCCGCGCGCTCGGTCCAGACGATGGAGGAGCGATGTCCGCCGTCGCGGCCGGGAACGAGCGGCAGGATCGCGAAGGGGCCGCTCGGCAGGAAATGCTCTGTGGCTCGGCCTCCGTGATCCCGCTCGTGCCCGATCGTGGCGACGATGCCCGATTGCGGGTAGGACCACCCGACCCAGCCGATCCCGGCGGCCTCGCGCAGGCGGGAGCGCGCACCGTCGGCCGCGACGAGGAGCGAGCCCCCGACGCTGCGCCCGTCGCTGAGCGCCGCCCGGATCTCGGAGCCTGCGGTCGACGCCGCGGTGATGCCCACCGGCTCCAGGAGGATGCCTGCCTCCGACGCCGCCGCGATCAGGGCATCGACGAAGGGCTCGGCCTCGACCATGTGGGCGAAGGGCTCGTCGTCCGGCCCCTCCGTTCCGTCGCGCGAGAAGGTCAGGAAAGTCGGTCGGATGGGATCGGTCAGGCGGCTGTCCGTGATCGCCATGTCGCGGATGGGCTGGGCCGCGCTCGCGATCCGCTCCCAGATGCCGAGCTGCTGCAGCATCCGCCGCCCGCCGGCCGCGACGGCGAAGGCCCGGCCGCGATGCCGCGTGGCGCCCGCGTTCAGGCTGGGATCGCAGAGGACGATCTCGAGCGCCGACCCGTGCGCCTTCTTCAGCGCGACCGCGAGGGCGAGCCCGGGAATGCCGCCGCCGGCCACGAGGAGGCTGCGCCGGGGGGCAGAGGTGACCGTTCGGTGCATCGTTGCCTTCTCTCCTGCCGCCTACGCGAAATGGCATTGCCCGTCGCATCGGGCAACGTGGCGGATGATGCCGGCACCGTCCCGTGGCTTGGCGCGCCAAGCCTGCTATGTCGGGCCCGACGGAGCCAGCCTCGATCGGCTCCATGCGCGCGGCCTCGGTTCCGGGCGCCAACGAAGCGGACACGCATGACCGGGATCGTCGCCGAACTCCTCGATATCCTCGACCTCGAACCGCTGGAGATCGACCGTTTCCGGGGCCGGAGCCCCACGATCGGCTGGCCTCGCGTGTTCGGCGGCCAGGTCGTCGCCCAGGCCCTCGTCGCCGCGACCCGCACGGTGCCCGCGACGCGGCCGCCGCATTCGCTTCATGCCTATTTCCTGCTCGGCGGCGACCCGAAGGTGCCGATCGACTACGAGGTCGAGCGCATCCGCGACGGCGGCAGCTTCACCACCCGTCGCGTCGTGGCCCAGCAGCACGGCCGCGCGATCTTCGCGATGTCGGTCTCCTACCACGCTTCGGAGGCCGGCGTGGCGCATCAGCTGCCGATGCCGGACGTGCCGCCGCCCGAGGCGCTGCCGGACGCCCGCGCGGCCGTGAAGGCCGGCGGCATGGGCATTCCGGCCCCCGTCCTCGCCTATTTCGCCCGGGAGCGGCCCATCGAGCTCAGGCCCGTCGAGGTCGAGCGCTACCTCCGGCGCGAGCCGCGCGAGCCGCGCTTCCACGTCTGGCTCCGGGCTGCCGAGATCCTTCCGGAGGATCCTGCCATCCATCAGGCGGTGCTCGCCTACGCCTCGGACATGACGCTGCTCGACGCGACGCTGGTGGCGCACGGCCAGACCGTGTTCGACGCCAGCATCCAATCCGCGAGCCTCGACCATGCCCTCTGGTTTCACCGGCCCTTCAAGGCCGATGATTGGCTCCTCTACGCGCAGGACAGCCCCAGTGCCGGCGCTGCCCGCGGCTTCGCCCGGAGCCTGATCTTCAGCCGCGACGGCACGCTCGTGGCCTCGGTGGCGCAGGAAGGCCTCATCCGCCCGCGCCGCGACACGGCCTAGCGCGACGCGATCGCAAGACGCACGACCGCAGCTGAAATGATGCCGTTATCATCTGAATGCCTGCGGAATAGGCGTTTACGATTCCACTGCCGCCTCTTCGATCGGCAGGCGGGGTGAGTTTCTGGGCAGTAAGCGCGGCCGTGAAAAAGTTCCCTCTGGCATAGTCCTTGAATAGTGGCGGCCGTCGCCTGGGCAGTCGGTCCACGCGGCGAAGCTGTTCGGCGAGGTCGCGACGCAGATCGCGCCGGCTGACGTTCCACCAGAGCAAGGGGGCGCCGCCCATGAAAATCGTGATGGCTATCATCAAGCCGTTCAAGCTGGAGGAGGTGCGCGACGCCTTGACCGGTATTGGCGTGCACGGCCTCACCGTCACAGAAGTCAAGGGTTACGGGCGCCAGAAGGGGCATACCGAAATCTATCGCGGGGCCGAATACGCGGTGAGCTTCCTGCCGAAGCTGAAGATCGAGGTCGCCGTTCCGGCCGACCTTACGGCGACGGTGATCGACGCGATCGCGGCCGCGGCCCGCACTGGCCAGATCGGCGACGGCAAGATCTTCGTGGTGCCCCTCGAGAAGGCCGTCCGCATCCGAACCGGCGAGACCGACGCCGACGCGCTTTGACCGGAACGCGGTCCGCAGCCGCCACCTCATTCCTTCGCTTTCACATCTGCATCGCACCCCGATCGGGAGTCTCGTTTCCATGAAGCTTCGTAATGCCCTGGCGCTCGGGATGGGAGGCGCCGCGCTGGCCCTTCTCATGGTCGAGCCATCCCTCGCGCAAACCCCGACCGTCGAGGCTGCGCCCGCGGCCGCGGCCGCTCCGGTCCCCAACAAGGGCGACACCGCCTGGATGCTCGTCTCGAGCGCCCTCGTCCTCATGATGACGGTGCCGGGCCTGGCGCTGTTCTACGGCGGCCTCGTTCGCACCAAGAACATGCTCTCGGTGCTGACCCAGGTCTTCGCCATCACCTGCCTCGTCGTCCTGCTCTGGGTCTTCTACGGCTACAGCCTCGCCTTCACCAACGGCGGTGCCCTGAACGACTATGTCGGCGGCTTCTCCAAGGCCTTCCTGAAGGGCGTCGACGCGAACTCGGTGGTCGCGACCTTCTCGAACGGCGTCGTGATCCCCGAATACGTCTACATCTGCTTCCAGATGACCTTCGCGATCATCACCCCGGCGCTCATCGTCGGCGCCTTCGCCGAGCGCATGAAGTTCTCCGCGCTCGTCGTGTTCATGATCCTCTGGGTCACGCTCATCTACTTCCCGATGGCGCACATGGTCTGGTACTGGGGCGGCCCGGATGCCGTCGGCAACGCCGCCAAGGCTCTCGCCGCCGCGACGGACGATGCCTCCAAGGCGACGGCCCAGGCGGCGCTCGACGCGGTCAACGCCGATGCGGGTCTGCTCTTCAAGTGGGGCGCCCTCGACTTCGCCGGCGGCACGGTCGTGCACATCAACGCCGGCATCGCGGGCTTCGTCGGCTGCCTCATGCTCGGCAAGCGGATCGGCTACGGCCGCGACCTGCTCGCCCCGCACTCGCTGACCATGACCACGATCGGCGCCTCGCTGCTCTGGGTCGGCTGGTTCGGCTTCAACGCCGGCTCGAACCTCGAGGCGAACGGCACCGCCGCGCTCACCATGCTCAACACCTTCGTCGCCACCGCCGCCGCGGCCGTCTCCTGGCTGTTCGTGGAATGGCTGCTGAAGGGCAAGCCGTCGCTGCTCGGCATGCTGTCGGGCGCCATCGCCGGCCTCGTGGCGATCACCCCGGCCTCGGGCTTCTCCGGCCCGATGGGCGCGATCGTGCTCGGCCTCGTCGCCGGCGCGGTCTGCTTCATCATGTGCTCCACCGTGAAGAACGCCATCGGCTACGACGACTCGCTCGACGTGTTCGGCGTTCACTGCATTGGCGGTATCATCGGTGCGCTGGCGACTGGCATCCTCGTGAGCCCTGCCCTGGGCGGCGTCGGCATCCCCGACTACGCCTCGAAGCCCGGTGAGCTGGCCGTCGGCGCCTACGACATGGCGACTGCCGTCCTCGCGCAGGCGAAGGCCGTCGGCTTCACCATCCTGTGGTCGGGCATCGGTTCGGCGATCCTGTACAAGCTCGTCGATCTCACGATCGGCCTGCGCGTGACCCAGGACGAGGAGCGAGAAGGTCTCGACATCGCCGATCACGGCGAGCGCGCCTACAACTACTGACCTCGACTGAAGTCGAAGCTGACGAAGGGCCCCGGTTCAATGAGCCGGGGCCCTCTTCATTCGCGCCGGAAAGTTCTGGGGGAGAGAGCGTCAGTGTCCGCCGTGACCGGTACTGCGCTGCCGCGGAGTCTGCGGCAGGAATGTGGCGCGGGAGCAACATGGCGGCGGCAACAGGCGCACCAGACCTGAGTTTGCTGAAAAACTGGGCAATTGCTCGAAAGTTAGTTTTGCCGCCTCAAGCGCTTTCCGGCACCTTCTCGACACGTAAGAAAAAGGGGCTGTGATCTATGACTTCGAAGTTGTCCGCGCGCGGGGTGGCGGTTTCCCTCGCAGCTTTCCTCAGCTTGGGACAGAGCTACGCGGCTGACCTCGCTCCGCCGAAAGTGATGCCTGTGGAAGCGAAGGCGCCCGACCCGCTGATCGGCTTCTCCTTCGGCTCGCGCTACCAGTCGGACTACAATTTCCGCGGCGTGTCGCAGTCGAACCTGCAGGGCAGCTACCAGACCTTCTTCGAGGCGCAGTTCTTCAACAACTTCGCGTACGCCGGCTTTGCCACCTACCAGACCCGCCTGCCGACCCGGCCGGACATGGAGTTCGATCTGGTCGCCGGTATCCGCCCGACCTTCGACAAGTTCACCTTCGATCTCGGCGTGATCTACTACTTCTACCCGAACGAGCAGCGGCTGCTGAATCCCTTCACCAACCCGGCGACGCCGCTCACCGCGGCCAACACCGACTTCCTCGAATTTGCCGGGAAGATGACCTACGTCGCCACCGACAACCTGACGCTCGGCGCCAACGTCTTCTTTGCCCCGAACTATCTCGGCCTGCACGGGGAAGGCACCTACACCTCCGGCACCGCTGCCCTGACGCTGCCTGCCACCTTCTTCCCCTGGCTGCCCGAGGCCTATGCCGGCGGGTTCTCGCTCTCGGGCGAGATCGGCCATTACTTCCTGACGAGCGCCAAGACCTCGGCCACGGGACCCTTCGGCAGCACCGCGCCGGGCCGCTTCCCGTCCTTCGACCTGCCGAGCTACCTCTACGGGAACATCGGCCTGTCCTACACCTACAAGAACATCGTGCTGGACGTTCGCTACCACAACACCGACCTCACGGCGCAGCAATGCTTCGCGCTGACGGGCGACTTCCGCGGCTTCGTGAACGGCGGCACCTCGCGCTGGTGCGGCGACGCCATCATCGGGTCCATCACCTTCCAGACCTCGACGGCGTCCCCGGGCATCTACTCCGAGCCCGGCGGCTTGCTGAACCTGTTCCGCTGATCCCCACCGGAGCATGAATCGGAGGGCGGCCCTGGAGTGATCCGGGGCCGCTCGCCGTTTGAACCTCGCTTTGGTCTCGGGGAGGGCACTTAACCGCCCGTTAACCTTTTTACGCGATGAAGGGGCATGTCCAGGTTTCTGGACGTCGAGTGGATTCTTCGTCTGCTCTGTTGATGCCTCCTGTAGACTTTTCAAAGCCGCCCTACCAGGGCGGCTTTTTTTTCGTGCCCAACCGATCTCGCGGCCACGCTCGCCGTTAACCCTACGCGGCGGTTAAGCGGGCCATGCCTCGAGATCGGCGCTAGGTTTGCGCCGTCGCCCCCGAGCGCAGCGCCCAGATCCCGATGCGGGACGGAAGCGGCCGGCGACGGTACAGGAGGCACGATGAACGGGTTCGACGTCACCTTTCGCGATGAGCGGGACTGGGTCGATTTCGGCCAGACCTACGTCAACTCGGAGGCCTTCAAGACCCTGTTCCGTGAGGGCATGGCGATGGTCGAAGAGGCCGCCGCCTATCTCGACGGGGACGGGCGCGAGGAATCGCGGCTGATGTCGCGCGATGGCTCTCTCAGCTATGCCAGCGAGAGCATGCGGCTGACGACCCGTCTGATGCAGATCGCCTCTTGGCTCCTCGTGCAGCGCGCCGTGGCGGAGGGCGAGATCACGCCGGCGCAGGCGCTGCAGGAGAAGACGCGCGTGCGCCTCACCACACCGGAATCGCCGCGGATCGAGGCCTTCTCGGTGATGCCGGCGCGGTTGCAGGATCTCATCGTGCGCTCGCGCCGCCTGCACGCCCGCATCCTGCACCTCGACGCGCTGATCTCCGACGACCGGCCGACGCCGCTCGCCCAGCAGAGCCCCGTCGCCCAGCAGCAGGGCCTCCTCCGCTCGGCCTTCTCGACGGCGTCCTGACGCACCAGCGAAGCACGGAGAAACGCGAAGGGGCGGCGCCTTGGCAGCGCCGCCCCTTCGCGTTTCCGCGATCCCACTGCTCCGCGCGGCGGGATCGTATCGGACGTTACTTCTTGCCGAACGACAGGCTGCCGAAGCGCGAGTTGAAGCGCGAGACGCGGCCGCCGCGATCGAGCATCTTCTGCTCGCCGCCGGTCCAGGCCGGATGCGTGTTCGGGTCGATGTCGAGGTTGAGGGTGTCGCCCTCCTTGCCGTAGGTCGACCGGGTCATGTACTCGGACCCATCGGTCATCACGATCTTGATGAAATGGTAATCGGGATGCTCGGTCGCCTTCTTGTCCGAACCCTTGGCGGCCGCGGCCACGGTGGCCTTCTCGGCGGTTTTGGCCTTATCGGTCCCCTTGGCCGCAACGGCCGCGCTCTTTGCCATGACGAAGTCCTTGAACAGCAACGCCGACCGGCCCGCCTGGCGGCCCGCGGCCATAGATCACGCGCGATCGGATGAAGGCGGCCCTATACCTCAGGCGCCCGTGCCGGACAAGCGTGGATACGGCCCCATCTTCGAACGAACAGCGATGAGACGCGATGCGCGGTGCCCGTGACAAGACCCGAGGCGGCAAGGACCAAGGCCGCAAGACAGCGTCGCTGAGTGCGCTCCGCCCCCTGATCCCGTTCGCGCTGGTCTATCGCGGCCGGATCCTGGCCGCGTTTCTGTCACTCCTCGTCGCCTCGGGTGCGACCCTCGTCGTGCCGCTCGCGATGCGCCGCGTGATCGATCATGGGTTCTCGGCGGAAGGCGCGAGCGTCATCGACGCGTATTTCGCCGGCCTGATCGGCGTGGTCGCGGTCCTCGCGCTCTCGAGCGCGGCGCGGACCTACACCGTCGTGACGCTGGGCGAGCGGGTCGTGGCCGACCTGCGCAGCGCCGTGTTCCGCCGCCTCACCATCCTCGATCCCGCCTTCTTCGATCGCTCGCAATCCGGCGAGATCATCTCGCGCCTGACGGCCGACGCCACGCAGGTGAAGTCGGTCTTCGGGGTGAGCATCTCCATCCTCCTGCGCAACGCCTTCCTGTTCGTCGGCGCGGTGACCATGATGGTGATCACGAGCCCGCGCCTCTCGATCCTGGTGCTGGCCGCGATCCCACTGATCGTATTCCCGCTCATCCTCTCGGGACGCGGCGTGCGCCGCCGCTCGCGGGCCGCCCAGGACCGCCTCGCCGATGCCTCGGCCTACGCCTCCGAGGCTGTCGGCGCGATCCGGACGATGCAGGCCTTCGGAATGGGCGAGGCGACGGCTCTCCGCTTCGCGGCCGCCTCCGAGGACGCCTACGTCGCCGCCCGCGATTCGATCCGCGCCCGTGCCCTGCTCACCGGCGTCGCGATCTTCCTGATCTCCGCGAGCGTCGTCGGCGTGATGTGGTACGGCGCGCAAGGAGTGCTCGCCGGCACGATGAGCGCGGGCCAGCTCTCGCAGTTCGTGCTCTACGCCGTGTTCGGCGCGAGCGCGCTCGGGCAACTTTCGGAGGTCTATGGCGAGCTTGCCCAGGCCGCCGGCGCCGCCGAGCGCCTCGGCGAGATCCTGGCCGCCCAGCCCGTCGTGCGCGCGCCGCCCGAGCCTCGCAGCCTGCCGCTGCCGGCGCGCGGCGAGGTCGCGTTCGAGGCCGTGCGCTTCACCTACCCGACCCGGCCCGAGCATGCGGCCCTCGACGGGGTCGGCTTCACCGTGGCACGGGGCGAGCGCGTCGCGCTGGTCGGTCCCTCGGGCGCGGGCAAGACCACGATCCTGCAACTGCTCCTGCGCTTCTACGATCCGGAGGCGGGAACCGTCCGCGTCGACGGCGTCGACATCGCCAGCGTCGATCCGGGCGCCCTGCGCCAGCGCCTCTCGCTGGTTCCCCAGGACCCGACCGTGTTCTCGGGCACTGTGGCCGAGAACATCCGCTACGGCCGTCCGGAGGCCGGCGAGGCGGAGATCCGCCGCGCCGCCGAGCTAGCGCATGCCGACGGCTTCATCCGGGCGCTTCCGCAGGGCTACGGCACGATGGTGGGCGAGCGCGGGGTCACCCTGTCGGGCGGCCAGCGCCAGCGCGTCGCGATCGCCCGCGCGATCCTGAAGGACGCGCCGATCCTGCTCCTCGACGAGGCGACCTCGGCGCTGGATGCCGAGAGCGAGCGCGCGGTCCAGACCGCCCTCGACACCCTGATGCGCGGCCGCACCACCCTCGTCATCGCCCATCGCCTCGCCACGATCCGCGCCGCCGACCGCATCCTCGTCCTCGACGGCGGCCGGATCGTCGAGCAGGGCACGCACGAAAGCCTGCTCGCGGACGGCGCCCTCTACGCCCAGCTCGCCGCGCTCCAGTTCACGGACGCCCTCGACGAGACGGCGCGCGGCAAGGAGCCCCGCGCGAGGCGGAGCGCGCTGCCGGCGGAATAGCTCTACCGCTCCGTCAGCTTTAATTCGATGCGCCGGTTCCTCCCGTAGGCCTCCTCCGTCGTGCCAGCCTCGAGCGGCTGGAACTCGCCGAAGGCCGCGGCCAGCAGGCGCTGGGGTGGGATGCCCTTGCCCGCCATGAACTGCACCACGGCGATGGAGCGGGCGGCCGAGAGCGCCCAGTTCGAGGGAAACTGGGAGCTGAAGATCGGCCGGGAGTCGGTGTGCCCGTCGATCCGCAGCACCCAGGGGATGTCGGCCGGGATCTGCTTGGCGAGATCGAGGATCGCGGTGGCGATCCGGTCGAGCTCGGGCGCCGCCTCGGGCTTCAGGCTCGCGGAGCCCGCCGGGAACAGCACCTCCGATTGCAGCACGAAGCGGTCGCCGACGATGCGGATGTCAGGGCGGTTGCCGAGGATCTGGCGCAGGCGGCCGAAGAAGTCGGAGCGGTAGCGCGCGAGCTCCTGCACGCGCTGGGCCAGCGCCACGTTCAGCCGGCTGCCGAGGTCGGCGATGCGGGCCTGGCTCTCGCGGTCCCGGTTCTCGGAGGCCGAGAGCGCGTCCTCCAGCGCGGCGAGCTGCCGGCGCATGGCGGCGATCTGCTCGTTGAGAAGATCGATCTGCGAGAGCGCCCGCGCGCTGCTGGCGCGCTCGGCGGCAAGCTGCCTGTCGAGCTCGCCGGTCTTGCCGGCGGCGCCCTGCGCGCTCTGGGCCGCGGCCTGGAGGCGGTCCCGCTCCACCTGCGTGTCGAGCAGCGTCGTGCGCAGCGAGGAGGCTCGGTCCTCCTGCGCCCGGCGGTTGGAGCGCTCCAGGGCGAGGAGGTCGGTGAGGTCGGCGATCTGGCGGTTCAGTCGCATCAGCACCGAGTCGCGGCCGGTGATCTCCTGCGACAGGAAGAATTGTCCTACGACGAAGATCGTCAGGAGGAAGACGACGGCGAGCAGGAGGGTCGCCAGGGCGTCGACGTAGCCCGGCCAGACGTTGAGGCTGCGGTCGCGGCGCGTCGAGCGGGACGCCATCAGACCCGCTCGCGGCCGAGGCGGTCGAGCACCTGCTTCAGCTCGCGCTCGCGGGTGGCCTGCGCCTCGACCCAGTCGCGGATCATCTGCTGTTCGGCCCGCATGTGCTGGACGAGACCCTGGATGCCCTCGGCGAGGTTGGTCATGGCCTGGGTCGCGACGCGGCCGTTGGCACCCTCGGAGACGATGGCCGAGAGGCGCTCGACCGCTTCGGTGAGCTCGCGCGACGAGGCGGGCGCCTCCGCCGCCGGCGCCGCGAGCGGAAGCGCCGCGGCCCTCGTCTCGCCGGACACCAGCCAATCCTCGAGCTCGTTGTGGAACCGGGCATGGGCCTGGCCCGCCTGAAGATCCAGGAACCCGGTGATCAGCGACGAGGCGAGGCCGAACAGCGAGGCCGAGAAGGCGAGGCCGATGCCGCTGAGAGGCACGGCGAGCCCGTTCTTCAGTTCGTCGAAGCTCGCGCCGGCATCGCCTCCGCCCCGCATGCTCTTGATGACGGAGCCGACGGCGCTCAGCGTGTCGATCAGGCCCCAGAAGGTGCCGAGCAGGCCGAGCAGGATGAGCAGGCCGGCGACGTAGCGCAGGATCTCGCGACCCTCGTCGAGCCTGGCCGCGACGGTATCGAGGAACGAGCGCACCTCGGGCAGGGTGACGCCGTTGCGCCGCGCCTCGATCGCGGGGCTCAGGGGCGCGAGGAGGGAGGGCGCCTTCTGGGGCGTCTCGCCGCGCGCGATCGCGTTGACGTAGTTCGCCTCCCGGAAGAGGCGCACCACCTGCCCGAAGGCAAGGAGCACCGCGATCAGCAGCACGCCGAGGATGAGGCCGTTGAGCCCCGGATTGGCGAGGAAGGCGGGCGTGATCTGCTTGAACAGGACGAAGGCCAGGAAGCCGACGAGGATCAGGAAGACCAGCATCCGGATCAGGTAGATGCCCGGCTTCGCCAGCGGGGATGCGTCGGAACGGGTCGCCATCGGCTCGCGGACTCTTCAAACTGAGGCTGGGCCGTCCGCAGACGGCCGTCGCCCCGCGGCGACCGGGCCGCACATTGGCGACAGGGCGGACGGGGATCAAGTCGGGCCGGTCAATCCCAGTGGCGCGGCCAGGTTTCCTCGAGGTGAGGCCCCAGCCGCAAGGCCGCGACGGAAACGGCCAGCCCCGTCGCAGGGTCCGTCTCGACGGCGATGCCCGACAGGGTGCCGGGGCCGGTCGCGGGTTCGAGCCGCGCCCCCGGCGTCTTCTGCAGGAACCGCCGCAGGGGCTCGTCCTTCTGCATCCCGAGCACCGAATCGTAATCGCCGCACATGCCTGCATCCGAGAGATAGGCGGTGCCGCCGGGCAGGATGCGGTGATCCGCTGTCGGCGTGTGCGTGTGCGTGCCGACCACGAGGCTCGCCCGTCCGTCCAGGAAATGCCCGAAGGCCTGCTTCTCGCTGGTGGCCTCCGCGTGGACGTCGACGATGATCGCGTCCGCCGCGGCGCCGAGGGGGCAGGCCGACAGCTCGCGCTCGGCCGCGGCGAAGGGATCGTCGAGGGCGTCGATGAAGAGGCGCCCCATCACGTTGACGACGAGGATGCGTGCGCCGCTGCGCGTCTCGAACACGGCGGCGCCCCGGCCCGGCGTGCCCGGCGGATAGTTGGCCGGCCGGATCAGCCGCGGCTGGCGCTCGATGAAGACGAGGGCCTCGCGCTGGTCGAAGGAATGGTTGCCCAGCGTGACCGCGTCGGCCCCGGCTTGCAGGAGCTCGTCGCAGATCGCCTCCGTGATGCCGAAGCCGCCGGCCGCGTTCTCGCCGTTGACGACCACGCCGTCGAGGCGCCAGCGCTCTCGCAGGGCCGGGAGCCGCTCCGTGACCGCCTGGCGGCCGGGACGCCCAACCACGTCGCCGAGGAAGAGGAGGCGCATGGGGCCGGTCTCATGATCTGCTCAAGGGCACGTGGCCCGCTTCGGTGACAAGGTGATCGAGGGGCTGGTCATGAGGCTCGGCGGGCACCTCGTCGATTTCCTGCACCGAGAAGGCGACGCCGATCGTGAGGACCGGCCGGTCGCGGCTGAGCCGCGCGATCGCCTGATCGTAGTAGCCGCGGCCGTAGCCGATGCGCTGTCCGCGCCGGTCGAAGGCGGCGAGCGGGACGATCAGGGCCCCGGGATCGACCGGGGGAAGGTCATCGTGAGGTTCGCTCAGGCCGAACCCGCCGCGCACCAGCGCCTCGCCCGCGCGCCACTCGCGGAAGACGAGGCCGTCCGGCGTCACCTTGGGCAGGGCGATGCGCTGCCCGCGGGCGAACAGGCGTTCGATGAGCGGGCGCGGATCGACCTCGCTGCGGATCGGCCAGAAGGCGCCGACCAGCGGCGCGTCGGCCAGCCGCTCGATCCCCATCACGGTCTCGGCGATCCGCAGGGCGCCGTCGCGACGGGCTTCGGGATCGAGGGCGTCGCGCCGGGCGAGCGCCGCGCCGCGCAGGTCGGATTTCAGCGAGGAAACAGGCGAGTGCGGAGCCACGTGAGCCGTTGGAGGATCGATCCCGGGAAACCTACAGTGTAGGTGGGCGCCGTGTTGGCCAAGTCCAGGGACAAGGCCAGGGACAGCTCCCTGGGGAGTCGATAAGGCCCCGGGGAAAAGTTCTCCTGTCGAACCCTGCAGCTCCGCCCACCTCATGTAGCGCCGGCCTACGGCCTGCGCTAGGGGCCCTGCGTGGCATTGCGCATGATGATCTGCGCGAGGTGTCCAGCGCCTGCGCCTGGACCTCGAAGCGTCGCGCGGCGGCACCAAGCGTGCCTTGACGAACAGGCAACCATTGCCCATTCTCGACCCGGCGAGGTCGATGTCTGATGCCGACGCTCCATCGCCTTCCCAACTGCAAGATCGCCATCTACGCCGACGACCACAATCCGCCTCACTTCCACATCGAGGGCAAGGGCTGGCGAGTCTTGGTCGCCATAGACGGTCTGAGGGTGTTGGCGGGAAACCCGAGCAAGGCCGGCGCGGCGATGGACTGGGCGGCCTCGAACACGGCGCTGCTTCGGACGGAATGGCAGCGCCTCAACAGACCGAGAGGATAGGACAATGGAGCCGCAGAGCATCAGAGCTGTTCAGCCTGGACCCGATCGAGTCCTCCTCGTGACGTGGAAGAACGGCGCCGAGAGCCCGGTGGACGTCGCCGGGCACATCGATCGTTTCGCGATCTTCGCCCCCCTCCATGAGGAAGCGATGTCCTTCGGGAGCGTGTCGGTTGGCGAGAATGGCTGGAGCGCGCACTGGTCCGACGACATGGAGATTTCGGCCGACACCCTCTGGCGCCTCGCGCTTGAGCAGGGAGCGGGCTGGTTCAGAGCCTGGCGCAAGGAGCGTGGGCTGACTCAGGAGGGCGCAGCGAAGGCGCTCGGCCTCAGCCTCCGAATGGTTCGATACTACGAGGCGGGAACGCATCTGCTTTCCAAGACGGTCCGTCTCGCCTGCGCCGGTCTCGATCTGGAACGGGCCGCCTGAGCTGTCCGGGACGCGCCCGGTTTCATCCCGCGGAAAGCCCATTTGCGAGCCGCTCGACCCGCTCCGCTGCCCGCGTCAGGCCCTCGGCGATCCGCGCCTCGGCCGCCGCTTGCTCGGCATCGGCCGCAGCGACCGTGGCCCTGAGCGCAACAGTCTCCGTTTCGAGTTCCGCGAAGCGCCGCCTGACGTCGGTGAGCTCGTCCGCCTGGGTCAGGGCCGCCATCACCTGCAGGCGCATGTCGCCGATCTCGCCGAAGGCCTTGCGCATCTCGGCGACGCGCGCATCGAAGCTCGCGGCCAAGGCGGCGAGATGCGCCTCCTCGCCCTCGGCGCAGGCCATGCGGTAGCTCTTGCCGTCGATGGTGACGTTGATCTGTGGCATCGCGTCTTCAGTCGAGCTCAGGCTTCGGGATGATGGTGGCCGCGCGGCGCGGCGAGCACGCCCTCGACCGCGCCGATCGCCCGGCCCAGGCGGTGGCCGACATCGGCGGCGGCGGCCTCGACCATCACGAGGCGGGCGCTCGCGGCATCGAGCTCCGCGGCGAGGCGGGCGCGGTCCTCGCCCATCAGCGCGAGCTCGGTCTCGCGCTCGCCCGGGTCGCGCTCGGCCGCGAGGCGGTGGGACACCGCGGCTTCGAGACGGTTCAGGGCCGTGTCGAGCCGGAGCAGGGCGTGATGGACGGCATCTTTCATGGCTTCGGCTCGTCGAGGCACCGGTTCGCCGGCAGCTTGGCGGAATCCTAGACAAACCCGAGGCGCACTGCGCGCAAATTCGCAAGGTCACGCGCGGAAAGCCGCGGCGTCCCCTCGTCTTAGGACCGGCGCGCCTCGTGCCCACGCAACCTTTGCCATCGGTTTTCGTCATGGTAGAGAGCCGCCGCCCGCTCCCGGATCTCTACGCCCGTGACCCTGCCAGGCCTTCCGTTCGCATCGTCCCTGATCCGGACGATTCCGACCGCCGGCTTGACTGACGCGGTTCACCTCACGTTCAATCGTGATTCCCACAGAGCGGGCCGGACGAGAGGGCTTGCCGGACGGGCTCGTCGTCTCGATCTCACGAGGGCGGCGGGCCGGACGTTCGGTCTGCTCTTGCAGGAAGGATTCAGGTCGTGTCGGTGAAGGTTGCCATCAACGGGTTCGGACGCATCGGTCGCAACGTGCTGCGCGCCATCCACGAGGCAGGCCGCCAGGACATCGAGGTGGTGGCGATCAACGATCTCGGCCCGGTCGAGACCAACGCCCACCTCCTGCGCTTCGATTCGATCCACGGCCGCTATCCCGGGAAGGTCGAGGTCGACGGCGACTTCCTGATCATCGACGGCAAGCGCATCAAGGTCACCGCCGTGCGCAATCCGGCCGAGCTGCCGCATCGCGATCTCGGCGTCGACATCGCGCTGGAATGCACCGGCATCTTCACCTCGCGCGACAAGGCGAAGGCCCATCTGGAGGCCGGCGCCAAGCGCGTCATCGTCTCGGCGCCCGCCGACGGCGCCGACCTTACCGTCGTCTACGGCGTGAACCACGACAAGCTGACCGCCGACCACGTCGTCATCTCGAACGCCTCCTGCACCACGAACTGCCTCGTGCCGGTGGCCAAGGTGCTGCACGACCTCGTCGGGATCGAGCGCGGCTTCATGACGACGATCCACTCCTACACCAACGACCAGCCCTCGCTGGACCAGATGCACAAGGACCTCTACCGGGCCCGCGCCGCGGCGCTCTCGATGATCCCGACCTCGACCGGTGCGGCCAAGGCCGTCGGCCTGGTGCTGCCCGAGCTCAAGGGCAAGCTCGACGGGACCTCGATCCGCGTGCCGACCCCGAACGTCTCGGCGGTGGACCTGGTGTTCACGGCCAAGCGCGCGACGACCGTCGAGGAGATCAACGCGGCGGTGAAGGCGGCGGCCGACGGCCCGCTCAAGGGCGTGCTCGCCTACACCGACCAGCCTAACGTCTCGGTCGACTTCAACCACGATCCGCACTCGTCGACCTTCCACCTCGACCAGACCAAGGTGATGGACGGGACCTTCGTGCGCATCCTGGCCTGGTACGACAACGAGTGGGGCTTCTCGAACCGGATGGCCGACACCGCCGTCGCCATGGGCAAGCTGCTCTGAGCCAGTCGCGCCCCGCCGGTACCCTCAAGCAGCAGGTGTCCTGATCCGATGACCGAGACCTCGCCGAGCCCCTCGACCGGACCCGCCATCGTACCGGCGAGTCCCGCCGCACGCGAGGCGAACGTCCAGGCGGATGCGGGGTCCGCTGTGCCGCCGCCGGCTTCTTCCGGCGGCGACCAGCTCGCGCGCATCGAGGACAAGTGCGCGCGGATCGAGGACAAGTACGCCCGCTCCGAAGCCCTGCTGTCGCGGGTCGAGGAGAAGGTGGAAGGCGCGGCGGGCCGCATGAACGAGGCTGCGCGCCAATCGGACCTCGCGGCGCTCCGCAGCGAGGTCCGGGCAGTCGCCGACCGGACCCGGCGCCTGCCCGGTGCCGGAGCCCTGGTGCTCACGGCGGTCATCACGGCGGTGCTCACGGTGGTGCTGATGATCGCCGTGCAGCGCCTCAACCTCGACGCCATGCTGCCGCGCTGAACACCCAGGGGCTGACATGACCGCTTTCCGTACCCTCGACGACGCCGGCGCGCTGAAGGGTCGGCGCGTCCTCCTGCGCGTCGATCTCAACGTGCCGATGGAGGGTGGCCGCGTCACCGACGCGACCCGGATCGAGCGGATCGTCCCGACCATCCGCGAGATCGCGGATGGAGGCGGGCGCGTGATCCTGCTCGCCCATTTCGGCCGGCCCAAGGGCAAGCCCGAGCCGCGGGATTCCCTACGGCCCGTCGTCCCGACGCTGGCGGAGCATCTCGGCCGCCTGGTCGCCTTCGCCGAGGATTGCGTCGGCCCGGTCGCGGTCGAGGCCGTCGCGGCGATATCCGACGGCGACGTGCTCCTCCTGGAGAACACCCGCTTCCACCCGGGCGAGGAGAAGAACGACCCGGCCTTCGCGGACCGGCTCGCCGCCAACGGCGACGTCTACGTCAACGAGGCTTTCTCCGCCGCGCACCGCGCCCACGCCTCGACCGAGGGCCTCGCCCACCTGCTTCCGGCCTATGCCGGACGCCTGATGCAGGCCGAGCTCGACGCCCTGACCAAGGGTCTCGAGGCGCCGAGCCGTCCGGTGATCGCGCTGGTGGGCGGCGCCAAGGTGTCGTCCAAGATCGACCTCCTCCAGAATCTCGTCGCCAAGGTGGACATGCTGGTGATCGGCGGCGGCATGGCCAACACCTTCCTGCACGCGCAGGGCAAGGCGGTGGGCAAGTCCCTCTGCGAGAAGGACCTTGCGGACACGGCCCTGCGCATCCTCAACGCGGCCTCCGCGGCCAAGTGCCGGATCATCCTCCCGGTCGACGCGGTGGTCGCCTCCGAGTTCAAGGCGAACGCCCCTCACGAGACCGTCGGCGTCGATGCGGTGCCCGATCCCGGCATGATCCTCGATGCAGGCCCCGCCTCCGTGGCCGAGATCAACGCGGCGATCGACGCGGCGGCGACGCTGGTCTGGAATGGCCCGCTCGGCGCCTTCGAGCTAACGCCCTTCGACGCGGCGACCGTCGCGGCGGCCCGTCATGCGGCCGAGCGGACGCGGGCCGGCCGGCTCGTCTCGGTGGCCGGCGGCGGCGACACCGTGGCGGCGCTCAACCATGCCGGCGTCGGCGAGGACTTCTCCTACATCTCCACCGCCGGCGGCGCATTCCTCGAATGGCTGGAGGGCAAGGTGCTGCCCGGCGTCGAGGCACTGCGCGCGAAGGCATAGGTCGCCGGCCGCACCCGTCTCTCCCCTCGCCGGGAGGACGGATGCTGGCGCAGGACCGCGAACGAAACGACAGGACGGTGCCGCGCCGAGCGCGAGCCGTCAGGCATCCGGGCGCCCGCGGGCGCGAATGTTGAGGAGAACCCAATGGCACGCATCACCCTGAGGCAGCTCCTCGATCATGCGGCCGAGCACGAGTACGGGGTGCCGGCCTTCAACATGAACAACATGGAACAGGGGCTCGCCATCATGGCGGCGGCCGATGCCACGGATTCGCCGGTGATCCTCCAGGCGAGCAAGGGCGCGCGGGCCTATGCGAACGACGTCGTGCTGGCCAAGCTCATCGACGGCCTCGTCGAGATCTACCCGCACATTCCCGTCTGCATGCATCTCGACCACGGCAGCGACGAGGCGACCTGCGCCACCGCGATCCAGTACGGCTTCACCTCCGTGATGATGGACGGCTCGCTCAAGGCCGACGGCAAGACGCCTGCCGACTACGCCTACAACGTCGAGATCACCCGCAAGGTCTCCGAGATGGCGCATTGGGCCGGCGTCTCGGTCGAGGGTGAGCTCGGTGTCCTGGGCTCGCTCGAGAGCGGCCAGGGCGAGGCCGAGGACGGGCACGGCGCCGAGGGCACGCTCTCCCACGACCAGCTCCTCACCGATCCGGAAGAGGCGGTGAAGTTCGTGACTGCCACCAAGGTCGACGCCCTTGCGGTGGCGATGGGCACCAGCCACGGCGCCTACAAGTTCACCCGCCAGCCGGACGGCGACGTGCTCGCCATGAACGTGATCGAGGAGATCCACCGGCGCCTGCCCACGACGCACCTCGTGATGCACGGCTCCTCGTCCGTGCCGCAGGAACTCCAGGACATCATCAACCGGTACGGCGGCGAGATGAAGCCGACCTGGGGCGTGCCTGTCGAGGAGATCCAGCGCGGCATCAAGCACGGCGTGCGCAAGATCAACATCGACACCGACAACCGGATGGCGATGACCGGCCAGATCCGGAAGGTGCTCGCCGAGAACCGGGCCGAGTTCGACCCGCGCAAGTACCTGAAGCCTGCGATGGAGGCGATGACGAAGCTCTGCCGCCAGCGCTTCGAGGAGTTCGGCACGGCCGGCCAGGGCTCCAAGATCCGGCCGATCTCCGTCTCGGCGATGGCTAAGCGCTACGCGGACGGCTCGCTCGACCCGAAGATCGGCGCGGCACGCTGACGGGCGACCGCCCCCGATGTCGGAGACCGGGACCCGCGTCGCCCTGCTGACGCCCCATCGCGTCGAGGAGGCCCAGGCCGAAGGCCTCGCGGCGGCGATCAAAGCGGCCTGCACCGTCGTCGACGCCGCGGCGCTGGTCGTGCGGGTCGCGCCGGCCGACGAACGCAGCCTCGTCAACCTGATCAAGCGCCTCGCGCCGCCGGCCCAGGCCGGGGGCGCCGCGGTGCTCGTGGCGTGCCCGAACTATCCCGGCGACCTCGTCAGCGTCGCGGCCCGCGGCGGCGCCGACGGCGTGCATGTCGACAAGGCCGACCTCTCGGGGCTTCGCGACCTGCGCGGTCGCCTCCGCGATGGGCGCATCCTCGGAGCCGGCGGCCACGACACCAAGCATGCCGCCATGGAGGCGGGGGAGGCCGGCGTCGACTACGTGATGTTCGGCGGCCTCTACCCTGACGGCGCGGCGCCCGACCCGGACCTCGTCCAGGCCCGTGCGGCCTGGTGGGCCGAGATCTTCGAGACGCCCTGCATCGCCGTCGCCAGCGCCCGCGACCAGGTTGAAGCCCTCCTTGCCACGGGCGCCGAGTTCCTGGGCCTCGAAAGCGATCTCTGGATGGGCGGCGATGCCGATCTCGCTGCGATCCGGGCTCGGCTGTCCGCCCCGAGGACGGTCGCGTGATCGGGGGACGGTCCTGGGCTTCGGTCGCCTTCCTGGCCGTCGGCAGCCTCGCGCACGCGCAGCCGGCGAAGGAGGCGCCGAAGCCGGTCGCCAAGGAGCCGCTGAAGGCGCCCCTGAAGGATCTTCCGACGCCCTACACGCCGGGCTTCATCGGCGCCCGCCCCGCCGCCTCGTCCCGGGAGCCGGACATCGCGTTCGGTGCCTATCAGCGCGGCCAGTATGCCACCGCCTTCCGCGAGGCGACGCAGCGCATCGCGGCGAACGCCAAGGACGCCGCGGCGATGACGCTGCTCGGCGAGCTCTACAACCAGGGCCTCGGCATCCGTCAGGACGCCGTCAAGGCCGCGGAATGGTACCGCCTGGCCGCCGCGCAGGGCGATGCGCACGCGATGGCGGCGCTCGGCCTCATGGCGATCGACGGGCGCGGCAGGGCGAAGGACGCCAAGGCCGGACGCCGCTGGCTGGAACAGGCCTCCGAGAAGGGCGACCCGACCGCCGCCTACAACCTCGCCCTCATCGTGCTCTCGTCGGAGGGCGACCAGGCCAAGGCCGCCGCCCTGTTCCGGAAGGCCGCCGAGGGCGAGATCGCCGCGGCCCAGCACAATCTCGGCGTCATGTATCTCCAGGGCCGCGGCGTGGCGAAAGACCCGGCCAAGGCGGCGGAGTGGTTTCGGCGCGCCGCCGACAACGGCGATCTCGCGGGCGAGGTCGAGTTCGCGATCCAGCTCTTCAACGGGAACGGCGTGACCAAGGACGAGGTCCGTGCCGCCCGCTACTTCCTGCACGCGGCCTCGCGCGGGAACGCCATCGCCCAGAACCGCGTCGCCCGGCTCTACGCCGTCGGCCGCGGCGTGCCGAAGAACCTCGTCGAGGCCGCGGCCTGGAACCTCGCGGCCTCCGGGCAGGGGCTGACCGATGCCTGGCTCGACCAGGCCGTGGCCGGCCTGAACGGCGACGAGCGCAAGCGCGCAGAGCGCCTCGCCACGGAGCGGACCGAGGGGAATTGAGCGCGGTGCGCGGTGGGCCTGCATCCGGGGCAGGTGAGTGCGCCGGGAAACGTGATAAGGCGCTCGGCGACGGAGCGGCCCCGGGCCGCCCAATCTCATCCAGGCGGGCCGCGGAGCACGCTTCGCATCCTCCTAAAGCATCCGGATCCCACCCATGATCAGCTCCCCCCTCATGACCGTGATGGTCGACGCCGTGCGCAAGGCGGCCCGCAGCCTCAAGCGCGATTTCGGCGAGGTCGAGAACCTTCAGGTCTCGCGCAAGGGCCCCGGCAACTTCGTCTCCGCCGCCGACCGCAAGGCCGAGGAGACCCTGCGCGACGCGCTGATGAAGGCGCGGCCCGGCTACGGCCTCGTCCTCGAGGAGGAGGGCAAGGTCGAGGGCCAGGACAAGAGCCATACCTGGCACGTCGACCCGCTCGACGGCACCACGAACTTCCTGCACGGCATCCCGCACTTCGCGATCTCCGTCGGCCTCGAGCGCGAGGGCCAGATCGTGGCGGGCGTGATCTACGATCCCGTGAAGGACGAGCTCTTCGTGGCCGAGCGCGGCAAGGGCGCCTACCTCAACAACCGGCGCCTGCGCGTCTCCGGCCGCACGGACATGGCCGACGCGCTGGTCGCCTACGGCTCGCCCTATCTCGGGCGCGGCGACCACGGCAAGCTCCTGCGCGAGGTCGCCGCCGTGATGGCGGTGACGGGCGGCGCCCGCCGCTTCGGCTCGGCCGCGCTGGACCTCGCCTACGTCGCCTGCGGGCGGTCGGATCTCTACTGGGAGCGCGACATCCAGACCTGGGACATCGCTGCCGGCATCATCCTCGTGCGCGAGGCCGGCGGCTTTGTCACCAGCGCCGATGGCGGCGACCAGCCGCTTGCGGCGCGGTCAGTCGCCTGCGGGAACGAGACGCTGCACCGCGAACTCGTCGGCATTCTGCGCAAGGCGAATGCCTGATCGATCGACTCGCCAGCCGGCCCGCTCTCTGCTCTAAACCGGCAAAGCTTGCTGCTCAGAACCGAAGGCCGCCCGCATGGAAGCCCGCCGCCACGTTGCGCTGAAAGAGACGATCCGCTCGATTCCCGACTACCCGAAACCCGGGATCATCTTTCGCGACATCACCACGCTGCTCAGCGACCCGCGTGCGTTCCGTCGGGCGGTTGACGCGCTGGTGCATCCCTACGCGGGCGGGCGGATCGATCAGGTCGCCGGCATCGAGGCGCGCGGCTTCATCCTGGGCGGGGCGGTCGCGCACCAGCTCTCGTCGGGCTTCGTGCCGATCCGCAAGAAGGGCAAGCTGCCCCACAAGACCGTGTCGATCGCCTACGCGCTCGAATACGGCACCGACGAGATGGAGATCCACGTCGACGCGATCAAACCGGGCGACCGGGTCCTGCTCGTCGACGACCTCATCGCCACCGGTGGCACGGCCTGCGCGGCGGTGAACCTGCTTCGTCAGATCGGCGCGGAGGTGGTGGCCGCCTGCTTCGTCATCGACCTGCCCGAGATCGGCGGCGCCGAGAAGCTGCGCGCCCTCGACGTGCCGGTGCGGACCTTGATGGAATTCGAGGGGCACTGAGGCACGGCATTCCTTCTCCCCTCCGCGGGAGAGAGTGGCCCGCGAAGCGGGGCGGATGAGGGGAGCACCGCCCTCCGTCGGCCTTACATCTGCGAGGCAACCTTCACCGAAGCGATCACGCCGCCAAGCTCGCGAACAAGCCTCGTCCATCCGTGCCGCCGACCAGATCCTCGACGAAGTTCTCGGGGTGCGGCATCAGTCCGAGCACGTTGCGGCCCGCGGAATAGATGCCGGCGATCGCGTTCAGCGAGCCGTTGCGGTTCGCATCGACCGTCAGGGCTCCGGAGGCATCGCAGTAGCGGAACGCGACGCGGCCCTCGCCCTCGATCCGCGCGATCGTCTCCGGATCGGCGAAGTAGTTGCCCTCGCCATGGGCGACGCAGACGTCGATCACCTGCCCCTTGGCATAGGCGGAGGTGAAGCGAGTGTCGTTGCGCTCGACGCGCAGGAGCTGCCGGTGGCAGATGAAGCGCCGGTCGACGTTGCGCATGAGGACGCCGGGCAGGAGCCCGGATTCGCACAGGATCTGGAAGCCGTTGCAGATGCCGAGCACGAGCCCGCCCCGCGCGGCGTGGGCTCGCACCGCGTCCATGGCCGCCGCCCGCCCGGCGATCGCGCCGCAGCGCAGGTAGTCGCCGTAAGAAAAGCCGCCCGGCAGGACCGCCAGGTCCGTTCCCGACGGAAGCGCCGTCTCGGTGTGCCAGACCTTCACGACGTCGGCGCCGGTGAGGCGCAGGGCCCGCGCGACATCGGCCTCGCGATTGGAGCCCGGGAAGACGACGACGGCGGCGCGCATCAGGCGATCTCGACGGCGTAGTTCTCGACGACGGTGTTGGCGAGAAGCTTCTCGCAGGCCGTCTTCAGGGTCGTCTCGGCGGTCGCCGCGTCGGCGGCATCGATCTCGACATCGAAGACCTTGCCCTGGCGCACGCCCTCGACGCCGGCGATCCCGAAGGAGGCCAGCGCGGCCTCGATCGCCTTGCCCTGGGGGTCCAGCACGCCGTTCTTCAGGGTGACGATGATGCGCGCTTTCATGGGGCCGGACTCAGGTCTGGTGACAGGGCGCCCTGCCGATAGTCCGGAACGCCCGGGCTGGCAACGCGCGGCGATCAGCGCGCCGGATCGCGAATCGGCTCGATGCTGGTGGCGCGCCGCCAGAGCTGGACCATGATCCAGCCCGCGAACAGGCTGAAGATCCCCATCAGTACGTGGCCGACCTGGTCGCCCAGATCGAACAGCCCGGCCAGCGCCCAGCCGGCCGCGATGGCCACGGCGAAAACCTCGGTCCCGACGAGCACCATCATGCTCACGATCGTGATGAGGTTGCGGGTGTTCACGGCGTCTCGTCCTGTCGATCGTTCAGGCGCGGCCGCTCGGCGGCCGTCGGGATGCGGGCCGGAGTACCGCGATCGACCCGGCCTATGCAACTGCGCCGGCCGCGCCGCCGGGGAGGGCGGCGCGGCCGGGCGGCTTACTGTCAGCGCGGGGCGCGCTTGGCGAGGATGCGCTGGAGCGTGCGGCGATGCATGTTGAGGCGCCGCGCCGTCTCGGACACGTTGCGTCCGCAGAGCTCGTAGACCCGCTGGATGTGCTCCCAGCGCACGCGGTCGGCCGACATCGGGTTCTCCGGCGGGTCCGCGCGCTCGCCGGGCTGGGCCATCAGCGTGCCGTGGATCTCGTCGGCATCGGCCGGCTTGGCGAGGTAGTCGAAGGCGCCGAGCTTCACCGCCGTCACGGCGGTCGCGATGTTGCCGTAGCCCGTCAGGATGACGCCGCGGGCATCCGGACGACGCTCCTTGAGGCGGGCGATCACGTCAAGCCCGTTGCCGTCGCCGAGCCGCATGTCGATGACCGCGAAGGCGGGCGCGCGCGCTTCGACGGCGGAGACGCCCTCGGCCACGCTCTCGGCCACCTGGACATGGTAGCCGCGGGTCTCCATCGCGCGGGCGAGGCGGGTCGAGAAGGGCTTGTCGTCGTCGACGATCAGCAGGCTGCGATCGGCAAAGGCGGCGAGGGGATCGTTGTCGGGCAGGGTCATGGCGTCGGCCGTGTGAACGCTCTGCGTCAGCATCTGACGCTCCTCCATTTTCATTGTGACTCTTCAGACGCTTATATAGGCAGCGGCAGGCGTTCCGTCAGGGGGATCTGAGGGCTGTTTTCACTCTCCTGCGACGCCAGCGCACCCCTCTCGAAGATGTGTCTCGCCCAGGACACGCGCACCACGGCGCCGCCCCCCGCAGCCTCCGGTGCGTTCGAGAGCGCGAGATGCGCGCCGGACCGCTCGATCAGGGTCTTGGCGATGAAGAGCCCGAGCCCCAGGCCCGCCCCGACCGTGTCCCCGGGTTCCTGCTGCGAGCGGTCCGGGCTGCGGGTCGTGACGTAGGGTTCGCCGGCGCGGAGCAGGACCTCGCTCGAGAAGCCGGGCCCGTCGTCGCGGATCTCCAGCGAGACCCGTTCGAAGGTCCAGCGGGCCTCGATCACGACGCGGCTCCTGGCGAAGTCCACCGCGTTGTCGACGATGTTGCCCAGCCCAAACATGATTCCGGGATTGCGGCGGCAGACCGGTTCCGGCCCCTCGCCGCGGGAGGTGACGTCGAGCTGGATCCCCATGGCGCGCTGGGGCTCGACCAATTCCTCGACGATGTGGCTCAGCGAGACCGTCTCGAGGAATCCCGCCTCGTCGCCCTCGAGCGAGGTCAGCTTGGACAGGATACCGCGGCAGCGATCGACCTGATCGCGCAGCAGGTTGAGGTCGTCGCGCACGGCGGGCGAGGCGGTCGCCCCGAGCTGACGCGTTAGTTCCTGCGTCACCACCATGATGGTGCCCAGCGGCGTGCCGAGCTCATGCGCTGCGGCTGCCGCGAGCCCGTCGAGCTGCGAGAGATGCTGCTCCCGGGCGAGGACCAGTTCCGTCGCGGCGAGCGCCTGGGCGAGCTGGCGGGTCTCCTCGGCGACCTTCCAGGCATAGACGCCGGTGAAGGCCGTGCCGAGCAGGATCGCGGTCCAGACGCCCGAGATGTAGAGGAACGGCAGCTCCAATCGTCCCTCGGCGAACCAGGGTAGGGGGCGATGGACCAGGGCCAGCAGCGTCGCGAGCCCGATCGCGAGGAGACCGAGCGCCAGGGTTCGCTCCGGGGGGAGCGCGGTCGCCGAGATGAGGACCGGTGCGAGGAACAGCAGCGAGAAGGGATTCTGAAGGCCGCCGGTGAGGAACAGCAGCGCCGCGAGCTGCAGGATGTCGAAGGCGAGCAGAAGGGCGGCCGAATCGTCGCTGAGGCGGTAGCTCGCAGGAAATCGGATGCGCAGGCCGAGGTTCAGCCAGGACGAGGCGGCGATGACGAGAAAGCACCAGCCGAAGGGAAGCGGCAGGCCGAGCCCGAACTGCGCCCCGACCACGGCCGCGCTCTGCCCGGTGATCGCGAGCCAGCGCAGACGCACGAAGGTGTCGAGCCGCAGGTGACGCGCGTCGCGAACGAAGCCGCTGGGACCCATGTCGATCATTGCAGGGCTACGATAGGGGCGGGGTGGCCGGCGTCCATAGAACTTTCGAACGGGAGGCGACCGGTGCGTTAAAGCTTCACCGATATCTTTTGTCGCGCGTTGCGCTTCCCCGCCGCCTTCGTGCACAGGCGATGGCGGAACCTACCGAACGACCGCCCTGTTGCTTGGCGCGGGGCGCATTCGGTACGCGCACCGGAATGAGACGAAGGACGGCCGCTGTCATGAACATGGCATATTACTGGTACGAGGCCGCCCGCTGGATGACGCATCCGGCCCGTCTGGCCGCCGACGTGACCAAGCACAGCCTCGGCAACCCCGCCAATCCGCTCTCCTACTCGCCCTATGCCCGCTCGATGGCCGCGGCATGCGAGATGTTCGAGCGCGTCACCCGGCGCTATGCCAAGCCCGCCTTCGGTCTGACCGAGACCTCGGTCGACGGCGCCAGCGTGCCGGTCAGCGAGCGCGTCGTCTGGGAGCGGCCGTTCTGCCGGGTCGTCACGTTCGATCGCGGCTTCGTGCGAGGCCCCACTGAGCCGCAGCCCAAGCTCCTGATCGTGGCCCCGATGTCGGGCCATTACGCGACGCTCCTGCGGGGCACGGTCGAGGCCATGCTGCCGGACCATCAGGTCTTCATCACCGATTGGACCGACGCGCGGATGGTGCCGGTCGCGGCCGGACGCTTCGACCTCGACACCTATATCGACTACCTGCAGGACATCTTCCGCGATCTCGGCCCGGACCTGCACGTGATGGCGGTGTGCCAGCCGGCCGTGCCGGTCTTTGCCGCCGTGGCGCTGCTCGAGGCGCAGAACAGCTCGGCCGTCCCGGTCTCGATGACGCTGATGGGCGGCCCGGTCGACACGCGCCGCTCACCGACGGCGGTGAACTGCCTTGCGCAGGAGCGGGGCACGAAGTGGTTCGAGCGCAACTGCATCACCACGGTGCCGGTCGGATACCCGGGCGCTTGGCGCAGCGTCTATCCCGGCTTCTTCCAGCTCTCGGGCTTCATGGCGATGAACCTCGACCGCCACGTCAACGCCCATGCCGAGATGTTCGACCACCTCGTCACCGGCGACGGCGATTCCGCCGAGAAGCACCGCGACTTCTACGACGAGTATCTCGCCGTGATGGACCTCACGGCCGAGTTCTACCTGCAGACGGTCAAGACCGTGTTCGTCGACCATGCGCTGCCCAAGGGCGAGATGATGCACCGTGGCGTGCGGGTCGACCCCGCCGCGATCCGGCGCTGCGCCATCCTCGCAGTCGAGGGCGAGAACGACGACATCTCCGGCGTCGGGCAGACGCTCGCCGCGCTCGAACTCACGCCGAACCTGCCAGGCGAGCGCAAGGCCTACCATCTTCAGCAGGGCGTCGGCCATTACGGCGTCTTCAACGGTTCGCGCTACCGCAAGGTCATCGCACCGCGCATCGCGGGCTTCATCCGCGAGATGGCGGCGCAGCCCGCGGCCAGGGTCGTCACGCTGCGCGAGGCCGGTTGAGGTCGGTCCGGCGGGTCGCCGACAGGATGGATGCGGACGGGGGCTCCCGCCGCTAAGCTCCCGCCATGCGACTCGCCCTGCTGCGCAAGCCCGATCCGGATCACCTCGACATCGTGCACGACGGCGCGCCGTTCCGCATCGTCCTCAGGCGGCGCCCGACGGCCCGCCGCCTGACTCTGCGGGTCAGCAGCGCGACCGGCGACGTCGTAATGACGCTGCCCGCGCGCACCTCCATCGCCACGGCGCAACGCTTCGCCGTGAGCCACGGGGGCTGGATCGCGGCGCGCCTGGCGCGGGTGCCCGAGCGCACCCTCCTCGAACCCGGTGCGATCGTTCCGCTGCGCGGCGTCCCCCACCGGATCGAGCATCGCGGCGAGCGCAGCCGCGCCACACTGGCCGAGACCGTCGGCGAGGAGGCGGTGATCGCGGTCTCTTGCGAGGCGCCGCACGTGCCGCGGCGCGTCCGCGACTTCCTGGAGCGGGAGGCGCGGGCCGACCTGCGCCGCTCGGTTGAGACCTATGCGGCCGCCCTCGGCCAGGCTCCGAAGCGGATCACCGTGCGCGACACCCGCAGCCGCTGGGGGTCGTGCACAGCACGGGGCGATCTGAACTTCTCCTGGCGCCTCATCCTGGCGCCGCCCGTCGTGCTCGACTACCTCGTGGCCCACGAGATGGCGCACCTGCGCGAGATGAACCACTCGCCGCGCTTCTGGGCGCTCGTGGGCTCGCTCTGCCCGCATGTCGAGGAGGCCGAGCGCTGGCTGAAGCGCAACGGCGCGGCGCTGCATCGCTACGGGTGACGAGCGGGGCGTGGAAGCTTCGAGGGATCCTGCTGCTGCGGCCTCCCTGGCCTGATGTGATGTGAACCGGCAATGCCATGACGTGGAAGCGAGCGTTGGTCGTGTCGGCAGCTGCAGCAGCGATCGCTCTCGGTGCATGTCGATCATCCTCCCGCGGGGAGCGTGAACCGCGCTGACCGCCCATGATGTCGCGTGGCGCCGGGGCGAGCCGCGGGTGCACAAGGGGCTGCGCCTGATCCCGGGCGGGGTGCCCCGGCACCACTCCTGCATCGGCGCGGCGGGAGCCGGCATGGACCTGAACTCGATCGGAGCGGTGGCCGTCCCGCGCTCGCGGGAGGCGTTGGCGGACTGGCGCGAGGGCGACGCCTGGCTCGCCGGCGGGACGTGGCTGTTTTCCGAGCCGCAACCGACCCTGCGCCGGCTCGTCGACCTCGCGGGTCTCGGCTGGCCGCCCTACGACGTCGAGGAATCCGGCCTGACGCTCGCGGCGACCTGCACCATCGCGCAACTCGACCGGCTCGAACCGCCCGCCTCCTGGATCGCCGCGCCCCTGATCGGCCAGTGTTGCCGGGCGCTCCTCGGCTCGTTCAAGATCTGGAACATGGCCACCGTCGGCGGGAACATCTGCCTGGCGCTTCCGGCCGGTCCGATGATCGCGCTCTGCGTCGCCCTGGAGGGCACCGGCGTGGTCTGGACTCGCCGGGGCGACGAGCGGCGCAGCCCAGTGCGCGACCTCGTGCTCGGGCCGCAACGCAATGCCCTGGCGCCGGGCGAGGTGCTGCGGGCCATCGAAATTCCCGACGCGGCCCTGCGACGGCGCACAGCGTTCCGGCGCGCCGCGCTGAGCCCGGCCGGGCGTTCCGGCGCCCTGGTGATCGGCACGCACGACCCGAGCGGCGCCTTCGCCCTCACGGTGACGGCGGCGACCCGCCGGCCGGTGCGGCTCGCCTTCGAGGCGCCACCCGCGGCCTTGGAGCTGACCGATGCGATCGAGGAGGCGATCCCGGACGAGGCCTATTACGACGACGTCCACGGCGCGCCTGAGTGGCGGCGCAACATGACCCACGTCCTCGCCGAGGAGATCCGGCGCGAGCTCGGCGAGAGGACGTCATGATCGTCACCGTCAACGGGCTTGATCAAGAGGTGGAGCCCCGGCCCGGGCAATGCCTGCGCACGCTCCTGCGGGAGCTCGGCTGGTACGGGGTGAAGAAGGGCTGCGACGCGGGCGATTGCGGCGCCTGCACCATCCACCTCGACGGCGAGCCGGTCCATAGCTGCCTCGTCCCGGCCCACCGCGCGGAGGGCCGCCGCGTCACGACGATCGAGGGGCTCGCGGGGCCCGATCACCTGCATCCGATGCAGGCGGCGTTCCTCGCCGCCCAGGGCTTCCAGTGCGGCTTCTGCACGCCGGGCATGATCATGACCGCGGCCGTCCTCGACCAGGCGCAGCGGCGGGACCTCGGCGCGGCGCTCAAGGGCAATCTCTGCCGCTGCACGGGGTACGGCGCGATCGCGGACGCCGTCGCCGGAATCGCTCACGCGGAGGCCGGCGGGAACGATCCGTGTGGCCGCAGCCTGCCGGCGCCGGGCGGACGCGGGATCGTCACCGGCACGGCGCCCTTCACCTTCGACCTTGCGATGCCTGGGCTCCTTCACATGAAGGTGCTGCGCTCGCCCCACGCCCATGCCCGCATCCTGCGCATCGACCGGAGCGCGGCGCTCGCGGTGCCTGGAGTCGTGGCGGTGTTCACCCATGAGGATGCGCCGCGGACGCGCTTCTCCACGGGACGCCACGAGAACCCGGGCGATGACGCCCCCGACACGCGGGTGCTCGACGATGTCGTCCGCTTCGTCGGCCAGAGGGTGGCGGCGGTCGTCGCCGAGAGCGAGGCTGCGGCCGAGGCCGGCTGCGCCGCCCTCGCGGTCGCCTACGAGGTCCGGCCCGCCGTGTTCGAACCGGAGGCGGCGCTCGCCGCCGACGCACCCCTGGTGCACGCGCCGAACGAGCTCCTGGGCGAGGACGCCGCGCCGGGCCAGGCGCATCCGAATCTCGCTGGCGAGGTCCACGGCGAGATCGGCGACGTGGAATCGGGCTTCGCCGAGGCCGACCTGATCTACGAGGGCACCTACGCCTCTCAGCGCGTCCAGCACGCGCATCTCGAGACGCAAGGCGCCGTGGGCTGGCCCGACGCGGCCGGCCGGCTCGTCATCCGCTCCAGCACGCAGACGCCGTTCCTGACCCGCGACGCGCTCTGCGCGCTCTACGGGCTCGATCGTGAGGCGGTGCGCGTCGTCTGCGGCCGGATCGGCGGCGGGTTCGGCGGCAAGCAGGAGATGCTGACCGAGGACCTCGTGGCGCTTGCCGTGCTGGCGACGGGCCGCCCCGTGAAGTGGGAGCTGACCCGCGAGGAGCAGTTCACGGCCTCCACCACCCGCCACCCGATGACGGTGCGGGTGAAGCTCGGGGCCCGCCGCGACGGCGTGCTGACCGCCATCGCCCTCCGCGCGGTCTCCAACACGGGTGCCTACGGAAACCATGCCGGCGGCGTCATCCACCACGGCTGCAACGAGGTGATCGGGGTCTATCGCTGCCCGAACAAGCGCGTCGACGGTTACGCGGTCTACACCCACACGCTGCCCAGCGGCGCCTTTCGCGGCTACGGGCTGAGCCAGACGATCTTCGCGGTGGAATCGGCCCTGGACGAGCTTGCCCGCGGGCTCGGTCTCGATCCCTTCGAGATGCGGCGTCGCAACGTCGTGCGGCCCGGCGATCGGATGGTCTCGAACAGCCTCGAACCGCACGACGTCGAATATGGGAGCTACGGGCTCGATCTCTGCCTCGACCATGTTGCGGCCGTCCTGGCCGAGGCGCCGCGCGCGCCGCCCGCGCCGGGGTGGCTGACGGGGCAGGGGATGGCGCTGGCCATGATCGACACGATCCCGCCTCGGGGGCATCACGCCGAGGCCCGGATCGCCCTCCTGCCAGACGGCACCTACCGCCTGAGGGTCGGCACCGCCGAGTTCGGCAACGGCACCACGACGGTTCACGCCCAGATCGCGGCCTCCGCCCTCAGCACGACGCCGGACCGGATCGCGATCGATCAGGCCGATACCGACTCGGTCGCGCACGATACGGGCGCCTACGGCAGCACAGGCATCGTGGTGGCGGGCCAGGCGACCCTGAGGGCGGCGACCGCGCTTGCCGAGGCGATCCGTGCCGCGGCGGGCCGCCGGTTCGGCCGGGAGGAGGGTGCGTGCCGGCTCCTGCCCGATCGGGTCTCGGCAGGCGAAGCGACGATCCCTCTCGCCCTACTTGCGGCCGACGACATCCCGGAGGCGGTGGGGCGGGCCGACGGCTCGCCGCGCTCGGTCGCCTTCAACGTTCAGGGCTTCCAGGTCGCGGTCGATCCGGTGAGCGGCGAGGTGCGCATCCTGCGCAGCATCCAGGCCGCCGATGCCGGGCGGGTCCTCAACCCGATGCAGTGCCGCGGGCAGGTGGAAGGTGGCGTCGCCCAGGCCATCGGCGCAGCGCTCTACGAGGATTTCCGCATCGACGACGCCGGCGCAGTCGTCACCCGGACTTTCCGCAACTACCACATCCCGGCCTGCGCCGACCTGCCCCGGACGGAGGTGTGGTTCGCCTCCACCCACGACCGCATCGGCCCGCTCGGCGCGAAGTCGATGAGCGAGAGCCCATTTAACCCCGTCGCGCCGGCGCTCGCCAACGCCATCCGCGACGCGACCGGCGCGCGGCTCACGCGCACGCCCTTCGCGCCGGACCGGATCTTTCGGGCTGTAGGAGCTGCGACCGGAGGTTCACCCACCGCTGAACTCAGCGCGCCAGTTCCGGGGCCGTCTGCTTCCGCTCGCTGTAGCGGTCCACCAGGTAATCCGCCCGTTCCCGGGTCAGCAGGGTGAACTTGACCAGCTCTTCGCATACATCGACGACGCGGTCGTAGAGCGCTCCCGGCTTCATCCGGTCGTCCTCGCCGAATTGCGTGAAGGCCATCGGCACCGAGGATTGGTTCGGGATAGTGATCATCCGCATCCAGCGCCCGAGCACGCGGAGCGCATTCACCGCGTTGAAGCTCTGCGATCCGCCCGAGACCTGCATCACGGCGAGCGTGCGCCCCTGCGTCGGCCGCACAGAGCCCTCGCTGAGGGGCAGCCAGTCGATCTGGCTCTTCATGACGCCGGTGAGCGTCCCATGCCGCTCCGGGCTGACCCAGACCTGGCCCTCCGACCAGAGGGAGAGAGCGCGCAATTCCTGCACCTTGGGGTGGTCCGCCGTCGAATCGTCGGGCAGCGGCAAGCCGCGGGCGTCGTAGATGCGGACCTCGCCGCCCATGCGCTCGAGGAGTCGCGCCGCCTCGTGGGCGAGCAGCCGGCTGAACGAGCGCTCGCGCAGCGACCCGTAGAGGATGAGAAAGCGCGGCGGGTGCGCGAAGGGTGCCCGCACCCCCAATGCATCGGCGGTCGGCGCTTGGAACAGGTCCTCGATAAGGTTCGGCAAACCGTCGGAAGGGCTGGGTTTCGGCTTGTCCAAGGCTTCGCTTTCCTCTATGCGTCGATAGCACTGGACATATAGAAGCAGTGATGGATCAGCAGCAAGCCCTCGTCGCCTTCGCGGCCCTCGCCCAGGAGCATCGGCTCGGCATCGTCCGCAGCCTGGTGCGGGCCGGGCCGGAGGGTCTGGCCGCCGGGCTCGTGGCCGAGGCGGTCGCCTGCTCGCGCAACAACGTCTCCTTCCACCTCAAGGAGCTGGAGCGCGCGGGGCTGATCCGGTCGCGTCGGGAATCCCGCTCGATCATCTACAGTGCTGCCTACCCGGTCCTGTCCGAGCTCATCCAGTTCCTTATGAGGGATTGCTGCGAGGGGCGTCCGGAGATCTGCAACCCCGCGACGGAAGCCCTCGCCGCCTGCTGCCAACCTGCCACCCGGGAATCCGTCCATGCCTGACAGTGTCTCCAACCTCCCGTTTCACTGCACCGGCAACATCACCCGCGCCGCCCTTGTCGGCGCGACGGTCCCCCGGTCCGAGGTGGCGTGATGGACGTCGTGATCTACCACAACCCGGCCTGCGGCACCTCGCGCAACACCCTGGCGCTGATCCGCAACGCCGGGGTCGAGCCCCACGTCGTCGAGTACCTCAAGACGCCGCCGAGCCGCGCGCTTCTGCGCCAGCTCGCCGAGCGGGCCGGGATCACCTTGCGCGCGATCCTGCGGGAGAAGGGCACGCCCTACGCGGAGCTCGGCCTCGGCGATTCGTCGCTGACGGACGAGCAGCTGCTCGACGCCATCGAGGCGCATCCGGTCCTCATCAATCGCCCGTTGGTCGTGAGCCCGAAAGGGGTCCGCCTGTGCCGCCCGTCCGAGGCGGTCCTCGACCTCCTGCCCGAGCAGCGGGGCGCGTTCGTGAAGGAGGACGGCGAGCGCGTCGTCGACGAGCAGGGGCGACGCATCGCCTCCGCCTGACCCCACCCGATCCTCCCCGAGAAGAAACGGCCCCGATGCTCGCGCTCGCGATCTTCATCGTCACCCTCGTGTTCGTCATCTGGCAGCCAGGGGGCTTCGGGATCGGATGGAGCGCCCTGATCGGGGCCGGCGCGGCCCTCGCGACGGGCGTGATCACGCCCGGCGACGTCCCGGTCGTCTGGCACATCGTCTGGGACGCGACCTTCACCTTCGTCGCCCTGATCATCATCTCGCTCCTGCTCGACGAGGCGGGGTTCTTCCACTGGGCGGCCCTGCACATCGCCCGCTGGGGCGGCGGGCGGGGGCGCCTCCTGTTCCCCCTGGTCATCCTGCTGGGCGCGGCCATCGCGGCGGTCTTCGCCAATGACGGCGCGGCGCTGCTGCTGACGCCCATCGTGCTCGCCATCCTGCTCCGGCTCGACTTCAAGCCGGCGGGGGCGCTCGCCTTCATCGTCGCCTGCGGGTTCGTGGCGGATTCGACCAGCCTGCCGCTGGTGATCTCGAACCTCGTCAACATCGTCAGCGCCAACTTCTTCGGGATCAGCTTCAGCCGCTACGCCGCCGTGATGGTGCCGGTGAACCTCGTCTCGCTCGCCGCCACCCTGGCGGTGCTCTGGCTGTTCTACCGGCGCGATCTGCCGGCGACCTACGCCGTCGGCGAGCTCGAGCCGCCGCGCGATGCGATCCGCGATCCCGCGGTGTTCCGGGCGGCGTTCCCGCTGCTCGGCGTGCTGCTCGTCGCCTACTTCATCACTGCGCCGTTCGGCGTGCCGGTCTCGGTCGTCACCTGCATCGGCGCGGCGATCCTGCTGGGCCTCGCCCTGCGCGGGCGGGTCATCCCGATCCGCAAGGTGCTCGCCGGCGCGCCCTGGCAGATCGTGCTGTTCAGCCTCGGCATGTACCTCGTCGTCTACGGCCTGCGGAACGCCGGCCTGGCCGACGAGCTGGCGAAGGGCCTGACCTGGCTCGCCGGGCAAGGCCCCCTCGCGGCCACGATCGGCACCGGCTTTGCCGCGGCCCTTCTCTCGTCGGTCATGAACAACCTGCCGAGCGTGCTGATCGGCGCGCTCTCGATCCAGCAGGCCCCGGACCTGTCGCCGCTCATGCGCGAGCTGATGGTCTATGCCAACGTCATCGGCTGCGATCTCGGGCCGAAGTTCACGCCCATCGGCAGCCTGGCGACGCTGCTCTGGCTGCACGTGCTGGCGAGCGGGGGGCAGCGGATCACCTGGGGTCAGTACATGCGGGTGGGTCTGGTCATCACCCCGCCCGTGCTCTTGGTCACGCTCGCCGCGCTGGCGTTCTGGCTGCCGCTGCTCGGGCCGACGGGCTAGGTTCCGGCGCAAGGCCGACCCCGTCGCGACCCTGTCGCCGCATCGGACGCGGCACGCCGGCGTCCGGCGGTCACTTCGCCTCAGGGCGGGTTCACCTATGCGAAGGCCCCCTCGCGCGAACGGGTCCACCCTGGGATCGTCGAGATCGTCTCCTCGGCACGGCCCTGCCGGTGTGTTTTCCTCCAGAGTTCAGGCCGGCAGGGCCACGGCCCGCTCGCACGCGACGGCGTGATCCGCGGCAGCATCGGGCGCGGCCCCACGACCGAACACGGCTCCGCATTGAACCATGCGTCGAGGCCGGAGGTTACGGGCTCAGAAAACAATCTCGGAAGGAACCGCCATGACGCGCCTGAACCAGCTCTGCTGTGCCGCCACCGTTGCCACCCTCGGCCTTCTTCCCATGACGGTCTCCGCGCAGGAAAACGGCCCCTGCACGGACGACATCGCCAAGCTGCGGCGCGAGCTGAGCACGCAGGTCGGGCTCGGCGCTCCGATCTCCGAGCCCGATTACGGTCAGCAGAAGGGGCCGAACGACCGGGCCGGCCAGCAAGCGGCCGCCAGCACGACGGGCAGCACGGGCAACCCCTTGAAGCCGGGCAGCTCCGAGACCGATCGCACGCAGCCGGGCGGTGCGTCGCGCGAGAGCGGCGGCTCCCCCGGAACGGTCGGCGGCGTGTCCGGCCCCACGGGCGCGACGGGGCAGGCGGATGGTGTGGCGAGCGGGCGGGTTGCGACCTCGCCTGAGGACGTGCGCCGCCAGTCCGAGAACCGGCCGACGGCAGCGGCTGCCGCCGCGCAGGGCGGCGACCCGAAGGCTTCGCCCGAGCGCTCGACCGAGGACAAGGCCTCGCAGGCCAAGATGGCTCTCCAGCGCGCGATCGACCTGAACGCCAAGGGTGACGGCGGTTGCGCGAACGCGGTCAAGGAAGCCCGCGGACTCATGCCTCAGGGCCAGAACCGCTAAGGCGCCGTTCCGGCACTCAAGGCCGAAAGGGAAAGGCCCCGCATCCCGATCGGATGCGGGGCCTTTTTATCGGCTGCCGTTAGTAGAAGAGCGGACGCGGGCCGTAGAAGCCGTAGGGCCGGTAGAACGGCCGCGGACGGTAGTAGCCGAAGCGCGGACCATAGAACCGGCGGGGCCCGTAGAAGCCGTAGGGCCGGTAGAACGGCCGCGGACGATAGTAGCCGAACCGCCGCCCGTAATAGGTGACGTTCGAGGCTGCGGCTTCGCCGGCGACCGCGTCGACCGGAGCGACAGCGAGGGGGGCAGCATTGGCAGCCGAGGCGAGACCCAGGCCGCCGGCGATGGCCGCAGCCAACGCAAGCACCTTCATGCGCGTCATAACAAGACCTTTGCTTGGAGTTGGTGACGGGCCACCGACGTGTGCGGCACCCGACACCGCATGGATAGCCGCTGCATTCTGAATTTCAGATGAGCTTGGCTGTAACGAGCGAGAAACACTCAGCAACGGTTCAGTATCATTCGTAATGCGTCGGGGTCGAACCATCCGTGCCGAGCGGCAGCGTGATCAGGCAGTGCACGCCGTCGGGCGTGAACTCGAGCCGCGTCGCAGCCTGCAGCTGATAGGGCAGGGCGCGCTCGATCAGCTCGCGCCCGAAGCCGCGCCGCGGCGGCGCTCTGCCGGCCGGCGTGATCACGCGGCTCTCCCGCTATTCCAGCTGCAGGGATGCGTCGCCGCCCTGGTGCTCGATGCGCCAAGTGATGGCGAGCCGGCCGGCCGGTTGCGACAGGGCTTGGTATTTTGAGCGCGTTGGTGGTCAGCTCGTGAAGCCCCATGGCCAGCGGCTGCACCCGGCCGCCCGGCAGCGCCACGCGGGGGCCGCTCACCGTGACGCCGTCCGAGCGCAAGGCGGCGTGCGCCCGCATCTCCGCCTGGATCAGGTCGGAGAGCTCCAGGACGAAATCCTGCCCCTGCGCCAGGAAGTTTTGCACCTGGCTGATTGCAGCGAGCCGGGCATCGAACTCGTCGCGGGCCGGGGAGGGGGCGAAGCTGCGACTGGCGACCGAGCGCCACGGCGAGCAGGTTGCGCGAGCGGTGCTGGAGCTCGCCCACCAGCACGGCCTGCTGCTCCTATAGGCGCTTCAGGTCCTCCACGTCGGTCGTGGTGCCGAGCCATTCGAGGATGCGGCCCTGAGCGTGGCAGGGCTAGGGCGCTCCCCTTAGCGGCAGGGCGCGGGTCTGGTGCCAACGATAAGCACCATCCGAGGCGCGCCGGACCCGGTACTCGACGTCGAGCCGACCCCGCTGCTCGACCTCCTGCCAGCCGTGCAGGGCCGCCGCCCGGTCAGAGGGATGCAGTGCCTCGAGCCATCCCAAGCCGTGGCTCGCCTCGTGTCTCTCGCCGGTGTTATTGAGCCCTTGCTGGAACGCCCAAGTTTAAAGGCTGATGTCGCAGGCGCGCCAGACTAGTTGCGGGATCCCAAGGCGAGCTGCGGAGGCGACTAATGCTCTCGCGCAGGGAGGCTCCGAGTGCTTTCAATCCGTCACCATACCGAGCTGGACTCCTCGCTCCTGCACGAGGCTGAGGAGCCGCTCCCAGACGCCGGCACGCGCCCAGCGAATGAAAATCTGGGCTGCGCGCCACCACGGACTTAGATTCTTCGGAACGGCTCGCCACTTGGCCCTGTTCTCGTGCCGGCAGAGGATCGCTGAGAGGGTGCGCCGTAGATCCTGCGGCGGCGTCTTGGCTTTTGGACCGCATGCCGCGACCAGCGGCCCCAGTTCAGACCATTGCACGTCGCTCAGCATCGTTCCTCCTCCGAGGAGACAAAATACGAACACAGCCAATCAGTTCAGACGACAGGCCCTAGAGGATCTGCACCGTAGTGCTCCAGCACCGACGCTCATTGATCCCGCCAAGGTTTAAAGTTTAGAGCTTCGTGAAATTCTTGGGCTTTGACAGCTTGGTCGGCAAAAAGTGCAAAATGGCGAGCCTTTCAGCGCCGTGTCGACCTGATCCTCGTTGTGGCTTAGCCAAGGTTCGGGCTCGTTG
>NZ_BPQP01000039.1 GCF_022179305.1 Methylobacterium iners
ATCTCGACGCGGCTGATGATCGGCTCGTCGATGGTGCGCGGCAGGTTGATGCGGATCTTGTTGATCGCTTCCTTCACGTCGTTGACGGCGCGATCCTGGTTCACCTCCAGACGGAACTCGATCGTGGTGATCGAGGCGCCCTCGGAGATGTTCGAGATGACGTGCTTGACGCCCTTCACGCCGGAAACCGCGTCCTCGACCCACTTCGTGACCTGGGTCTGAAGCTCGGAGGGCGCCGCCCCGCTCTGGGTGATCGCCACCGAGACGATCGGGATGTCGATGTTGGGGAAGCGCGTGATCGGCAGGCTCCGGAAGCTCACCAACCCGAGCACCATGAGCACCAGGAACAGGACGAGCGACGGGATCGGCTTGCGGATCGCCCAAGCGGAGATGTTGAGGCGCATGGCGGCTCGTTCCCCTCCTCAGCGCTGCCCGGCCTCGGCAGCCTGCGCTGCCGGCCGGACCGGGCGAACGAGGTCGCCGTGGCGGAGGAAGCTGCTCGCCCGCGAGACCACCGCCTCGCCGGCCGCGACGCCGGAACGAACCTCCATGAACCCGTCGGCGGCGAGGCCGAAGGCGACTTTGCGCGCCTCGACGCGGTCGTTCGGCACCACCAGGACGGTCGCGCTGCCATCGGCACCGTAGAGCACCGCCGAGAGCGGCACCGCGATGCCGGTGCGGCGCGCCACCTCGACCCTGCCGCGCGCGAACGCGCCAATCCGCAGCGCCGGGTCGTGATCGAGCGTGATCCGAATCTTGCCGAGGCGGGTCATCCGATCCACCTCGGGATCGATCCGGCGGACCCGGCCGCGAAGGCTGCGACCGTCCTCGAGATCGAGCCGGGCCGGATCGCCGAGCTTGATCCGGGGCATCCAGGTCTCGGGGACTTCGCCTTCGAGCTCGATCTCGCCGCGCGCGATCAGCCGGAACAGGGCTTCCCCGGTGGCCGTCGCCGTGGCGCCGACGCGGGCCGTGCGGCGGCTCACGATGCCGGCCTCCGGCGCGCGGATCTCAGTACGGGCGCGGCGCAGCGCGATCTCCGCCCCCTGCGCACGCGCCGTCGCAAGATCCGCCTGTGCGAGCTGGAGGCCGCCCCGCGCGGCGGCAAGCCGACCGTCGGCACCCTGCGCCGTCGAGACCCGCTGTTCCAGGGCGGCAGCCGTGGCGTTACCGGTTTTCACAAGCGAACGGGCGCGCTCCAGCGCGAGGCTCGCCTCGACCTGCGCCGCCTCGGCCTGAACGATCTGACTCCTCGCCTGCACGATCGCCGCCTCGGCCTTGGCAATGGCCGCAGCGTTCGAGGCCTCCTGCGTCTCGATCATCTCGCGCGACAGACGCGCGAGCACCTGACCGCGCGCGACCTGTGCGCCTTCCTCGACCAGGAGTTCGGTGATGCGATAGCCCTCGATCTCGGGCGCGACCATGATCTCGTCGCGCGGCACGAGCGTCCCCGTGACGACCGCCTGCTCCACGATCTCGCGACTCGCGGCCGGCACGACCGTCACGGCCGGAGCGATCGCTGCCGCCTCGGGCACGGCCGACGTCTCGGCTGACGCGCTGGTCGCGAAGGCGGTCAAGCCGAGGGCGAGGAAAAGGATCGGTCGCATGGGTCCCGTTCGGTCGCGAGCGCGGAACCGCCGCCATCCATCCCTGTAACCCGAGGCGGGCGTTTTCATGGCACGAGGGTTTCCGCCGCGTGACCAGTCTGACGACTAACGCAATTTATTTTTCGTCAATCCGCGCGCTGCTGCAACGAGGCCGAAGACCGCACGTTGCCTTGGGCAAAGTACGAGCGGAGCTTGGAGCCCATGAGCATCTTTCAGATTCGGCGGAAGACGAACGGCGCCATTCTCTGGACCGGAAGCGCGAACGACGCGGCTACAGCGCTCGATGCCATGGCCCGCGAGGCAGGCTACCCGGACTTTGCGGCTCTGCCGGAAAACATCCGAGCCGCCGGTGTCGAGGCTGCCGAGCTCGACCTGAAGAACTGACCGAGCACTCAGGCGCTTCCTACCGCCGCGAAGCGAGCACAGCTTCACGGGCCGACTGGCGCAGGGGAACGAGCCGCGCTCGCTCCTACGCGTTCAGCGGTGAGGGCGCTCAGCGCAGCAGGGCGTCGGTGTCTTCGTGTGCCAGTTTCAGCAGGTTTTGTCCGTAGGGTGTTTTGGCAAACATCTCGCCGCGGGCGACGAGCTGGTCGCGGCCGATGAAGCCCTGCAGGTAGGCGATCTCCTCCAGGCAGGCCACCTGCAAGCCCTGCCGGTGCTGCAGCGTGCGCACGAACTCGGCCGCCTCCAGGAGGCTGTCATGCGTGCCCGTGTCGAGCCAGGCATAGCCCCGGCTCATCCGCTCCACGAAGAGCTGCCCGCGCTCCAGGTAGGCCTGGTTCACGCTGGTGATCTCCAGCTCGCCGCGGCCTGAGGGCTTCACCGCGGCGGCGATGTCGAGCACCTGATTGTCGTAGAAGTACAGCCCCGTCACCGCCCAGGGGCTGTCGGGCTCGGGCGGCTTCTCGACCAGCCGCAGCGGCCGGCCGGCCTTGTCGAGGCTGACCACGCCGTAGGCCTGCGGGTTGTCGACATGGTAGGCAAACACCGTCGCCCCGCTCGTGCGCTCCCGCGCGCGCGCAAGCAGCTCGCTCAGTCCCGAGCCGAAGAACAGGTTGTCGCCCAGGACCAGGGCGACGGGGTCGGAGCCGACGAACGCGCGGCCGATGACGAAGGCCTGGGCCAGGCCCTCGGGCCGGGGCTGCACCGCGTAACTGAAGGACAGCCCGAACTGCTCGCCGGTGCCGAACAGGCGCTTGTAGTTGTCGAGGTGCTCGGGAGACGAGATGATCAGGATCTCGCGGATGCCCGCCAGCATCAGCACCGAGACGGGGTAGTAGATCATCGGCTTGTCGTAGACGGGCAGGAGCTGCTTGTTGATCGACAGCGTTGCCGGATGCAGCCGGGTGCCGGAGCCGCCAGCCAGGACGATGCCCTTCATGTGACGAGGCCCTTCATGGTGCGACCTTCATGACGCTGTCTTCCACGTTGTCTGCTGCAGGAACCGGGTTGTGTTCCGCAAGAACCGGACCGACAAGCCGGTCGAGGAGGTCCTCG
>NZ_BPQP01000040.1 GCF_022179305.1 Methylobacterium iners
AGCCACGAGAACCCCCTGGCGATGTCGCGCCAGGGGGTTCTCGTGGCTGTAGCCGTGCAGCCCGACCTCGTGCCCGTGGCGGACCACGGCCTCCATCTCCCGCGGGAACGATTCCACGGAGTGGCCGGGGATGAAGAACGACTGCTTCAGGCCGAAACGCTCGAAGAGCCGCAGCAAGCGCGGCACGCCGACCTCCGCGGCGAAGACGCCGCGCGAGATGTCCCCCGGGCTGTCCTCGCCCTGGTAGGAGCCGAGCCATCCCGCGACCGCGTCGACGTGGATGCTGAAGGCGACGAAGATCTCCTTTGGCATGCTGCTCTCCCTAGGCCGGCTCGTTGCCGTGGAATTTCATCATGGTCGCCGTGGAAACCCTGTTCGCGCGGAGGTGGCGTGCTTGGCCGCGGCAGCGCCGACGCGTTCCCCGCGGCGCGCGAGGGCGAAGGGGAGATGGCAACACGCGAACCTCCTGGATGGGCCAAGGCACCTCGGGCGCGGGGCTTCTCGGCGAGCATGTCGACGACACCCCGACTCCGCCGAGACCATGACGATGGGCCCAAGCCGACGCACAAGCCGCGCCATCGCCACCGGCCCCGCTGACCTCCCGTCCGGTCGCGGCCCGGCGGAGGCGCCCTCGGATACGAAGAACGCCGAACGGTCACCCGAGACCGACGCTCGAACCAACGCCTGGATCGACGATCGGGCCTCGTCGCGCGCCTGAACTTTCCACCCGCCCGAAGCTTTGTTTCCGACAGGACCCTTCCGCGAGGTGCGTCAACCTGCGGTGGAAGTGGGCCAGCCTGCCGGGCGGCGCGCATCGTCTCGGCGACACGGACCGAACGCGGCGCCGAGAGCCGCGGGTGACAGGCGAGGAGAATCCGATGGCCGGGGACAGACGCGACTTCCTGAAGGCGACGGCCGCCGGCGTGGCGGCCGCCTCACTGGGCGATGCCCCTGCGAGAGCGGATGCACCCGGACGGGGAGCAGGGGCGGACTTCGCCATGCCGCAGGGTGTGATCTTGGCGAACATGCGCCGTGACGATGGCTACGCCCTGGGCGTGAAGGTCCAGGGCGGCTTCCTCGATCTCACTGCGGCCGGGCGCTCGCTCGGCTTGCCCGCACCCGCCGACATGGACGACCTGCTCCAGGGCGGCAGGGGCAATCAGGTGAAGGCCCTGATGAACGCCATCGGGGAGCGGCCGGATCCCGGCCTGCTCATTCCCGAGGACAAGGTGATCTTCGCGCCGGTGGTCACCCGGCCCGAGAAGATCATCATGATGGGCTTCAACTACCGTCAGCATGCCGCGGAGACCGGCACGCCCGTCCCCAAGGACCCGCCGCTCTTCAACAAGTTCAACAACGCCCTCAATCATCACGGCGGCACGATCAAGCTGCCGACCGCCGTCGCCCGGGAGTTCGACTACGAGACGGAACTCGTGATGGTCTTCGGGCGCGAGTGCCGCGACGTCTCCGAGGCCGACGCCCTGAACTACGTGGCGGGCTACGCCACCGGGAACGATTTCAGTGCCCGTGACCTGCAGACGCTGACGTCGCAGTTCATGATCGGCAAGACGAGCGACGGCTTCGCGCCACTCGGACCCTACCTGGTCAGCAGCGACCTCGTGAAGGACCCGAACAATCTGAGGCTCGAAACCCTCGTCAACGGCGTCGTGCGACAGGACTGGAACACCAACGACATGATCTTCAACTGTCGTCAGCTGATCAGTTTCGCGTCCAGGATCATGACCATCAAGCCCGGCGACGTCTTCTACACCGGCACGCCCCACGGCGTGATCTTCGGGGAGAAGATCCCCCGGGCCGAGCGCCGATGGCTCAAGCCGGGCGACGCGATCGTCTCCCGGCTCGAAGGTTTGGGGGAACTGCGCTTCGCCCTAACCTGACCGCCTCCAGGGCCCGTTGGAGCGAAGCGCTTCCGCGCGGCCCTGCAGCCGACGATGGAGGCGCGCCAGGTGAGGCCGCAGGGGCAGGAAGGCCTGGTAGGCCCGCTCCGCGAGCGGCAGTACGGACGGAGCGCCGACGATCCTGCCGAGCCAGCGCCACCGCGGCAGCGACAGCCAGAGGAGGGCGAACGCGGCCGCGCCCGAGACGAGGTGCCCCGACGCATCCCGAACGTGGAACCGTGCCAGCGCCGCCTCGCGCGGGAGGTCTGCGGCGAGACTGTCGCCCGCTCCCTCGGCGGCGTCCACGAAGGTCAGGGCGCCCGCGCCGCGGGCCCGCTTGTAGAGCGCGATCTCGGTCGCGCAGAGGGGGCATCCCCCGTCATGGTAGACGGTGAGCCTCCGGGCACCGTCCGGCTCGCAGGGCGCGTCGTCGAGGGGCACATCGACCAGGAGCCGGTAGCGGCGCGAGCGGTTCGCACCCGTCCCGCTCCAAGAGGCGAGGACCGCACCATCCTCCTCCAGTGCGGTAAGCTGGCCGCGGGCGATCCGTGCCGAGGCGCGCGGCGTGGCATCGAACGCCCGCGCGACTCCGGCCTCGGTGCCGTACGTGCCGGCGCGGGCCAGCGCCCGCAGCACGAGGGCCCGCTCCGTGGCGTGGCGTCTCGCGCGAGCGGGCGCATCAAGGATCGCGACGCCACCGGTGACAACGAGGATGGTGATGATCAGAATCCACATGCCGGCCTCCAGGGAGCCAACTAGACGCGGCGCCGCCGGCGGAAAGAGTCATGGGTGATGGCCTGCGGCATCACATCTCTGGGGAGGGAAAGCTCGTGGCGCTGAGGCGGGCCCGAAATTCCTGGCGCGCTCCCGTCGCGTTCCTCCGCGCCTTGCGGCCGGGAGACGCCGCGCGCCGGCTGGGTGCCGTCGTGCTCATCCTGCTCGGCACCGGCCTCCCGGTGCGGGCCGAACCCGCCGCATCGCACCGGCAGGACATGCTGGCCGACAACGCCGATTCGATCGCCGTCGTGATCGGAAACCAGAACTATCGGCAGACGGTCGCGGTCGACTTCGCGCAGAACGATGCCGAGGCCATCAAGAGCTTCCTCGTCCAGTCGCTCGGCTATCGCGAGCAGAACGTCCTCGTCCTGAAGGACGCGACGCTCAGCGAACTCAACCAGGCGCTGGGGAGCGAACGCAATCCCCAGGACGGCCGCCTCTGGCGGCAGGCGGTTCCGGGCCGGTCGAACGTCTTCGTCTACTTCTCCGGCCACGGCGTGCCGGATCTCTCGACGAAGGAGCCCTTTCTCCTGCCCCAGGACGGCAACCCGGCTCAGGGCGAGACGGGCTACCGGCTCGAGACGCTCTACGCCAACCTCGGCCTGCTCAAGCGCAAGGTCGGACCCGACCGGCACGTCATCGTCGTCATCGACGCCTGCTTCACGGGCGAGACGGGCCGACGGGGCGAGAGCCTGCTCGCCGTCTCCGCGCCGGGCTTCGCACCGGCGAAGCCGAAGGACCCGGCGGGACTGCTCAAGCTCGTCGCGACGTCGGGCGCGACTCCCGCGAACTGGGACCGGGAGGCGCGCCTCGGCCTCTTCACGACCCGACTGCTGATGGGGGCGGCGGGCCTCGCCCGCCCCTCGGGGAGCCCGCCCGACGCGCCGCTGCGCTGGGGCGAGTTGCGCAGCTATGTCCGCGAGGCGGTGCGCGAGGCCGCCCGCCGCGACAGCGGTCGCGAGCAGATGCCCGAGATCGACGAGGCGGAGCTCGTCCTTCCCGTCCGCGCGCCGGTCGCGGCCGTCCGCCCGTTGGTGGAGGCGGCTGAGGACGACGCGCGCTGGCGCGAGGCAAGCCGCGACGGCGGGCGCGAGGCCCTCGAACGCTACGTCGCGCGATGCGAGCCGCGCTGCCGCCACCGCGATGCGGCCATGAACCAGCTGCTCGGCGGACATCGTCAGCAGCAGCGGGCAGTCGACGAGGCCAACTGGCAGCGGCTCAGCAGGCTCGGGCGGTACGACGAGTACCTCGCAGGCTGCGGCGCCGTGTGCGCCTACCGTTCCCTCGCCGAGGGATATCTCGGCGCCGCGCCGCAGCTGCCGTCAGCGCGGCCGATGCCCAGGGATTCCGTCGCGGCCAGGGCTCCGCAGCCGCAAGGCGGCACGGCGTACCTCGTGGGTCTCGACCCGGCCGGCGACAACTGGCTCGCGCTCCGCAGCGAGCCGGCGGGGCGGGGATACCGGATCCTGAAGATGGGACCCGACACGCGCCTCGTCGTGATCGGCCGCCAGGGCGCCTGGAGCCAGGTCCGGCTCGAGAGCGGCGAGGTGGGCTGGGCGTCGAGCCGCTACATCGCCTGCTGCCGCTAGGGCCGCCCGAACACTTCCCCACCCGTTTCGATCAAGGCGCGCCGATGACGACTGTTTTCCTCGATTGCGACGGCGTCCTGGCCGATTTCGACAAGGGCGCCGCCCAGGTCTTCGGGATGCTCCCGGCCGCGTACGAGCAGCGCTTCGGCCTCAGGCGCTTCTGGAGCGCCCTGGCCGCCGCCCCGGACTTCTTCGGCAGTCTCGATCCGCTTCCGGATGCGATGGAGCTGTTCGCGGCCGTCCGCCACCTGAACCCCGTGATCCTCACCGGCCTGCCGCGCGGGAACTGGGCCGAGCCCCAGAAGCGGCAATGGGCGGCCCGTCACTTCCCCGGGACCAGGGTGATCACCACGAGCGCGGCGCTCAAGCGCGAGCATTGCCGGCCTGGCGACGCCCTCGTCGATGATCGCGACAAGTACCGATCCCTCTGGGAGGGCGCCGGCGGCGTGTTCATCCATCACAGGATGGCGTCCGATTCGATCCGGCACTTGCGGGAGCGTGGCTTCCTGTGAACCCGCGTCGTCGGTGAGACCCGAATCTGCCGCCTGGACATCCGCCCCCGTTCGCCGGTCTGCTCGGCAGGGCCGCGCATGACCGTGATCGGGTCGGCCCTGCCCTCGAAGCCGATGCCGAGAGGTCTGGCATGACGATTGTGCCGTCCTCGACTCCGCCGCCGTCGGGAACGCCGTTGGAGGGCGGGAACAGGGCGGAGAGGCCTCAGGCGTGCCCGAGCCCGACGCGGATCGGGATGCTCGCCTTCACCGCGCCGGCATGCGCAATGCGCCGTCGAGGCGGATGGTCTCGCCGTTGAGCATGGGGTTGGCCAGGATGGCGAGGACGAGGCGGGCGTACTCGTCGGGACGGCCGAGCCGCGAGGGGAACGGCACGGCGGTGCCGAGGCTGTCCTGGACGTCCTGCGGCAGGCCCTGGACCATCGGCGTCTCGAACAGGCCCGGTGCGATGGCGCAGACGCGGATGCCGAGCGGGGCGAGTTCGCGCGCGACCGGCAGGGTGAGTCCGACGACACCGGCCTTGGACGCGGCGTAGGCCGCCTGCCCGATCTGCCCCTCGTAGGCGGCGATGGAGGCCGTCGACACGATGACGCCGCGTTCCCCGTCCGCCAGCGGGTCGAGGCCCGCCGTGCCCGCCGCCACGAGCCGGATCATGTTGAAGGTCCCGACCAGGTTGACCTGGACGACCCGGGAAAAGGCGTCGAGGGAGGCCGGCCCGTGGCGGCCCACCACCCTCGCGGCCGGGCAGATGCCCGCGCAATTGACCAGGAGTCGGGCCGCGCCGTGCGCGTCCGCCGCGCGCGAGACGGCAGCCTCGGCGCTTCCCGCATCGGCGACGTCGCAGGCCAGCCCGATCCCGCCGATCTCCCGCGCGATCGCGGCCGCCGCCTCGGCGTTGAGGTCGAGGAGAGCGACCCTGGCGCCCGCCGCCGCGAGAGCCCGGGCGGTCGCGGCCCCCAATCCGGAGGCGGCGCCCGTGACGATCGCCGCGACGCCGTGAACGTTCATGAAGCCCTCCTGGATCAGGCGTCCGTCAGATCCGTTCGACGGCGAGCGCCGTGGCCTCGCCGCCTCCGATGCAGAGCGAGGCGATGCCCCGGCGTCCGCCGTTCCGCGCCAGGGCCGCCAGCAAGGTCACGACGATGCGGGCCCCGGACGCGCCGATGGGGTGGCCGAGCGCGCAGGCGCCGCCATGGACGTTCACCCTGTCGTGGGGCAGGCCGAGGTCGCGCATCGCCGCCATGGTCACGACGGCGAAGGCCTCGTTGATCTCGAAGAGATCCACGTCGTCGACGGACCAGCCCAGCCTCTCCATCAGCTTGGTGATCGCGCCGATCGGCGCCGTCGAGAACCAGGCCGGCGCCGCGGCGTGGCTGGCGTGACCGCGGATGACGGCCAGCGGCGCATGGCCGGTGCGCTCGGCCCCCGACATCCGCGTCAGCACGAGCGCCGCGGCCCCGTCGGAGATCGAGGAGGCATTCGCGGCCGTCACGGTGCCATCCGGGCGGAAGGCGGGCTTCAGCGTCGAGATCCTGTCGGGCCGGGCCCTGCGCGGGCCTTCGTCCGAGGCCATGTCCGGACCGAGCGGGACGATCTCCCCGTCGAAGGCGCCGGCCTCCGCCGCGCGCCGGGCGCGGGCGAGCGATTCCAGCGCATAGGCGTCCTGGGCGTCGCGGGTGAACTGGTAATGCTGGGCGGTGTCCTCCGCGAAGGCGCCCATGAGGCGGCCGCTTTCGTAGGCGTCCTCCAGCCCGTCGAGGAACATGTGGTCGAGGAGGCGGCCGTGGCCGAGGCGCTGGCCGGCGCGCGCCTTGTCGAGGAGGTAGGGCGCGTTCGACATCGATTCCATGCCGCCGGCGACGACTGCGTCGGCCGAGCCCGTCGCGATCATGTCGTGGCCGAGCATGATCGCCTTCATGCCCGAGCCGCAGACCTTGTTGAGGGTGGCGCAGGGCGTCGCCTCCGAGAGGCCGGCCCCGAGCGCCGCCTGCCGCGCCGGCGCCTGACCGAGACCGGCGGGAAGAACGCAGCCCATCACGACCTCCGAGACGGCGTCGGCCCCGAGGCCGGCGCGTCCGACCGCGGCACGGATCGCCGCGGCGCCGAGGTCCGTCGCCGCAAAGCCTTTGAGCTCGCCCTGGAACGCACCCAGCGGTGTGCGCGCGGCAGCCGCCACGACGATGGGGTCCGCCTGCATCCCTGCTCCTCCCTGCGATGCGCCCTGTTCCGGGCGCGGACCGGTTTCGCGGCCCCGGACCCTACCGCGCGAGATTGACGGTGATGTTCTTCACCTGCGTGTAGCTGTCGAGCATGGCCGCGAGGGAGAACTCGCGTCCGAGCCCGCTCTGCTTGTAGCCTCCGTAGGATTGCCCCGGGAGCTGCCCGATCCCCTGGTTGACCTGCACCCAGCCCGCCTCGACGTCGCGGGCCGCCCGCATGGCGCGGCCGAGATCGTGCGTCCAGATATAGGCCGCGAGGCCGTAATGCGTGTCGTTCGCCATCCGGATCACCGTCTCCTCGTCCTCCCAGGGGATGGCCACGAGCACGGGCCCGAAGATCTCCTCGCGCGCCAGGCGCCAGTCGTTGTCGGCCTGGGCGAAGGCCGTGGGCCGCATGAAGTAGCCCTGGCTGAGCGGGCCCTCCTTGTCCGGAAGGCCGCCCATGACCAGCCGGGAGCCGGGCTGGTCGAGGCCGTCCTGGACGTAGCCGCAGACCTTGGTGAACTGGCGCTCGTTGATGATGGCGCCGATATCCGAGGCCTCGTCCAGGGGATCGCCGATGCGAAGCTGCGAGGTCTTGGCGACGAGACGCTCGAGGAAGCCGTCGTAGATCTTGCGGTGGAGGAACAGGCGCGAGCCGGCGGTGCAGGACTGGCTCTGACGCGTGAAGCGCATCGCCGCGATGATGCCGTCGATCACCCAATCCTCGTCCGCGTCCGGATACACGATGGAGGGGCTCTTCCCCCCGAGCTCGAGCGAGACGGGCAGGACGCGCTTGGCGGCCGCCTCCATGACGAGCTTGCCCACCGCGGTCGAGCCGGTGAACGAGAGCTTCGCGACCGCCGGGTGGTGCAGGAGCGGGGCGCCGCATTCGGGGCCCGTCCCGCTCAGCATGTTCAGGACGCCGGGCGGCAGGTGATTCTGGCAGATCTCGGCGAGCATCAGCACGGCAAGCGGTGCGTCCTCGGCGGTCTTCATCACCATGGTGTTGCCGGCGCAGAGCGCCGGCGCGATCTTCACGCTCGCGAGCATGAGAGGCGCGTTCCAGGGGATGACCGCGGCGACGACGCCCAGCGGTTCGCGCTGGGTGAAGCTCAGGAGATCGTGCCCGAGCGGCAGGGTCTCGCCCTTCATCTCGCCGGCCAGGCCGCCGAAATAGCGGAACATGGCGACGGCGATCTGGACCTCCGGCCTCGCCTGGGTCCGCAGGGCGTTGCCGGTCTCCTCGGCGATGGTCCGCGCGAGCTCCTCGCTGCGCCGATCGATGTCGTCGGCGATCCGCAGGAGCATGAGGCCGCGCTCGCGGGGTTGGACCTTGCGCCAGGTCGAGAACGCGGCGAGCGCCGTTCCCACGGCCCGGTCGACATCGGCCTCGCCCCCGCGCGGAACCTCGGCGAAGGCCTGGCGCCGGCCGGGATTCTCGATCGCGATCGTCTTGCCGGAGGCCGCCCAGACCCATTGCCCGCCGATCAGCATGGGTTGGCGGCGCAGTTCGGTTTCGGCTGTCGTCTTCGCGGCCTGGGTCACGTGCGTCTCCGCTTGGTTTCTGAGGTGGCGGCCTGGACGCTGCCGGGGCGGCGTCCTCGGGTCGTGTTCATCGGATGCGCGGCCGCCCGAGGCTCGCGGCCCCGCGCCGTCCGGGATCGCTCGACGCGCTAGGTCTTCGCACCCTGGTCGGCGGAGCGCAGCTCCGGGAAGTCGGATTGCAGGAAGACGCCGTCTCGGCCCGCATCCGCTCGTCGGCCCTCGACGTCCAGGCGGCGGAGCTGCACGCGACGGATCTTGCCCGAGATGGTCTTGGGCAGCTCCGAGACGAATTCCAGGGCACGAAGGCGCTTGTAGGAAGCCAGGCGGCCGTTCGTGAACCGGAAGATCGCAAGCGCCGTCTCACGGCTCGGATCGACGCCGGCGCGCAGCGAGACATAGGCCTTTGGCACGCTCGAGCGGACGGGATCGGGTGCGGGCACCACCGCGGCCTCGGCGACGGCGTCGTGCTCGATGAGCACGCTCTCGAGCTCGAAGGGGCTGATGCGGTAGCCCGACGACTTGAAGACGTCGTCGGCGCGGCCGACGAAGGTGAGGGTTCCATCCTGGTCCTGAAAGGCGACGTCGCCGGTCCGGTAGAACGCTCCCTCGACCGGCACCGCGCCGCCATCGTCGTCCTGATAGCCCTGCATGAGACCCGCGGGCCTGTCGTCGCCGAGGGCGAGACAGACCTGCCCCTCCTGCGCGGTCTGGTCGTCCGGATCGAGCACGCGGACGCGATAGCCGGGGAGCGGCCGTCCCATCGCGCCGACCTTCACGGCCTGCCCGGGCGTGTTCGCGACCTGAGCGGTCGTCTCCGTCTGCCCGTAGCCGTCGCGGATCGTGATGCCCCAGGCCTCCTTGATCCGGTCGATCACCTCGGGGTTGAGCGGTTCGCCCGCCGCACAGACCTCGCGGAGCACCAGGCCGGGTGCGGTGAGATCCTGCTGGATCACCATGCGCCAGACGGTCGGCGGCGCGCAGAGCGTGGTGACCTCGCACCGCGCCAGGACCCCGATCAGGGCGGCGGCGTTGAAGGGAGTCTGGTTGAAGACGAAGATCGTCGCCCCCGCGTTCCAGGGCGCGAAGAACGAGCTCCAGGCATGCTTGGCCCAGCCCGGCGAGGAGACGTTGAGATGCACGTCCCCCGGCTGCAGGCCGAGCCAGTACATGGTCGAGAGCGCACCGACCGGATAGCTCCGGTGCGTGTGACGGACGAGCTTCGGCTTCGCGGTCGTTCCCGAGGTGAAGTAGAGGAGGAGCGGATCGTCGGGGCCGGTCGGGCCGTCGGGGGTGAAGTCGGCATCGTGCGTGAAGGCGTCGTCGTAGCGCGTCCAGCCGGGCACGCCGGCGCCGGTCACGATGCGCAGGGCCGATCGGACGTCCTCCAGCTCGAACCGCTCGGCCTGCTCGGGGCCCGCCAGGATGGCGCGGGCGCGGCCTCGCTCGACCCGGTCGGCCAGCTCCTCGCCGGTGAGGAGCGTCGTGGCCGGGATGACGACGACGCCGAGCTTCATCGCGGCCAGCATCGTCTCCCAGAGCGCCTGATCGTTGCCCAGAACGAGAAGGAGGGTGTCGCCGCGCCCCAACCCCAGCGATCGCAGGAAGTTGGCGACCTGGTTCGAGCGCACGGCCATCTGCCCGAAGCTGATGCTGGTATCGGCCCCGGTGCCGGCATCGACGATCCGGAGCGCCGGGCGGTCGCGGCTGGCGGGGTCCGCCGCGAGCTGCGCGTCGAACCAGTCGAGGGCCCAGTTGAAGGGCGCGGGCTCCGGCCAGCGGAACCCCTCATAGGCCGCCTCGTAATCGGTGCGATGGGCGAGGAGAAAATCACGCGCCTCCCGAAACGTCGGCATTGTCGTCCTCCGTGACTTCCCAGGTCGGTGCATCGTCTTGGCGCGGGCCTTCGCCCACGTTCGTACCGGAGCGGCGCCTCATCGGTGCTTGAACGCCGCCGGCCGCTTTTCGACGAAGGCCGCCATGCCTTCCTTCTGATCCTGCGTGGCGAAGGTGGCGTGGAAGACGCGCCGCTCGAAGCGCACGCCCTCGCTCAGCGTCGTCTCGTAGGCGCGGTTGACCGCCTCCTTGTTCATCATGGCGATGGGCAGCGACATGCCGGCGATCGTCTCGGCCGTTCTCATCGCCTCGGCCAGGAGCTGGTCGGCCGGGACGATCCGCGAGACGAGGCCCGCGCGCTCGGCCTCCGCCGCGTCCATCATGCGCCCGGTCAGGCACATCTCCATCGCCTTCGACTTGCCGACGAAGCGGGTCAGGCGCTGGCTGCCGCCGATGCCGGGCATGACGCCGAGCTTGATCTCGGGCTGGCCGAACTGCGCCGTGTCGGCCGCGAGGATGAAGTCGCACATCATGGCGAGCTCGCAGCCGCCGCCCAGCGCGTAGCCCGCCACCGCCGCGATGATCGGGGTGCGCAGCGCCGTGAACCGCTCCCACTCGCCGAAGTAGTCGCCGGCATACATCCCGGCATAGTCCGCCGCCTGCATCTCCTTGATGTCGGCGCCCGCCGCGAAGGTCTTGGCCGAGCCGGTGAGGACGATGCAGCCGATTTCGGGGTCGGCATCGGCCCCGGTCGCGGCCTCGATGACCTCGGCCGTCAGCTGCGCGTTGATGGCGTTCAGCGCCTTCGGACGGTTGAGCGTGATCAGCAGGACTCGCCCGCGCGTCTCCGTGAGGATCGTCTCGTAGGCCATCAGACCGCCCCTTCCCCAGGAGTGCCGCGCAACATCCGGATGATGGCGGAGAAATCCTCGCCGCCGTGGCCGAGCGCGTCGAACAGGGCGTAGAGCTGGGCCGCCTCGGCGCCGAGCGGCGTCGCGGCGCCCGCCGCCGCGGCCGCCGCCTGCGCGAGGCGCAGGTCCTTCAGCATGAGGCCGGCCGCGAAGCCCGGCCGGTAGTCGTTGTTGGCCGGCGAGGCCGGGACCGGGCCCGGGACGGGGCAGTAGCTCGTCAGCGACCAGCACTGCCCGGACGAGACCGAGGCCACGTCGTAGAGGGCCTGGCGCGAGAGCCCGAGCTTCTCGGCCAGGGCGAAGGCCTCGCACACGCCGATCATCGAGATGCCGAGGATCATGTTGTTGCAGATCTTGGCGGCCTGGCCGGCGCCGGCCTCGCCGCAATGGAAGACGGCCTTGCCCATCGCCTTCAGGACCGGCTCGGCCCGGGCGAAGGCCTCCGCCGCACCGCCGGCCATGAAGGTCAGCGTCCCGGCCTTGGCGCCGCCGGTGCCGCCGGAGACCGGGGCGTCGATCGAGGAGCATCCCCGTGCCTCGGCCAGCGCGTGGGCCCTGCGCGCACTCTCGACGTCGATGGTCGAGGAATCGATCAGAAGCGTGCCGGGCGGTACGGTCGCCGCGATCTCGCCCCAGACCTCGATCACGTGCCGGCCCGCCGGCAGCATCGTGACGACGATGTCGGCCCCCTCCGCGGCCTCGACGGGGGACCCCACCACCGTGACCCCAGCATCGCCCGCGGCGTTGAGCGAGGCCGCGGCGAGGTCGAAGCCCTGCACCCGGTGCCCCGCTCGCACGAGGTTGGCCGCCATCGGCCCGCCCATGTTGCCGAGCCCGATGAACCCGATGATCTGCGCCACGCGATCCTCCCAATGCGTTCGGCGAGGTTTCCCCGCTCGACTTGTCTTGTCTCGGTTGCCCGCTCGCCTCGTCCCGAGGCGGGATTGAACGAGCCTCAGCGTCGAAGTGCGGCGGCCCCGCCGTGGTTTCGAGGGTGCGGGAAGACCGGTGCCGCGCGCGGCTCCAGCCAGCGGGCGATCCGGTCCGGATCGACCTCGGCGAGCGTCGCGGGCGACCAGCGCGGGCTGCGGTCCTTGTCGATCACCGCGGCGCGCACGCCCTCGCGGAAATCGCCCTCGGCGAGCATGGCGAGCGAGGCGTGGAACTCGTGCTCGAGGCACGCTTCGAGGTCCGGGGCGTCACGCCCGCGCCGCAGCAGCGCCAGGGTGAGGACGAGGCTGGCGGGCGCCTTCTCACCGAGCGTCGCACGCGCGGTTCTTGCGAAGTCCGACCCGTTCGTTTCCAGGGCTGAGACGATCTCGGCCATCGTGTCGAAGGCGAAGCAGCGGTCGATCACCGCTCGTTGCGCCGCCAATCCGGCAGGTCCAGGGTCGATCCCCCGTGCCCGGATGGCCGCGGCCACCTCCTCGTCGCCGGCCCGTCCGGGCAGCTCCGACAGGGCCTCAATCAGCGGAGGCAGGGCGGAGACGGGGACCAGCGCGTCGGCGAACCCTGCGTGGATCGCGTCGGCGCCTCCCATCGGCGCGCCGGTCAGGCCGAGATAGGTGCCGGTCTCGCCCGGCGCCCGCGGCAGGAGCCAGGTGGCGCCGACATCCGGCAGGTAGCCGATCCCGGTCTCGGGCATCGCCACCCGCGAGCGCTCGGTGACGACGCGGTGCCGGGCATGGCCTGCGAGCCCGACGCCGCCGCCCATGGTGATGCCGTCCATCACCGCCACGAAGGGCTTCTCGTAGCGGGCGATGCGGGCATCGAGGCGGTACTCGTCCCGCCAGAACTTTTCCGCGAAGGCCGTCCCCTCGCTCATGTAGAGCGAGCGCACGTCGCCGCCGGCGCAGAGCCCGCGCTCGCCCTCGCCGGTCAGCAGCACGCAGGCGATGTCCGCGTCCGCGGCGAAGGCGTCGAGGGCCGCATCGATGAGCCCGACCATGCCGTGGGTCAGCGCGTTCAAGGCCTTCGGGCGGTTGAGGCGGAGGCGGCCGAGGCGCCCGGCCGTCTCGACGATGACCTCGTCCATCACCGGCCCCCAATGAGGTGGCGGGCCACGATCAGCCGCATGATCTCGTTGGTGCCCTCCAAGATCTGATGCACCCGCAGATCCCGGACGATCTTCTCGATGCCGTACTCGGTCAGGTACCCGTAGCCGCCGTGGAGCTGCAGGGCGTCGTTGGCGACATCGAAGGCGGCGTCCGTCACGTGGCGCTTGGCCATGGCGCAGAGCTTCGTCGCCTCCGGCGCCTTCGCGTCAAGCGCGCTAGCGGCATGGCGCAGGAAGGCGCGGGAGACCTCGAGATCGGTCGCCATGTCGGCGAGCCGGAACTGGAGGGCCTGGAAATCGGTGAGCACCCGGCCGAAGGCGCGCCGGTCGGCCATGTAGGCGAGGGTGCGGTCGAGGGCGCCCTGCGCCCCACCGAGCGAGCAGGCGGCGATGTTGAGCCGTCCGCCGTCGAGCCCGGCCATGGCGATGCGAAAGCCCTGTCCCTCCGTGCCGACGAGGTTCTCGACCGGAACGCGCGCGCCGTCGAAGCGCACGGCCCGGGTCGGTTGGGCGTTCCAGCCCATCTTGCGCTCGTTGGCGCCGAAGGAGAGGCCGGGCGTGTCCTTTTCGACGAGGATCGCCGAGATGCCGTCCGGGCCTTCGCCGCCGGTCCGCGCCATCACGACGTAGAGGTCGCTTGCCCCCGCGCCCGAGATGAACTGCTTCTCGCCGTCGAGAACGTAGTGATCGCCCTCGCGCCGCGCGCGGGTGCGCAGGGCCGCGGCGTCCGAACCCGAGGCCGCCTCGGTCAGGCAGTAGCTCGCGATGCCCTCCATGCGCGCGAGCGCCGGGACCCAGCGGGCGCGCTGGTCCGCGTCACCGTAGGCGTCGACCATCCAGGCGCACATGTTGTGGATCGACAGGAAGGCCGCGACCGTCGGACAGCCCTTCGAGAGCGCCTCGAAGATCAGCACGGCCTCAAAACGCCCGAGCCCCGAGCCGCCGTGCTCCTCCCCCACATAGATGCCCGCCATGCCCAGCGCCGCGGCGGCGCGCAGCGTCTCGACCGGGAAGTGCCTGTTCTCGTCCCACTCGACGGCGAACGGGGCCATGTGCTCGGCCGAAAAGGCCTCCGCCATCTCACGGATCGCCGACCGATCGTCGCTCAGACTGAAGTCCATGGCGGCGGCACCGTCCTCAGCGCAGGGCAGGAATGGGGAACGCCGCGCCGCCCTCGAAGCCGGGCAGCCAGCGTTGCGTCACCCCCTCGGCGGAAAGAAACATCGCGTTCCGTGCCTGCAGGCGACGTCCCGGAGCGTCCAGCCACTCACGGCGGATTCGAGGATTCGCCTCGCGATCGACACACCGGCACGGAATTGCCGGTCCGGCAGGAACCACCCGCGTCCGGACCTCGCCGAGCGCGGGAAAGATCGCCTCGCCGCGACGCTCCCCCACCTTCGCGAGCCCGCAGCCTTCGACATCGTGCTCAACGCTGGACATTCGCGCCTGACCCCGGAGCTCCCTCTCGATCTTGAGGGGCAGGATTACCGGCGCAACCGCCCCAGACAAGGCGCATCAATGCGCAGTGCCTGTGCAATAATGCACAGCGCCCTCTCAGAAGGGGCCGGGGAAAACGGAAGATGGCTAGGAACTGGGACGACCTGCGCTTCTTCCTGGCGGTTGCACGGGCCGGCACGTTGACGGCAGCGGCACAACAGACCCGTACTGAGCACACCACTGTGTCTCGACGGATTCAGGCTTTGGAGAAGAGCCTCAATCGAACTTTGTTTTCCCGGAGCAACCTCGGCTATGCGCTCACCGATGCGGGCGTGAAGCTTCTCGCTACGGCAGAGGCGATGGAAGGTGCGTTCCTTGGAACGAGCGCGATGGAGGACGAGGCGACCTCGATTGCCGGCACGGTCCGCATCGGCGCACCGGACGGGTTAGGCAGCGTCTTCTTGGCTCCACGCCTGCATCTTCTCGCCCTTCGATATCCCAACATCGCCGTCGAGATACTGGCGACGGCGCGCATCTTTAGCCTCTCACGACGCGAAGCAGACATCGCTATCAGCTTATCCAGCCCCAAACAAAGCCGCCTGATATCCCGACGATTAACGGATTATACTCTGTTCATTTACGCGTCTGAAGAATATCTCGGTAAATTTGACCCAATCACAAATCATAAAGCGCTGATATCTCATCCGTTCGTCGGATACGTCGAGGATATGATTTTTGCGAAGGAACTGAACTATCTACAGGAAATTGGCGACAACATTACCTGCAAATTTCGGAGCACAAATCTTCTAGCTCAGCTATACGCAACCCTTTCGGGAGCCGGCCTCTGCGTTCTGCCACATTTCATTGCATCCCTACACCCTGAACTGGTGCCGATCCTTCCGGAAAGAATATCGCTCACCAGATCTTTTCACATGCTCATACACGAAGACCATCGCAACGCCGCTCATATTCGAGAGGTTTCATCCTTCATCGTCGATCATATCGAGAAGAACAAAAGTCTTTTCGTGCCTCATCGTCGTTGAATACTGAAAATCAGCCAATCTCGCTCGATGGATCTTGTATTCCGAAATGACGCTTGGATGGGCCGCACAGCGTCTCACCAGGCAGGTACTCCTCGGCGCCCTACGCTGAATGCCAGGCGGTGGGAACGGTGTCGCGCCTTGGTCTTCATCCGCAAAGGCCCCGACAAATCCGTCACCCCAGCTTGCCCTATCCGTCCGCCCTCAGCGACCTGAGCCGGGACGGGTGCCGAGATGCCCGCGCAGCGTCCGGCCCTCGTAATCCTGGCGGAACAGGCCGCGGCGGCGCAGTTCCGGCAGGACGAGCTCGATGAAGTCGTCGAGGCCGCCGGGCAGGGTGGCCGGCATGATGTTGAAGCCGTCTGCGCCTCCGGCGCGGAAGCGGGCCTCCATCTCGTCCACGATCTGGGCCGGCGTGCCGACGATCTGCGAATGGCCGCGGGCGCCCGCGATCCGCAGGTAGAGCTGGCGCAAGGTCAGGCCCTCGCGGCGGGCGAGGTCGAACATGAGCTGCTGGCGCGACTTGGCGCCGTTGGCCTCGGGCAGCTCCGGCACGGGCCCGTCGGGATCGTAGGCGGAGAGGTCGAAGCCGCCGATCATGCGCTCGAGGAGGGCGAGGCCGACGACGGGGTCGATCAGGTCCTGGAGCGCCTCGAACTTGGCCCGCGCCTCCGCCTCGCTGCGCCCGACCACGGGAAAGAGGCCTGGCAGGATCTTGAGGTCGTCCCGCGAGCGGCCGAAGCGGGCGAGGCGCTCCCTGAGGTCGCCGGAGAACTCCACCGCCTCGGCGAGCGTCTGGTTGGCCGTGAAGACGATCTCGGCGGTGCGGGCGGCGAGGTCCTTGCCCGGCCCCGAGGAGCCGGCCTGGACGAGCACGGGCTGGCCCTGCGGCGTGCGCGAGATGTTGAGGGGGCCGCGGACCTCGAAATGCCTGCCCTTGTGGTCGATCGGCCGGAAGCCGTCCGGCTTCGAGAACTGGCCGCTCGCCCGGTCGATGATCACCGCGCCGTCGTCCCAGGTGTTCCAGAGGCCGAGGACGACGTCGACGAACTCCTCCGCGCGCTCGTAGCGGTCGGCGTGGAGCGCGATCCGGTCGTGGCCGAAATTGGCGGCCTCGGCGTCGGTCGCGGAGGTGACGAGGTTCCAGCCGGCCCGGCCGCCGCTCAGGTGGTCGAGGGAGGCGAAGCGGCGGGCGACGTTGTAGGGCTCGTTGAAGCTCGTCGAGGTCGTCGCGACGAGGCCGATCCGGCTCGTGACCGCGGCGAGCGCCGAGAGCAGGGTCACGGGCTCGAAATGAGCCGAGCGCGCCGTGCGCTCGCTCGAGCGCAGGCTGGTGTCGCGGATGCCGGTGCCGTCCTCCAGGAAGACGAGGTCGAACTTGGCGGCCTCGGCCCGCCGCGCCCAGCCGACGTAGCGCTCGAGATTGAGCCCGCCATCGGCCTCGCTCGAGGGGTGGCGCCAGCCCGCCACGTGGTGGCCGGTCGCGTAGAAGAAGGCGCCGAGGCGAAGGGTGTCTTGCGTCATGACCGATCTGCGTGTCGGGGCGTCAGCGGACCATGCCCCAGCGCCGGACCGTCAGGCGCTCCAGGCTCGCGAAGACGAGGTTCTCGACGATGAGGCCGATGGCGATGACGACGAGGAGGCCGGCGAAAACGCGGTCCGTATAGAGCTCGTTGCGGTTCTGGAAGATGTACCAGCCCAGCCCCCCGCGGCCCGAGGCCGCGCCGAAGACGAGCTCCGCGGCGATGAGCGTGCGCCAGGCGAAGGCCCAGCCGATCTTGAGCCCGGACAGGATCGCCGGCAGCGCGGCCGGGATCAGGATCTGCCGGACGTAGGGAAGGCCTTTGAGGCCGTAGTTGCGCCCGGCCATGCGCAGGGTCTCCGGCACGCCCTGGAAGCCCGCGAAGGTGTTCAGCGCCAGCGGCCACAGCACGGAGTGGATCAGAACGAAGACGAGGCTGGCGGAGCCGAGCCCGAACCAGAGCAGCGCCAGCGGCAGCAGGGCGATGGCGGGCAGCGGGTTGAACATCGCGGTCAGCGTCGACAGCAGGTCGCGGCCGAACTGCGTCGAGACAGCGAGCGTGGTGAGGGCGAAGGCGAGCGCGATGCCGCTGAGATAGCCCTGGGCCAGCACGATCAGCGAGATGCGCACGCGGTCGAGGAGCTCGCCGCTGGCCAGGCCCTCGACCAGGGCCGACAGGGTCTGGAGGAAGCCGGGCAGGAGGAGGTCGTTGTCCTGCCAGCGGGCGAGGCCCTCCCAGGCCAGCGCCAGCACGGCGAGGATCAGGCCCTTGCGCAGCCAATCCTGCTGCCAGAGGCGCGTGGAGAGCGGCAGCACGCGCTCGACCGGCGCCTCCACGAAGGGCGCGAGCACCCGGTCGTATTCCGGGCGGATCGGCGGGACGAGGGGCTGGTTCATCGCGGGCGTGGCCCGGCGTCGGGCTCGGGTCCGTCCTCAAACAGGCGGCGATGCAGGCCCTGGACGGCGGCCTGGAAGTCGCGGCTTCCGATGCTCGTCAGGTCGAAATCGTGGCCGTTCACCTCGCTGCGAACCCGGCCGGGATGGGGCGAGAGCAGCGCCACCCGGTTGCCGACCACCAGCGCCTCCTCGATGGAATGGGTGACGAAAAGGAGCGTGAAGCGGACCTCGTCCCAGAGGGCGAGCAGCTCCTCCTGCATCTTGCGCCGGGTCAGGGCGTCGAGCGCCGCGAAGGGCTCGTCCATCAGGAGCATCTTGGGCTGCACGGCGAGCGCCCGGGCGATGGCGACGCGCTGCTTCATGCCGCCCGAGAGCTGGTGCGGGTAGCTGTCGGAAAAGCGCGTGAGCCCGACCTTGTCGATGTAGTGGCGGGCCCGCTCCTCGGCCTCGCGGCGGCCGAGCAGTTTGGCGGCCCGCAGGGGGAAGGCGACGTTCTGGGCGACCGTCTTCCAGGGCGGCAGCTGGTCGAACTCCTGGAAGACGACGAGGCGGTCCGGCCCCGGGCCGCGCACGGGCGCGCCGTCCAGGGTGATCGCGCCCTCGATCGGAGCGTGGAAGCCGGCGATTGCCTTGAGAAGGGTGGACTTGCCGCAGCCCGAGGGGCCGAGCAGCACGAAGCGGTCGGCGGCGTAGACGTCGAGGTCGATCCGGTGCGTGGCGCGCACGACGCGCTCCGGCGTGCGGTACTCCAGGCTGACGCCGGAGACCTGCAGCAGCGGCGCCGGCAGGGCGGCGGGCCCTGGCGGCGGCGCCTCGGGCCGCTCCTGGATCGACCGGGGCGACGGCCTCCACGCGTCCGCGGCCTGGTCGTCGCGCGTGACGACCAGGGTCATGTCCAAGGCCCGCTCAACTGCCCGCCGCGACGCGCGGATTGACGAAGAAGTATTCCTCGAGCGCCTTGGGCTCGTTCTTGATCGCGCCGACGCGGTGCATGAACTGGCCGAGCCCGAGCGTGTTCTGCGGCTCGATCTTGAAGGTGACCTCGGGGTTCTTGATCACCTTGAGCAGGAGCGCGCGGTCGATCCGGCTGTTCGTCGCCTTGATGTAGATGTCGGCGGCCTTCTCCGGATTGGCGGTGATGAATTTCGCCGCCTCGTCGAGAGCGTCGACGAAGGCCGCGTAGGTTTTCGGGCTGTCCTTGTAGAACCTCTCGGTGGCGTAGAGCACGGTCGAGGAGGCGGGCCCGCCCTGGACCTCGTAGGAGTTCAGGACGATCCGGGCGTTCGGGTTTTCGGCGAGCTCCTGCTCCTGGAAGGGCGGGTTGCCGAAATGGCCGGTGATCTCGGTGCCGCCCTTGATGATCGCGGCGGCCGCCTCCGGATGCGGGAGCGCGACGCTGATCCGGTCGAGCCGGGCGAAGTCCTTGTCGCCCCAGAGCTTGGCGGAGGCCCATTGCAGGATGCGCGCCTGCACCGAGACGCCCACCGCCGGCAGGGCGATGCGGTCCTTGTCGGTGAAGTCGGCGATCGACCTCACCTCGGCGCGGTTGCTGACGAGGTAGTAGGGAAAGTTGCCGAGCGAGGCGACGCCCCTGACGTTCTGCCGGCCGCGGGTGCGGTCCCACAGGGTGAAGAGCGGCCCGACGCCGGCGCCGGCAACCTCGATGTTGCCCGACAGCAGCGCGTCGTTCACGGCCGAGCCGCCCGAGAGCTGCACGTGCTCGACCTTGATGTCGATGCCGGCCGCCCGGCCGTGCTTCTCGATCAGGCCCTGGTCCTCGGCGACGTTGAGGAGCAGGTAGACGACGCCGAACTGCTTGGCGATCCGAAGCTGCCCCTCCGCCGCCGCGACCGGGCCGAGCCCGGCGCCCGCGAGGGCGAGACCTCCCAGCAGCGCGGCGGCCTGCCTGCGCGAGAACAGGCTGCGTCGCTTGGGCGTCATGGGAACCTCGGTGGTGCGAGTGTGGCCGGCGCGGGGGTGGACCGCGCCCGACCGCGAGCCGTAAAACTGCCCTCGCTTCCCGGTCAGGTCAATAAAACGTTCGTTTTAAAGAACGAGAGTTCGGGAGTTATTGCATCTCCGAAGAGCGAGAGGCGGAGGAAAATCTCCGGATCGCTGAGATCTCGCGAGACTTCGTGTGAGTAGCAGGCAGAAGGTCGGCCGCCCCGGCGGCGATTGCCCTCGGGGCGGGAAGGTTTGTTCTCTTTATCGGAAGCCCAAGGGCTCTGATCCGACACCCTTCCTGCCGCCAGCGGATCGCTATCGATCGGTTCGCATGCTTTACGCTGGGGCGATGGACGTTAACCTCGGCCTTCAGGCCGAGGATTTCAAGGATCGGGCGGCGCAGGCGCGGACTGGCCGGATCCTCCCGCCTGCGGGGATGGGGCGTTCCGGGTCAGCCTGAGCGGGGTGAGCGACCCGCCGGCCCCTGCGTGGCTGCGCCGATCAGGCCACGGTCGAACCGCCGTCCCGGCCTTGGACCTAGGTCCGAACTCAAGCAGCTCGGCCGTTTACGCGGCAGCTTTCGACCCTTGTCGGACCTTCAGAACGTCCGCTTCTGGGCAGCCTGGTAGAACGGACGCCTATAACCCGGGCGACAGAAGCGCAACTGATCGCTTTTGGTAGCAAATCAGCAGGACGGCCATTCAGCAGGCGGTGTCAGGAACTCGTGAACAGAGCTGCGCCGTCAAGTCGAGAAAGGCTGGCCCCCGAGGCCCTAACCGTAACAATCCTATTCAAATGGCGCTGCTTTCCGGAACCCTCCTCCTTGGGTGCCGTTGCCGAGCGAACTTCGATCAAGGCTGCTTATGTCGGACGACAAAGAGGACGACATCGCTGCTATCGTCCGAGCACGTGCAGCAGGTTCTGAGTTGTGGGCCGAGCACGCCCCTGCCGGCGACCCGTTTGCCGCAGCCGTGCGTGCCACGCGCATGGCCATGATCATCACCGACCCGCATCTCGACGACAACCCGATCGTCTACGTCAATCAGGCGTTCTGCAGCCTGACGGGCTACGAGGAAAGCGAGTGCATCGGTCGGAACTGCCGCTTCCTGCAAGGAGTCGACACGGACCCACGGCATCGCATGCAAATCCGCGAATACGTGGAAAACAACCAGGATCTCCACATCGAGATCTTGAACTACAAGCGGGACGGCACCCCGTTCTGGAACTCTCTCTTCGTCTCGCCCGTGCTGGACCGCGAGGGCGAGATCTCCCACTTCTTCGCCTCGCAGCTCGACGTGACAGAACGCAAGGAGCGCGAGCAGGGTATGGAGCGCTTGGCCAGCGAACTCGCCCAGGCCAAGAGCATGCTCGAAGGGCAGGTGGACGACCGCACGGCTGCCCTAATGCAGACCCTGGAGACCCGAACGAAGCTGCTGACCGAACTCGACCACCGGGTGAAGAACAACCTGCAGCTGATGATCTCGCTGGTGAACTTAGAGAAGCGCCATCGTGCGAGCGAGTTGGAGCATGAAGCCTTGGAGGCCATCCGGGTCCGCCTCCACGCTCTCGGCCTGGTCCATCGCAAGCTCTACAACGAGGACAGCATCGGCTGCTTCGACGTCTCCGAGTTCGTTCGCAACATCGTCGAGGATCACCAGCTTCAATCAGGCAGGTCCGACATCAGGCTCGTCTTCAACACCGAGCCCGTCAGCGTCACGTCCGCGAAGGCAGGCCCCGTGGCGCTGTTCGTCAACGAGCTGGTGGGAGCGGCGATGCGTTACGCCTACCAAGGTCGGAGAGGATCCCTGAAGCTCGGCTTGCACGCGATGCGCGAGGGTGGCGAGCGGCAGTTCAAGCTTTCGATTGCCGACGACGGCTACTCGGCTCGCGAGAAGGACGACACGCGCCGTTCAACGGCCGGCAGCATCCTGGCCTTGCTTGCTCGTCAACTGGATGCTCGCATCGATTGGTGTGAGGGCGATGCCCACACGCTGGTCCGAGTGACAATGCCCTGCGCCGAACCGGACCACAGCGGCAGTCTCACCGACCTCAGTTCAGATGGTGGGCACGTCATTGGCAGACACTGAACCCACGGTCCTGGTGGTCGAGGACGAGACGCTTGTTGCCCTCGACATCGAGATCGCGATCGAGGACGCCGGGATGCGTGTGGCCGGGCACGCGATCCGGGGGAGCGAGGCCATCGCGCTCGCTGATGCACACCGTCCCGATCTTGCTCTGGTCGACCTGCAGCTTCTCGATGGTGCGACGGGCATCGCGGTCGCCAAGCACATCATCACTCATGGCGGAATGGTGGTGTTCATGACCGCCAATCGATCCGCGCTGCCCGCCGACCTAGCCGGGGCGTGTGGGGTGATCGGCAAACCCTTCACTGGCGCTGGCTTGGTCGCCGCCCTTCGCTTCCTGAAGCTCGTTCTCGCGCATCAGCCCATCGCAACTGCGCCCCCACAATGCCTGGAGCTTGGATCGTCCTGTGAGCCGCTGAGTACCTCCGATGTCGCGAGCACAGGTGAGGGACCCCAGAACGACTTGGCCTCCAGCAAGCGATTGATCAACTAATCCAAAATCGATCTGCATCCCGTGCGCAGCCACAACACACTAAGATTGGGTGCTGGGTGCCTTGATCAATTAGCGTATAGCCAGCCGTTTGTGCGCATGCCTCTTTGTCGATGATCGGCAACACGCTTCGTTAAAAGGCGCCTCGCATTTGAACGCCAGCCGCTCCGACGCAATCTCCCGGATGACCCTGGAGACGTCCTGGAGCGAGGACGCGGATGAGGCGATGCAAGCTGACCAAGTCGATACGGTGCTGTCTCGGACAGATCACGGATCGCCATCTTCGACGCACGAGATCTCTCGGCAGGTGCAGGATCACCTCGGCTCGGAGCTGAAGAGGCTCTACGCCTCCCTGGTCGTCGAGGAGCAGCCGCGTCGCTTCCTCGA
>NZ_BPQP01000041.1 GCF_022179305.1 Methylobacterium iners
TCGCCTCCGTGTGGCGCGGTCCGAGGATCTATCATGGCGCGCGACCGGCATTCGCCAAGCGCCCTTCCCTCCTGAGCGCGATGGCGGGGAGCAATCCCGATCGGGCGGAGCCGATGACGCGTGCGGCGCTTCCCTCTTCCCGCGAGGGGGCGAGGAGTGCACGACCGCCTCGACCATCCGGAAAACCCCAGGGGAGGGCCCGCCGTGAGCCTGTCCATCCGCGACGCCGGCATCGACGACCTCGCCGCCATCGCCGAGATCTACCGCCCGCACGTGCTGCACGGCTCGGCGACCTTCGAGACGGTGCCGCCAAGCGCCGCCGAGATGGCGGCGCGGCGCGAGGCCATCCTCGCCGCGGGCCTGCCCTACCTCGTGGCCGAGCGCGACGGCAGGCTCCTCGGCTACGCCTATGCCGGCCCCTACCGGGCGCGGCCGGCCTACCGCCACACCGTCGAGAACTCGGTCTATGTCCGGGAGGGCTCGGGCCGCCAGGGCGCCGGCGGCGCGCTGCTCGCCGCCCTCGTCGCCCGCTGCGAGGCCGGCCCCTGGCGCCAGATGGTGGCGGTGATCGGCGACAGCGCCAACGCCGCCTCGATCGCCCTGCACGCCCGGCACGGCTTCCGGGTCGTCGGGACGCTGGAGGCGGTCGGCTTCAAGCACGGGCGCTGGGTCGACACCGTGCTGATGCAGCGGGCCTTAGGCGCGGGCGCCGGCGGGGATCCCCCGCCGCCCCGATCTTGAGCCGTCCGGTCCCAACGGCTACGTCTGAGCGCCGGGGGCCGTCGGCGGCCGGCGACGGCCGCGTGCCGCATCCGCGATCGAGAGTGCAACCGTGGCCTCACCCATCCCCACCGTCCCGGACCCGGAGCCCTCCGGCACGCGCCCGCGGGTCAGCACGCGCGGGCGCCTGCGGACCTACTTCCTCACCGGCATCATCGTGGCCGGCCCCCTCGCCATCACGATCTACATCACCTGGTGGTTCATCAGCCTGATCGACGGCTGGGTGAAGCCGCTGGTGCCGGCCTCCTACCTGCCGGACCATTACCTGCCCTTCTCGCTGCCGGGCCTAGGGCTCGTCATCGCCTTCCTGGCGGTGACGCTGCTCGGCTTCCTCACGGCGAACCTCGTCGGGCGCTCGGTCGTCGAGTTCGGGGAGGTGCTGCTCGCGCGCACCCCCGTGATCTCCGGGCTCTACCGGGGCCTGCGCCAGATCTTCGAGACGCTGTTCTCGGCCAACGGCACCTCGTTTCGCACGGTCGGCCTCGTCGAGTTCCCCGTGAAGGGCACCTGGTCGGTGGTCTTCGTCTCGGCCCCCGCGGGACCGGACGTGCAGGCGGCGCTCGGCGAGGGCGGCGACCATGTCGGCGTGTTCCTGCCCTGCGCGCCCAACCCCACCACGGGCTTCTTCTTCTACCTGCCGCGCACCGACATCATCGAGGTGCCGATCAGCATCGACGACGCGGCCAAGCTCGTGATGTCGGCCGGCGTGATCCAGCCCGAGGATCCGCAGGCGAGGCTTCAGGCGATGGCCGCGACGATGCGGGCGGCACAGGCGGGGGCGGAAGCGCCGGCCCCGTCGATCCCGCTTCCCCTCAAGCAGGATGCCTGAGGCGGGCTCCCGCCGGCTCAGGCCGAGAGCCGTTCCCCCTCGCCGTCGCTCGCGAGCAGGCGGCGGGCCTCGGCGACCGGAAGGGGATGGCTGAACAGGAAGCCCTGGACCTCGTCGCAGCCCTCGGCGCGCAGCCGCGCGAGCTGCGCCGGCGTCTTGACGCCCTCGGCCGTGGTGACGATGCCGAGGCTGGCGCCCAGGCCCGCCACCGCCCGGACGATGGCGGCGCAATGGGCGCTGGCGCCGAGTTCGCGCACGAAGGAGCGGTCGATCTTGATCTTGTCGAAGGGGAAGGAGCGCAGGTAGCTCAAGGACGAGTAGCCGGTCCCGAAATCGTCCATGGCGATGCGCACGCCGAGGCTCCGCAGCCGGTGGAGGATGGCGAGATGGGCCTCGTTCTCGGCGAGCAGCACCGTCTCGGTGATCTCGAGTGCGAGCCGGTCCGGCGCGAGTCCGGAATCGGCAAGCGCCCGGGCCACGGTCTCGACGAGCGCGCGGTTGCGGAACTGGGCGGGCGAGAGGTTGACGGCGATGCGGACCTGCGGCGCCCAGGTCGCGGCCTCGGCGCAGGCCGTGCGCAGCACCCATTCGCCGATCGGGCCGATCAGACCCGTCTCCTCGGCGAGCGGGACGAACTCGGCGGGCGGGACGAAGCCCCGCGCCGCGTGCTTCCAGCGCAGCAGCGCCTCGAAGCCGGTGATCCGGCCGGTGCCGGTGGCGATCAGCGGCTGGTAGAACACGGCGAGCCTGCCCGCGGCGAAGGCCTCGCGCAGGTCCTGTTCGAGCGCCCGGCGTGCCTGGATCTGGGCGTCCATCTCCGGCTCGAAGCAGCGATAGGTGCCCCGGCCCGCGCCCTTGGCGCGGTAGAGGGCGAGGTCGGCGTTGCGCAGGAGCAGGTCGGGGTCGTCGCCGTCCTGGGGCAGGCGGGCGAGCCCGAGGCTCGCCCCGACATGGACGTCCTGGCCGAGGATGCGGAAGGGCCGGCTGAGGTCGGCGATGATGCGGCGGGCGAGCACGCCCAGGGATCCGAGCGCTTCGGAGCCGCCGACCAGGATCGCGAACTCGTCGCCGCCGAGCCGGGCCACGACGTCCTCCTCGCGCAGGCAGGCGGCGAGGCGCACGGCGACGCCGCGCAGGAGCTCGTCCCCGGCCGGGTGGCCGAGCGTGTCGTTGACGGTCTTGAAGTGGTCGAGATCGAGGCAGAGCAGCAGCGCGCGCTCGCCCGTCCGCTTCTGCCGCGCGATCGCCTCGCCCAGCCGGTCGCGGAACAGCACGCGGTTCGGCAGGTCGGTCAGGGCGTCGTGGTGCGCCATATGCGCGATGCGGGCCTCGGCCCGGCGGCGCTCGGTGACGTCGATCACCGCACCGAGGATCGCGGGCCGCCCGTCGAACTCCATCGCGCGCTCGAACAGGTTGACCTCGATGTCGGCCCCATCGGCGCGACGGTGGCACCAGAGCGCCTCGGAGCCCATGCGGCAGGCCCGTGGTCCGGTATGGGCGGAGCCGTGCAGGTCGGGCAGGGCCATCGCCAGGAATTGGCCTCGCGAATAGCCGTAATGGCTCAGCGCCGCGTCGTTGACGGCGAGAAAGCGGGCATCCGCGGCATCGATGAGCCACATCGGCAGCGGGTTGTTCTCGAACAACAGGCGCACGGAAGCCTCGCGGGCCTTGAGGTCACCGATATCGGTCAGGGTGACGGCCACGAGGTCGCCGATGCAGCCGGCCTCGATCTTGACGTGAGCCTCGGACCCGTCCGAGCGCGAATAGCCGAGCTCGAACACGGTCCGGTCCGTCCTGCCCAGCACGCCGATCAGCCGCGAAAGGGCGTCGGTCTCCGCCAGGCGCGGCACCACCGCGGTCAGCCGCTGCCATTGCAGGAGCGGCATCGGGCGGCCGAACATCCGGGCCGCGCCCTCGTTGAGGGCGACGATCTTGAAGTCGACGGCCGCGCCGGTCCCGTCGCGGACGGTGCTGAGGGCGAGCATGCCCTGGTCGGTGGCGGAGAACATCGCCTTGACGAGGTCGTAGCGCGAGGGTTCGCCCTCGAGCCCGAGCAGGATCAGGGGTTCGCCGTGGCGGTTGGCCAGCGGCAGGCCGAGGAGCTCGGTGGTGACGACGATGCCCTCGATCACCCGGTCGCAGCGCGTCCGCGCCGGCTCTCCCGACAGGAGCGCCGCCGCGGCGACTTCGCGCAACGGCTGAAGGAGGTCGTCGGAGAGCTCCCTCACGTCGAGGGCGACGGCGTCGCGCTGCAGCCATTGCCCGAACTGCGCGCCGCACCAAAGGATGCGGGCGGGCAGCCCGCCCTCCGTCGCGATCAGGGCGACCCCGTCGGCGAAGCGTCCGAGATTGCCAAGCACCACGGCCTCGTAGGACGGCATGCCCTGACCGGAGCGCCGGGCAGTCAGCCATCGCTCCGCCAGCGTCGGCGAAGCCGACGCGGCTGGACCTGTCGTCATCAACGCATCCCCCGATGCCCGAACCCCAGGGGTTCCTAAGCCCCGACAGGTTGACGCCAAGTTCATGCGCCGGCTCACGAATTTCTGTAGGCTTGAGGAGCGCGAGGCTGGAACGATGCGTCAGCCCGCGCCGAGCAAGCGGATCGCGGCGTCCCGCTCGAACAGGTAGAGCAGGACGCGCAGGGCCCGCCCGCGCTCGCTGCGCAGGGCCGGATCGCGCTCCACGATCATCCGGGCGTCGTCCCGGGCGGCCTCCAGGAGGTCGCCGTCGCTGTCGAGCCTAGCGAGGCGGAAGGCGGCCAGCCCGGATTGGCGGGTGCCGAGCACCTCGCCCTCGCCGCGCAGGCGCAGGTCCTCCTCCGCGATGCGAAAGCCGTCCTCGGTCTCGCGCATCATCTCGAGCCTCGCGCGGGCGACCTGGCCGAGCGGCCCGCGATAGAGGAGCAGGCAGGAGGAGGCGCGGGAGCCTCGCCCGACCCGGCCACGCAGCTGGTGGAGCTGGGCGAGCCCGAAGCGCTCGGCGTGCTCGATCACCATGATGGTGGCCTCCGGCACGTCGACGCCGACCTCGACCACGGTGGTCGCCACGAGGATCCGGGTCTCGCCGGCGGCGAAGCGCTCCATGGCCGCGTCCTTGTCCGGCCCCGCCATGCGGCCGTGGACGAGACCGACCGCCTCGCCGAATTCCTGCCTGAGATCGGCGTAGCGGTCCTCCGCCGCGGCGAGGTCGACGAACTCGGATTCCGCCACCATCGGGCAGATCCAGTAGACCCGCTCGCCCGCCGCGATGGCCCGGCCGAGCGCCGCCACGACCTCGTCGAGGCGCTCGGTCGAGACGAGGCGGGTCGCGATCGGCCGGCGGCCGGCGGGCTTCTCGTCGAGGACCGAGACGTCCATGTCGCCGAAGAAGGTCAGCGCCAGGGTGCGCGGGATCGGGGTCGCGGTCATGACCAGGATGTCGACCGCCTCGCCCTTGGCGCCGAGCGCCAGGCGCTGGTGCACGCCGAAGCGGTGCTGCTCGTCGACCACCGCGAGGCCGAGGTCGCGGAAGGCGACGCTCTCCTGGAAGAGGGCGTGGGTGCCGACCACGATGTCGATCCCGCCCTCGGCGAGGTCGCCGAGCGTCGCCCGGCGCTCGGGCGCCCGGTCGCGCCCGGTCAGGAGGCGCAGGCGCAGGGGACCGGCCATCGCGCTGAGGCGCTCGTAGTGCTGTCTGGCGAGAATCTCGGTCGGCGCCATCAGGGCGGCCTGCCGGCCGGCCTCGACCGCCGAGGCCATGGCGAGGAGCGCGACGGCGGTCTTGCCCGAGCCGACATCGCCCTGGAGCAGCCGCAGCATGCGCCGGTCCGAGGCGAGGTCGTCGCGGATCTCCTCGACGGCGCGGGCCTGCGCGCCCGTCAGCGCGAAGGGCAGGGCGGCCTCGATCTGCGCCTTCAGCCTGCCGTCACCCGCATTGACGCGGCCCGGAGCCCGGCGGTTGCGGGCGCGCGTCAGGGCGAGCGCGAGCTGCGAGGCGAGGAGCTCGTCATAGGCGAGCCGGCGGCGGGCGGGGGTCTGCGGGGGCGGGCCTTCCGCTCCCTCCGGCCGGGGCGGGGGCGCATCCTCGGGCCGGTGCTCGGCGCCGAGCGCCTCGGCGAAGCTCGGCAGGGCGTTCTTCGCGAGCCAGGCCGGGTCCTGCCACTCGGGCAGGACGGGCAGGCGTTCGAGGGCCGCGTGGGCGAGCTTGCTGATCGCCCGGGAGGTCAGGCCTTCGGTCGCGCCGTAGATAGGCTCGACGGCCGGCAGCGCCGCGAGGCCGGCCTCGTCCACGATGCGCGAGGGATGCACCATCTGACGGTGCCCGTCCCAGAGCTCGATCCGGCCGGAGATGTAGCGATGGCTGCCGAGCGGCAGCATCTTCTCGACCCGGGCCGCCGGCATGCCGAAGAACACGAGGGTGATGTCGCCCGTCGAATCCTCGACGAGGACCCGGTGTGGACGCTTACCCATCCCGAACCCGGAGGGGCGGTGCGAGACCACGGTGACGCCGAGCGTCACGGGCTCGCCGGGCGGCGCCTCGCTGATCGAGCCGCGCAGCTGCCGGGCGACGCCGCCTTGCGGCAGGTGGAACAGCAGGTCGACGATCCGCGCCGGCCGCTCGGGGAGCCCCAGCAGCCGCTCGATCAGCGGCGCCATCTTCGGCCCAATCCCGGGCAGGGTGCGGGCAGGGGCGAAGAGGGGGTCGAGAAGGCTCGGGCGCAGGCCGGGACCCTGCTCGGCCGGGCGCCGGTCAGTTGCCGGCGCCACCTCCCTCTCGCCGTCCTGCCTTTGGTTTTCGGTCATCGCGCTCGGGCCAAGGGGCGGCGTTCGGCGGGATGATACCCGGCTTGGCCCTTCCGCTCTATCGGCGGACGAGGATCATCCGCATTCTCTTCCGCTCCGATCGCGCCGCCCTCACGCCGCCCGCACGGAGGCGAGGAACGCAGCGACCTCCTCGCTCATCCGCTCGGAATGGCGGGCGAGCTCGCGGGCCGCGTCGAGCACCCGGCCGGAGGCGGCCTCGGTCTCCTCGGCACCGTCCTTGACGGCGGCGATGCTCACCGTCACCGCCTGCGTGCCCTCGGCGGCCTGGCCGACGTTGCGGACGATCTCCTGGGTCGCCGCGCCCTGCTGGCTCATGGAGGCGGCGACGGTGTCGGCGATGGCGCTCATCTCGGCCACGGTCTGGCCGATCCCGCGGATGGCGGCCACCGCGCCCTGGGTCCCGTCCTGGATCAGGCCGATCTGCCGGGCGATGTCCTGGGTCGCCTGAGCCGTCTGCGAGGCGAGATCCTTGACCTCGGCGGCGACGACGGCGAAGCCCCGGCCGGCCGGCCCGGCGCGGGCCGCCTCGATGGTGGCGTTGAGCGCCAGCAGGTTGGTCTGCTCGGCGATGGCCGAGATCAGGGCGACCACGGTGCCGATCGACTCGGCTTCCGTGGCGAGCGCGCGGACCGCGCCGTCGGTCCGGTTCGCGTCCTCGACCGAGCGCGCCGCGATCCGCGACGAGCGCCCGACCTGCGCCTCGATCTCGGCGATCGAGGCGGACATCTCCTCGCTGGCGGCGGCGACCACCTGCACGTTGGTGGAGGTCGCCTCGGCGGCCGACGCGACCATGACCGATTGCTCGCTGGCGCGCCGCGCGGTCCGGCTCATGGAGCCCGCCGTCGTCTCCATCTGGACCGCTGCGGTGGAGAGGCCCCGCGTCAGCGCCGTGACGCTGGCCTCGAACCCGCGGGTCAGCCGGTCGAGGGCGTCGGCCCGGCGGGCCTTGGCGTCGGCCTCGACGAGGGCGGCGGCATCCGCCTCGCGCTTGGCGATGAGGGCTTCGCGGAAGACCTGGACCGATCTCGCCATGGCGCCGACCTCGTCCCGACGGTCCGCGCCCGCGACAGGGGCGTCGAGATCGCCGTTCGAGAGGCCCGCCATGCGGGTGGTGAGGACGCCGAGGGGGGCCGAGACCGTGCGCGCCAGAAGGAACGCGAGCGTTCCCAGGATCAGGGCGGCCACGCCGATCTTCCAGCCCAGCGTGATGAACTGCTCGCGCAGGATGGCGTCGACGTCGTCGACATAGATCCCCGCACCGACGAAGAACCGCCATTCCGGGATGTCCTGCACATAGGTGAGCTTGGGAAGCGGCTCGCTGCCCTCGGCCTTCGGCACTGCGTATTCGAGGAAGCCGGTCCCCGTCCGTGCGGCGGCGATGAGGTCGCGCACGATGAAGCGGCCGCTGAACTTGTCCTTCACCTCGATCCGGTTGGTGCCGATGTACGAGGTCTTCGCGTGGGTGACGACGACGCCGTCGTGATCGTAGGCAAAGACGTAGTTGGTGCCGTCGAAGCGCGCGGTCTGCATCGCCTGGACCGCGAGGCGCCGGGCCTCGGCCTCGCTCAGCTTTCCCGCCTTCGCCAGGGCTACGTAGCTCTTCACCTGCGAGGCGACGAGCTCCACGATGTGCTTCGTCTCGGCGCGCTTCTCGGCGAAGACCGTCTCGCGGGTGCTCGACAGCGACAGGAGCGCCGTGAGCACCGCCGTGCCGATGCCCAGCGCGGTGATGAGATAGAACCGCCTGGCAATCGTCAGAACGCGCAGACCTTGGAGAATCGAGAGCCGAGGCATGGGATGTCGGTCCGTCTTGGCTGCACGTCTAACCGCAGAGGTTGCAAATCGAGCAGCAGCGTGCACGCGAGACGTTAAAACGACGTTCAGGAGCCTGCGTCCCTCGATGGCCCGGCTGGTTGACGTCGATGGTCCGGACCCCAGATCGTCGCGAGGACCTTCTCGGCGGGGACGGGTTTCCGGGGGCGGCGCAAGCCTCGCGTGGGATCGTCCGGCCGACGAGAGCGCTCAGACCCCCGTTGTCCTTAGAATCCCGCGATCTCCGGATCACAGGAACCTTGTCTCACCGCATCACAGGACGAAGCCGATGTCCGGCACCACTCGCACCAGCGCCGATCTCGACCCGCGCCGTCGCCGCACGCTCTTTCGCGCCTGGCACCGGGGCATCCGCGAGATGGACCTGATCATGGGCCGCTTCGCCGATGCCGAGATCGGGAGCTTGAGCGAGGCGGAGCTGGCGCAGTTCGAGGCCCTGATCGAGGTGCCCGACCGCGACCTCTTCCGCTGGCTCACCGGCGAGGATGTCACGCCCGAGAATTACGACACGCCGGTGTACCAGCGGCTCAAGGCGTTCCATAAGCACGACGCGCCGATCCATAGCTGACCGGGCGACACGCCGAACTGCCATTCCTCTCGACGTCTGTCATTCCGGGGCGCCGCAGGCGAGCCCGGAACGCAGAACCGCCGACTGCGTCGACTGGACCACGACCTGAGGCTCTGGGTTCCGGGTTCCGCTTCGCGGCCCCGGAATGACAGACGTCGAGTGACCGGCCTGCGCCCACGACCTCGAGTGACCCCCGACCCGATGGCCAAGCCCCAGCCCAAACCGCCCGCACCCGCCCCGAAGCCGCAGGTCGCCCGCTTCGCGCTCCCCAAATCCGGGCCGCTCGCCCGCGCGCTCGAGGCCCTGAAGCGGGGCGCGAGCCCGATTCTCGCCAACGTGCCGGACGGGTTCGACGCGCTGGTCGTCGCCGACCTCGCCCGCGCCCTGAGCGCCGCCGCCGAGGGCCCGGCCGTGCTCGTGCACGTCGCCCGCGATTCCGGCCGCTCGAACGCCTTTCAGAACGCGCTGAGATTCGTGGCGCCGGAGATCGAGACGCTCAGCGTGCCGGCCTGGGATTGCCAGCCCTACGACCGCGTCTCGCCGAACTCGGCCATCGCCGCGCAGCGCATGACCGCGTTCTCGCGGCTCGTCCGCTCGCGCTCCTCGGAGGAGACCCCGCGCATCCTCTGCACGACCGTCAACGCCCTGGTGCAGCGGGTGCCGCCCCGGGGCAAGATCGCGGTCGAGACCTTCTCGGCGGCGATCGGCAACGTGGTGCCGATGGAGCGGGTCACCGATTGGGTCGAGGCCAACGGCTTCCAGCGCACCGGCACCGTGCGCGAGACCGGCGAGTACGCGCTGCGCGGCGGCATCCTCGACCTGTCGCCGCCCGGCCTGCCCAACCCGATCCGCCTCGACTTCTTCGGCGATACGCTGGAATCGATCCGCGCCTTCGATCCGGAGACCCAGCGCACGATCGGTCAGCTGCGCTCCCTCGACCTCGTTCCCATGAGCGAGGTCCAGCTCACCACCGAGACGATCCGGCGCTTCCGCCAGGGCTACGTCGCGAATTTTGGGGCGGCGACCCGGGACGACCGCCTCTACGAGACCGTGAGCGAGGGCCGCCGCTATGCCGGAATCGAGCATTGGCTGCCTCTGTTTCATGACGGCCTCGACACTCTGTTCGATTACGTCGCCGGCGTGCCGATGGTGTTCGAGCCCCGGGTCGAGGAGGCGGTGGCCGAGCGGCTCACCCTGATCCGCGACTATTACGAAGCCCGCGCCGAGGCGATGAAGGCGCCCCAACCCGGCGTCGCGCCCTACAAGCCGCTCAAGCCCGACGCCCTCTACCTGACTCCGAAGGAATGGTCGCAGCGGGTCGAGACGGCGGGCATCGTCCAGCTCCAGCCCTTCGACGTGCCCGAGGGCGGGGAGCGGATCGTGATCGATTGCGAGGCGAGGCCGGCGCGCAGCTTCGCATCCGAGCGGGCGGACGAATCCGCGAGCGTGTTCGACGCGGCGGTGGCGCATGTGCGCGAGCTCCAAGGCTCCGGTCATCACGTGATCCTTGGATCCTGGTCCGACGGCTCTCGCGACCGGCTCTGCGGCGTGCTCACCGACCACGGCCTCAAGAAGCCGATGGCCATCAACACGCTCGCGGCGGTGAACGCGCTCAAGCGCGGCAGCGACGTCGCGGTGGCGGTCTGGGGCCTGGAGGCCGGCTTCACGGTCGACCGCCTCGCCGTGATCTCGGAAGGCGACATCCTGGGCGACCGGCTCGTGCGCCAGAAGCGCAAGGTCAAGCGCCCGCAGGACGTCATCCTAGAGGTGCAGGCCCTGCAGCCAGGCGACCTCGTGGTCCATGCCGACCACGGCATCGGCCGCTTCGTGGGCCTGAAGACCATCGAGGCCGCGGGCGCGCCGCACGATTGCCTGGAGCTCCAATACACCGGCGGGCTGCTGCTCCTGCCGGTCGAGAACATCGAGCTCCTGACCCGTTACGGCTCCGAAGACGCCGAGGTGCCCCTCGATCGACTGGGCGGCGGGGCCTGGCAGGCCCGCAAGGCCCGGATGAAGAAACGCATCCTCGAGATGGCGGGCGCGCTGATCAAGGTCGCGGCCGAGCGCTTCGTGAAGCAGGCGCCCCGGCTCACCGCCCCGGAAGGGCTCTACGGCGAGTTCGCCGCCCGTTTCCCCTACGAGGAGACCGAGGACCAGGCCAACGCCATCGACGCGGTGCTCTCCGACCTCAACGAGGGCCGGCCAATGGACCGGCTCGTCTGCGGCGATGTCGGCTTCGGCAAGACCGAGGTGGCGCTCCGCGCCGCCTTCGCGACGGCGATCTCGGGCCGGCAGGTCGCGGTGGTGGTGCCGACGACGCTGCTCGCCCGCCAGCATTACCGGACCTTCGCTGAGCGCTTCAAAGGCCTGCCGGTCCAGGTGGCGCAGGCCTCGCGCTTCGTGCCGGCCGCCGAGATGAAGCGGGTGCGCGAGGGGCTCTCCGACGGCACCGTCGACATCGTGGTGGGCACCCACGCGCTCCTCGCCAAGGCGATCAGCTTCAAGGAGCTCGGCCTCATCATCGTCGACGAGGAGCAGCATTTCGGGGTCAGCCACAAGGAGCGGCTGAAGGCGCTCAAGAGCGAGGTCCACGTGCTGACCCTCTCGGCCACCCCAATCCCCCGCACCCTGCAGCTCGCTATGACCGGCGTGCGCGAGCTCTCGATCATCGCCACGCCCCCCGTGGACCGCCTGGCCGTGCGCACTTTCGTGACGCCCTTCGACCCGCTGCTGATCCGCGAGGCCCTGCTGCGCGAGCGCTACCGCGGCGGCCAGTCCTTCTACGTGGTGCCGCGGATCGAGGATCTGGCGGAGGTGAAGGCCTTCCTCGACCGGGAGATGCCCGAGACCAAGGTCACCGTCGCTCACGGCCAGATGGCGGCCGGTCAGCTCGAGGACGTGATGACCGCCTTCTACGAGGGCAAGTTCGACGTGCTGCTCTCGACGACCATCGTCGAATCGGGCCTCGACATCCCGACCGCCAACACGCTGATCGTGCACCGGGCCGACATGTTCGGTCTGGCTCAGCTCTACCAGCTCCGCGGCCGCGTCGGCCGCGCCAAGGCCCGGGCCTACGCGCTGTTCACGACGCCGGCCAACAAGCAGCTCACCGTGCAGGCCGAGAAGCGTCTCAAGGTGCTCCAGACCCTCGACACGCTCGGCGCCGGCTTCCAATTAGCTTCGCACGATCTCGATATCCGCGGCGCGGGCAACCTCCTCGGCGACGAGCAGTCCGGCCATATCAAGGAGGTCGGCTACGAGCTCTACCAGCAGATGCTGGAGGACGCCGTCACCGCGCTCAAGGCCGGCATCGAGGAGCCCGTCGAGGAGGCCTGGTCGCCGACCATCGCGCTCGGTGCCCCCGTGACGATTCCGGAGGATTACGTCGAGGACCTCACCGCCCGGCTCGGCCTCTACCGCCGCCTCTCGCAGCTCGAGAACGACGCCGAGATGGAGAGCTTCGGGGCCGAGTTAATCGACCGGTTCGGGCCGCTGCCTCCGGAGGTGGAGCAGCTCCTCAAGATCGTGACGATCAAGATCCTGTGCCGCGACACCAATGTCGAGAAGGTCGAAGCCGGGCCGAAGGGCGTCGTGGTCCACTTCCGCGACAAGGCCTTCGCCAACCCGACGGGTCTCGTGGCCTATGTCGCGGGACAGGCCTCCTTCGCGAAGGTGCGTCCCGACATGAGCGTCGTCTTCATCCGCGAGCTCGACTCGATCCCCGAGCGCCTGAGCGTGACGACGACGATCCTGCGTGAACTCGCCAGAATCGCCAGGGGCAAGAAGGCAGACCAGAACGAGAAAAGGCGAGCCTGACGGCTCGCCTCGCAGATCCTCGTTGCCTGAGAGCGCCTTAGCGGCGCAGCGTGAACCGGATTCTCAGAGATCCGGCTCGTTCAGAACGTAGGGTCCGATCCGGCTCTGGAGGTCGATCGCGGTCCCGGCTCGGCCGGCCATGACCTCGTCGATGACGATCACGGGAATACCCGCATCGCGCATCTGGCGGCGCAAGCGGGCGGCCTTGGCGGCGAAGGCCCGGTCGTTGCGGGAGGAGGCCTGGAGCACGATGGCGGCGGGCTTCGAGATCACCGCGAGAACGTCGTCGGCCGCCTCCCAGGAAGCGGTCACGCTTGCGTAGCCGAGCTCGGCCAAGTCGGCGGCGAGGGAATGGTCGATGGCCCGATGACCATCGTCGACGACCAGCACTTGTTGCAGCGCACCCATGAGAACCAGCGTTAGCCCATCCACCGTCCCCGCGAAAGGGACAACGTAGCAACAACCCGCACGGCCGCGGTTGGTTCGCCGGCCATGTTGTTGAAAACACCATGGGGTGGAACGGATGACCCTGCAATGAACCGCCGAGCTAGCACGTCGAGGCAGCTTCAAGCTGAGATTGAAAAATCGTCTTAAGCTATTGAAGTAACGAATAAAATGTAATGTCTTGATTGCAAGTCGAGGCGACTCGGTGCAATGCCTCTGAGGACTGCGCCGTTTTGATCTGAGCCGGCGCGGTAAACTTTTCGTGGCGCGGGCCTGCGGGGTTCAGGCGAGGGCAACGGCCGTCGCCAGGCCGTCGCGGACCTCGGTGCGGAAGCGGGTCAGGGTCCAGCCGTCGGCCGTGGTCTCGGCCTGCATGCCGCGGCGCAACGGGTGCGCCGCGCAAGCCTCGCCCCGAAGCGCCAGCCGTCCGTCCGGCTCGATGCGCATCGCCATCCGGATCGGCGGCAGCGCCGCCGAGTTCGGGTCGGCGAGGGTGCGGGCGACGTCGTCGGCCCCCCGGGCGCCGACGAGGATCGCGGTGGCATCGAGGTCGACGAGGTCGACGATGACCCGCTCGGCCGTGGGGTGCAGCAGGGCGGGGCCGAAGGCGGCCGGTGCCCGGTGCGCCAGGGTGACGGAGCGCAGCGTGCCGGGCAGGGCGATGCGGGCGAGGTTGGCCTCGAGCTGCGCCGGCAGGACGAGGTGGGTCGGAACCGGCCGGGCGAGGGCCACGGCGAAGGCGGCCGCCTCGAAGACCGGCAGGATCTCGAGACTGGCTCCCGCGAGGAGGGCAGTGCCGAGGCCCGCCACCAGGCTGCGCAGGTCGCCGCCGGGCAGGAGCATCAGGATGCGCTCGCCCGGGCCCACGCGGATGCGGGCCCGACAATGGGCGATGGCGGCCAGCAGAGAGGCGGCCGGCCGGTGCATCGGCCGGGCCGGATCGCCGGCCGCGAAGCTGACGAGGCCGCCGCCGGTCTGGGGCGCGAAGGGTCCGCCGCGCTCGTCGAGAACCATGCCGTCGAGGCTGATCACTCCGTCGGGCACGGCCGGCCCGAAGGCGGCGACGTAGCGCAGGCCGAAATAGCTGAGGGCGACCCGGCACAGGCGCTCGGCCGGCAGGCTCGCGCCGAAGCGCGCCTGGGTGAGGACGGCCGAGAGGCCGGCCGACTGGACGGCGGCGGCGAGGCGGGCCTCGTCCCAGGCGATGGGCAGGGGGCAGGGCACGTGGCCGGCCGCCTCGACGGCAAGATAGGCTATCAGGCCCTCGGCGCCGCCGTCGAGGCACAGGCCGATGCGGCTGCCGGGGGGCAGACGCCAGCCCCGGAGCCCGTTGGCAAGGCGGGCCACGATCTCGGCCGCCGCGGCGTAGGTCCAGGTGATCGCGCCCCGGCCCGTCCACTCGGCCTTGGCGGCGGGATCGACGAAGGCGATGCGGTGGGGATGGTGGTAGGCGATCTCGGCGAGGCGGGCGCAGAGGCCGGCGCGGCCCTCCGCAGGCTCGGCCGACATCTGAGGCTCGTGAGGGCCTTCGAGGGCCTGAGGGACGGGACGGGCCAGGGTCGCCAAGAGCTTCGATTCCCGCAGGATTTCCCATTCCCGGATGGTCGAGGATCGCGGCGCGTGACCCTGCGCCGGGCGGACGGACCGATGCGCCGCGCCCTGGCCGGGCGGCGGCCCGCGCCGCTGGGCCGCGACGGCGATCGCCGGGTCGCGCTCGGGCGGCAGGGCCAACTGCATTCCGGACGTGGTCCGCACCTGTCGCTCGACCCTTGCTTCCAGACCTCTTCATGCGTGCTTAAGGTTAAGCGGCCCTTAAAACTTTCCGGCTTTGGCCCGCGCCTCCCATTGCGGCCGGGCGCGAGCCGGGGCAGGAACGGCGCCGGTGTCATGTCTTCGCCGCATTCCCCGGGGAAGCAGGCCCTCCGTTCGGGTAGGGCCCGAGTGCGGCCAGGGTGTGCCGAGGGCGTCCATCCCGTGGGTCATTTCGGCGGATCGCCTTGGCGGAACGCTCGGCCCGAGGCCTCGCGCCAAACCCGCCCAACTCAAAAGTCCCGCCGTCCAACGAGCCGAATCCAAGGGGTCTGAGCTGATGTTCTTCGCCAACCGTCCCGCGCGTCCGCTGCGCGTCGCTGCCCTCCTCGTCTCGGCGGGCTTCTCCGCGGCGGCGCTGTCCGGTGCGGCCCTCGCCCAGGCTCAGCCTCAGCCCAAGCCGAAGCCCGGCGCGCCGGCGGCGCCCGCCCCGGCTCCGGCCCCCGCCCAGGCCCAGCCGACCCAACCCGCGCAGGGCGGCATGGCCCAGCAACAGCAGACCGGACCGCAGACCGTCAACGTCAAGTCGGAGCCCTCGCAGACCGAGTGGACCAAGGTCTGCGGCAAGGACCAGAACAGCGGCACCGACGTCTGCTACACGACCCGCGACTTCGTCTCGGAGAGCGGCCAGCCCGTCCTCGCGGTCGCCGTCTACGACATGAAGAACCCGCAGCAGGCTCAGCAGAGCGTGCGCGTGGTGCGCTACCTCCTGCCGCTCGGCCTCCTGCTCCAGCCCGGCATCCGCTTCACCGTTGACGGCCAGCAGGCGACGCCGGGCAAGTTCGCGGTCTGCTTCCCCAACGGCTGCTTCGCGGAAGCCGGCGGCGTCAGCAACGACCTCGTCAACGCGCTCAAGAAGGGCACGACGCTCAACGTCAGCGTCCAGAACCAGACCCAGCGCGAGGTCACTTTCGCCGTGCCGCTCGCCGGCTTCGGCAAGGCCTTCGACGGCCCGGCCATCGACCCGAAGGTGCTGGAAGAGCAGCAGAAGAAGCTCCAGTCGGAGCTCGAGAAGCGCTCGGACGACATGCGCAAGAAGCTCGAGCAGCAGAACGCTGGCGGCGCGCCGGCCACCCCCGGGGCGGCGCCGGCGGCCGCGCCCAAGCCCTGATCGTCGGACCATCCGCAAAAGAGAAAGGCCGGGCGCATCGCCCGGCCTTTCTTGTTGGTGCCAACCCCGGATTTCCGGCTCTCGCGAGCGACGTCAGTTCGCCACACGCTCCCGCATCCGGTAGCGGCCCTCCGCATCCTTCTGGAAAACCTCGGCGATGCCCGCGTGCCGCAGGGGCTCGCCGGAGGTGTCGGGAACGAGGTTCTGCTCCGACACGTAGGCGACGTACTCGCTCTCCGCGTTCTCGGCGAGCAGGTGGTAGAAGGGCTGGTCCTTGCGCGGCCGGACTTCTTCCGGAATCGCGAGCCACCATTCCTCGGTGTTGTCGAAGACCGGGTCGACGTCGAAGACGATGCCGCGAAACGGGTAGATGCGGTGGCGGACCACCGCGCCCAACCCGAACTTTGCGGTTCTCATCCTCGTCTCGGTCATGATCGTCTGGGTCATCGGTCTGAGATAGGCAGCCGTCCGGCCGCTGTCACCGGTCAGGACAGGCCATAGATCTTGGCGAGTTCCGGATCCTTGGCCGACACGAGGCGGGCGAGGTCGACGATCACCTTGGCCTGCTTCCAGGTGGCGTCGTCCTGCATCTTCCCGTCGAGCATGACGGCGCCGGTGCCGTCGGGCATCGCCTCGACGATGCGGACCGCGAAGGCGACCTCGGCCGGATCGGGCGCGAAGACGCGCTTGGCGATGGCGACCTGGTTCGGGTGCAGCGTCCAGGCGCCGGCGCAGCCCATCAGGAAGGCGTTGCGGAACTGGGCCTCGCAGGCCTCCCCGTCGGAGAAGTCGCCGAACGGCCCGTAGAAGGCCTTGAGGCCGTTGGCCATGCAGGCATCGACCATCTTGGCGATCGTGTAGTGCCAGAGGTCCTGCTGCGCGCTCGCCCGGGCGGCGCCGTCCGTGCTCGGATCGGCGATGACGCGATAATCCGGATGCCCACCGCCGACGCGGGTGGTCTTCATGCCCCGCGAGGCCGCGAGATCGGCGGGCCCGAGGCTCATCCCGTGCATGCGCGGCGAGGCGGAGGCGATGGCGTCGACGTTGGCGACGCCCTCCGCCGTCTCAAGGATGGCGTGGACGAGGATGGGCTTGCCGACCCCGTGGCGCGCCTCGAGCTGGGCGAGCAGCTGGTCGATGTAGTGGATGTCCCAAGGGCCCTCGACCTTGGGCACCATCACGACGTCGAGCTTGGTCCCCACCTCGCCGATGATCTCGAAGAGGTCGTCGAGAATCCAGGGGCTGTTCAGCGCGTTGATCCGGGTCCAGAGGCCGGTGCCGGTGGCGGCGAAGTCGGTCGCCCGCGCCATCGCCACGAAGCCCTTGCGGGCCGCCTCCTTCTGGTCGAGGGGCACCGCGTCCTCGAGGTTGCCGAGCACCACGTCGACGGTGGCCGCGAGCTCCGGCACCCGGGCGCGGACCTTCTCGTTGTGGGGGGGCACGAAGTGGATCATCCGCTCCAGCCGCACGGGCAGGTCGCGAAAGGGAGCCGGCGCGCCGGTGGCGAGGGGCTGGAAGAAGCGGCGCGGCAATTTCATGGGGCTGGCTCCGGCAGGTATCGCGGTCTTGCAGCGAGCGGTTAGTGCAAGGGCGGCCTCGCCGTAAAGTCGGCGCTCGCTCGACGCCCGTCATGTGCGGCGCGGCACCGCGCGGATCCCGGCAGGCGAAGCGCGGCTGGAACCCCTTCGCCCGCATCGTGTTCTTCCGCCGAGGCGGGCGCCGGGGAAGAGGACACGATCATGTCCGTACCGACCAAGTGGCAGACAATGCTGGGCACCAGCCTCGTCGTGGTCACCCTCGCCCTTCCGTCGCCAAGCCTCGCCGGACCTGTCGCCGAGCGTCAGAAATCCAGCGAACGGGTCCCGTTCACGGCCGGTGAGATGGCGGCCGCGAAGCCGGTGAGCCTTCGCCAGACCATGCGGATCGCGGGCGACGACCCGAAGGCCTTCCAGGCCCTCGTCGACGGCGCCTCGAAGGCCTCCGAGCCCTGGCTGGTGCTCTCGGGCGGCGGCGAGAACGGCGCCTTCGCCGCGGGCCTGCTCCAGGGCTGGACCGAGTCCGGCTCGCGCCCCGAATTCGGAATCGTCACCGGCGTCAGCACCGGCGCGATGATCGCCCCCTTCGCCTTCCTCGGGGCGAGCGGGGACGAGGCGATCGCCAAGGCCTATACCGAGGTCTCGGCGGCGGACGTGTTCGAGTTCGGCGCGACGAACGAGGCGCTGACCGACACCTGGCCGCTCAAGCGCCGCATCGAGCGCTCCGTGACGGCCAACCTCCTCAAGGCGGTGGCGGCCGAGCATGACAAGGGCCGTCGCCTCCTCGTCGCCACGACCGCGGTCGACGGCGAGCGTCCCGTCCTGTGGGACATGGGCGCCATCGCCAAGGCCGCGAACGACCCCAAGGATCGGCCCAAAGCCCTCGACCTGTTCCGATCGGTCGTCCTCGCCTCCTCGGCGGTGCCCGGCGTGTTCCCGCCGGTGATGATCGACGCGACCGGTCCCGACGGCAAGGCGTTCCAGGAGATGCACGCCGACGGCGGCACCATGGCGCCCTACTACCTTGCGCCCGAGGCCAGCCTGCTCGACGCGGATGGCGGAGGCCTGCGCCTGCCGACCCGGACGATCTACGTCGTCGTGAACAACAAGCTCACCCCCGATTTCCAAGTCGCCGCGCGCAGCACGCTGAGCATCCTCGGCCGCTCGATGTCGGCCGCCATCAAGGCGCAGACCCGGGCCGCGCTCGCCCTGTCGAAGAGCTTCGCGGAGCGCAGGGGCCTCGACCTTCGCGTGGCCCAGATCGACGGGCGCTTCACCAAGAGTTCCTCGGCGCCCTTCGACCAGGGCTACATGAAGGCCCTGTTCGCCCACGGTGCCAAGCTCGGCCGCGAGGGTACCGCCTTCGAGAGCGATGCCGTGGCGGGCGACGTCCCGACCGGCACGACGCGGAGCACCAAGGCGCCGCAGCGGCCCTACGACCTCGCCGGGCGCTAGCCCCCTCGCATCAGCTCCGGGGCGCCGAGCCGCGGCAGCACGCCCTCGCGCATCACGAGGCGGCGCAAGGGGCCGATCGTCGTCATGGCGAGGAGTCCGACGCCGCGCAGGGCGTCGACGGGCAGGAGGTCGCTCAGGAGGCTGCGGTTGAGCGTATCGACGGCCGCTGTCCGTAAGCGGGCGTCGAGGCGGCGCGAGCGGGCGAAACTGGAGAGCGCCTCGCGCGAGCCCAAATCGCGGCGATCGCGCGCAGCCATCAGGACCGCGTCGCGGAGCGCGGCGGCATCGCGCAGCCCCAGGTTCAGGCCCTGCGCTCCGATCGGCGGAAAGAGGTGGGCGGCCTCGCCGATGAGCGCGAGGCGCTCGGCGACCGGGCTCGCCACGGAGAGGCCGCGCATGGGGACGAGCCCGCGCGGGCCGTCGATCCGCATGGCTCCGAGCATCGCCCCGGCCTGATCCTTGACCGCCCGGGCCAGCGTCGCGTCGTCGAGGCCGGCGAGCCGGCGGGCCGTGCTCTCGCCCGTCACCCAGACCAGGCTGGAGCGATGGCCGCCGGGCAGCGGCACCAGGGTGAAGGGTCCCTGCCGGGTGTGGAACTCCGTCGAGACGTCGCGGTGCGGGCGAGTGTGGGCGAGGAGCGTCGTGATCGCTCCCTGCGGATAGGACCATTCCCGAACCCGAACGCCCGCGGCCGTGCGCACCTTCGAGCGGGCCCCGTCCGCGCCGACGACGAGGCGCGCGCAGACCTCGCCACCGCCCGCGAGGCTCACGACGGCCTCCGCTGCCCCGGCCGCGAACCCCTCTGCATCCTCCTCGACCAGGGTCAGGCCCGGCGTCGCCCGAGCCCGGGCACGCAGGGATTCGACGAGCCGCGCGCTCTCGACGTTCCAGCCGAAGGCCGGAAGTCCGATCTCTGCGGCGACGAAGCGGGCAGGGGGCGGACGGAACAGGCTGCCGGTGTCGTCGACGAGGTGCAACTCGGCGAGCGGCGCCGCAAAGGGCCCGATCTCCGCCCAGGCTCCCAGCGCCTCGAGGAAGCGCACCGATCCGTCGAGCAGCGCGACCGTGCGCCCGTCGGCGACGGGAGCGTGGCGGCCGACGAGCGCCGTTGCCGCGCCGTCGCGGGCGAGCGCCAGGGCGGCGGCGAGCCCAGCCGCGCCGGCGCCGACGACGGCCACGTCGAAGGTCGTGGAGGAGGGCGCCATCGGGCATCTCCTGAGGCTGCCGCGCTCGAAGCGGCCTGCGAAACGGGACGGGCAGGGCGCAAAGGACGCCCACCACGCCTAGAGAGGCCTAGGAACCCACCGGTCAAGACCGGACGCAACCTTGGCCGGCAGGGTTCGTTAGGCCTGCGACAAACCTATCCGCGGGAGCGCCGCTTGAGCCTCGCCATCGCGCTTCTCGCGCTCGGGTTCCTGATGCTGGTCGCCTATCGCGGCTTCAGCGTCATCCTGTTCGCGCCGCTGGCCGCCCTCGGGGCCGTGCTCCTCACCGATCCCTCCGCCGTGCTGCCGGTCTTCAGCGGGCTGTTCATGGAGAAGATGGTCGGTTTCGTGAAGCTCTACTTTCCCGTGTTCCTGCTCGGTGCGGTGTTCGGGAAGGTGATCGAGCTGTCCGGGTTCTCGCGGGCCATCGTCACGGCGGTGATCGGGCTCGTGGGCGCGCGCCGCGCCGTGCTCTCGATCGTGCTGGTCTGCAACCTGCTCACCTATGGCGGCGTGTCGCTCTTCGTCGTCGTCTTCGCGGTCTATCCCTTCGCGGCCGAGGCCTTCCGCCTCAGCGACATCCCCAAGCGGCTGATCCCGGGCACCATCGCGCTCGGCGCCTTCTCCTACACGATGGATGCCCTTCCCGGCACGCCGCAGATCCAGAACATCATCCCGACGACCTTCTTCGGCACCAACACCTGGGCGGCGCCCTGGCTCGGGCTGATCGGCGCCGCCTTCATCCTGATCCTCGGGGTCGCTTATCTCGACCGGCGCATCGCCGCGGCCAAGCGGGCGGGGGAGGGCTACGGCGAGGGCCATGCCAACGAGCCGGCCGAGGTGGCGGAGGAGAGGCTGGCCCATCCGCTCCTCGCGGTGCTGCCGCTCGTCGTCGTGGGCGTCGCCAACCTCGCCTTCACCGCGCTGATCCCGCGCCTCTACGGCGCCCGCGACGAGACGAGGCTCGCCGGCCTCGAGCAGCCGATCGTCACGCAGGTCTCGAGCCTCACGGCGATCTGGGCGGTGGAGCTGGCGCTGCTGGCCGGCATCCTCACGGTGTTCGCCTTCGCCTGGCGGCCGGTCTCTCAGGGCTTCGCCGAGGGCAGCAAGGCGGCGGTGGGCGGATCGCTGCTGGCTGCGATGAACACGGCCTCCGAATACGGGTTCGGCGCGGTGATCGCCGCCTTGCCCGGCTTCCTCGTCATCCGCGACGCGCTGTCGGCCATCCCGAACCCGCTGGTCAACGAAGCGGTGACGGTGACGGCGCTCGCCGGCATCACCGGTTCGGCCTCGGGCGGGCTGAGCATCGCGCTCGCGGCGATGTCGGGGCAGTTCATCGCGGCGGCGAACGCGGCGGGGATCCCGATGGAGGTGCTTCACCGCGTCGCCGCGATGGCGAGCGGGGGCATGGACACGCTGCCGCATAACGGTGCCGTCATCACCCTCCTCGCGGTCACCGGACTGACGCACCGGCAGGCCTATGCCGACATCTTCGCGATCACCGTCCTGAAGACCGCCGCGGTGTTCGTGGTGATCGGCGTGTACTACCTGACCGGCATCACCTGAGATCGGCCCTGCGTAGCCGTGCCGCGCGACGGGCGGGCGCCGCTGGGGCATCATCCGCGCCGAGAGGTGAGGGCGACATGACGACGGGCATCGCCGCAGATCCGGAACGCGGGGCCGCCGCGGGCAGGGCGGACATCCCGGACCCGCTGCGCATCGCCGCGATGGTCGCGATCCTCCTCGTCATGGTGGTGGGCGTCGACCCGTTCCACGACGGCACCGCGGCGGCGAACATCGAGTCGGGGGCGGGCGGCAACCGCCTCAACCAGATCCTGTTCCTCGCGGTCGGGGCAGGGGTCGGCATGCTGTTCCTGCACCGGGGCCTTGCGGTGCTGAGGCCGCTCGCCACGCTGCCGATCCTCCTGACGCTCGCCTGGTTCCTCGTCGTCACGGTGACCTCGACCGAGCCCGCGGTCTCGGGCCGGCGGCTGATCTCGCTCATGATCATGCTGGCCGCCGCCGCGGCGCTGCCGCTGCTCGCCCGCGACCTGCGACAGTTCGCGGGCGTCCTCGGCGGCACGGCGCTCGTGATCTTGATCGTCTGCTATCTCGGCCTCCTCGTCGTCCCCGACCTGTCGATGCACACGGTCCTCGATCTGCGCGAGCCCGAGCATGCCGGGAGCTGGCGGGGCCTGTTCGCGCACAAGAACGGCGCCGGCGTCATCATGGCCGCCCTGCTGTTCATCGGCCTGTTCTGCGCGCAGGCCGGGCACGGCGCGCTGGGCGCCGTCGTCGCGGTGCTGGCAGTGCTGTTCCTCGCCTTCACCAATGCCCGCACCTCGATGGTGCTGGCACCCGTGACCCTCATCCTGTCCTGGCTGTGCCTCGCGGCCCGCGTGGGCTGGTGGCGACGCCTCGTCCTGCTCGGGCCGCTCGCCGCCCTCCTCACCGTCACGGTGGGCGCGGTGCTGGTGGCGCCGGTCGGCGAGCTCGTCGGGCGCCTCACCGGGGATGCGAGCTTCACCGGGCGCACCGATATCTGGGCCTTCGCGGCCGAGAACATCGCCCGGCGGCCGCTCACCGGGTTCGGCTACGGCGCCTTCTGGGAGAACGTGTTCTACGGCGGCGGGGCCGACGCCCTGACCTGGGTCAACAAGGCCACCGACGCCCATAACGGCTACCTCAACACCACCCTTGAGACCGGCCTGCCCGGCCTCCTCCTCACCCTGTGGTGGTTCGTCTGGCGTCCCGTCTCCGACCTGCGGGGCCGCAACGGAGACGGGCGGATCGATGCGACCGCGCTCCTGTTCCTGCGGATCTGGCTGTTCGGGCTGCTCGCGGCCGTGTTCGAGACCATCCTCTACCACGCCACCAACGGCCTGTTCTTCCTCATGGCGATGTCGGTCTTCGGCCTGCGCTACCTGACCTGCGCCAGGCTGGTGCGCGGCTCCTGACGCGCACTCAAGCCGCGATCCGCAGGTCGCGCTGGCCCGCCTCGATGCGACGGGCGTGGAGGGCGAGGACGGGGTCGTCCGGCCGCTCGGCGTGGAGGCTGAGCAGCGCCTCGGCGCCCGCCTCCTCGCCCTCCTGCAGGCGGGCCAAGGCGGCGCCGTAGCGGGCATCGAAGGCGGCCTCCGTCGGCCGGCTCGGGGCGAAGACGGGCACGCCCAGCGCCTTGCCGCGCAGCATCAGGGTGCCGATCGGCCGGAAGGCGAGACCTTCGCAACCCGCGACAGTGCTGCCGGCGATGCAGATGCGGGTGCCCAACGTCTTGTTGGCGGCCTCGAGCCGGGCGGCCGTGTTGATGGCGTCGCCGTGGGCCGTGTAGTCGAAGCGCCGGGCGCCGCCGAAATTCCCGACGACCGCCGGCCCGGTGTTGACCCCGATGCGGGTCACGCCGAAGGGCACGCCCTCCGCCCGGCGCTCGGCTGCGAAACGGGTGGCGAAGTCGTCCATCGCCAGGGCGCATTCGACCGCCCGGCGGGCGTGGTCCGGCTGGTCGAGGGGCGCGTTGAACATGACGTGGACCGCGTCGCCCACGATCTTGTCGACGGTGCCGCCATGGGCCATCGCGACGCCGCACAACCCGTCGAGATAGCCGTTGAGCAGGCTGACCAGGGCCTCCGCGCCCCGGGTCTCGGTGAGGCTCGTGAAGCCTTCGAGGTCGGTGAACAGGAAGGTCATGGCCCGGGTCTCGCCGCCGAGCTTGAGCCGGCCGGGGTCGGAGGCCAGCGCCTTCACGAGATCGGGCGAGAGGTAGTGCGCGAAGGCCTGGCGCAGGTGGGCCGCGTCGCGCTCCGTCAGGAGGTGGCGGGCGAGGCTCGCGGCCGCGAAGCCGCCGAGGATGGCGAGCAGGGCGAAGCTCGCATCGACGAGGAGCCCGGCGCGGGTGAAGGCGAGCCAGTCGGCAAGGCCGGTCGCGCCGACGAGCCCGAGGGCGGTGGCCGCGGCGAGGCGCGAGCCCGCCCGGGCGGCGGCGAGGATCGCCGCGAGCGCCAGCAGGAGGCTCGCCAGGACCTCGGCGCCGGGGGCCCAGGCCGGCCGGGCGAGGTGATGGCCCGACAGGATCTGCTCCAGCGCCTCGGCATGGATGGCGATGCCGGGCTCGAAGGCGTTGAGCGGCGTCGGGCGCAGATCGCCGAGCCCGACCGCGCTGGTGCCGACGAGAACGATCTTTCCGGCGACCGCATCCCCGAGCTCGGAGCCCGGCTCCGCCTCCAGGAAGCGCCAGGCCGGGAGCGAGCGCTGGGCGACGCTGCCGCTGTGGTGCAGCCGGAACGCACCCTCCGCATCAAGGGGAAGCTCGATGCCGCCGATGCTCACGGTGTAGCCGGTGACGGCACCCTCCGCCCCCGCGCCCTGCTCGGCCCGGATGCGGATCGTGTCCTCGCCCTGCGCCACCCGCAGCGCTTCGAGGGCGAGGGAGGGAACGAGGCCGCCGCGCAGGCTCGCGAGGAGGGGAAGGCGCCGGACGATCTCGTCCTGCCCGGCCGCGATGGTGAAGCTGCCATGGCCCGCGGCGGCCTCTTCGAGGACGGGGATGTTGGGGATCACGCCGGAAAAGCCGGGTAGCCGCGGCGCCGGATCGGGGCCGAGGCTGGCAAAGCCGGGCTTCTTCGGCGTGCGGCCGCCATTGTCGGCGGCGAGCAGGCCGTAACCGGCGACGACGCGGCCGCGCGCGAGGATCTGCGCGAGGGTCGCGTCGTGGTCGGGCAGGGCGGTATCTGTCGGTGCCCCCCAGCCGTAGTCCCTCCGCCAACCCTCGGCGAGCCGCGCCGGCGAGGTCCGGTCGGGCTCCGCGAAGACGATGTCGAGGGCGATCGCCGCCGCACCGAGATCCTGCAGCCGGCCGACGAGGCGCGCCACGACGTCGCGGGACCAGGGCCACTGGCCGTGGCGGGCGAGGCTGGCATCGTCGATGTCGACGACCCGGACGGGCAGGTCGTCGGCGGCGGGGCGAGGTGCTGCCCGCTGCAGAAGATCGAAGCCGGCAAGCCGCAGCCGCTCGAAGGGGTCGGGAAGCCCTGCGCGAAGGCCGAGCAGCGCCGCGAGGAGGCCGAGGCCCGCGAGCACGGGCGAGACGCGTCGGGCGAGACGGAGCATCGGGACTGGGCCTCTTCTCGTGGCATCCGACGGATCGGAGGCGGCCCTGTGGGACCTGCACGGGACGGAACCTGCGCACGATCGCGTGAAGATTCGGACAAGACTGTCTTCGTGCGATGCCGGGCCGTTTTGCACCGACGACCGGGCAGGGTTGCTTAAGCATTCTCTGCCAGCGTCCGGCCCGTACCAGAGCTTCGCGAGACCCCGACGCGCCGATGTCAGATGCCTACGCCCGGGTGATCCTGCCTGCCGGCTCTCCCCTGTTCGAAGAGGGGGAGGCGGGCCGCGCGGCCTATCTCATCGTCGAGGGCGGGATCGAGATCTTCCTGCGCCGCGAGGGCGGCGAGGTCCGGCTGGCCACGCGCGGCGCCGGCGAGATCGTCGGCGAGATGGCGCTCCTCGATGCGGGCCCGCGCTCGGCCTCCGCCCGGGCCGCCTCCGATTGCAGCCTGATCCCGATCACCGAGGATCAGATCCGCTACCGGACGAGCCAGCTCGATCCGATCCTGCGGATGTTCCTCGGCGTGGTGCTCGCCCGCTACCGCGACCTGATGCCGTTGCTGAACCGATCCGGCCCCGGCTCGGACCTGGCGGCGGGGACGGCTCCGGTGGGGTCGAATGCCGCGATCGCGCGCCTGATGATGGAGCGCGACCTGCGCCGGGGCCTGGAGGCCGGCGAGCTCGAATTGTTCTTCCAGCCGATCGTGCGCCTCGCCAGCGGCTCGATCGCCGGCTTCGAGGCCCTGATGCGCTGGCGTCATCCGGAGCGCGGCCTCGTCCCGCCCATCGAATTCATCCCGGTGGCGGAGGAGAGCGGCCTCATCGTCGAGATCACGCAATGGGCGCTCTCCGAGGTCGGCCGCGTGCTGCCCGAGATCATGCGGGCCGCGCTCCATAACGTCGCCGAGCTCGAAGGCCCGCCCTTCATGAGCGTCAACGTCTCCGGCCACGACCTCGCCCTCGTCGGGTTCCCCGCGACCATCGCCGACATGCTGGCGCGCACGGGGCTCGCCCCCGAGAGCCTCAAGATCGAGATCACCGAGAGCATCCTGATGCACGACCCCGCCAAGGCGGCGCAGGCGCTCGAGCTCTGCCGGGAGAGCGGCATGGGCATCGCCATCGACGATTTCGGGACCGGCTATTCCTCGCTCAGCTACCTGACCAACCTGCCGATCACGACGCTCAAGGTCGACCGGGCCTTCGTCCAGGCGATGATGCGCGAGCCGCGAAGCCGCAAGGTGGTGCAGACCATCCTGCGGCTCGCCGACGAGCTCGGCATCCCCGTGGTCGCCGAGGGCATCGAGGCCGAAGCCGAGGCCGAGGCTCTCGTCGCCATGGGCTGCGCCTTCGGCCAGGGCTACCTGTTTGGCCGCCCGACGCCGCTCCCCGAGACCCTGACGCTGACCCGGGCCTGGCGGCGCGACCGCAGGCTCGGCCCAGCCTTCCCTTCCGCAGCGCGGGCCTGAGGCCCGCTTCCCCTTCGACGAGACCGGACGACCCCGCCATGCCCCTGTCCCTTGCCTTCCCCCCAATCCGTCGCGGCCTCGCGACCGTCGCCACGCTGGGCCTCCTCGTCGGCGCGCTGACGGAACCGGCGGGGGCCGCGAACCTCGTCGGCCGGGTCGACAAGGTGGAGCGCCAGGCCGTCGCCGTGCTCGGCGGCGAGGCCCGCGACATGGCGCTGAGCGGGCCGGTCTACTTCCGGGACATGATCCGGACGGGCGGGGCCTCGCGCCTCGAATCCAAGCTCGCGGACGGGACCGTGCTCACGCTCGGCGAGCACGCCAAGATCACGGTCGACGAGTTCGTCTATCGGCCCGACCGGCAGGGCGGCAAGCTCGGGCTGACCGTGGTGCGCGGGGCCTTCCTGTTCGTCGGCGGCAAGATCGAAGGGCCGACGGGTGGCAACGTCGCGATCAAGACGGCGGTCGGCACGCTCGGCGTGCGCGGCACCACGGTCTGGGGCGGCCCCATCGACGGCGGCTTCGGTGTGCTCGTCCTCGATGGCCTCGTGACCCTCCGCACGGCGCGCGGGAGCGTCACCATGCGCAAGGGGCAGGGGACCATGGTCTATCCCGGCCGTGCGCCTCAGGTCGCCGCGCCCTGGCCGGAGGACCGGACCAAGCGCGCGGTGGCGACGATCAGCTTCACGCCGCGGCGCTAGGTCGTGGCACGCGGCCGGGCCTCGAGACCCGGCCGCGCCAGTCGTTCAAGCCTCCAAGGCGTTCAGCCCTGGACGGGACCCATCATCGCCTGCATCCGCGAGAGCGCCGCGATGTGCTGCCGGATCAAGGGCAGGGAACTGCGCGCGATGCGGCGCAGACCCGGATCCTCGCCGCTCTCGGCATAGGCGCCGTGGATCTGCAGGGCCTCCTGGTGGCCCATCAGCGAGGCGTTCACGAAGGTGGCGTCGTATTGCGGGCCGGGCTGGAGGCTCGTGAGCTGCGAGAGCATCGCCGCCTTCTGCTCGTCGGACGTCATCCGGCCGCCCGGAACGCCGAGCACGCCGCCCACGACCCCGGCCGTGGCGCCGGCGACACCACCGGCCACGGCGAGCGGGGCGGCCACGAGACCGCCGACCAAGCCGCCGGGCCCGGGCGCGGCGCCACCGTCAGGGCCGATGCGACCGGTATAGGCGTCGATCTTGTTGGCGAGATTGACCTGCTCTATGATCTCGGCGCGGGTGAACTTGCGCAGGGCCGGGTTGTTCGTCTTGCCGTTGGCGTCGCGGGCCGTGTTCTCGAGGAACAGGCCACCCTTGGTCGCCATGTTCAGGTAGGCGCCCGTCGGCATCGCGCCGGCCGGCGTTCCCTGTGCGAGCGCCGTGCGGGTGACGGCCAGCGCCGCGGTGGCGGAGGCAAGGCTGATGAGAAGATCGCGGCGATGCATCGATCGGCTCCATGTGTGAGGATCTGGCGCCGGACCCGATGGGACGGGTCCGAGTAATCTTCCCGCAACCTCCCCTGCTGCCGGGTTGTTCCCACGCCGTGCCTGAACCGGTGGTCGTACCTCGCCGGGGCGGCTTTTCCCAAGATCGCTCGCGTTTTCAATCGCTTACGGTCAAGGTCGCCGCGTCGCCCATCATCGTCCACGGCCGCGGATCGGCGGAATGTTCAGTCGGCGCCGATCGCCTGCGCACCCGGAGCCTCGACCGTGTAGACAGCGTCGCCCAGGCGGCGGAGCGGGCCACCAGGGCCTGAGCGCTTCCACAGCCGGGTGTTGAGCGCCGCCACGGGATCGATGCCGGGAAGCGTGAAGCCCTGGGCCGTCAGGCGATCGAGGATGTCGCGCGCGTGGAGCGGCTGATGGGCCTGCGTCAGGATCGCCATGACGGCAGCGATCAGGGCACGGCCGCGCTGCCGGGCGCCGTCGGGTTCGAGCTCACCCTCCCGTGGCGGAGAAGGACCGGGGCTGGGAGCGGGAGCCTCATCGATGGCGGATGGAACGGCAGGGCCTCGTTCGACGGAGGTCCGATCCCCGAGATCGGTTCCGACCGCGGCAGGCAGACGTCGCCCGAGCTCAAGGTAGAGAAGATGATCGGCGATCAGGCGATCGAGCGCATCGCGCCGATTGCGGAGATCCGCCAACCTGGCCTCGGCCTCGGCTTCGGAGAGGAACATGATGCGTTCCGACTTTCCATTCCGTTCCTAGAACGCACATTCTAAGGGAAGTTGATGGAATGGGAAGAGAGAACACAAGATCGGAACGGAAGATGAGGTTTGCCGACCGCGCTACGCGGCGGTCGCCTTTGCCGTGCGCTTCAGGGGGCGTGGCGGGACGAGGAGCAGCGCCGGATCGGCGGGCTGGAGCAGCATGCCGTTATCGTCGAGCGCGATGGGCAGCTTGGGAAAGACCTCGCGGAGATGGGCGAGGTCGGTCTTGAAGGCCTGTTTGAAGCTGCGGATGCTGGCGTTGTCGGCGCCGAACTGCCGGTGCAGGTTACCCCAGGTCAGGCGTAGCGGACGCTGCAGGACGCGCAGGCGGTAGCCGACCCAGAACAGGAGGTCGAGCTTGCGCGCGGATCCCGAGAAGGCCCGGGCCGCCCGGATGTCGACGGGGAGGGCGTGCCGGATGAGGTTGTCGTAGAAATCCTGATGGAACTGGACGGTCTTGGAGCGGGCAAGTCCGTCCGTCGCGCCCTGCGGCAGCCAGAGGTCGAGCTGACGGAAGGGCGGGACGTTGAGGGTGCTCGCGGTGTCGCTGCCGTCCCACAGCCCGATCTGCATGGTGCAGGCGGCCAGCCGGTTGAGCTGCTCCTTGAACTGCCGGATGGTGCCGCGCTCGCCCCCGGTCACGGCAAAACCCATCTCCTTCATGAAGCCCGACAGGCTCTGGGCCACCGCGACGGTGGGGCTGCGCTGGCGCACGGCCTCGGTGCAGAGGTGGAGCAGCACCAAGCGGGCCTTGGGTCCGTAGGGGAGGCCCTGCGGCTCCATTTCGCCGTTGGCGGGGTTCTTCAGGCGTCCCGCCAGCAGGCTGAGGGAGTTGCGGCCGTATTCCCGGAAGAATTCCCGGGCGTCACCCGGATCGCGGTAGGGCAGGCCGCAGAGCGCCAGCACGGAGTGGATGTGCTGGAGGTTCTCAGGCGCCGTTGGCTCGTTCTCGATGACCTCGCGGACGACGTCGCGGCGCCGGGCGTCCCGCGGCATCTCCTGACGTCGCGCGAGGCGGGAGCCTTCGGCGAGCCGGGCAGCGTCGCGTTCGCGCTGCCGGTGCAGGATGTGCTCGAGGATCGTTCCAAACAGGAAGCTGCCGCGCGCCGCCTCGACCTCGGCGAGGAGATCGGCATCGTGCACGCCGGCGATCTTGTCTTCGATGCCCCCCACCTGGTCCTCGCGCCGCGACCCGCTGCAGGGCCTCTCCCGACCAAGGTCGATAAGCGGCTGCGGTTCAACCGTGTCGGGCAAAGGCAGGCGCACTTATCCAGAGAATCCACGCTGTGGGCGGCTATCGCCAGGAATCGGCCGTCGGATCACGAGGGGCAGTTGTAGCTCCTCGCAGGCACCATACCCACTCTTCACAGGGAAAGCCCGATATCCCGCGCCGAGTCGAATACGCCCCCACGCAGAGTTCGATGCATGCGACGTCCGAGCCCGCGCAGAGTTCGATACGGATGCACGCAGAGCCCGATACGCCGACGCGCAGAGTCCGATACGCAAACCGCAGGCAAGTCGCTGACGGACATGAGCTTATGGCCCCCGCATATAACTTCTCACAATGACTCTCTGAGAATCGCAGACGAATAGCTTTTCTACTCGCGAGGAGCCTGCCGCAGAGACAGTCCACGCCCATCATTGATGTTTTCTATCGGAATATTCCCTGTTTTTACTGCGCCTATCCACATCCCGACCTCGTCTTTTCCCCCGCCGAAGGTATTTCGTCCCTCATGTCAGCATCCGACACAGCCGAGCCCGCTTCAGGGATCCTTAAGCTCTTTCGCCTGATGGCCGATCTGCGCGATCCCGAACGTGGCTGCGCCTGGGATCGCGCCCAAACTTTCTCCACCATCGCCCCCTACACGATCGAGGAGGCGTACGAGGTCGCCGATGCGATCACACGCGGCGATCACCTCGACCTGCAGCAGGAACTCGGCGACCTCCTGCTCCAAGTCGTCTTCCACGCCCGCATCGCCGAAGAGGCCGGGCTGTTCCGTTTCGAGGACGTCGTCGAGGCCGTTGTCGGCAAGCTGATCCGGCGCCACCCCCATGTCTTCGATGCCGACGGCAGGCTTCTGGCTGAACAGGCGCCGCAGGATGAGGAGACCGTTGGGAAGATCTGGGAGCAGGCGAAAGCCCGCGAGCAGGAAGGGCAGGGTGACCCAAGCGGCAACCCGCTCTCTGGCATTGCACGCAGCCTTCCCGCCCTGATGCGGGCCGAGAAACTCTCGCGAAAAGCCGCCGGCTACGGCTTCGACTGGCCCGAGCCGCGGGAGGTTCTCGCCAAGGTGCGCGAGGAACTCGACGAGATCGAGGAAGCCATGGGGATGGGCGATCCCGCGAAGATCGACGAGGAGATTGGCGATCTCCTGTTCTCGGTCGCCAATCTCGGCCGCCACTTTGGAATAAAAACGGAATATTCTTTATCGAAAGGGAATGACAAGTTCGAGCGCCGCTTCCTCGCCATGGCTGACAAGCTCAGGGCGGAGGGTCGTCCCCTGGAGGAGGCAGACCTCGCGGCCATGGAGGCCGCCTGGCAGACGGTGAAGCGGGACGAAGCGACGTGATGGCGTCTCCCCTGGTCCGGCCTACTCAGCGCGGTGGATCGGCCTTGGCGGCCCCGAAGGGCCAGTCGGTCAGGTGGACCGCGTAGAGGGCGAACCAGACCAGCACCGGCTGCAGCGCGAGACGTGGCCCGTGATACCACCAGGAATCGGGTAGTCCCTCGACGGGGATTGCCTCCCAGGCATGCTTCATGTTGGCGGGAAAGACGCAGATCGCATAGGCGGCGAGCAGGCCTCCGGCGAGGCGCAGCCAGCGCGGCAGCAGGAGGGCGACCGCGCCGGCGAGCTCGCAGAGGCCCGTCGCGATGAGGGTGAGACGGGGCGCCGGCACCCATTCGGGCACGATCGGCAGGATCCTGTCGGTGGCAACCAGATGGGCGAGGCCGACGCCGCCGTAGAGGACAACGAGGAGCCAGCGCATCCAGGCGCGATCCCGGGGCGGCTCTCCCTGCGCCCGGGCGCCAAGTCCTCGTCTCACGCCAAGGTCTCTGGCGGAACGTTGCATTCCGCGGCGAGCGCGGTCCTCAGAGCGCCGACGATCCGCTCCAAAACCGCGTTCCCGAGGCTGGCGACGGGCGTCGTGCCGAGAAGCGGCACCGGGGCGGCGAGCCGCAGGGAGTTCGTCACGAAGAGCGCGTCGGCCCCTTCCAGCTCGGCGAGGGCGAGCGAGCGCTCCGCGGAGGTCAGCCCCAGCTCCGGGCCGATCCGGCGGAGGATTTCGGCACGGATGATACCGTCGAGCACGCCGTCGCCGAGCGGCGGCGTCACGAGCGTTCCGCCGAACACCGCGAAGATGTTGCCCGTGCCGGCGCAGGCGACCATGTCGCTCGTGTTCAGGAACAGGGCCTCGTCGAAGCCCTGGCGGCGCGCCTCGTCGGCGGCGAGGATCGCATCGAGGTAGCCGAGCGTCTTCAGCCGGGCCGTGAGCGAAGTCTGGTTGCGGCGCGCGGCCGCCATCGTCAGGCGCAGCGGCGCGAAGGCGAGGTCCGGGTTCCAGGGCGCGGCGCTCGCCCAGAGGACGGGCGCGGGCTCGGCCGGGGGCGCGAGCCCGCGCGGGCCCGATCCGCGGGTCAGGTTCGTCCGGATCGCCGCCCGCGGCACCGCCCCGGCGAGCGATCGCATGGCGAGCCTGATCCGATCCGAGGGTGCCGCGAAGCCGAGGCTGCGGGCGGCGGCCGACAGGCGCTCGGCATGGGCCGTCTCGAAGGCGACCCGTCCGTTGAGCGCCAGCGCGGTGTCGAACACGCCGTCGCCCAGCAAAAGGCCGCGATCGCCCAGGTCGAAGGGGAGGATGGACCCTGCCTGGAGGGTGCCGTCAAACCAGAGCATCGCGGGTCCCGCGCGAAAGCGCCCCGCCGCTCTCCCGCCACTGGCCGGCGAGATCGAGGAAGTTGCGGAACAGCGCGTGCCCGCCTTCCGTCAGCACGGATTCCGGATGGAACTGGATGCCCCAGGTCGGATGGCGGCGGTGGGACAGGGCCATAACCTCGCCTTCGCTTGAGACCGCATCGACGCTCAGATGCGCGTCCATCTCCGCGCCCGGCGCCACGATGAGGGAATGGTAGCGCCCGACCTGCATCGGCGCGGGCAGGCCCGCGAACAGGCCGTCGCCGGAATGCAGCACCGGCGTCGCCTGGCCGTGGAGAGGGCGTTGCGCCCGCTCGACCCGGCCCCCGAAGGCGTCGCCGATCGCCTGGTGGCCGAGGCAGACCCCGAGGATCGGGACCTCGCCCGTGAGGTCCCGGATGGCGGACAGCGAGATTCCCGCCTCCTGCGGGCTGCAGGGACCGGGCGAGATCACCAGGGAATCGGGCGCGAGCGACCGAATGCCGGCGACGTCGATGGCGTCGTTGCGCACGACGCGCACATTCCCGCCCAGCTCCTCGAGGTAGCGCACCACGTTGAAGACGAAGGAATCGTAATTGTCGACGACGAGGATCATGATCCTAGCCCCCGAAGGCCTGGAAGACCCGGGCCGCCTTGGTCAGGGTCTCGTCGTATTCGCGTCCCGGCTCGGAGAGCAGCGTGACGCCGCCGCCGGCCTGGAGCACGGCGGTCTTCTCGTTCATGAAGACGGTCCGGATCGCGATCGAGGTGTCGAGCGAGCCGTCGAAGCCGATCGCGCCGATCGCCCCGCAATAGAGCTCGCGCGCGACGCCTTCGATCTCGGTGATGATGTCCATGGCCCTGAGCTTCGGTGCTCCGGTGATCGAGCCGCCCGGAAAGGTCGCGCCCAGGAGGTCGAGGGCGTCGAGCCCCGCCCGGAGCGTGCCGGTGACGACGGAGACGAGATGGTGAACCGAGGCGTAGGATTCGAGCCCGCAGAGCACGGGCACCTTCACGCTGTGCGGCTCGCAGATCCGCGAGAGATCGTTGCGCAGGAGGTCGACGATCATGATGTTCTCGGCCCGCTCCTTCGGATCGGCCTGGAGCGCCTCGGCGAGACGACGATCCTCTGCCAAGTCCGTCACGCGCCGGACCGTCCCCTTGATCGGGCGGGTCTCGACCGCGCGGCCCGCGAGCTTGAGGAACCGCTCCGGGCTGCTCGAGGCGACGGTCAGCCCCTCGAAGACGAGGTAGGCGCCGAAGGTCGCGGGATTGGCCGCGCGCAGGCGCTGGTAGCAGGCGAAGGCATCGAAGCCCGGCGGCAGCGCGGCCCTGAAGCGCTGGGCGATATTGGCCTGGTAGATGTCGCCCGCGCGGATGTAGTCGCGCACGGTTTCGACGGCCTGCTCATAGGCTTGACGAGAAAAGTTCGAGTGCCATACGAGCGGCTCCGAGGGCGGGACCGGCGTCTCGGTCCGTGGGGCCGCCTCGAGCAGGGCCGCGAAGGCGTCGAGCCGGGCCTCCGCTCGAGCCGCGCGGGCGGCGGGCGCCGTCTCCGGAAAGCCCGTGGCGATCAGCCGGCAGGACCCCGTGGCATGGTCGATGGCCAGCAGCGTGTCGTAGAGGTTGAGGGCGATGTCGTCGCACAGGCCCGCCCGCCGCGGCGGGATCGCGGTGCGCTCCAGCGCCTGCCCGAAATCATAGGCGACGTAGCCGATCGCCCCGCCAGGGAAGGCGGGCAGGTCGGGAACCGGGTCGATCCGGTAGGGCGCGAGGCAGGCCCGCAGGGCGACCAGCGGCGCTCCGTCGAGCGCCCGCCCGTCGAGGCTCGCCCGACCGTCGCGGCAGCGGAAGCGGCCGAATGGATCGGCGGCCAGGACCGAGACCTGGCCCAGCGTGTCGTGGGTCATGGCGCTGTCGAGGAAGGCGAGGCCGGGCAGGCGCAACAGCGCCGCCGCCGCCGCGACGGGCTCGATGGACGGGATCTCGCGGGTCCAGATCATGGGGCCGGTGTCGGAGCTTCGGTGGTCGGTCGGGCGTCGGGCGCGCCGCCCTTATGCACGTTCGCACGCGCCGTGCCGCCGCGAAATCCCGACGCGGTGCCGTGCACCCGGTACATGACGCCACGGGCGCAAAGCCCTGCCAGGCCTGCGTGGCTCGCAAGACGGCGCCGATCTGGCTATAGGCTGTGCGTTCCTCACGTCCCGCATCCCCACGGCCCGTCGGTTCCGACCCGGGTCCGAGCCGAACCGCATGCCCCTTCCTGTCAACGCCGACCGAGCCGCCCCGAAAATCTCCTTCGTCTCGCTGGGCTGCCCCAAGGCGCTCGTCGATTCCGAGCGCATCCTCACGCACCTGCGCGCCGAGGGCTACGAGCTTGCGCGCCGGCACGACGGGGCGGATGTCGTCATCGTCAACACCTGCGGCTTCCTCGATTCGGCCAAGGCGGAATCGCTCTCCGCCATCGGCGAGGCGATGGCCGAGAACGGCCGCGTCATCGTCACCGGCTGCATGGGCGCCCAGCCCGAGGAGATCCGCGCGAAGTACCCGAACCTGCTCGCGGTGACCGGGCCGCAGGCCTACGAATCCGTGGTCGCCGCGGTGCACGAGGCGGTGCCGCCGGTCCACGACCCCTTCCTCGACCTCGTGCCGCCGCAGGGGGTGAAGCTTACGCCGCGGCACTACGCGTATCTCAAGATTTCAGAGGGTTGCAACAATCGCTGCACCTTCTGCATCATCCCGTCGCTCCGTGGCGACCTCGTCAGCCGGCCGGCGGGCGACGTGCTGAGCGAGGCTGAGAAGCTCGTGAAGGCCGGCGTCAAGGAGCTTCTGGTGGTCTCCCAGGATACCAGCGCCTACGGCGTCGATATCCGCTACGCCGCGAGCCCCTGGGGAGACCGCGAAGTACGGGCGAAATTCGCGGATCTCGCCCGCGAACTCGGCAGCCTCGGCGCCTGGGTCCGACTCCACTACGTCTACCCTTATCCGCATGTCGACGAGGTGATTCCCCTCATGGCCGAGGGCCGGGTGCTTCCCTACCTCGACATGCCGCTCCAGCATGCCTCACCCTCGGTGCTCAAGCGCATGCGCCGCCCCGGCAATCAGGAGCGCCAGCTCGAGCGTATCCGGCGCTGGCGCGAGATCTGCCCCGACCTCGCGATCCGCTCGACCTTCATCGTCGGCTTCCCCGGCGAGACCGAGGCCGAGTTCGAGGAGCTGCTCGCCTGGATCCGGGAGGCCAGACTTGAGCGGGTCGGCTGCTTCGAATACGAGCCCGTCGCGGGTGCCACCGCCAACAGCCTCGGCGATCCTGTCGCGCCCGAGGTCAAGGCCGAGCGCAAGCGGCGCTTCATGGAGGCGCAGCAGGGGGTCTCGCTGCGGCTGCAGAAGGCCAGGATCGGCAAGCGGCTGCCCGTCATCATCGACGAGGCGAGCGGCACTGTCGCGAAGGGCCGCTCGAAGTACGACGCGCCCGAGATCGACGGCAGCGTGCACGTGACGTCGCGGCGCCCGCTACGGGTCGGCGACATCGTCACCGTCAAGGTCGAGCGCGCCGACGCCTACGACCTGTTCGGCAGCGCGGTCTGATACGGTTTCGGGCTGATTGGATCAGGACTTTGCGGCTGACCTCCCTCTTGGGAAGAGAGGGCTATACGGATGGGTCTCCATCGACCGGACGCGGCTCTTCCCGTGTCATTCCGGGGCGCCGCAGGCGAGCCCGGAACCCATAGCCGCTGACATAGCAAGCTGAGGAACTGTCAGCGTTTCTGGGTCCCGGGTTCCGCTTCGCGGCCCCGGGATGACAAGCGTGAGGGCTCGGTCCCGGCATCATTGCCTCTGCACGAACGCCCACGGAGCCCGGTCGCTTCGCGGCTTCCTTCGTATGACGACTTCGCGTCGCGAGAGTCAGGCGTTCTTGCGGGGCCGGTGGTTCGGGTCGATCCCGCCTTCCCGGGTGGTCTCGTTGTCAACGTCGCCCTCGAAGGTGGATTCGCCCTCGAGGTCCAGCGGGTCGCGGCCCGTCATCCCCTTCGAGGTTCCGATTCCGGGATTGCCCTTCAGGTCCGCGTCGGTCGGGACGTCGGTCTTCATATGCTTCGTCGACATGCGCGCTCCATCCTGGTTGAGATCCCTCTGAAACGCGCTCGCTCTCGGCCAAGTTACGCCGGCGTGCGCCCCTGACGCGGGCCAGGAGGCTCTGGGGTCAGCCGTTGATCCGATCGCTCGTCGTTCGCTCCACCCCGGCGCGGACCATGCGGTCCCAGGCCTGTCCGAGCGAACCATCGTGGTCGATCGCCCGGCAGGCATCCTCGACGACGAGCGCCTCGAACCCCGCCTCGCGCGCGTCCGTGGCGCTCCAGGCGACGCAGTAATCGGTGGCGAGCCCGCACAGGACGAGGCGGGTGAAGCCGCGCTCGCGCAGGTAGCCGGCGAGCCCGGTCGGGGTGCGGCGGTCGGCCTCCAGGAAGGCCGAGTAGCTGTCGACCTCGCGCCCATGACCTTTACGGATCACGAGCTCGGCCCGGTCGACCGCGAGGCCGGGTACGAAAGCCGCCCCCGGCGTGCCCTGGACGCAATGGTCCGGCCACAGGACCTGGGGTCCGTAGGCGAGGTCCACGGTCTCGAAGGCGGCCTTCCCGGGATGGCGCGTGGCGAAGGAGGCGTGCCCCGGCGGGTGCCAGTCCTGGGTCAGCACCACGTGACGGAACCGGGCGGCGAGCGCGTTGACCGGACCGATCACGCTATCGCCGTCCGGAACGGCCAGCGCGCCGCCCGGCAGGAAATCCACCTGCACGTCGATGACGACGAGAACGTCGCGCTCACCCGGCTTCATCGCGCTCCTCGGGTCCCATGATCTCGCGATTCCATGATCCTGCGGTCCCGTGATCACGGCGTCCCAGGATCACCCAATCATGGGAGCATCACCGTTGCGCCCGTAGTCTGACGGCCGGCGAGGTCGCGATGCACCTGCTGCACGTCCGCGAGCCTCGCTTTCGCATGGACGGGGATCTTCACGGCACCGCTCGCCACCACGGAAAAGAGATTCTCGGCCATGGATTCGAGGGTGGCGCGGTTGCCCGCGTGGGCGAAGAGGGAAGGCCGCGTCGCGAAGAGCGACCCCTTCTGGCCGAGCAGCCCCAGGCTGAAATTGTCGACCGGGCCGGAGGCCGCGCCGAAGCTCACGAACATCCCGAGCGGGCTGAGGCAATCGAGGGAGGCGGGGAAGGTGTCCTTGCCCACCCCGTCATAGACCACCGGCACGCCCCTGCCCCCGGTGATCTCGCGGACGCGGGCGGCGAAATCCTCGTCGCGGTAGAGGATGACGTGGTCGCAGCCATGCGCCCGGGCGAGCTCGGCCTTCTCGGCCGAGCCGACAGTGCCGATCACCGTGGCGCCGAGGTGCTTGGCCCATTGCGAAAGGATCAGCCCGACGCCGCCGGCCGCGGCGTGGAAGAGGATCGTGTCGCCGGGCTTCACCTTGTAGGTCCGGTGCAGCAGGTACTCGGCAGTCAGGCCCTTCAGCATCATCGCGGCGGCGGTGGCGTCGTCGACGCCTTCCGGCACGTGGACCACGTCCTTGGCCGGGATGATCACCTCTTCCGCGTAGGTGCCTTCGCCCGCGGCATAGGCGACGCGGTCGCCGATCTGGAAGCCGGTCACGCCCTCGCCGAGCGCCGCGATCTCGCCCGCGCCCTCCTTGCCCGGCGTGAAGGGCAGGGACGCCGGCTTGTAGGCGCCGGTGCGAAAGTAGATGTCGATGAAGTTGACGCCGATCGCCGTCTGACGGACCCGGACCCGTCCGGGCCCGGGCTCGACCGTGGCGACGTCCTCGTAGGCCATCACCTCGGGCCCGCCATGCTCGTACACCCGAATCGCCTTCGGCATCGTCATCGCTCCTTGTTTCGATGGAAGCGAGATATGCGGTCTGCGCCCGCGGGCAATGGCCCGACGGTGCGGTTACAGGCTGAGGAAGGCGGTCACCAGACCGAGATCGGTCAGGGCGTGCAGGAGCTGATCGAAGCCGAGCAGCCACCAGAAGCCGGCCTGCGCCGGAACCAGGCGCGTCCGCTGGGCGACCAGCGCCTTGCCGCGGTCGACCGCGAAATGGATCATGAAATCGACGAGCGCCAGCCACCACAGGCGCGGGACGAGGAGGAGGGCGATCGCCAGCGTGAACGCGGCGTGGCAGGCGGCGTGGGCGCAAAGAGGCCCGAGCCAGTGCTCCGATCGCTCCTTGCCCCGGGCCATCCATTCCGTCTGCAGCACGAAATCGGCGAGGTAGTGCTTGGCCGCCATGAGCCCGGCCAAGGCCGTGACCGTCCAGACCGGGACGAGGTTCATCGGCGTGGCGTCCCGATCGTTGAGCGATGTTCTGATATTCGCCTAAGTTAAAGACGTGTGTTTTGAATTAAAAGCGACGACCGAGGTCTCACCATTGACTGCGCGGAACGGACTGCCCCGTCAGCGCCTCGACGATCGCCTCGCGCTCGGCGCGGCTGGCGCGCAGCCGGGAACGCGCCGCAGCCAACACCGCTGGATCAACGGCTTCCGGCGTTCCCGCCTTGAAGGGCGGAGCGGGCGCATATTCGAGGGCGAGCTGCGCGGCCTGGGCCGCGGGCTGGCCCGCAAGCTCCGCGTAAAGTGTGAGCGCGAAGTCGATCCCGGCCGTGACGCCGCCTCCGGTCAGGAAGCGTCCATCGCGGACCACCCGCTCGGCAATCGGAAGCGCGCCGAAGGCGGCGAGAAGGTCGTGGGCGGCCCAGTGCGTGGTCGCGCGCACGCCCCGCAGCAACCCCGCCGCGCCGAGGACCAGGGCGCCGGTACAGACCGAGGTGACGTAGCGCGCGGTCTCGGCCAGGGACCGCAGGAAGGCCAGCCACGCTTCGTCCCGCATCAGCGCGTTCACCCCGACCCCGCCGGGGACGCAGACCACGTCGAGGGCCGGGCAATCCGCCCGCCGCGTCGTCGGCATCAGGATGAGGCCGGTCGCGCTCCGGACGGGGTCGAGCTCCTCGGCCACGATGTGCACCGTCGCGTCGGGCAGGGAGGCGAAGACCTCATAGGGCGCCGTGAGGTCGAGCTGCTGGACGCCGGGAAAGGCGAGGAGACCGATCTGGAGGGGCATGGCGTCATCTCCGTGGGCACCGGCCATACCTAACGCCTGATGCCGCGCGAAAGCATCCCGGCCCTGGCCTGGATTTGACTTTCAGGGCCGCATCCTCGAAGGGAGCGCCCGTCGCGGCATCGTCCGAAGCTCTTGCGCCGGCTGCCGGCCTGGAGCCGCTCATGACCGCCTTCACGAGCTCGCCTCGTCCATGACCAGCCTCCGCGCCGACGCTTCCACGCGGGGCGACGCCGTCGCGTTCCTCGAAGGCGTTCCCGGCCTTGCGGCCCGCAGCCACGCCTGGGCCTGCGCGAGCCTCCTTGCCCTCTGCCTCCTCTGCTTCCTGCCGGGCCTGTCGTCGCTCCAGCCCATGGATCGGGACGAGCCGCGCTTCGCCCAGGCCTCGAAGCAGATGCTGGAGACGGGCGACTTCGTCGACATCCGCTTCCAGGCCGAGGCCCGCCACAAGAAGCCGGTCGGGATCTACTGGGCGCAGAGCGCGACCGTCGCGGCCGCCGAGGCGATGGGCCTGGAGCACGTCCGAACCACCATCGCCCTCTACCGGATTCCGTCGCTGCTCGGGGCGATCGTGGCCGTGCTGCTGACCTACTGGGCGGGGCTCGCCTTCCTGCCGCGGCGCGGGGCGTGGCTCGCCGCCGCCCTGTTCGGGGCCTGCCTGATGCTCGCGGCCGAGGCGCGTCTGGCCAAGACCGACGCCGTGCTCACCGCCTGCGCGGTGGCGGCGATGGGGGCGCTGGCGCGGACTTGGCTCGGACGCGCGGAGCGCAGGCCCGATATGGGCATCGTTCTGGTGTTCTGGCTCGCGCTTGCCATCGGCATCCTCGTGAAGGGGCCGATGGTGCCGCTCTTCGCGGGCCTTGCCGCCCTCGTGCTCTCGATCCGCGAACGCTCCGGCGCCTGGCTCTTGGGTCTCAGGCCGTTGCTCGGGCTCGGACTCGTCCTCGTCCTGGTCGCGCCGTGGTTCATCGCGATCACCTGGAAGAGCGGCGGCGCCTTCTACGAAGCCTCGGTCGGCGAGGACATGCTCGCCAAGGTCGCCTCGGGCCGGGACAAGCACTGGGCTCCGCCGGGCAGCTATGCGCTCGCCTTCTTCGCGACCTTCTGGCCCGGCGCCGCCTTCGCGGCGCTGGCCATCCCGTTCGCCTGGGCCAACCGGCGCTCGGACAATGTGGCCTTTCTCCTCGCCTGGATCGTGCCGGCCTGGCTGGTGTTCGAGGCGGTGCCGACGAAGCTGCCGCATTACCTGCTGCCGGTGATGCCCGCGGTGACGATCCTCACCGTGCTGGCGCTTCTGAACGGCGCACTGACCGCAAAACGGCCCGGCGCGCGCTGGGTCGCCGCCCTGGTGGTGCTGATCCCCGTCGGCGTCACGGCCATCCTCCTCGCGGCGGCCTGGAGCTTCGACCGGACCATCCCCGTGGCCGGCCTGCCCCTGCTCCTCGCCTCCTGCGTCATGGCGGGGCTCGCCTGGCTTCTCTTCACCCGCGATCGGCCGGAATCGGCGCTGGGCCTCGCGATCCTCGCCTCCGCGCTGCTCGCACCCGCGGTGTTCGGCCTGACCCAGCCGGTGCTCGCCGCGCTGAAGGTTTCGCCGCGGCTCGCCGCGATCCGCGACGGTCTCGCCTGTCCGGATCCGCGCGTGGCGAGCCTCGGCTACCGCGAGCCCAGCCTCGTCTTCCTCGTCGGCACCAACCTCGTCATGCTGGATTCCGCGGCGCAGGCCGCAGATTTCCTCAAGGCCGGCGGCTGCCGGCTCGTCTTCGTCGAGAGCCGCTTCGCCGCCGATTTCGCGTCGGCGTCCGACGCGGTTCCGGCGGCCAGGGTCGCGGGGTTCAACATCAACTCGGGCCGGCGGGTCGAGCTCTCGGCCTACGCGGTGGTCCCGTGAACGGCCAAGGCTTTGATGCGCCCATGCGGCTCTCGATCGTCATCCCGGTGAAGAACGAAGTCGGCAACGTCGCCGGACTCGTCGAGGAGATCGAGCGGGCCTGCGCGACGCTCGCGCCCTTCGAGGTGGTGTTCGTCGACGACGGCTCCACCGACGGCACCGCCGAGGCGCTCGCCGAAGCCCGCATCGGCCGGCCCTGGCTGCGCGTGCTGCGCCATGCCCGCAACGCCGGCAAGGCCGCCGCCATGCACAACGGCGTCGCCGCCGCTCAGAGTGCGGTCATCGCGATGATCGACGGCGACGGCCAGAACGATCCGGCCTTCATCCCCGTCCTCCTCGCGGCCTTGGAGGAGGGGGGGCCCGGGGTCGGCCTGGCACAGGGGCAGCGCGTCGGCCGCAAGGACGGCCGCTTCAAGACCTTGCAGTCGCGCATCGCCAACGGCGTGCGCGTGCGCCTCCTGCGCGACGACACCCGCGACACCGGCTGCGGCATGAAGATCTTCCGCCGCGAGGCCTATGCGACGCTGCCGGCCTTCGACGGGCTGCACCGCTTCATGCCGGCCCTGCTGGCGAGCCAGGGCTTCGCCGTGGTCCATCGCGACGTGGTCGACCGGCCCCGCTTCAGCGGCCGCTCGAATTACGGCCTGTTCGACCGGCTCTGGGTCGGGCTCCTCGACCTGGCCGGGGTCTGGTGGCTGATTCGGCGCAAGCGCCCGGCACCGGCCGCGAGCGAGGTGCCGCCGTGCTGATCCAGCTTTCTGAGGATCTGCGGGGCTACGTCTACGACGTGTTCGTGACGCGGTTCGACTTCTGGCTGGTGTTCGGGCTCGCCGCGCAGCTCGTGTTCGGCTCGCGCTTCCTGCTGCAATGGATCGCCAGCGAGCGGGCGGGGCGCAGCGTGATGCCGCTCTCGTTCTGGTTCCTCTCCATCGCCGGCGGGATGATGACGCTGGTCTACGGGTTCGTCCGGCGCGAGCCCGTGATCATCTTCGGCCAGGCCCTCTCCACGATCATCTACCTGCGCAATCTCATGCTGATTTTGCGCGAACGGCGCGGAAAGCGGTGACACCGCTCCCGGCCTTTCACGACGACCTCGAGGCCTGTCGTGCGGAGGCTTGGCGGCTCTTGCGGGAGGGCGCCCGGCGCAACCGCGCGGGTTTCCACACGCCGGCCCTGGCCACGATCGACGGGCAGGGCCGGCCGCGGGTCCGGACGGTGGTGCTGCGCGAGGCTGATCCCGTGGCGGGCACCCTGCGCTTTCACTGCGATCGCCGCTCGGGCAAAGCGGCCGAGATCGCCGCCAGCGGTTTTGCCGCCCTGCACGGCTACGATCCCGCGAGCAAGGTCCAGATCCGGGCGGGCGGGCCGGCGCGGCTCCATACGGACGATGCCCTGGCGGACGCCGCCTGGGAGGGTTCGCTGGCGATGAGCCGGGTCTGCTACGGCACCGTTCCGGCACCCGGCTCGGTCGTCCCGACGGGCGGCGGCTACAGCTTGCCAGAGGACGCCGCCGCCATCGCCGCGGGCCGCGCGAACTTCGCGGCCGTGATCGTCACGGTCGAGACCCTCGAATTCCTCTATCTCGACCGGCGCGGCCACCGTCGCGCAGGCTGGACGCGTGAGGGGGCGGACTGGGCGGGCGCTTGGCTGGTGCCGTGACTTGCTACCGCGCCGCCCGCAGCCGGGCGAAGCCCGCATCGAGGTCGGCCTTGAGGTCGTCGAGGTCTTCGAGCCCGATGTGGAAGCGCAGCCCCGGGCCTCCGGGCTCCCAGCTTGTGGCGGTGCGGTAGGCCTTGCAGTCGAAGGGGATGACGAGGCTCTCGAAGCCGCCCCAGGAAAAACCCATCCCGAAGAGCTCGAGGCCATCGAGCATCGCGGCCACGGCCCCGGCTGAGGCCGGCTTCAGGATGACGCCGAACAGCCCCGAGGCGCCCGAGAAATCGCGCTTCCAGATGGCGTGGCCGGGGTCGTCCGGTAGGGCGGGATGAAGGACGCGCAGCACCTCGGGACGCGCCTGCAGCCACTCCGCCATCGCGAGGGCCTGCTGGCCGTGCTCGCGCAGGCGCAGCGCCATGGTGCGCAGGCCCCTCAATCCCAGAAAAACATCCTCCGGCCCGGCGCACATGGCGAAGTGGTCGAAGGTCCGGCGGAGCGCCGGCCAGTGCTTCGCGTTGGCCGTGGTCAGCCCGAGCAGCAGGTCCGAGCCGCCGCTGAGATACTTGGTGCCGGCCTCGATCACGAGGTCGACGCCGCGCGCATGAGCGGGAAACAGGAGCGGCGTCGCCCAGGTGTTGTCCATGATCACGCTGCCGCCGCGCGCGTGCACGGCCTCGGCGATGGCCGGCACGTCCTGCATCTCGAAGCTCTGCGAACCTGGCGCCTCGACGAGGACGGCCCGGGTGTTCGCCCGCAGCGACGCGACGATGCCGGCGCCGATCAGGGGATCGTAGTACTCGATCTCGACGCCGAAGCGGGCGAGCACCCCGTCGCAGAACTGCCGCGTCGGACGGTAGGCGGAATCGGTGACGAGCAGGTGGTCGCCCGCATTCACCACGGACATCAGGGCGACGGTCACCGCCGCGAGGCCCGAGGGCGTGAGCACGGTGCCTGCCGCCCCCGACAGCTCCGTCCAGGCCTGCGCCAGTGCCTCGATCGTCGGCGAACCGGCCGTGCCGTAGGTGAAGCGGGCGCGCCGATGCTGGAGGTCGTCGTAGGTCGGGAACAGCACCGTCGAGCCGCGATAGATGGGCGTGTTGACGAAGCCGTGCTGGGCCGAAGGGTCGCGCCCAGCATGGACGAGGCGGGTGCTTGGCCCGAACCGGGCTGGATCGCGGGGCGGGGTATTGGCCATCGGTACCCTGGGGGAGGGATGCTGCGCCGCAATCACGCCCGCTTGGTCCTCCGGCGTCAACCCGGCCCTTGACCGCGCCGGCGGGTTTGAGGGCAATGCGGGCGCCGAGAAAGCAGGCGAATCCGATGCGAGGGCCGATCCCATTCCCCTGAAGGACGCAATACCCGCCGGCTCTTCCTTCGGGCGAAGGGCGGGCTCGCGCCCCGTTCGATGGGGGATCGGAATCCTGGCGGCGGCGCTCCTCCTCGCCCCTCCCGCCCAGGCCCAGGGCATCCTCGCGCAGGTGAAGGCGCGCGGCCACCTCGTCTGCGGCGTCAGCCAGGGTGTGGCGGGCTTCAGCATGCCCGACAGCCAGGGGCAGTGGCGCGGGCTCGACGTCGAGTTCTGCCGGGCGATGGCCGCAGCGATCTTCGACGATCCCGACAAGGTCCGCTTCATCCCGCTCGCCTCGCCCGCCCGCTTCACCGCCGTGCAATCGGGCGAGGTCGACGTCCTCGCCCGCAACACCACCTGGACGCTCGCCCGCGACACCGCGGCGATGAATTTCGGCGCGGTCAATTTCTACGACGGCCAGGGCTTCCTGGTGCGCAAGGACCGCAACATCGCAGAGGTCCGCCAGCTCGACCGCGCCACGATCTGCCTGCAGCAGGGCACCACCACGGAGCTCAACCTCGCCGACTGGTTCCGGGCCCATGGCCTGACCCAATCGGTCGTCACCTTCGCCAACAGCGAGCAGACGCTCAGCGGCTACGAATCTGGGCGCTGCGACGCCCTCTCCACCGACAAGTCCTCGCTGTTCGGCGAGCGCCTCAAGACGGCCGATCCGGAGGCGCACGTGATCCTCGACGAGCTCATCTCGAAGGAGCCCTTCGCCCCCGCCCTCCGCCAGGGCGACGACCAGTGGCGGGACATCGTCACCTGGACCCACTATGCCATGCTGAACGCGGAGGAGGCGGGCCTGACGCGCGAGAACGTCGAGGCGACGCGCAAGGCGCCGGCGAGCCCCAATGTCCGCCGCATCCTGGGGCTGGAGGGCCGGTACGGCCAGGATCTCGGCCTGACCAACGACTGGGCCTTCCGGATCATCCGGCACGTCGGCAATTACGGCGAGGTCTTCTCGCGCAATGTCGGGGAGGGCTCAGCCCTCAAGGTGCCGCGCGGGTTGAACGCCCTCTGGACCCAGGGCGGCCTCCAGTACGGGCCGCCGATCCGGTGAGGGGCTCGGCTTCACGGATCGCACGACGGAGCCTGAACGGATCGCAGGCAAGGCTCGGGTCCCCTCTCCCATTGGGAGAGGGACAGGGTGAGGGGCGTGCCCCCTCCGGAGAATGCGCTCCCCTCACCCCAACCCTCTCCCCCTGGGAGAGGGAGCTCGTCGCGGGTCCCGCGACCGTCGAGCGGGCGTCGCATGGCTGATTCCGCTCTCGCCCCCAAGCTCCGCCTCGCGGTCCAGGCCGGCCTGCTCCTCGCGGTGGCGGCGCTCGCCTACGGCGCGACCACCAACGCCGCGGACAAGCTCGCCCGACAGGGCATCGTCGCGGGCTTCGGCTTCCTCCGGCGGGCGGCCGGGTTCGACATCTCCCAGACCTTGATCCCCTACGCCGCCGCGACGGCGACCTACGGCGAGGCGATCCTTGTCGGGCTCCTCAACACGCTGCTCGTGGCGAGCCTCGGAATCGTGCTGGCGACGATCCTCGGCTTCGTCGTCGGCATCGCGCGCCGCTCCCCCAACGCCCTCGCCCGGGGACTGGCCGCGACCTACGTCGAGACCCTGCGCAACCTGCCGCTCCTCCTGCAATTGCTGGTCTGGTACGTGGCGGTGCGGGTGGTGCTGCCGCCGGCCCTGGAGCCCGCGGTCTTCGCGGAGGGCGCCTTCCTGACCCAGCGGGGGCTGTTCCTGCCCCGACCGGACTTCTCCGGAACGGGCTGGCTCGTGCCCGCGGCCTTCCTCCTCGGGATCGGCGCGACGCTCATCCTCGCGCGCCTGTCGCGCCGCCGGATCGAGGCCGGCCGGACGCCGCTGCCGGTGCTCGCCGCCGGGAGCGGCCTGATCCTCGGGCTTCCGGCCCTGGCCTGGATCGGCCTCGCGCTCGCGGGCCGGGTCATCCCCATCGCCTTTCCGGCGCGCGGGCCCTACGACATCGAGGGCGGGCTCGCCGTGCAGCCGGAATTCGCCGCCCTCCTCATCGGGCTCTCCACCTATTCGGCCGCCTTCATCGCCGAGATCGTGCGCGCTGGCCTCGACAGCGTCGCCCGCGGGCAGGAGGAGGCGGCCCAGGCGCTCGGCCTCAACCGTGCCCAGCGGCTGCGCCTCGTGGTGGTGCCGCAGGCGATGCGGGTGATCGTGCCGCCGCTGACGAGCCAGTATCTCAGCCTGACGAAAAACTCCTCGCTCGGCGTGCTGATCGGCTATCCCGACCTCGTCCACGTCACGATGGGCACCGTGCTCAACCAGACCAACCAGGCGGTGGAGGCGGTGGCGATCACCATGGGCATCTACCTCGCGCTCAGCCTCGTCACCTCGGTCGCGATGAACCTCTACAATCGCCGCGTCGCCCTGGTGGAGCGATGAGCGAGACTTTTCTCCGCACGGCCGAGGTGCCGCCCCGGGCGCCGCCCGCGGCTGTCGGCGGGCCGTTCGCCTGGGTCCGACGAAACCTGTTCTCGAGCCTCGGCAACGCGGCGACCACCCTCGTGGTGCTCGCGCTCCTCGCCCTCGTCCTGCCGCCGCTCTTCCGCTTCCTCGTCCTCGACGCGGTCTGGACGGGCGGGTCCGGCGAGGCCTGCCGCCCGGAGGCGGCCGGCCGGCCGGTCGGCGCCTGCTGGGCCTTCATCCACGAAAAACTCGGCTACCTCGTCTACGGCTCCTACCCCTTAGCCGAGCGCTGGCGCCCCGACGCGGTCTTCGCGCTGATGCTGCTCGGCGGCGGCTGGATGCTGTGGCTCGACGCGCCGCGGCGGGGCTTGGGCGCCCTGTTCTTCTTCGGCGTCTTTCCGGTCGCCGCCTATCTGCTGCTCGCCGGCGCGCCGGCCCTCGGCCTGAAGCCCGTCCCGACCGGCCTGTGGGGCGGCATGATCGTGACCTTCGTGGTCTCCCTCGTCGGGATCGTGGTGTCGCTGCCGCTCGGCATCCTGCTGGCGCTGGGGCGGCGCTCCGACCTGCCCGTGATCCGCCTCGCCTGCACGCTCTTCATCGAGTTCTGGCGCGGCGTGCCCCTGATCACGGTGCTGTTCATGGCCAACGTCATGCTGCCGCTGTTCCTGCCCGGCGACATCACCATCGACCGGCTGCTGCGGCCGCTCGTCGGCGTCGCGCTGTTCGCCTCCGCCTACATGGCCGAGGTGGTGCGCGGCGGCTTGCAGGCGGTCCCGCCCGGTCAGGCCCAGGCCGCCCGGGCGCTGGGCCTGACGGAGCTGCAGATCCTGCGCTTCGTGGTCCTGCCCCAGGCGATCAAGATCGTGGTGCCCGGCATCGTCAACACCTTCATCGGCCTGTTCAAGGACACGACGCTGGTCTCGATCGTCGGCATCGCCGACTTCATCCGGGTGCTGGAATCGGCCCGCATCGACCCGCGCTGGGCGGCCCCCAGCGTGCCGGTGACGGCCTACGCCTTCGCGGCCCTGTTCTACTTCGCCTTCTGCTTTGGCATGGCCCGCTACGCCGCCTTCATCGAGCGGCGGCTGGCGGCCGGGGAGGGGGCGCGGTGACGGGGGGGAAGGAGCCGCCCGCCGTCGCGATCACCGGGTTGAACAAGTGGTTCGGGTCCCACCACGTCCTGCGCGACGTCGACCTCACGGTGAGGCGGTCCGAGCGGCTCGTGATCTGCGGGCCCTCGGGCTCCGGCAAGTCGACCTTGATCCGCTGCATCAACGGCCTGGAGCCCTACCAGGGCGGCCGCATCGCGCTCGCGGGCACGCGCCTCGATGGGCACCGAGAGGCCGAGATGGCGCGGCTCAGGACCGGCATGGTCTTCCAGAGCTTCAACCTGTTTGCGCACCTCACCGTGCTCGAGAACTGCACGCTCGCCCCGATCCACGTGCGGCGGATGGGACGGCATCGGGCGGAGGATCTCGCCATGGACCACCTTACGCGCGTGCGCATCCCGGAGCAGGCCCGGAAATATCCGGGCCAGCTCTCGGGCGGCCAGCGCCAGCGGGCCGCAATCGCCCGGGCGCTGTGCATGGCGCCGGAAATCATGCTCTTCGACGAGCCGACCTCCGCGCTGGACCCGGAGATGGTCGAGGAGGTGCTCGGCACCATGGTCGATCTCGCCCAATCCGGCATGACCATGCTCTGCGTTACCCACGAGATGGGCTTCGCCCGCCGGGTCGCGGACCGGGTCGTGTTCATGGACGAGGGCCAGATCATCGAGATCGCGCCGACCGACGCCTTCTTCCGGACGCCCCGCCATGAGCGGACCCGGGCCTTCCTCGGGCAAATCCTGCGTTAGAATAGTTTCCGTGATCCCCGGATCATGGAAACTATTCTGTCTTCTTGTTGCCACGCATTTTTCCGCCGAACCGGTCGCCGCTTCGGCGGACAATGCTCTCGAGCCCTAGCTCTGCTGGCCGGAGCCTCCGTCGCCCGGCCCGTCGCTCGCCTCCTCGTAGGCCTGCATCCAGGCGGCGCGCTCCTCCGAGCCTTCGGGATAGGGGCATTGCGCCAGGCTCTTGCCGTAGAGCCGCGCGTTGCGCCCCTGGATGAACGGGCTGTCGCTCGCCGTCGCCTCGTGGTCCATGTCGTCCGGCCTCCTCAAGGGGTGTGATGGGTTCCCCTTCGTTAACGGCCTCGCGCTAATCCTGTTTCGACAGTTGCGTTTCCGGGACGATCCCCTTGCCCACCCTGCGCCTCCTTGCCGCCGGCAGCGTCCTCGGCCTCAGCGTCGCGACGATCGGCCTCGTCTGCACCGATCGCCTCGATCATCCGGCTCCGGACCCGGTCCCCGTGATGGCGCGCTTCCCCGCGCTCGACCCCGCGACCACGGGCGCGGTCGCGCCGGCGGTGCCGGCGGTCAAGCCCGCGCCGGCCAAGCCTCCGGCGCCCCTGATGACGAACGGCTTCGACACCGAGCGCCTGAACGCCCTGATGCGCGGCGACCCCATCTCGGGACCGGCCCGGCGGAACTGACCTGAACCCCGGGCCCGGCCCCGCGTTCGCGCAAGGCGCAAGGCGTGGAGGGAATCGTGGGCCTCATCTACGCGCTCGGCGCCTATCTGAGCTGGGGCCTCGTCGTCCCGATCCACTTCAAGCTGCTCGATTCGGTGCCGGCCGGCACGGTGCTCGCCCATCGCATCGTCTGGTCGAGCCTGTTCGTCGGCGCGCTCCTCGTCGCCCTGCGCCGATCCCTGCGCAGCCCGTTCCCGCTGAGACCCCGCCACGGGCTGCTCGCGGCCTCGGCCGGTCTCATCGCCGTGAACTGGCTGCTCTACCTCTGGGCGGTGAATGCCGGCCGGATGCTCGACGCGAGCCTCGGCTACTTCATCAACCCGCTGGTGAGCGTGGCGCTCGGCGCCGTGGTGCTGGGCGAGCGCCTGCGGCCGGTCCAGGGCGCCGCCGTCGGCCTGGCGGCGCTCGCCGTCATCGTCGCGGTGGTCACCGCCGGCAGCCTTCCGCTCGTCTCGCTGGCGCTCGCCACGAGCTTCGCGCTCTACGGGCTCGTCCGCAAGGTCGTGGGCATCGATCCGATGATCGGCTTCTGCGCCGAGACCCTGATCCTCCTGCCCTTCGCGCTGTTCCATCTCGCCTTCACGTCCGCGCCGGCCGTTGAGGGCGATACCCTTCGCCTGAGCCTCCTTCTGCTCACCGGCGTGACCACGGCGCTTCCGCTGATCTGGTTCGCGGCCGCCGCTCAGCGGCTCACCCTCGCGACGCTCGGGCTGATGCAATATCTCGCCCCGAGCTGCCTCCTCATCCTCAGCGTCCTCGTCTACGGCGAGCGGGCCGAGCCGCAGCGGTGGCTGCTGTTCGCCCTGATCTGGCTGGCGCTGGCGATCTACGCCGCCGACGCCCTGCGCGCCGCTCGGGGTCCGCGCCCGGTTCCTTGAGGTGCCGGGCTTTCTTGAGGTGGTAGGCCCGGCCGTGTAGGCCAGCCGCGGCAACCCGCGACCGTGAGGCGGCCCGATGCGCATCCTCGTCACCGGCAGCGCCGGCTTCATCGGCTTCCACCTCGCGCGGCGGCTCCTCTCCGAGGGCCACGCCGTCACCGGCTTCGACGGGTTTTCGGACTATTACGACGTCGGCCTGAAGCGGGCCCGGCACGCCATCCTCGCCACGATGCCGGGCTTCGCGGCGGTCGAGGCGCGTCTCGAGACGCCCGGCACCCTTCCCGAGGCGATGGCCCGGGCCGAGCCCGAGATCGTGGTCCACCTCGCCGCCCAGGCCGGGGTCCGCCACAGCCTCGAGAACCCGGGCGCCTATGTCGAGGCGAACCTCGTCGGCATGGGGAACCTGCTCGAGGCCGTGCGCGCGCATCCGGTGCGCCACCTGCTCTTCGCCTCGACGAGCTCGGCCTATGGCGGCGACGCCCGCGTGCCGTTCCGCGAGACGGACCGGGCGGTCTCGCCGCTGACCCTCTACGCCGCCTCGAAGCTCGCGGGCGAGGCGATGGCCCACGCCTACAGCCACCTCTTCGGGATCCCGACCACGGCCTTCCGCTTCTTCACCGTCTACTGTCCCTGGGGGCGGCCGGACATGGCCCTGTTCCTGTTCACGAAGAAGATCCTCGCCGGCGAGCCGATCGAGGTCTTCGCCGGCGGCGCGGCGGAGCGCGACTTCACCTATGTCGACGACCTCGTCGAGGCGATCCGCCGCCTCGCCGACCGGCCCCCGATCGATGCGTCCGTGGGCGAGGCCGACACCCTGAGCCCGGTCGCGCCCTATCGCCTCGTCAATATCGGCGGCGGCCGGCCGGTGCGGCTCGACGCGATGATCGACGCGCTGGAGGGCGCGCTCGGGCGCCGGGCCGAACGCCTCCTGAAGCCCCTGCCGCCCGGCGACGTCGCCCGCACCCACGCGAGCACCGAGCTTCTGCGCGCCCTGATCGGAGGGGCGCCGGAGACGCCGCTGGAGACCGGCATCCCGGCCTTCGTGGCCTGGTACAGGGATTATTACAGGACTTGAGTCTTTCGCGTCGGAGCCGTCGCACTCCCGCGACCTGAGACCGATCGGACGCCCAGAGTTCAGCCCCGCCTCACCTGAGTTCTTCCCGCACAAGGCGGAGTCGATCTCCTTGAGAAGCGCCGCCTTCCGCAGAGATCTCGCCGATCAGGCGAATTGAATTCTTCATGCAAGAACCGGTCGAACTGCATTCGATTTGCGAATTCCTCGATAGAGGCGCGTTGCGGGAGTTTTCTTAAGGGATCAATCAGAAAGATGCCGCTAAGGTTCATCACGACTTCTCGATTTCAGGCGTGATCATGAGCAAGTGGGTTCCCGGCGTTGCTCTTCTCGGCCTCGTCAGTCTGATGGTCATCCCCGCACCCGGCGTGCTGGGCCTGATCATCGGCGGGACTTGCACAGCCGTCATCATCATCAGCGGCATTCTTCTCATCCTCGACCTCGCCGCAAACCGCGTCGCCCTCGCCTGGGAGCGGATGAAGTCGCGCAGCCGCAACAAGACTCGGCGTGCCGTCCATGCTGGCTCGGGCATTGCTCGCAAGGTCTAGCCGGCGAGCGTAATAGGTCCATTGTCTTATACTTTAAGTCCTAGGTAAATAGACATAGGCTTTATGTCTTGCGGTGCCGAGAGCGAGGCCGAGAGCGAGGGAGGGTTCGTTTGGAGAGGTTCGAAGTGGGGCGATCCGCTCGCGACGATGCCGCACCGCTCGATTCCGGATCGATTTTGCAGGACACGTACCTTGCTCGCGCCCGCCCTTGATCTATCTTGCCGGCGATGAACCCAATCATCGTCGTCGCCCTCATCTGCGCCTCCACGGTCCAGGCTCCGGATTGCACGCGCGAGACCGCCCTCGACGTGATCACGGCGCCGGCGCATACCCTGCAGGAATGCCTGATCCAGGGGCCCGTCCTGGCCGCGAGCGCCGGGCACGGCATCGACAAGGACAGCTACGTGAAGACCCGCTGCGAACCCCGGCGCTGATGAGCGAGGACGACGTCAGCCCTGAGCGCGCGGTCATGATCCGTCTGCGCGCTCGCCTTGCCGTGGTCGAGCGCGCCGCCTGGGCCGGATTCGCCGAAGCTATGCGCACGCGGCCCGCCGAGACCGAGGCCTATATCGAGGCGGAGCGCGCCAAATGCGCCGACGGCTTCGGCCGCCGCGGCTGGGCCGCGGACCTTACCGACGCGGAGCGCCGGATGCTCGGTGCGGAGGTCGATTCAGGCCTGGCCGCGCTCGTCGCGGACGCCAAGGCCGGCTGATCGGGGCGTCGGCACACACGGACAGCGGACGTGTCATGCCGTATTTGCAGGGCTCAGCACCGGAATCCGGTGCGTTCCCGCCCGTCTGCGCAGTGGTCCTTGTTTGCCGAGTCAAGAACCCCAGATATAACAATATCATGACGCCATCGCTGCCGATTCGAGCGGCGCCCGGCCTCGTCCGACGGTGCCGTTCCGGTCACGGAATGCGCCGGTCGGATGAGCGGCTTTCGACATCATCGATTCTGCTGGGCCTGCGCCCGCAATTCCAACTCTCGTGAGTCACATCTTCATGAACCAACTCGTTCGCATGTCCCAGATCGGCGAGGCCGACGCGATTGCCGAGCCATCGGCCGCCCTGCGGGTGCCGTTCGCGCAATCGGGCGCCTTCGTCTGCAAGTTCATCATCGGCGAGCCCAATGATCAGGCCATCTGCTGCGGCGCCCCCGTGCCGGACGGCAAGAGCTGGTGCGCCTTTCACCGTCGTGTGGTGTTCGAGCCGGCCCGGCCTGGCCGAATTCGCTGATCCTTCAGCCATCCTGAGCGACGTGATTCCACAGCCCTGCCGGCGAAAGGCGGGGCTGTTCGCGTTCGAACGATTACCCTCTCGGTCAACGGCGCGCACCCTGCGCGGTAATCACTCGTCTTCGTCTTCCCCCTCGTAGGGAACGTAGGTCCGCAGCCGCCGCCCGTCCGGAAACTCCACGCTGCGCGAGCGCACCACGAGGAACCCTGCCGCCTCGGCCTGCCGGATGCGGCGCAGGCGCTCGTCCTCGTGGAAGCCGGAATCCGCCCCCATCGCCACGGCGGCCGGTGCGTAGTGGTATCGCACCGTGACTGGCGCACGCCCCCGCGGCGCTTCACGCTCCCGGGGAGCCTGGGCGACTCGCCGGCTCATGCGCGGCTCGGTGGCCCGGCGGCGCTCCGCGACTTTCGCCCGCGCGGGACGGGCGTCCTTCCGGGTGGCGACCGCAGCGGCACGCTTCGTTTCGCGGGTATCCTCGACCCGCTTCTGCGGAGCCTCCGCCTTGTCAGGATTCGGTGCGGGATCGGACGCGGCAGGCGTGCTGCGGGCCGGCGGATCCGTCCAGGATCGACCGCCGGTCGCCGGCCGGTCCGCCTGTGCCGTCGCGCTGCCAAGGCCGAGCGCGGCGCTCAGAACCAGGGCCGCACTCAGGCGGCGGGGGATCGTGACGGGCATTGAGGCTCTCCCGACTGTGATGCGCGGGCCCGCAGCACCATGAATTCTTAACAAAATCTTTGGATTGCGTCCACGAAAGCGCAATGGTTCCTGCGCTCTTTGGGCCTGCGATGAGCCGGCCGCCGCATAAATCTTTACCGGGCCCGCGACAGGCCTCGTCGAGGCCGTTGCGCTTTGCCGAAGGTGCGGGTTTGGTCCGGTCTGAACGGCTCGCGCGGTTGCCGCGGCAGCACGCCCGCCACACATGGCAGCCTCCGATCGATCCGAGCCGAGATAGAGAGCGACGCGATGCGATGGTTCCTGCCCGCCCTGGCCCTCGCCGTAACCTTCGGTTCCGCTCACGCCCAGACCGCACCGGCCGCCCCGCAGAGCTTCGAGGGCAACGTGGCGAACAATCGGAGCGAGACGATCGGCCAGATCACCATCCGCGACGGCGCCACGGCCCTCGTGATGCGGCTGACGATCGCGCCGGGCGGATTGCCGCCGGGCTGGCACGGCATGCATTTCCACGCGGTCGGCGATTGCTCGGACGCGGACAAGTTCGAGCGGTCGAAGGCGCATGTGAACCACGACCAGAGCAAGCACGGCCTGCTCAATCCCGACGGTCCCGACGAGGGCGACCTGCCCAACGTCTATGCCAATGCCGACGGCTCCGTGAACGCGGAGGTCTCGAGCGAGACGCCCCTGACCGGGGAAGGCGGCCTCAAGGACGGGAACGGCTCGGCGCTGATCATCCACGCCAACGAGGACGATCACATGAGCCAGCCGATCGGCGGGGCCGGCGCCCGCATCGCCTGCGCCGTGATCAAGTAGGACCGGGCGCAGGCGCCCGATCTAGCGCTGCCGGCTCTTCACCGAGACGACGTTCGACCCCGGCTTCCGTTCGGGCAATGTGGT
>NZ_BPQP01000042.1 GCF_022179305.1 Methylobacterium iners
TCACGGCCGCGTCGGCGCGCACGCGCTCGATATGGGCCCAGCAGCGCTCCGTCACCTCGCGGATGAGGTTGAGGTCGTAGGGGGTCCAGGCCCGCGGCACCCGGTCGTGGATCGCCATGAGGGCGGTCAGCCGGTCCTCCTTGGTCAGCGGCATGCAGATCGTGGCGGTAATGCCGATGGCCTGGAAGGTCGCCGCCTCCTCGGGCGGGAGCTCGGAGAGGTTGTCGTTGATGATCAGCGGCTCGCCGGCGCCGAGGTTGCGCACCGCGAGCTGCCCGAAATCAGCGAGGCTGTAATGGCCGACGATGCTCGGCGAGCCCTCGGCCGCCCAGTCGCCGCGGATGGTGAACCCGTCCTCGTCCGGGTCCATGTCGGCATAGGCGCAGTTCGAGAGGCCGAGATGCTCCGCCACCATCCGCGTCGTGGTGGCCAGGATGGCGTCGGCGTCGGTGCTGGTGACGGTGGCCCGGCCCAGTGCGTCAAGGAAGCTGAGGCGGGCCTCGTTCTCCCGCGATTCCTCCTGCGCCCGGCGCCGCGCGGTGATGTCGATCGCGGTGCCCAGTGCCCGCACGCAGCGGCCGGTCTCGTCGAACATGCCCCGGCCCTTGGCGGCAACCCAGCGCACGAGGCCGTCCTCCCGGCCGATCGTGCGGTACTCCACGTCGTAGGTGGCCCGCTTCATGGGATCGAGGGCCGAGGCGAAGGCCGCGGCGGTCGCCTCGCGATCCTCGGGGTGCAGCCCGGCGTAGAAGTCGTCGATGCTGCAGGGCGCGTCCGACGAGATGCCGAACATCGCCTTGGTGCGGTCCGACCAGGTCAGCACGTCGGTGAACGGGTTGAAATCCCAGGTGCCGATCTCGGCCGCCTCGATGGCGAGGTTCCGCGATTCCTCGCTGAAGGCGAGACGTTCCCGGTCGGCCTGCCGCTCGGCCGTCAGGGCCGCGTTCTCGCTCTCGAGGGCGGTCACGCGCTCCCGCTCCAGCGTCACGTCGAGCTGGCTGGCGAAGAAGTAGGCCAGCTTGCCGGCGGCGTCGTGGACCGGCGCCATGAGCAGCCGGTTCCAGAACGGCGTACCGTCCTTGCGGTGGTTGCGGATGTCGGTCTCAACGGCGCGCGGCGCGGCGATGGCCTCGCGGAGCTTCTGCACGACGGCCGGATCGGTCTCCGGTCCCTGCAGGAAGCGGCAGTTGCGCCCCACGATCTCGTCGCGATCGTAGCCGGTCAGGCGGCAGAACGAGTCGTTGACGAAGACGATTGGGTTGTCGGGCAGCCGCGGGTTCGTGATGATCATCGGCATGCGCGTGGCGTGCACGGCCGCGACGAAGGGATCAATCCCCCCATCCGTACCCGCTATCTCGGCGCTGATCCGCGCCTCGTCCCGTTCGACCTGCTCCGGAATCGCCCGCGGGTCCGGCGGTTTGGCGAAGTCACTCATGGGGCGGAGGCTCTACCAGACAACGCGCGGCTTTCCACCGCGATGTTGTCGCGATCGGGGCGGCGATGCGGGTGCGCCCGGGGACAGGTCAGCCGGGCGCGCGTCCCCTCCCGGTTCACCAGTAAAAGCACGAGGAGATCCTCGCGCGGGCTCTACAGCCTCGGGTTGTCGAGCCGCCACGACTGTTTTGCCCTGTACAATCAAGTCTCCATCCTCCGGGCCGGACGCCCGAAACCAGCAGACGGCGCGCCGCTCGACCCTCATCTGTCCGCGAAAACAAACTTATGTAGAAAATACCGGCCCGTTAACCGGCGCTTAGGTGGGATTGCGGTTCCCTATCCTTCGCCGCCACGCCTTGGCCTTTAGGCGAATTGACGGGTCTTGTCGTGGCACTCTTCAGCACGGACGTCGCAGCGAAGCTCGCGGCCCTGGATCGCTCCCAGGCGGTCATCGAATTCGCGCTGGACGGCACCATCCTGACGGCCAACGCGAACTTCCTGGCGGCCGTCGGCTACAGCCTGCGGGAGGTGAAGGGCCAGCATCACCGCATGTTCGTCGACCCGGCCGAGCGGGAGAGCGAGGCCTATCGCGGTTTCTGGGCCTCCCTCGGTCGCGGCGAGTTCCAGGCCGGCGAGTACCGCAGGGTCGCCAAGGGCGGGCGCGAGATCTGGCTGCAGGCGACCTACAACCCGATCCTCGGGCCGACCGGGCGCCCGCGCAAGATCGTCAAGTTCGCCAGCGACATCACCGCGCAGAAGCTGAGCAACGCCGATTCCACCGGCAAGGTCGCCGCCATCGGCCGGTCTCAGGGCATCATCGAATTCGCCCTCGACGGCACGATCCTGACCGCCAACGCCAACTTCCTCGCCGTGGTCGGCTACGGGCTCGAGGAGGTCCAGGGCCAGCACCACCGGATGTTCGTCGATCCGGCCGAGCGCGAGAGCGAGGAGTACCGCGCGTTCTGGGCGGCCCTGCGCCGGGGCGAGTTCCAGGCCGCCGAGTTCCGCCGCATCGCCAAGGGCGGTGGGGAGATCTGGATCCAGGCCACCTACAACCCGATCCTCGACCCGGCCGGACGGCCCATCAAGGTCGTGAAGTTCGCCACCGACATCACGGCCGAGGTCGCCAAGCGCCGGCAGTTCCAGCTTCTCTCGCTGGTCGCCAACGAGACGGACAACTCCGTCATCGTCACGGACCCCCAGCAGCGCATCCTCTACGTCAACGGCGGCTTCGAGCGGCTCACCGGCTACGCGCAGGCGGAGGTGCTGGGCAAGAAGCCGGGGGAGGAGGGGTGTTTTGGAAGGGCATGGCGCGCTCCTGGAAGACGCCGGCATCCGGCACGAGAAACAGCTTCACAGGGGTGCGACGCATGGCATTGCACCGAGGCAAGCATACGGCAACCACCCCGTCTGAGCAAATGATAGCATGGTTTTCAGATGCGGGCGCAAGATTTTTACGGATTAAAAATCCGCGACTTCAGGCGTAAACATTTTCATCATTCAAATGATATTTCAACGAAATCTAGATTTATATTTTCCACTCTCCACAAAAATACGTATTGCTTATCAACAGCGTGGGTCGAAAATTGGATGTTTTCCCATCAGCCAAACGCGATCTTCTGTCACCGTGTAGTTTCGCAGATGGCGGTTGCCCCCAGGGCCCGTCGACCCTTCAAGGCCAAGGCAAATCTGTCCCTCCGGCGAGCGGAGGTCGCTTACTTCGTGCAGGCATGCAAGGAGTACTCATGTCGTCCATCATGCGAACGTCCGCTTCGCGTGACGACGAGGCGAGGCTTCTCCGGCCAGTTTTCGTCGAGGCGGAACGTCCGCTTAGGGGCGAAAGGCCAGTCCGGTTGCTGCCCGTAGCAGACCTCCACACGGGCAAGCTGATTGAGTTCGGACCCTGTTACAGACGAAGCCGAGCGTCCAAGGCCCTACCGCTTTGCCATCACCATTCGCGCACTCTCCAACGGCGCCGCGCTCAACGCCAACGGCCCGTCGAAAGGCCGCTCGTGCAACGCGATGACGCCGAGCGTCGTCACCATCGCGGCCGAGAACAGCAGGAGGGTCACGGCCTGGGGCACCGGCTTGTCCACGTGGATCAGGGCGAGCGCGATCAGCGTCAGGCCCGCCAGCACCATGAGGGTCAGCCATTTCGACTGGTCGCCCTGGGCGTCGCTCAGCGCCAGGCGCTCGCCGCGGGCGGCGCGCAGGTTCATCACGGCGTCGAGCAGCGCGGCGTGGGCGGGTGCGCCCGCCTCCGTCGTGTGGCGCGGATCGGCCACCGCCTGCATCAGCGCGCCGAGCGCCTCGCCGGCCGCGTTCGAGGAGGCACCCTCCGTCATCCTCGGCCATTCGTCGGCGATCAGCGCCTCGGCATAGGCGAGGAGCCGCTTGCGGATGTCGCTCATGTCCGAGGCCGTGGCGAGGCTGAGATCGTGGGCGGCGAGCAGGTTCGTCCGCTCGGACTGGACGATGCGGCTCGCCTGGCGCTGCCGCTCCCAGGCGTCGTTGGCCACGAAGCTCGTGAGCAGGGCGAGCATCACCGAGATGGCGTTGAAGTAGGGAGCGACGATGCCGAGCCCGAGCCTGCGCAGCAAGGGCTGCGTCGGGCGCAGGTTCGAGACGAGCCAGAGCAGCCCGCTCACGACGGCGAAGCTCGCCCCGAGAAGCGTGAAGATGAGCCAGACCGGCTGGTCGAGCCAAGCACCCAGGATCACGTGCGCGCCTCGCGCCGGTTGCGACGGCGGTGAGCGTAAGGGAGTGGGGCTACGGAAGGGTGAATGGAAGCACCTCTCCTCCCCCTTGTGGGGAGAAGCCGGAGGTGGGGGTGGTTCCGCTTGGTGAGCGGCAGGGTCGGCCAGCCACCCCCACCCCTGACCCTCCCCACGAGGGGGAGGGGAGCCCTCACCGCCCCTTGCGCGTCGTCTCGTCCTTGCAGGGCTTGATCGTCCTGGGGTCCGGCCGGGCTTCCGGCGCCGGGGCCTCGAAGATCGCGAGGTAGTGGCTGCCGCCCTCGAGCTTGTGGAAGCCGGTCTCGCGGTAGCCGACCGCCGAGAGCTCGCAGCGCAGCAGCGCCGGCGGGGTGCCGTGGCGGGAGGGGATGTCGTCCTCGTCGACGATGCCGACGCGCCCGCCCGGCTTCATCGCCGCCGCCAGGTTGTGGAGCAGGCCGAAGGGCTGGCTGATCTCGTGGTACATGTGGACGAGCACCGCCGCGTCGACCGAGGCCGGCGGCAGCCGCGGGTCGTGGGCCTCGCCGCGCACTACGCGCACGTTGGTGAGGCCGCTCTTGGCGACCCGTGCCCCGAGCTCCTTAAGGTAGCGGGGGATCACGTCCTCGGCGAAGACCTGGCCGCCCGGCCCGACGCGCTCGGCGAGCCGCACCGTGTAGTAGCCGGAGCCCGCGCCGATATCGGCCACCGTCTCGCCGGGCGTGATCCGCATGAGGCGCGCGACCTGGCCGACCTCGTCGGCCTTGTCCCGCCCCGCCTCCGGCGCCCAGACCGAGGTGATGATCTCGGCCACCGGCCGGTCGGGCTTCGGGAAGGCCTGGGCCGGCGCGCCCGGGGGCGCCAGCGGCTCGGCCCGAGCCGGCGCCGCCAGGCAGAGCCCGACCAGCAAAGCCGCCGTCGCGGCGGCGAGGGGAAAGCGTCCTGCGTGAGCCATTACCCCATAACGCTCGGAGGCCCGCGGGGATGCGCTTGCGTCAAGACGCCCGCCGGACCGCGTGGCCCGGCGCGCCGCCTGTCGCCTCAGGCGGCCCGGACGGTGGCGAGGAACCGGGCGACCTCCGCGCTAAGGTGCCCGGACTGGCGGGACAGTTCCGAGGCGGAATCGAGGACCTGCCGCGCGGCCTGGCCCGTCTCCTCCACGGCGCTCGCGACGCCCGAGATGTTGCTGGTCACGTCGCCGACGCCGGAAGCGGCCTGGGCGACGTTGCGGACGATCTCCTGGGTCGCCGCGCCCTGCTGGTCGACGGCGTCGGTGATGACGACCGCCATGCCGCTGATCTCGCGGATGCGGTCGGCGATTCCCGTGATCGCCGCGACCGTCTGCCCGGTCGAGCCCTGGATGCGGGTGATCTGCCCGCCGATCTTGTCGGTCGCGCGCGAGGTCTGGGCGGCGAGCTCCTTGACCCCGGTGGCGACGACGGCGAAGCCCCGGCCGGCCTCGCCGGCACGCGCCGCCTCGATGGTGGCGTTGAGCGCCAGCAGGTTGGTCTGGCCGGCGATGGTCGAGATCATCGCCACGACGTCCCCGATCTGGGACGCCGCCGCGCTCAGCTCGTGCACGAGGTCCGCGGTCGCGGCCGCCTCGGCCACGGCGCGCTTGGCGAGGTCGGCCGACCCGCCGACCTGGCGGCCGATCTCGGCCACGGAGCTCCCCAGCTCCTCGGCCGCCGCGGAGACCATGGTGACGTTGGTGCTCGCCTCCTCGGCGGCGGCGGCCACGGTCGTGGACCGGCCGTCCGCGTCGCCGTCAAGGTCATGACTTCGGCCGTCGCCTGCAGCTCGGCGGCGGAAGCCGAGACCTGGCCGATGATGCTGCCCACCGCGGCCTCGAACCGGTCGGCCATGTCCTGCATCGCACTCTGCCGGTCGCGGGCCGCGACGGCGTCGGCGGTCAGGCGCGCCTCCGCCTCCTCGGCGGCCTTGCGCTGGGCCTGGACCTTGATGGCCTCGACGGAGCGTCCGACCGTGCCGATCTCGTCGCCGCGCGCGGCCTCCGCGATGTCGACGCCGAAATCGCCCTGCGCCATGCGGTCGAGGGACCGGACCAGCGACCGGAGCGGGTGCGTGATGTTCATCATCAGGTAGAGGGCCGACGCGAACAGGATCACGATGGTAACGGAGTGGGCGGTCACGCCGACCCGCGTCGCGAGCGTGAGATGTTCCCCGACCTCGGTGCTCGCTTCGTTGGTGAAGCGGCGCGCGTTCGTCAGCGCCTCGTCGGTCTGCTTGCCCGCATCCGCGAGGAGGGCCTGGATCGACTGCCGGATGGCGCCGACGGCGGCGGCATCGACGGCCTGGTTGCGCAGGTCCGCGCGTCCGACGCGCGCGAAATCCTCGATCATCGCGGCCAGGCGCGTCAGGTCGTGCTGCGCCGCCTTCAGGACGTCGGGCTTCAGCGCGATCGCGATCGGGCGCTCCAGCTCGCGCGCCGCCTTGACGGCCTCGGCCTTGCTGTCGGCGACCGCCTTCGCGGCCTCGGCCGGCGAACGCGCGAAGTCGATGGTCTTGTAGCCGGTTTCCATTCGGCTCAGCGCAACATTGGCGCCGGCAATGCTTTCGAGAATCGTCTGCTCACGCACGAGGGCTTCGGTGAGATGCCCTGTATTGGTGTTGGCGATGTATTCGCCAAAGAGCATGATGCCAACGAGCAGTCCCGCGATACCCGACGAGATGCCAAGCTTCTTGCCAATTGTGATGTTAAACATGGACCAATGAAATCCCCTCGAACTTGGATGAGATTCAACCGATCCGAATGAAGTTTCCGTTGACGCGTCGATCGATGGATTTGTGTCTCTATCCCGGCCGATCATTGCGCATCGGCGCGGCAGAACCGGCATCGGAAGGCGTCGATCGTCCGGAGGAACGGGGTCGGGGCAGGCAGCGCCCAGCCCGGGAACGTTGACGCTCAAGGCTCCCGCACGCCACACCGGATCCATGGATTGCGCCCTTCCCTCCCCCGTCCCGCCCTGGCGGGCGACGGTGCTGACCCTCTACCCCGAGATGTTCCCGGGGCACCTCGGGCTCTCCCTCTCGGGCGACGCGCTGGCCCGGGGGATCTGGGCGCTGGACGCCCACGACATCCGCGCCCACGGGCTCGGCCGCCACCGCGCCGTCGACGACACGCCGGCCGGCGGCGGCGCCGGCATGGTGCTGCGCTGCGACGTGCTCGCCGCCGCGATCGATGCCGCCGTTCCCGCCGGCGACCCGCGCCCCCGCCTCCTCATGAGCCCGCGCGGCCGGCCGCTGACGCAAGGACGCGTCCGCAGTCTCAGCGAAGGCCCCGGCCTCGTCCTCGTCTGCGGCCGCTTCGAGGGCGTCGACGAGCGGGTGATCGCCGGGCGCGGGCTCGAGGAGGTCTCGATCGGCGACTACGTGCTCTCCGGCGGCGAGCCCGCCGCGATGATCGTCCTCGACGCCTGCGTGAGGCTCCTGCCCGGCGTCATGGGCCGGGCCGAATCGGGCGTCGAGGAGAGCTTCGAATCCGGCCGGCTCGAATACCCGCACTACACCCGGCCCCGGGACTGGGAGGGCCGCGCGATCCCCGAGGTGCTGATGGGCGGCAACCACGCCGCGATCCGCCGCTGGCGCGAGGCCGAGAGCCTGCGCCTGACCCGCGAGCGCCGCCCGGATCTGCTGACCGACGTGGTCTGAGGCGCATAGCAGGCGTGATCATGTGCAATTTCGAGGCGAGAACGCGCATGTTCGGATTGATCACGGCTGGCGTCTTGATCACCGCCCGGTGCGCTTTTCGCCGAGTGTGGCCGGCCGGCGCTTGACCGGACCGATCATCTGGATCATCCCCGGCGACGGGACACCTCCCCCCAACGGGAGGCGCCCATCTGTAAGGATGGATCAGATGTCGAACCGCCCCACCGCGCGCCCCCGCGTGCCCAATTTCTCGTCTGGCCCCACGGCCAAACGCCCCGGCTGGAACCTTCAAGCGCTCTCCGACGCGCCCTTCGGCCGCTCCCACCGCTCCGCGATCGGCAAGGCGAAGCTCGCCGAAGCCATTGAGCGGACACGCAAAATCCTGCGCGTCCCGGCTGATTACCGCATCGGCATCGTGCCCGCCTCCGACACCGGCGCCGTCGAAATGGCGATGTGGTCCATGCTGGGGCCGAAGCCCGTCGAGGTCATGGCCTGGGATTCCTTCGGGGCCGAATGGGTCACCGACGCGCTGAAGGAACTCAAGATCGCGCCGCTCGTGCGCACCGCCGAGCACGGCGTTCTGCCGGCCCTCGACGCCATCGACACCAAGCGCAACGACGTCGTCTTCACCTGGAACGGCACCACCGCCGGCGTCCGCATCCCCCACGCGGACTGGATCGCCGACGACCGCGACGGCGTCACGATCTGCGACGCTACCTCGGCCGCCTTCGCGATGCCGCTGCCGTGGGACAAGCTCGATGTCACGACCTTCTCCTGGCAGAAGGTGATGGGCGGCGAGGCCGCGCACGGGATGCTGATCCTCTCGCCCCGCGCCGTGGCGCGCATCGAGAGCCACACCCCCGCCTGGCCGATCCCCAAGGTCTTCCGCCTGCAGAAGGGCGGCAAGCTCATCGAGGGCATCTTCAAGGGCGAGACCATCAACACGCCCTCGATGCTGGCGGTCGAGGATTACCTCGACACCCTGAGATGGGCCGAGTCCATCGGCGGCCTCGACGCGCTCTTCGCCCGTGCGGATCGCAACGCCGGGGTGATCCACGACTGGGTCGCGCGCACCCCCTGGATCGGCCACCTCGCCGTCGACCCATCGACCTACACCAACACGGGCGTCTGCCTCGTGATCACCGACCCCGACGTGCTTGCCAAGGGCGACGCCGTCGTGGCCGCGGTCGCCAAGGGCATGGTGGAGCGGCTCGATGCGGAGGGCGTCGCCTACGATCTCGGCGCCTACCGCGATGCGCCTCCCGGCCTGCGCATCTGGTGCGGGGCGACCGTCGAGGCCTCGGACCTCGAGGCGCTTACGCCCTGGCTGGACTGGGCTTTCGCGGCCGAGAAGGCGAAGCTGCTCGCTGCGGCGGCCTGAATTGAGATCAACCCTCCCCCCTCTGCGGGGGAGGGTGCCTGCGAAGCAGGCGGGAGAGGGGACCGCGACCTCTCCAGAAAAACCTGTGCTCCCCTCTCCCGCCCCTCGCTGACGCGAGGGCCGCCCTCCCCCGCAGAGGGGGAGGGAAAATGCACGCCACCCGCCATCAGAAATCCCCTTCCCTCAAGAGCCGGAGGCCATCATGCCCGCTCCCAAGGTTCTCATTTCCGACGCCCTCTCCGACGCTGCCGTTCAGATCTTTCGGGATCGCGGCATCGAGGTCGATTTCCAGCCCGATCTCGGCAAGGACAAGGAGGCGCTCGCCCGCATCATCGGCCGGTATGACGGGCTGGCGATCCGCTCCGCCACCAAGGCGACGGCCAAGCTGCTCGCCGAGGCCGCGAACCTCAAGGTGATCGGCCGGGCCGGCATCGGCGTCGACAACGTCGACGTGCCGGCCGCGACCGCCAAGGGCGTGATCGTGATGAACACGCCCTTCGGCAACTCGATCACCACCGCCGAGCACGCCATCGCGCTCCTGCTGGCGCTGGCCCGCCAGATCCCGCAGGCCGATGCCTCGACGCAGGCCGGCAGATGGGAGAAGAACCGGTTCATGGGCGTCGAGCTCACGGGCAAGACGCTCGGCGTGATCGGCTGCGGCAATATCGGCGCCATCGTCGCCGACCGGGCGATCGGCCTGAAGCTCAAGTTGATCGCCTACGATCCCTACCTCTCGCCGGAGCGGGCGATCGAGATCGGCGTCGAGAAGGTGGAGCTCGATGCGCTGCTGGCGAGGGCGGATCTCATCACGCTCCACGTGCCGATGACGGAGAAGACCCGCAACATCCTCTCGGCCGAGAACCTCGCGAAGACGAAGCCCGGCGTGCGCATCGTCAACTGCGCCCGCGGCGGCCTCGTCGACGAGGTTGCCCTGCGCGCCGCCCTCGACAGCGGTCATGTCGCCGGCGCGGCCTTCGACGTGTTCGTGACCGAGCCCGCCACGGAGAACCCGCTCTTCGGGCACCCGAACGTGATCTGCACCCCCCATCTCGGCGCCGCGACCAACGAGGCGCAGGAGAACGTGGCGCTGCAGGTGGCCGAGCAGATGTCCGACTATCTGCTGCAGGGCGCGATCACCAACGCGATCAACTTCCCCTCGATCTCGGCGGAAGAAGCGCCGCGCCTCAAGCCCTTCGTGGCGCTCGCGGAAAAGCTCGGCTCCTTCCTCGGTCAGCTCACCGACGCGCCGGTGCGCGGCATCCGCATCACCTACGAGGGTGCGGTGGCCGGCATGAACACGAGGGCGCTGACGGCGGCGGCGGTCACCGGCGTGCTGCGGCCGTTCCTGCAGGACATCAACATGGTCTCCGCGCCGGCCATCGCCCGCGAGCGCGGCATCGTCGTCGAGGAGGTGAAGCGCGAGGGCGGCGCGAGCGACTACGAATCGCTCGTCCACATCACCGTCGATGCCGAGGACATGCCCCGCGACGCGGCCGGCACCGTGTTCCACGACGGCAAGCCGCGCATCGTCGAGATCCGCTCCATCGCCATCGACGCGGCCTTCGCGCCGCACATGCTCTACGTGCGCAACCACGACAAGCCGGGCTTCATCGGCCGCTTCGGCAGCGTGCTCGGCGAGGCCGGGGTGAACGTCGCGACCTTCAATCTCGGACGCGAGACGGAAGGCGGCAACGCCATCTGCTTCTGCGCCGTCGATGCTCCGGTCCCGCCGGACGTGCTCGCCGAGATCGCCGCCATCCCGCAGGTGAAGCGGGTTCGGCCCGTGAACTTCTGAGACACCGCCGCAAAAGGGCCACCGGCTCGGGCGAGGGCGTCCCGGACAGGAGCCCACGAATGGTCCGAGGGATTACCCGACGCACGGCACTCGCGGGGACGGGTGCGCTCATCCTGAGCCCGGTCCGCGCTGCCGGACCGGAAGCCCGCTTCGCCGCCCTCGAGCAGAAGGCGGACGGACGCCTGGGCGTCGCCATGCTCGACACGGTTTCGGGACGCCGGATCGGCTATCGCGCCGAGGAGCGCTTCGCGCTTTGCAGCACCTTCAAGCTGCTCGCCGGCGCGCAGGCCCTGTCGCGCGTCGATCGCGGCGAGGACCGGCTCGACGCCCCGATCACCGTGACGAGGCAGGACCTCGTCACCTACTCTCCGATGACCGAGACGCGGCTCGGCACGGGCCTGACCATCGCCGAGGCTTGCGACGCCGCCATCACGCTCTCGGACAACACGGCTGCCAACCTTCTCCTCGATCGGCAGGGCGGCCCTGCAGGCCTGACCGCCTATCTGCGCAGTCTCGGCGACGCGGTGACTCGTCTGGACCGAAGGGAGACGGCCCTGAACGAGGCGACGCCGAGTGATCCTCGCGACACCACCACGCCGGGCGCCATGCTGGAGATGCTCCGCCGCCTCATCCTCGGCGACGTGCTGACGCCTGCCTCACGCGCTCAGCTCGCGACGTGGCTCGTCGCGTCCAAGACCGGCGGCCGACGGCTGCGCGCCGGTCTTCCCGAGGGCTGGCGGATCGGCGATAAGACCGGCACTGGTTCGCACGGCGCGACGAACGATGTGGCGGTGGCTTGGCCGCCGGGTCAGGGGCCGCTCCTCATCGCCGCCTATTTCGCCGAATCCTCGGCACCGGCCGAGCAGCGCGAGGCGGTGCTGGCCGAGGTCGGTCGCATCGCGGCCGAGCTTCTGGGAGGTTAGAACAGTGAAGATCGGCGGCCAGCCCTATCGCACCATCTTCCCCGATGCCGACGGCGCGTCGGTCCAAGTCATCGATCAGACCCGCCTGCCCTTCGCCTTCGAGCTGAAGCGCCTCGCGACGTCGGCCCAGGCGGCCGAGGCCATCCGCACCATGATCGTGCGCGGCGCCCCGCTGATCGGGGTGACCGGCGCCTACGGGCTGGCGCTGGCCATGCGCGAGGACGCCTCCAATGCGGGGATCGACCGAGCCGTGGCCGAGCTCGGGGCCACCCGGCCCACCGCCATCAACCTGCGCTGGGCTCTCGACCACGTCGCCGCCCTCCTGCGCCGCCTGCCCGAGGACGAGCGGGCGGGCGCGGCCTTCGCGGAAGCCGGCCGCATCGCCGACGAGGACGTGGCGAGCTGCCGGGCGATCGGCGAGCACGGTGCCCGGATTCTCTCCCAGCACGCGGCCGCCAAGGGACGGCGGATCAACGTGCTGACCCATTGCAACGCCGGCTGGCTCGCGACCGTCGATTGGGGCACGGCGCTGGCCCCGATCTACGTCGCGCACGATGCCGGCGTGCCGGTCCATGTCTACGTCGACGAGACCCGGCCCCGAAACCAGGGCGCGGCGCTGACCGCCTTCGAGCTGAACGCCCACGGCGTGCCGCACACCGTGATCGCCGACAATGCCGGCGGGCACCTGATGCAGCACGGCGAGGTCGACATCTGCTTCGTCGGCTCCGACCGCACGACGGCCTCCGGGGACGTCTGCAACAAGATCGGCACCTATCTGAAGGCGCTGGCCGCCCGCGACACCGGCGTGCCGTTCTACGCGGCGCTGCCCTTCTCGACCATCGACTGGACGCTCATGGATGGCGTACGGGACATCCCAATCGAGGAGCGCGACGCCCGCGAGGTCACGCATCTCACCGGGCGCCTCGCCGATGGCGGTTTCGCGACCGTCGAGGTGGTCTCGCCGGGCAGCCCCGTCGCCAACCCCGCCTTCGACGTCACGCCGGCGCGTCTCGTGACCGGCATTATCACCGAGCGCGGCGTGGCCCGGGCCGATGCAGAGGGGCTGCTCGGACTCTACCCGGAGCGGCGCGCTGCGGCCTGAACGATGACGGCGGGGACGAAGCCCTCGGTCACGGCTCCCACTGCCAAAACACCGAGCCGGTGAACGCGAACACCTTCTCGCCGCGCTGGTTCTCGGCGGTGTTGTGGTGGGTGGCGAGACCCCAGCCCGGACGCGAGGCCGTGGCGCGGCGGTCGGTGAGCGTGCAGGTGTAGCGCAGCGTGTCGCCGGCATAGACCGGGGCGAGCCAGCGGAGATCGCGAAAACCCGGCGAGGGGCCGAGCTGCGGTACCGGACCGGACGCCGCGGTCAGGGCCATGTCGCGCGCGCGGGTGATGTGCAGGCGCTTCATCCAGGCGGCCGTCGTGTGCCAGCCGGACGCGCAGAGCGCGCCGAAATGGGTCTGCCGCGCCGCCTCCGGATCGAGGTGGAAGACCTGCGGGTCGTAGGCGCGGGCGAAGGCGACGATGGCCTCCTGCGTGAAGACGTATCGTCCGAGGTCGCGGGTCTGCCCGAGCGGGGCGTCCTTCAGGAAGTGCAGCGGCTCCGCGTCGTCGCCCTCGATCACCGGCTCGGGCTCCGCGAGCGTGACGGCACGGGGCGGCAGGGCGTCCCTGCCGCGGCGGGGGAACATCACCTGGAAGGCCTGGGTCATCACCCGCTCGTTGCGGCCGTTCAGGAGCGTCATGGCGAAGCGGACGAAGCCGCGGTCCGGCTTGGAATTGGAGACCCGGCAATCCTCCACCCGCACGGACGCGTGAAGGCTGTCGCCGGGCAGGATTGGGCGCAGCCAGCGCAGCTCCGTCACGCCCGGCGAGCCCATGGAGCTCGCACCGCGGAAGATTCCGGCCTGGAGAAGGCGCATGCCGAGCCCGGCCGTCTGCCAGCCGGAGCCGATCAGGGTGCCGACGAAGGTCGCCTCCGCCGCGGCCTCGTCGAGGTGAAAGGGCTGCGGATCGAACTCGGCCGCGAAGGCGACGATCTCGTCGCGGCTCACGGTGATAGAGTCGGTTTCGATCACCGTGCCGGGGGTGAAATCCTCGAAGGCGATGCCGGTCATCGGCCGGCTCAGTTGGCGAAGCGGAAATGCAGCACGTCGCCGTCCTGCACCACGTACTCCTTGCCCTCCAGCCGCAGCTTGCCCGCGTCCCGGGCACCAGCCTCACCCTTGAGCGCGGTGTAATCCGCGAAGGCGATGGTCTCCGCCCGGATGAAGCCCTTCTCGAAATCCGTGTGGATCACGCCGGCGGCGGCCGGCGCCCGCGTGCCCTTCTCGATGGTCCAGGCCCGGGCCTCCTTCGGCCCGACGGTGAAGTAGGTGATGAGGCCGAGGAGATCGTAGCCGGCGCGGATGACGCGGTTGAGGCCCGGCTCGGTCAGCCCGACCGCCTCCAGGAACTCGGCCTGGTCGGCCCCCGGCATCACCGCGATCTCGCTCTCGATCTTGGCCGAGACCACGACGGCCTTGGCGCCCTCCGCCTTGGCGCGGGCCATGACAGCATCCGAATAGGCGTTGCCCTTGTCGGCGTCGGCCTCGTCGACGTTGCAGACGTAAAGCACCGGCTTGGCCGTCATCAGACCGAGGCTCTGGAACAGGCGCTCCTCCTCCGGCTTGCGCTCGACGAGGCGGGCGGGCCGGCCCTCGCGCAGCAGCGGCAGGGCGCGCTGGACGAGGTCAAGCGTCTCCTTGGCCTCCTTGTCGGCGCCCTTGGCCTTCTTCTCCAGGGCGACGACGCGCTTCTCGAGGCTGTCGAGGTCGGCCAGCATCAGCTCGGTCTCGATCGTCTCGATGTCGGCGGCCGGATCGACCTTGCCCTCGACATGGGTGACGTCGCCGTCGGTGAAGCAGCGGACCACGTGGGCGATGGCGTCGACCTCGCGGATATTGGCGAGGAACTGGTTGCCGAGCCCCTCCCCTTTGGAGGCGCCGCGCACGAGGCCGGCGATGTCGACGAAGGTGAGCCGCGTCGGGATGATCTCCTTGGAGGCGGCGATCCTGGCGAGATCGTCGAGGCGCGGATCGGGCACGCCGACCTCGCCGACATTCGGCTCGATGGTGCAGAACGGATAGTTCGCCGCCTGCGCCGCGGCCGTCTGCGTCAGCGCGTTGAAGAGGGTCGACTTGCCGACGTTCGGCAGGCCGACGATGCCGCATTTGAAGCCCATGATCGTCCTCAGGAATTTGGCAGGATCGTCTCAGGAGGAGCCCGAAACGGGGTCACGATGGCAGTGCCTGCGATGTCCCGGCCGTGCTGGTCCTCCTCGGAGGGAAGGAGGCGGCACCCCGTCCGGATCGCGGCTCCAAGGATGATGCCATCCCACTATTGGAAGCCGGTCCGCTCGTACAGCGACCAGGCGTCATCAATGCGACCAAGATCGGTAGGGAGATCAAGATCAGTCCCACCCAGCGCCCACCCCTTGCCATCGCGCGCTGCGGCGCCTCGCGCATGATGTCGAAGGCTCTCGTCCATCGTTACGACCACGATCTTGATCGCAGACCATCCGCTCAGCGAGCCGATAACCTGTCCCCGTGCTTTCGTGTCAATTCCTGGGATCGCTGGCGCGCTCGCCGATACCCTTGACGCCGTCCCAGCCGCGGCCGGCCATGGCGAGATGGACCTTGTTCTGGAACCCGGCATCGTCGCCGGATGCCATCAGGGCGGCGTGCTCGGCGATGGCTCGGCAGAGGTCTTCGACCCAGGCGTGCTCCGACTTCGCGAAGTCGTTGAGAACGTAGGTGTGGACCAGGGCCTTGTCGCCGGGATGGCCGATGCCGAGGCGAACGCGGCGATAATCGTTGCCGCATTGCGCGGTGATCGAACGAAGACCGTTATGGCCGGCATTGCCGCCGCCGGATTTCAGCCGGATCTTGGCCGGGGCGAGGTCGAGCTCGTCGTGCAGAACGATGACGTCGGACAGCGCGATCTTGTGGAAGCGTTGCGCTTCCGCGACCGAGCGGCCGGATTCGTTCATGAAGGTCTGGGGCTTGAGCAGGATCGCGCGTTCGGAGCCGAGACTCGCCTCGGCGATCTCGCCCTGGAACTTGCGCCGCCACGGGCTCGCCCGATGCATCCGCGCGATCTCGTCGAGGGCGAGAAAGCCGATATTGTGCCGGTTCCTCGCGTAGCGCGGACCCGGGTTGCCGAGGCCGACGATGAGCCGCATGGCGAACGCTCCGTGGCGTTGAACGAAAAGATGCCCCGGCCTCGCGGCCGGGGCATCCGTAGGGTGGGTCGAGACGAGGGCGAAACCGCCCCCGCGCCTCAATCCTCCTTCTTCTCGCTCTCGGCAGCCTCTTCGGGCGCGTCCTCGGCCTTCTCCTCGGCCGCTTCGCTGGCCTGGGCCTCGGCGATCGCAGCCTCCTCGGCTTCGACCTCGGCGCCGAGCACCGTCGGCGGCACGATGGTGGCGATCGGAGCGTCGGGGTCGCCCGCGAAGGTCGCGTTGGCCGGCAGCGTCACATCCGAGATATGGATGGAGTCGCCGATCGCGCGGCCCGTGAGGTCGATCTCGATCGCGTCGGGGATCGCATCGGCCGGCACTTCGAGGGGCAGAGTATGCAGCACGATGTTCAGCGTGCCGCCGCTCTGCTTGATGCCCGGCGCTGCATCCTCGTTCACGAAATGCGCCGGCACCTCGACGGTGAGGGTCTGGCCGGCCACGACGCGCAGGAAGTCGACGTGCAGCGGCACGCCGTTCACGGGGTCGAGCTGGAAGTCTTTGGGGATCGCGCGGGTCTTCTTGCCGCCGGCATCGATCTCGAACAGCGTCGTCTTGAAGCCGCCGGCATAGATCAGCGTGCGCGTGCGGACGAGGTCGATGGCGATGGGCTGCGGCGGCTGACCGCCACCGTAGATGATGGCGGGAACTTGACCCTGGCGACGAACGGCCCGGGCGGCCCCCTTGCCGACCCGGTCGCGTGCCACGGCCTCAAGCGGCTTTACGGCGCTCATGGCGTGATCCTTTGCGTTGATGATGGTGCCGAGTAAACGACGAAGGCCGCCCGAAACGGACGGCCCAACCGACCCCGACTGCGCCCGTGCCTCCAAGGGTGTCTGGCGGGCGCGGGGAGCCTATAGCCGCAAGAGGCCCCGAGCGCAACGTCGCGGGCGCCGTGCACGGCACCCAGAACATGGCGGGCGACGGTCCCGCCGTGAGGTCGACCGCAATTCCTGAAGTCGAGGTGAGGTCAGGGAAACCATGCTCCCCGCATGGCCGCGATGTCCCGCGATTTCGGGCACGGCGCTGACCCTTTGTTCAGGGAGTCGGCCGACCGTCCGCGCAGACGAGCGAGCGGATGCCATGACGCGACCGATTTTCTGGGCCCTGGGCGTGACGGCCTGCGCCGCCGTGTGGGGCGTCGGCCTCGCGGAGCGGTTCGACCGGCCGCGCTCGCAACCGGCGCCGATCACGGCGGCTGCCCTGCAGGTGCAGGCGGCCTCCGCGCCCGAGACGTCGTCCAATGCCCTGATCCTTCATGCCGACGCGAAGGGGCAGTTCTCCACGCAGGCGACCGTCGATGGCATGCCCCTGCGCATGCTGGTCGATACCGGCGCCACCCATTGCGCCTTCTCGGAGGAGGATGCGGAGCGGGTCGGTATCCGGGTCTACGAGCGGGACTTCACCCGCAAGATCCAGACGGCGAACGGCACTGTGGCCGCCGCCTACGTCCGCATCCCGATGATCCGGGTCGGCGCCATCAGCGTCAGGGACGTGGAGGCCGTCGTGGTCCCGCGCGGGCGCCTGTCGACCAGCCTGCTCGGCATGTCCTTCCTGCGCCGGCTCAGCGACGTGAACATGAATAAGGGCCGCCTCACCCTGCGCGGGTGAGCGCTCCCCGCGGAGGGGCTGCGGCCTTTCCCTCAAGGGTCCGTTCCGGTAAGTCGCGGTGACGCCTCGACCTCTCGTGACAAAGGCCCGCGATGTTCCCCAAGCCGCACGCTTCGCTCACGCCCAACACCTTCGAGTTCGAGCAACTCCCCCTGGTGAAGCCGACGGGCTTCCGGGAATACGACGCCCGCTGGCTGTTCCCGAAGGAGATCAACCTGATGGGCGTGCAGGCGCTGGGGCTCGGCATCGGCACGCTCGTGCACGAGATGGGCGTGCGGCCTGACATCGTGACCGGCCACGATTTCCGCGGCTATTCCTCCTCGATCAAGCTCGCGCTGATCGCTGGCATGCAGGCGGCGGGCCTCCGGGTGAAGGATGTCGGCCTCGCGCTCTCGCCGATGGCCTATTTCGGCCAGTTCGCCCTCGATTGCCCCTGCGTGGCGATGGTCACGGCCTCGCACAACGACAACGGCTGGACCGGCGTGAAGATGGGCGCCAACCGGCCCATGACCTTCGGCCCCGCCGAGATGGGGCGCCTGAAGGAGATCGTGCTCGGCGGCACCTATCAGTACCGGGACGGCGGCTCCTACGAGTTCGTCGAGGGCTTCGCCGAGACCTACCTCGCCGACCTCAAGGCCCGGGCCAAGCCGATCACGCGCAAGCTCAAGGTGGTGGCCGCCTGCGGCAACGGCACCGCCGGCGCCTTTGCCCCGCGGCTGCTCGAGGCGATCGGCTGCGAAGTGATTCCGCTCGATGTCGAGCCCGACTACACCTTCCCCCGCTACAACCCGAACCCTGAAGACCTGGAGATGCTCCACGCCATCGCCGCGAAGGTGCGGGAGACGGGCGCCGATGTGGGCCTCGGCTTCGATGGCGACGGCGACCGCTGCGGCGTCGTCGACAACGAGGGCGAGGAGATCTTCGCCGACAAGATCGGCGTGATGCTAGCCCGCGACCTCTCCAAGCTCCACCCCGGCGCGACCTTCGTCGTCGACGTGAAGTCGACCGGCCTCTACAAGACCGACCCCGAGCTCCAGGCGCAGGCCGTGAAGGCGGATTACTGGAAGACGGGTCACTCCTACATCAAGCGTCGGGTGAACGAGCTCGGCGCGCTGGCGGGCTTCGAGAAGTCCGGGCACTTCTTCTTCAACGAGCCGATCGGGCGGGGCTACGACGACGGCCTGCTGACGGCCATCGCCGTGATCGAGATGCTCGACCGCAATCCCAGCGCCTCCATGGCCGACCTCTATCGTGCCCTGCCCAAGACCTGGGGCTCGCCCACCATGTCGCCCCATTGCGACGACGAGGTGAAGTACGGGATCGTCGAGAAGGTGACCGAGCGCTTCACGCGCATGAAGGAGGCCGGCGAGACCATCGGCGGCGCCGCGATCACCGACCTCGTCACCGTCAACGGCGTGCGCGTCTCGACGGAGGACGGCACCTGGGGTCTGGTGCGCGCTTCGTCCAACAAGCCCGAACTCGTCGTTGTCATCGAGAGCCCGGTCTCCGACGCGCGGCTGCGCGAGATGTTCAAGGCCGTCGACACAGTCCTGCGCGAGAACCCGGAAGTCGGGGTCTACAACCAGACGATCTGAGGTACCGTCATGCCCGCCCGAGCGGCGTGCAACGCGCGTCGCCCGGTCAGGCGAGGGCGCGGACGTAATCCCGGAAACGGTTGCCCCGCTCCTCGAAGCTCTTGAACTGGTCGTACGAGGCGCAGGCCGGGGAGAGAAGCACCACGGGCTCAGGCGCATCCGAGGCCGCCGCGGCCTCGGCGGCGGCTTTCGTCGCAACGTCCAGGGTACCGCAGCGGGTATAGGGCACTTTGCCCTCGAGCGTCGCGGCGAAGGCCTCCGTCGCGGCGCCGATCAGGTAGGCGTGGGCCACGCGGTCGAAGAGGGGCGAGAGCGGCGCGATGCCGCCCTCCTTCGCCTTACCGCCGAGGATCCAATGGATGTCGCGGAAAGCGGAGAGCGCTTTTTCCGTGGAATCGGCGTTCGTCGCCTTGGAATCGTTGACGAAGAGCACGCGGCCGCGATGCCCGAGGGGCTCCATGCGGTGCGGCAAGCCGGGGAAGGAGCGTAGACCCGCGTCGAGCGCCGGACCCGTCACCCCGAGTGCCCGGACCGTGGCAATGGCGATGGCGGCATTCTGCCAGTTATGTGCGCCCCGCAACGTGCCGATTCCGTCGAGATCCGCCAGGCGCTCGTCGTTCGTTCCATACACCGCCGCAGCCCTAGCCGTCAGGGTGTCAGGAGCCGAGGACCCTTCGGCGACCTGAATGCGCACGAGCGCCCCCTTCCGACGCTCGGCAATGGCGCGGCTCGGCTCGTCGTCGATCCCGACGACCGCAAGATCTGCAGCTACGATCAGCCGCTCCTTGATCGCCGCGTAGTTCTCCATCGTCCCGTGTCGGTCGAGGTGATCCGGCGTGATGTTGAGGAGGACGCCGACGCTCGGATCGAGGGTGGGCGTCAGGTCGATCTGGAACGAGGACATCTCGATCACGTGGACGCGGTTCGCAGCCGGTGGGGCCAGCGAGAGGATCGCCGTGCCGATATTGCCGCCCATCTGCACATCCCAGCCGGCATGGGCGAGGACGTGAGCGATCAGGGCCGTCGTGGTCGACTTGCCGTTGGTGCCGGTGATGGCGATGAAGGGAGATCCCTGCGCAACGGCGCGACGCTCGCGACAGAACAGCTCGATGTCGCCGATGATCTCGATGCCGGCGCGCTTCGCGAGGGCAACGGTCCAATGCGGTTCGGGATGGGTGAGCGGTACGCCCGGCGACAGGATGAGCGCCGAAAAGGCCGACCAATCCGCATCGCGCAGATCGCCGGTCACAACGCCCTGAGCTTGCGCCCGCGCCATGCTCTCCGGGCTGTCGTCACAGGCGACGACGCGGGCGCCGCCCGCCTGCAGCGCCAGGGCCGTGGCAAGCCCGGAGCCGCCCAGCCCGAACAGGGCGACGGTGCGGCCCGCGAAGGTGATGACGGGCGTCATGGCACTAGCGCAGCTTCAGGGTCGCGAGCCCGGCGAGCGCCAGGATGAAGGCGATGATCCAGAACCGGATCACGACCTGCGGCTCCTTCCAGCCCTTCTGCTCGAAATGGTGATGGATCGGCGCCATTCGGAAGACGCGCTTGCCCGTCAGCTTGAAGGAGGCGACCTGGATGATCACCGACATCATCTCCAGCACGAACAGCCCGCCGACGATGGCGAGCACGATCTCGTGCTTCGTCGCCACCGCGATGGTGCCGAGGAGACCTCCGAGCGCCAGCGAGCCGGTGTCGCCCATGAAGATCTGGGCCGGCGGCGCATTGAACCAGAGGAAGCCGAGCCCCGCCCCGATCACCGCGCCGCAGACGACCGCGAGTTCGCCGGTGTCGCGGACGTAGTTCACCTGGAGGTAGCCCGCCGTGAAGACGTTGCCGACGAGGTAGGCGATCACGCCGAAGGTGCCGCAGGCGATCATAACGGGGACGATGGCGAGCCCATCGAGGCCGTCGGTCATGTTCACGGCGTTGCCCGAGCCCACGATCACGAAGGCGGCGAACAGCACGTAGAACCAGCCGAGGTTCAGCAGCGCGTCCTTGAAGACGGGAAAGGCGAGCTGGTTCTGCAGCGCCGGCGGCGAGTAGACTGCAATCAGCGTGCAGGCCGCGATCGCGATGGCCGCCTCGAGGAGCAGGCGGAAGCGGCCGGAAAACCCCTTGTGCGACTGCTTCGTGACCTTGAGGTAGTCGTCGTAGAAGCCGATCGCCCCGAAGCCCAGCGTCACGGTGAGCACGATCCAGACGTAGTGGTTGCGCGGGTTGGCCCAGAGCAAGATCGCAACGATGGCGCCGGCCAGGATCATCAGCCCGCCCATGGTCGGCGTTCCGCGCTTGGTGAGCAGGTGGGTCTGCGGCCCGTCCTCGCGGATCGGCTGGCCCTTGCCCTGGCGCAGGCGCAGCAGCGAGATGATCCAGGGCCCGAACCAGAACACGAACAGGCCCGCCGTGAACAGCGCGCCGCCGGTCCGGAAAGTGATGTAGCGGAAGACGTTGAGGGGCGAGAGCGTCCCGCTCAGGTCCGACAGGAGATACAGCATCGGGACTCGATCGCGGTGAGTTTCAGGAGGATGGCTCGGGTCCGGAAGGCCGCGGGCCTCGGCCCCTGGATCAGGGAGCCGCCGCCTTCGACGACTCGCGCCCGCTTTCCGGGCTCGCGTAGCGGGCTTTGAGGGCTTCGACAATCCGGCCCATGCGGATGCTGTTCGAGCCCTTCACCATGACGGCGTCGCTCGGGCGCAGGGCGCCGAGCACAGGATCGACGAGGTCGGCCGAATTCAGGGCCGCGATGCCGCGGCGGCTGAGCGGCAGCGCTTCGAACAGGTGCCCCATCAGCGGCCCTGCCGTGAAGACGAGGTCGATCCCGCTCGCCTCGACCGCCTGTGCGAGGTCGCGATGATGCTCCTCCGCCGAGCCACCGAGCTCCAGCATGTCGCCGAGCACGGCGATGCGGCGGCCGCGGGAACCGATGTCGAGGGAAGCAAGGGTCGCCAGCGCCGCCCGGATCGAGGCCGGGTTGGCATTGTAGCTCTCGTCGACCAGCACGGCCTCGCCGTCGCCGACGGACAGCATGGTGCGCTCACCGCGCCCGACCGGAGGCTTCAGACCCGCAAGAGAGAGCGCGGCGCGGGCGAGGTCGGCGCCGAGCGCGTGAACGACGGCCATGACGCCAAGTGAGTTCATGGCAACGTGCCGGCCCGGGGTGCCGAGCTGGTAGGTGACGGGAATCCCCATGACCGTCGCGTCGATGATGGATAGGTCCGGACGCAGGACGATGCGCAGCGCGCGCACATCCGCTTCCGGATGCTCGCCGAAGCTGATCACGCGACCCGCCCGCGAGGCCAGGGCGTGGGCGAGCAGGCGCGAGAAATTCGGGTTGTCCCGGTTGACGATGGCGACGCCGCAGGGCTCGAGCCCGAAGAAGATCTCGCCCTTGGCGTCGGTGATGGCGGAGAGGGAGCGGAAATGCTCGATATGGACGGGCTCGACCGTCGTGATCAGCGCAATGTCGGGCCGAACCATGCGGGTCAGCGGCACGATCTCGCCGCCGTGGTTCATGCCGATCTCGAAGACGCCGAAGCGGCTCGCGGCCGGCATCCGCGTCAGGGTCAGCGGCACGCCCCAATGGTTGTTGTAGGAGGCGAGCGAGGCGTGCGTCGGCCCCTGCGCCGCGAGCACGTGGCGCAGGGCCTCCTTCGTGCCGGTCTTGCCGACGGAACCCGTCACCGCGACGATGGCCGCGCCGGTTCTCTCGCGGGCGGCCTGCCCGAGCCGACGCATGGCGCCCAGGACGGGATCGTCGGCTCCGGCAGGGACCGCCAGGACGCCGCCCGCGCCTGCGAACTCCCCGGCCCGCGCCGCCTCGACGACGGCCGCGCCGGCGCCGCGAGACAGCGCGTCACGGACGAAGTCGTGACCGTCGCGGGCCTCGCCGCGGATGGCGAAGAACAGGTCGCCTGGCTGCAGCGTCCGCGTGTCGATCGAGGCGCCGGTGATGGGTTTCAGGATGCCGTGCAGGGTGCCGCCGGTCGCGGCGATCAGGGCATCGGGCGTCCAGAGGGGAGCTTCAGCCAGGGGGGTGGTCATGTCTGCCGCTCCGCGATCGCCGCCCGGACCGCATCGTGATCCGAGAAAGGCAGCACGCTTGTCCCGACGATCTGGCCGGTTTCGTGGCCCTTGCCGGCCACGACGAGCACGTCGCCGGGCGCGAGGCCTCGCACGGCTGTTCGAATCGCGTCGGCGCGATCACCGATCTCGCGGGCGCCGGGCGCCGCGGCGAGGATCGCGGCGCGGATGGCGGCAGGGTCCTCGGTCCGCGGATTGTCGTCCGTGACGATGACCAGATCGGCCTTCTCGGCGGCGATGGCACCCATGATCGGCCGCTTGCCGCGGTCGCGGTCGCCGCCGCAGCCGAAGACGCAGGTCAGGCGGCCGGTGGCGAAGGGCCGGAGAGCGGTGAGCACGCTGTCGAGCGCCTCGGGCTTGTGGGCGTAATCCACGAGACAGAGGGCGCCGTTGACCTCGCCGACCCGCTCCATGCGGCCGGGCACGCCCGTGAGATGTTCGAGGGCCGAGAGGATCGGCGCCGTCGCACTCGTGCCGGTCGCCGCCATCACGAGGCCGGCGGCGACCAGGGCGTTCTCGACCTGAAAGGCGCCGACGAGGGGCAGGCGCACGAGGTGCCGTGTCTCGCCTCCCCTCCCCGCAGCGATCGTCAGGACCTGTGAGAAGCCTTCGGTGCGCGCATCGAGGAGCGTCAGGTCCGTTCCGGCGCGGCCCGTGGTCATCACCTCGTGGCCCGCCCGACGCGCCGCCTCCGTGACGCGATCGGCATAGGCGCCGTCCGCGTTGACCACCGCCGGGGCGCCCGCAGGCAGCAGCTCGGTGAAGAGGCGAAGCTTGGCTTCGAGGTAGGCCTCGATGGTCGGATGGTAGTCGAGATGGTCGCGGCCGAGATTGGTGAAACCGGCCGCCTTGATCCGGACCCCGTCGAGCCGGCGCTGCTCGATGCCGTGGGAGGAGGCCTCCATGGCAAGATCGGTGATGCCCTCCTCGACCAGCCTCGCCAGCGTCTGGTGGAGCGTCACAGGGTCGGGCGTGGTCAGCGAGCCGTAGGCCGTGCCCTTGGCGGTGACGATGCCCACCGTCCCGAGGCTGGCGGATTCCCGTCCTAGCCGCTGCAGGATCTGGCGGACGAAATCGGCGACCGAGCTTTTTCCGCTCGTGCCGGTCACGGCCAGGATGGTGTCGGGTTGGCGCCCGCAGAACCGGGCCGCCACGAGGGCGAGCGCCCGGCGGGCATCGGCCACGGCCACCCAGACGGCGTCCGGTGCAAGATCCGCCGGCCGCTCGCCCTCGCCGACGATTGCCGCGGCGCCGGCCTCGAAGGCCTTGTTCGCGAAGGTCCGGCCGTCGACGACGGTGCCCGGCACGGCGACGAAGACGCCGCCGGAGACGACACGGCGGCTGTCCGCCGTGATGCCATGGACGCGACGGTTCGAGGCCGGGGTCTTTGCCGCCTCGGGCAGCAGATCGCCGAGCGTCGGCTCGGTCATCGCCCGTCGACCTGCGTCGCGTGGTAGGCGCCGAGCTTCACCATCAGCGGGAAGGGCTTCACCGGCGGCTCGAATTGCGGGGGCAGGCCGAGGACGGGGGCGACGCGCTCGATCACGCGTCCCGTGACCACACCCGAGTTCCAGGCGGCGGTGGCGTAGCCGCCCGTCTCGGGCAGGCCCTGCGGCTCGTCCATGAGCGTCACGAAGAGATATCTCGGCTTGTCCATGGGTGCCGCCGCCATGAAGGTCGTGAACAGGCGGTTCTTCACGTAGCGCCCGTTGATCACCTTTTCCGCCGTGCCGGTCTTGCCGCCGATGTAATAGAGGGGCACCGAAGCCTTGCGCGCGGAGCCTTCCGTGGCGTTGAGGCGCATGATGAAGCGCATCGCCTCGCTGGTCTGCGGCTGCAGGACCCGCACCGCCTTTGCGCGCGCCGTCGCCTCGTCGGTCTTCAGGAAGGTCGGGGTAATGAGTTCGCCGCCATTCACGATGGCGCCGACGGCCGCGGAAGCCTGGAGGGGCGCCACCGCGAGGCCGTGACCGAAGGCGATGGTGATCGTGTTGATCTCGGTCCAGCGCCCCGGGACGATCGGCTCGGCGCTCTCCGGCAGCTCGGTCCGCATTCGGTCGAGGAGGCCCATCTTCTTCAGGAAGGCCTTGTGCCCGGGCACGCCGACGCCCAGCGCCATCTTGGCCGAACCGATGTTCGAGGAATGCGTGAACACCTCCGGCATCGTGATGACACGGTTGGTGCCGTGATACTCGTGGATCTTCTGGCGGCCCCAGCTCAGCACGCCGCCACGGGTGTCGAAGGTCGAGTTGACGTTGTACTTGCCGGAATCGAGCGCCATCGCCAGCGTCATCGCCTTGAAGGTCGAGCCCATCTCGTAGACGCCGACATTCATCCGGTTGATCCGGTCGGGCAGCTGAGCGTCCGCGGGCTCGTTCGGATCGAAGTCCGGCAGGGAGGCGAGCGCGATCACCTCGCCCGTGTTCACGTCGAGGATGAGGCCCGCGGCGGCTTTGGCCTTGAAGTGGCCGACGCCCCAGGCGAGCTCGTCGCGCAGCGCGTGTTGCGCCCGCAGGTCGAGGGAGAGCTGGACGGGCTTCAGGTCGGTCTGCTTCGAGACGAAGCCGAGGCTGTTGAGGTCCTTCAGGCCGCGCGAGTCGATGTACTTCTCGATGCCGGCAATGCCGGCATTGTCGAGGTTCGTCACCCCGAGGATGTGGGCGGCCGCAACCCCGTTCGGGTAGACGCGCTTGTGGTCTGGCAGGAACCCGACGCCGGGGATGCCGAGCCTGTGGACTTCCGCCTGCTGCTTCGGGGTGATCTCGCGCTTGACCCAGACGAAGCCCTTCTTGGTCGAGAGCTTGGCGCGCAGCTCCGTGGCGTTCACCTCGGGCAGGACGGCGGTGAGGAGCTCGACCGCCTCGTCCTTGTCGTAGATGTTCTTGGGCTCGGCGAAGACCGAGACCGTGCGGATGTCGGTCGCCAGGATCTCGCCGTTGCGATCGACGATGTCGGGCCGGAAGGCGGTATTGGCCGAGGCCGCCACCCGCTGCTCGGAACCGTCGCGGACGGGAAAGGCCGCCATCGTGACGAGCCGCACGCCGATCGTAGCGAAGACGGCGGCGAAGCCGAGCCCGACGAGGCCGACGCGGGCATGGCTGCGCTCGATCGCGAGACGGAACATCGCGCGGAACGTGTCGAGGAATGGCCGCGCCGGCTCTGCGACGACGGTCTCCGCGTCCGGATCCTGCACGGTTTCAGTGGAAGCGCCTTCGGACACGGGGACTACCTCGAAGCCGTGGTCGGTGTTTTGGTGGGCGTGGTCGTCGTGCGCGTCGGCGTCGTGCGAACCAAGGTCGAGCCCGTGGTGCGCGGCTCGCCAATGGCCGGCTTCTCCTTGGGCGTCGCCGTGGCCGCGAGCAGGCGGCCGATCTCGTCGCCGCGGTTGGCTCGCGGCGGCAGGTCGGCGAGCCGCGCGAGATGGGTCGTGCCGATCGGCTCCAGGGCGAGGTGGCGCTCGACGGCAGCCTGAAGCCGGTCGGGCCGGGTCAGGAGCTGCCATTCCGCGCGCAGGACGGCGATCGCCTGCCGCTCCTTGTGAAGCTGCGACTTCGCCTTGGAGACCTGACCAGCCTGATAGAGCGTGTCGTATTTGATCGAGTAGGCGTAGGCCGCCGATCCAATCAGGCCGAGCACGGCGAGGACGTTGAGAAGGCGGATCACCGGCGCGTTCCTCCGCTCTTGCCCGTTCGTGCCGGCAATGCGGCGAGCGCCTCGATCGCCGTCAGCGGCGCGGGCGTCGGAGCCTCCGTGCGCTCGACGGCCCGCAGCTTGGCGGAGCGGGCGCGCGGATTGGCGGTCAGCTCCGCGTCTGAGGGCAGGACGGGCCCCTTGGTCGCGAGGGTGAAGCTGCGCGGGGCCGGCGCCTCGAGGCTCGGCACGTGACGCGAGGCCTGCGCCGCACGGCCGCTGCGCGTCGCGAAGAACTGCTTCACGATCCGGTCTTCCAGCGAGTGGAAGGTCACCACCGCGAGGCGTCCGCCCGGCTTGAGGATGCGCTCGGCGGCGTGCAGCGCCTGCACGAGCTCGCCGAGCTCGTCATTCACCGCGATGCGCAGGCCCTGGAACGTGCGGGTTGCCGGATGGATGCCGTTGGCGGGGTCGGACCAGACGACGCCGGCGACGAGTTCGGCGAGCTGCGCCGTGGTTTCGATTCGCGCGCGCCGACGCGCCTCGATGATGGTGCGGGCCACGGCGCGGGCGCGCCGCTCCTCGCCGTAATGGAACAGGATGTCGGCGAGGTCGGCCTCGTCGGCGTCGTTGACGAGGTCGGCGGCGCTGGTGCCCGAGCGCTCCATGCGCATGTCGAGCGGGCCGTCGTGCCGGAAGGAGAAGCCGCGCTCCGCCTGGTCAAGCTGCATCGACGAGACGCCGATATCGAGCACGATCGCGTCGACCTGCTGATGCCCGTGCGTGCGAAGGATGTCGTCGAGCGTACCGAAGCGGCCGTGTGCGAGCGTCAGCCGTCCCTTCGCCTTCTTGGCGAGGTCCGCCCCGGCCGCGATGGCGCCGGGGTCGCGATCGATGGCGATGACGTGCACGTCGCCCTCGGCGGCCAGCATGGCCCTCGTGTAGCCGCCGGCGCCGAAGGTACCGTCGACGGCCAGCGTCGCGCCAGTGAGATCCAGTGCCGTCATCACCTCGTGCAGCAGAACCGGCACGTGGGGGGTGCGGTCGGCAGTCGGAGGAACGGTGCGCGCGGGGGGCTTCATCGCGTCAGTCCGGCCCCGCGCCGACCGGCGCCACCTGCAGGATTGGGGGAGGCAGTCGGTGAGCGGCTCATGCGTCCCTGCGAGCGGCATGGGCCGCGTTGCGGCCCGTCGAGACGTGGTGATCCCGGGCGAGCGGCTGTCGCGGCCGGAGGCGCGGCGACGCGCCCTGGTATCACCGGGTGCGTCCGCTGATCCGAAAATCGCCGCTGACGGGATGAGTCCGGGTACCATGTGCCTCTGAGCGTCGTCAACGCGCCGAGCGGACGCGAACGGCTTCAGGCCGGACGGCGTCGATCGTGAAGCGATCTGACCTCAGCAAGGTTAACCGAGCGTAAGTTTTTCGCCGCGAGCTGTCTCGGATTGGAGCGAGCCGGGGCGCGAGCGGATCAGCCGGCCTATAAGCCGGGTTCTGTAGGGCCCGGGAGCAAGCTCCCGGACGTGGCGGCCATTCCTCTGGGACGATCGTTGCCGAACGCCTCGAGCAACCAACCCGGGCGACTGAGCCTGGAGAGCGGGCTTGCCCCGCCCCTTCCGAGGCGGCGCGTATCGCCCCTATTCGGTCTTGCTCCCGGTGGGGTTTGCCGTGCCGTCCGCGTTGCCGCGTCCGCGGTGCGCTCTTACCGCACCCTTTCACCCTTACCCTGAAGACAGGGCGGTCTGCTCTCTGTGGCACTATCCCTGGGGTCGCCCCCGCCGGAGGTTATCCGGCACCGTCTCTCCATGGAGCCCGGACTTTCCTCCCCGGACCGGAATCCGGAGCGGCCGCCCGGCCGGCTGATCCGGCCCGGATGTGCGCCGCCGGAGGCGACCGGGTCAAGCGCGGCGACCCCTAGGCTGGTGCGATGGGTCGGTTGCCGCGCCGCGCAAACGCGCCATTTCCTGGCGGCGGGGCTCGGCGCCTTCGTGGCCCGGCTCCGAATTCGAGGAGACGAACATGGCGACGAATTACACGGCATGGACCCTCGATGCGGTCCAGCAGCTCACCGAGATGGCGCGGGAGCGCGTTCCGGTCTCCGTCATGAGCCTCAAGCTGAAGCGGCCGATCGAAACCGTCTCGGCCAAGCTCGCCGAGCTCGGCATCGTCCCTGCGCCCGAGACGCCGGAGGGCTGAACCGCCAACGCGTATGGCCCCGCGAGGCGCCCTCGCCCCGCGGGTGCCGGTCGGTTCACCAGGTCCCAGTGTTCTCCATGGAGGCCCAGGGCTCCTGCGGCGGCTTGGCCTCGCCCTTCTGCAGGAGCTCGATCGAGATCCCGTCGGGCGATTTGACGAAGGCCATGTAGCCGTCGCGCGGCGGCCGGTTGATGGTGACGCCCCGCTCCTGCAGGCGCGCGCAGAAGGCGTAGATGTCGTCGACCTGATAGGCGAGGTGACCGAAGTTCCGCCCGCCCGAATAGCTCTCCGGATCCCAATTATAGGTGAGCTCGATGAGGGGCGCCTTGGTCTCCTTGGCCCTCTCATAATCGCCGGGTGCTGCGAGGAAGACGAGGGTGAAGCGGCCCTTCTCGTTCTCGATGCGGCGCGTCTCCTTGAGGCCGAAGGTGTCGACGTAGAAGGCGAGCGCCTTGTCGAGGTCCGCAACGCGAACCATCGTGTGCAGATATTCCATGACTTCGAACTCTCCCGGCTGGTGAAGGCCTATCTGGGTTGGCCCAGGCCGGCGTCAACGCCGGTCGCAGGCACGGTTCGATCGCCCGCGGGAATGCGCTAGAGCCTTCCTCGGCGCCCCGAGCCGGAGACCGTGATGCGCACCGAAACGCCGACCATGATCCGCCTGGAGGATTATCGCCCCAGCGACTACCTCATCGATCGCGTCGAGCTGGACGTCCGGCTGCATTCACGGGAGACGCGAATCACAGCGACGCTCGCGATGCGCCCGAATCCGGTCGGTCGTGCGGGTGCGCCGCTGGTGCTCGACGGCGAGGATCTGACGCTCGTCTCGCTCGCCCTCGACGGGCAGCCGCTCTGCCCGGACGCTTACGGTCTCAATGCGACGAGCCTGACCCTGCCGAACCCTCCGTCCGAGTCCTTCACCCTACGGATCGAGACGCAGGTCAACCCCACCGCGAACACCCGCCTGATGGGCCTCTACCGCTCGAACGGCGTCTACTGCACACAATGCGAGGCGGACGGCTTCCGGCGGATCACCTACTTCCTCGACCGGCCCGACGTGATGGCGGTCTACACGACCCGCATCGAGGCGGACCTTGACGAGGCGCCGGTGCTCCTCGGCAACGGCAACCCGGCGGACTCGGGTCCGGCCGGGGACGGCAGGCACTACGCGATCTGGCACGATCCCCATCCCAAGCCGGCCTACCTTTTCGCGCTCGTGGGCGGTCGCCTTGATCGCGTCTCGGGCTCCTTCACGACGATGGAGGGGCGAACGGTCGATCTCGGGATCTATGTCGAGCCAGGCCAGGCGGCGCGGGCGGAATATGCCCTGGACGCCGTCATCCGCTCGATGGCCTGGGATGAGCAGGCCTTCGGCCGCGCCTACGACCTCGACGTCTTCAACGTCGTCGCCGTGTCCGACTTCAACATGGGCGCGATGGAGAACAAGGGCCTCAACATCTTCAACGACAAGTTCGTGCTCGCAAGCCCGGAGACCGCGACCGACGCGGATTACGCCAACATCGAGGCGATCATCGCCCACGAGTACTTCCACAACTGGTCGGGCAACCGCGTCACCTGCCGGGACTGGTTTCAGCTCTGCCTAAAGGAGGGGCTGACGGTCTTCCGCGACCAGGAATTCTCGTCGGACACCCGCTCGCGGGCCGTGCACCGGATCTCGGAGGTGCGCACGCTGCGCGCCCGGCAGTTCCCGGAGGATGCTGGACCCCTCGCCCATCCGGTCCGACCGAACCAATACGCCGAGATCAACAACTTCTACACGGCCACCGTCTACGAGAAGGGCGCGGAGATCGTCCGCATGCTCCGCACCCTGATCGGTGGGCAAGCCTTCCGGACCGGCATGGATCGCTACTTCGCGACCTGCGACGGCACCGCGGCGACGGTCGAGGATTTCCTGGCGGCCTTCGAGGCCGTCACGTCCCGGGACCTCTCGGCCTTCGCGCGCTGGTACGAGCGGCCGGGCACGCCGACCGTCAGCATCACGGGCGATTACGACCCGGAGGCAAAGACCTATCGGATCAACTTTCGCCAGAGTCTTCCCGGGACGGAGGGACCGCCCCTGGTGATTCCGGTGGTCCTCGGACTCGTCGGGCCCGAGGGGGCCATGGACGAGGCACGGGCGGAGCGCGCGCCCGGCGGGGTGTTCGCGCTGGAGCAGGAGACCGATACACTCACCTTCTCGAACGTCGCGGCGGCGCCCGTCCCCTCGCTGTTCCGAGGGTTCTCGGCACCCGTGCGGGTCGCGTTCGAGGCAACCGACGCGCAGCACCTGCTGCTCCTGCGACACGATACGGACCCGTTCAACCGCTGGCAGGCGGCCCAGAGCGTCGGCATGCGCCTCGTGATCCGCTGGGCGGGAAGCGACAGCCCCGAGGCCGCGGAGGCCGATGCGCTCGTTGAGGCGCTTGGCGCCTTCCTGGACGCGGAAGCGCTGCGCGACCCCGCCTTCGCGGCGCTGATTCTGAGCCTGCCTAGCGAAGGCGACATCGCCAACGAGATCGGAATCGGGAGCGCCGTCGATCCCGACGCGATCCGCATGGCACGCGAAACCTTGCGGCGTCGGATCGGAGAGAGATTGTCCGACCGCCTCGCCCAGCTGCGCGGCGACCTCGCCGACCGGCCCGGCACGCCCTTCAGCCCGGATGCCGCCTCTGCCGGCCGCCGGGCGCTCCGGAACGCAGCCCTCGACCTGATCGCCGTCGCCGACCCGATCGCGGGCGTCGATCTCGCAGGCGAACAGATCGCAACGGCGACCAACATGACGGACCGCCTCGCCGGTCTCGGGGTCCTCGCCCTGATCGCGGGTCCGCAGCGCGAGGCGGCCCTGAAGGATTTCGCGGAGCGCTTCAGGTCGGAGCCCCTCGTCCTCGACAAGTGGTTCGCGATCCAGGCCACGATTCCCGAAAGTGGAACGTTGGAGCGGATCGCCGCCCTGCGCCAGCATCCCACCTTCTCGAACACCAACCCGAACCGGGTGCGGGCGCTGATCGGAAGCTTCAGCTCCGGAAATCCGACCCAGTTCAACCGCGCCGATGGCGCCGGCTACGCCCTGGTCACCGATGCGGTTCTCGCCCTCGATCAAAGCAATCCTCAGCTGGCCGCCCGGCTCCTGACGGCGTTCGGATCGTGGCGGATGCTCGAGCCGAACCGCCGATCTGTGGCGCACAAGGCACTCGACCGAATCAGGTCGCAGACGGAGCTCTCGCGCGACGTCTCGGACATCGTGACGCGAACACTCGCTGAGATGGTAAACATTTGAAATTTCAAGTAATTTTCGGTCTCGTCCCCGGACGCGGCCGTGGATGTTGCCGCTCTGCAGAGTCAAGGATCCCACGAAGAAACCCGTGGACAAATCGCCTGTGGAAATGTTCATATACCAGCGATTCGGAGCGTGACTCGACACCACGCGGCGGACGACTCACCGTTATTGCGAGGTCTGGTCATGCTGGAGGCGGATTCCGCTTCCCTGTCCGCGCGCGCGGATACGATACTGGGCATCCACCGGCCGCAGCATGGCGCGCACCTGCGCTTTATCCGTATCGAGACTTGGCTGCGCTACGCGTTGCCGGCTCTGCTCGCGACGTTCCTGATTTGCCTGGCGACGACGGCTTTCCTGCACCTGCGGACGCAGCGTGACGACGCGATCCGCAACGCTGCCGCCGATGTCGAGGTCTTCACGCGGCTTGCCGCCGCCGCGCTCGCCGATTCCGATCTGTCGCCGTCTACCGGCGCCAAACTCACCCGTCGCCTCGCCGATCTTCTCCCGCTGCCCCTACTGAGCTCCGGGCGGCGCGTGCTGGTCGTCTCGGCCGATGACGCCATCCTCGCCGCTCATCCAGCCGTCTCCGCGCCCTCGGCTACGCTGACGGGCTACGTCGGCGAGTTGCAGGTCCTCACCACCCTGGGCGAGCACGCCGGCGTCATGACCCTGACGCTGGCAGGCGGCGAGACTGTCATCGCCGCCGTCCGGAGGCTTGCCGGCGGCGGCCAGGTGGCCGTGTTGCAGCCCATCGAGGAGATCACGAGTGCCTGGGCTCTGCGCATGCGCAACCAAGCGATTCTTCTCGGGGCCGCGAGCCTCGTGATCATCGGCATCGGTTTCGCCTACGCCCTGCAGACGCGCCGTGCCCACGCGGTGGATCGGGTCTGCGAGCAGATCAAGCAGCGCCTCGACACCGCACTCGGGCGCGGGCGTTGCGGCCTTTGGGATTGGGACATTCCCCGCGGCCGCATCTACTGGTCGGATTCGATGTACGCCCTGCTCGGCTACCAGCGCGAGCGCGAGTTCCTTTCCTTCGGCGACGTGAACGCCCTCGTGCACCCCGACGACGGCGACCTCTACAGCCTGGCGCGTCATCTCGCGGCAAGCCAATCCACCGTCGATCACGAGTTCCGCGTCCGCGGCGCGAGCGGCGCCTGGGTCTGGCTCCGCACCCGCGCCGAGATCGTGCCGGACCCGGCCGATGGTGGACGGCACCTCGTCGGCATCGCCGTCGACGTCACCGAGCAGCGCAACATCGCCGAATCCAGCGCCACCGCCGACATACGCCTGCGCGATGCGGTCGAGGCGATCTCGGAGGCCTTCGTGCTCTGGGACACGAGCAACCGCCTCGTTCTCTGCAACTCGAAGTTTCGCGACCTTCACGCTCTCGGCCCGGACGATACGGCGCCCGGTCGGCGCTACCACGAGATCATGGGCCGCGGCGCGCTCCCTCCGGTGCGAAGAGAGCTTCGAGACATCGAAGCGTCCGGGGCGACAGCGCGAACCTTCGAAGCGGAACTCACGGACGGCCGCTGGCTCCAGGTCAGCGAACGTCGGACGAAGGACGGCGGCTACGTCTCCGTCGGCACAGACATCACCAATCTGAAGCGGCACCAAGAACAACTCGTCACCTCGGAACGTGAGCTGATCGAGACCGTCAAGGACCTGAAGCGGTCGCGGCGAACCCTGGAGCTGCAGACGCAGCAGCTCGCCGACCTTGCCGAGCGCTACCTCGACCAGAAGGCGCAGGCCGAGACCGCCAACCAGGCGAAATCCGAATTCCTCGCCAACATGAGCCACGAGCTGCGCACGCCACTCAATGCGATCATCGGCTTTGCCGAGCTGATGGAGACCGAGGTCTGCGGTCCGCTCGGATCACCGCGGTATTCCGAATATTGCCGGGACATTCGTTCGAGCGGCGACTACCTGCTCTCGGTCATCGACGACATCCTCAATATGTCGCGCATCGAGGCGCAGAGCGTGAGGCTTGCCAAGCGGGAGATCGCCGTCCAGCCTGCCGTCGACAACGCGCTCAAGCTCGTCGCGGAGACGGCCAGGGCAAAGGCCCTGACCGTCACGGTGGATCTGGCGCCGGGGCTACAGGTGCTCGCCGACGAGCGCGCCTTTCACCAGATCCTGGCGAACCTCCTCCAGAACGCCGTGAAGTTCACGCCCGGCGAGGGCCGCATCATCGTCCGTGCCAGGCCCGCCGGCGAGTACGTGCACCTCTACATCGAGGACAGCGGCATCGGCATTCCCAAGGCGGCCCTGCGCCGGCTCGGCCAGCCGTTCCAGCAGGTCGAGAACAACCTCACGCGCAGCTACAAGGGCTCGGGCCTCGGCCTCGCCATTGCCCGCTCGATGGCCGAGCTGCATGGTGGCGGCCTGCGCATCCGCTCCGAGGAGGGGTTCGGAACGATCGTCCTCGTGCGACTGCCGGTTCCGACCGCTGAGCGGCTGCGGGATGTCGCCTTCGAGGCCACGCAGGAAACCGTCGCCTCCCTGCGCGACGCGGCCGGGGCGAGCCCCCGTGCCTGTGACCGCCTGTCTCCGACCGCCTGAGAGTCGCAGCTTAAGTCAGCAGCCGGTCGAACAGGGTCCGCACTGCTGCACGCTCGGCCTCGAGTTGTGCCGCGAGACTCTTGGAATCCGGCAGGCCGAGGGCCGAGGCGAGCCGCGACAGTGCGATCGGCGAGGCAACGGTTGGATCCCCCTCCACCATGAGGCGCTGCCAGTGATGCACGTCGTCGAACAGGCGGTAGGCGCTTGTCAGCTGCTCCGCAGCGTCCGGACTGAGGAGCCCGTCGGCGGTTGCACGCTCGAAAACTTGGCTGGTGTCGAGACCGACGAGTTCAGGTAGGCGATCGGCATGGCCGAGCGTGAGGGCTTGGCCCAAGAAATCGAGGTCGAGGAGCCCACCCGGTGCAAGTTTCAGGTCGAGTGGGCCACGGGCCGGCTTCTCGCGCTCGACCGTCACCCGCATCTCGCGCACCGCCCGGTTCACCGCGGTCGGCTCCCGAGGGGTGGAGAGCGTGGCACAGATCGCATTCTGCAGATCCCGGCCGAGGGTCGCGTCGCCCGCGACGACCCGCGCCCGCGTCAGAGCCATATGCTCCCAGAGCTCGGCCTCCTCACGCTGGTAGGTCAGGAAGCCCCGAAGCTGCGTTGCGATGGGCCCCTGACCGCCGCCGGGACGTAGGCGGAGATCGACCTCGTAGAGCCGACCGCGGCGCGTGGGCACCGTGAGGGCTGCGACGAGGCGCTGAGTCAGCCGGTTGTAGGCCACCGCAGCGTCGAGGGGACGGGGACCCGTGCTGACGCGATCCTCGGGATCGAAATCGTAGACGACGACGAGGTCGAGATCGGAATCGGCGGTGAGCTGATGCGAGCCGAGGCGCCCAAACCCGAGGACGGCGAGGCGACCTCCGGGAACATGACCGTGCTCTGCAAAGAAGGTCTCCGACACGGAACGGACCGTCGAGGCGATCACGGCATCGGCGATCGCCGCGAAGGCCTTGCCGGCGCCGACTGGGGCAATGATGCCGGACAGCAGACGGGCGCCGGTTACGAAGCGCAACTGCCGGGCGGCATCGCGACTGCGATCGAGGAAATCCTCCTGATCCGTCGGACGCCCCACGAGCCCGTCATACTGCGCAGCCATGCCGGAACCATCGTCCGGCACTACGAAGGCCGGGTCGATCACGGCGTCGAGCACGTGCGGGCTGAAGGCGACGATCTCGGCCAAGCGCGGCGCCGTACCGAGAATGTCGGCGAAGAGCAGCCGCAGCCGCTCGTTGGAGCGCAGGATCGTCAGAAGTTCCAGCGCCGCCGGCATGCGGGCGAAGGCCCGATCGAGCGTGTCGAGCGCAGCATCGGGCTGCGCCGTGCCCCCGAGTGCCTGAATCAGACTGGGCACGAGCTCGGTCAGAACTTCGCGTGCCCGCGCGGTCCGGATGGCGGGTCTGCGCCCGAAGTGCCAGCCGCGCACCGTTTCCACCGCGCGCTCCGGCTCGCGGAAGCCGAGCTTGCTCAGAGTCGCGAGGGTCGCAGGATCGTCGCCGGTGCCGCTGAAGACGAGATCGCCCGCCTCCGACGACAGGTCCGGCTCGGCCTCGAAGAGCAGGGCGTAGTGGCCCTGCACATGACGGGCATGGTCGAGCAGAACCGCCTCGAACGCGGCAGCCGAGCCAAAGCCGCTGAACTGCGCGAAGCGCTCAAGCGCGTCGGCATCGGACGGCAGGCGTTGAGTCTGCTCGTCGCGGAGCATCTGCAGTCGGTGCTCGACCGTCCGCAGGAAATCGTAGGCCGCGGTGAGGTCGTCCCGAGCCGCCGCATCGATCCAGCCATCGGCGGCGAGGTTCGCCAGGGTCTCGACGGTCCGCCGTCCCCGCAAAGACGGACGACGTCCGCCGAAGACGAGCTGCTGCGTCTGCGCGAAGAACTCGATCTCTCGGATGCCGCCGCGCCCGAGCTTGATGTCGTGACCGGCGACCGCGATGGTGTCGTGCCCGCGCACCGCATGGATCTGCCGCTTCATGGCGTGCACGTCGGCGATCGAGGCGAAGTCGAAGTACTTGCGCCAGACGAAGGGTCGGAGATCCGAGAGGAAGCGCGTGCCCGCAGCCAAATCGCCGGCGACCGGCCGCGCTTTGATGAAGGCGGCGCGCTCCCAATTCTGACCGAGCGTCTCGTAATAGATGAAGGCGGAGGCTACCGAGAGCGCCGGCGGCGTCGAGCCGGGATCGGGCCGCAGACGGTAATCGACGCGATGGACGTAGCCGTCGGCCGTGCGCTCCTGCAGCAGCTTGGCAACGCCTTGCGCCAGCTTGGAGAAGAAGGGCGTCGGCTCGAGACCGGGCTTCAGCGGTGCGATGTCGGGATCGAAGAAGAGAACAAGATCGACGTCGCTCGAGTAGTTCAGCTCTCCTGCCCCGAGCTTGCCGAGCCCGAGGACGATGAGGCCGGAGCCGGCTTGCGGGTCGGCGGGATTGGGCGGCAGGAACCGCCCGGCCGCCGCGGCCTGGCGCAGGAGCGCTTCGGTCGCGGCTGCGATCGAGGCATCCGCGAAGTCGGAGAGCGCCGCAGTGACCGCATCGAGCCGCCAAACCCCACCGATGTCGGCAAGAGCTACGAGAAGCGCGTGATCACCCCGATTTCGGCGCAGAAGGCAGCCGATTTCGGTCAGGTCTGCGCCAGCGCCTGCAGCCCGTTGCCTGGCAACGATCTCGGCATTCGCAACTTCCGGCGAGGTCTGACACAGGGCAACGAGACGCGCTGGGTCACGAGATGCCAGTTGCCAGAGGAAGGGCGAATGGTCCGCAAGCCCGAGAAGCAGGGCACGCAATGGCTCCGTGAGGAAGCGTTTGGGAAACTTCCCTGCGATCTCGGCCAGCCTTGCAGCAGCGCCCTTCTGATCCGAGAGCACCGGCGCCTTCGTCAGGCGAGCCCTGAGTGAGTCGTCGCCCCTCATGATCGCCCGAATCCCGCCAGGGACGGCAAGGCCAGGATCGCTCGCAAACCGGGAGCGTTGTCCTCGAGGACCAGGGTGCCCTGGTGAAGCCGGGCGACCGCGTTGACGAGACTAAGACCGAGCCCGAAGCCTGGGCGCGACCGCGCCTCCTCCAGGCGTACGAAACGGTTGAGAACCCGGCCCCGCTCCGTCTCCGGAACGCCAGCTCCCTGGTCGACCACGAGGAGACGGACCACAGGCCCATCGCGGCGCGCCTCGACGCGAACGCCTTTCGCACCGTACTTTGCGGCATTGTCGATCAGGTTGGCGAGCGCCTGTCCTACGAGCTCGCGACTGCCGCGCAGCATCAATCCCTCCTCGGCCACGACGTCGAAGCTGAGACCACGCTCGGTCACGAGCGGCTCGTAGAGTTCAGCGACCTCCCGCGTCACGCGACCCGCGTCGAACACGGACATGGTCTCGGTGCCGCCAGCTTCCAGCCTCGCGATCATGAGGAGCGCATCGAAGACCCGCATCAGCGCGTCGCTCTCCTCGATCACCCCCTCCAGCGCCATGCGCATCGCCTCGGGCGTTTCAGCGGTCCGTAGCGCCTCATCCGCCCGGTTTCGCAGGCGTGTCAGGGGCGTCTTGAGATCATGCGCGATGTTGTCCGAAACCTCACGCAAGCCTCGCATCAGCTCGCTCATGCGTCCCAGCATGGCGTTGAGATTGTTCGCCAAGCGGTCGAGTTCGTCACCAGTCCCGGCGACGTTGAGGCGCCCGTCGAGATCGCCTGCCATGATCCGGCGCGTCGTCTCCGTCATGTCATCAACCCGTGCGAGGACGCGGCGAGCCACGAACCAGCCACCCGCCACGCCGAGGATCACCACGAGAGCCAGGGACGAACTCAAGGTCCGGCCGATCACGGAGCGCAGGCGGTCGCGCTCCTCGACATCGCGCCCGACGAGGAGCCGGAAGCCCCCGGGAAGCGTGAAGATCCGCATGATGGCGCGGTGGTCGAGATCCTCGGACTCACCGCGCCGAGCATAGGCCGACTCAGTCTGACCGGGCGCAGCCAGGATACGGGGCGGCACGGCCCCGACATTGCCGACGAGGCGCTCGCCCGCAGCTGTCGTGACGAGATAGAGAGAGGCGCCGGGCTCGTTCGCCCGTCGCTCGACGGTGGCGATGAGGCGGCGTAGCCCGCCGGCGTTGTACTGCTCGGACAGACCGTTGATCTCGGCCTCGATCGTCGAACCGATCTGATCGTCGAGAGCCCTGCTTGCATTCCAGGCCACGTAGCCGAGGGCCAGGAAGGCGAAGGTCGCGAAGATGATGAGATAGACGAAGGACAGCTTGAACGCCGTCGTGCGGAAGAGCTTCCCGAACCGCGCCGATGCGCTCTCGCGCAAGTGGGCGGCCTGCACGCCCGTCACGAGGCGCGCGCCTCGTCGGTCCGAAGCATGTAGCCCGTGCCGCGGATTGTATGGATGATCGGGCGCTCGAAGCCCTTGTCGACCTTGGCCCTTAGCCGGGAGACGTGGACGTCGATGACATTGGTCTGAGGATCGAAGTGGTAGTCCCAGACATGTTCGAGCAGCATCGTGCGCGTCACGACCTGTCCCGCATGCTGCATGAGGTACTCGAGGAGCCGGAACTCCCGAGGCTGCAGCGGGATCTCCTGACCATCGCGGCTGACCCGGTGCGAGAGACGGTCGAGTTCAAGGCCACCAACCCGGTAGGACGTCGCTTCTCCGGCAGCCGGCGCGGTGCTGCGGCGGGCCAGGACCTCGACGCGCGCGAGAAGCTCGGAGAACGCGTAGGGCTTGGGCAGATAATCGTCGCCGCCGGAGCGAAGACCTTTCACGCGATCATCGACCTGCCCGAGGGCGGAAAGGATGACGACCGGCGTTGCAATCCCCTGCTCCCGAAGCGAGCGGATCAAGGACAATCCGTCGAGCTTGGGCAGCATCCTGTCGACAACGAGAACTTGGTAGCCGCCCTCCTGAGCGAGAGCGTAGCCTTCAAGCCCGTCAATCGCGAAATCCGCGACGTGTCCGGCTTCCCGGAAAGCCTTGACGAGGAAGGAGACCGCTTCGCGGTCGTCCTCGATGATGAGGAGGCGCATGCGAAACAGATAGAAGCTGTTCCAGAACGCCGAAAGGGCCGACCCTTGCGAGGGCGGCCCTTTTCGGAGGCTCGTTCGTCTACTTCATCGTTTGTGAGGGGCTGTGTTTGTCCTGTGCCGGTCTGGTGGCTCGAGCGGTGTGCCCAGAACCCGATCCCATCTCGAACTCGGCCGTTAAACACACCAGCGCCCATGGTACTGTGTCTCAAGACACGGGAGAGTCAGTCGCCGCCAGACCCGCTCAAGACAA
>NZ_BPQP01000043.1 GCF_022179305.1 Methylobacterium iners
CACCCTGGCGGTGCGGGCGACAGCCTGCGGTGACCGCCCACAACGAGGCGGCACGCGAGAGAGCCTTGCAGCGGCCCGGGATGCAAGAGAACCGGGGTTCAGCGCTGGCGCAGGGCGAGGGCCGCCGACACACCGCGACGCGCGAGCAGCGCGGGCCGACACCCGTGCTGCGGGACGCCGGGGGACCGGCATGTACTACACCCCAGGTGGTTCCGCGGCGTCCCGCGTCACCCCTCGCCAGCCATGCCTCCGGCGCTCGCAGCGCGCGGAGCCGATGACGCGTGCGGCGCCCACACCCCCCGCCATGCAGCCCGCCGGCCGCGCTCGCCCGGCCCTAGCTTGACTGTCCCGGCGTGGCGTCGTCTAGCTTTCGCCCCTTGCGAAGCGCCCGGCCCCGAGCCTCGATCCGATGTCCGCGCCCTCCCCCATTCTCCCATGCGCCTCCGCGGCCTGACGCTCGCCGTCGCGGGCCTCGCCGCGCTGGCCGCGGGATCGCTCGTCGCCTGGCCCCTCGCCTCGGCCCGGATCACGCGCGGCCTCGAGGAGCGGCTCGGCCGCGAGACCGGGCTGCCCTGGCGGATCGGCGGCTTAGGGCTAGGCTTCGCGCCGGGCCCGACCTTGAGCCTGCGCGACGTCCGGGCCGGCGCCGAGGCCGGCGGGTCGGGCTTCGGGCTGACGGCGAACCGGGCCCGGATCGCCGGGCCCTTCGGGCTGCTGCTCGGCAGCGAGGGCAGCATCCGCGTCGCCGTCGAGGGCATCGTCCTGCAGGGACCGATTCCCGGCGGGCAACCCGGTCCCGCGGGCGATGCCCCGATCGGCCCCATCGACGGGGTCTCCGGCCTTCGTGCGACCCTGCGCGGCGTCGAGGCCCGGCTCGGGTCCTCCGGGCGCGACCTCGCCGCCGCCGTCGAGAGCCTGGACCTCGTCCTCGACCGGGCGTCGGGCACGCCCAAGACCGAGATCCGCGCCAGCCTCGAGGGGCGGGACTACAGGGCCGCCCTCGACCTCGACCTCGCCACGGGGGCGCAGCCCCTGCGGATCAGCCTCGACCCGACCGGCGCGGGCGGCCGTCGCCTGGCCGCGACCGCGCGGGCCGCGCTCGGCCGGACGGCTTTGCGCCTCGACGGGCTCGCCGGCACCATCGATGGCGAGCCCTTCTCCGGCACGCTCGGCCTCGACGTCGCCGCCAAGCCGCGGCTGACCGCCGACCTGCGCTTCGACGCGCTGACCCTGACCGGGGCCGAGGGCGCCCGTCCCGCCGCGCCGAACGGCGGCCTGACCGTCGCCGTCGACGCCGACCTGATCCCCGATCCGTCCTGGTTCGAGCCCTTCGACGCCAAGGCCTCGCTCGCCTTCAAGCGGCTTACCCTCGGCGGCCTGCGCCTGGAGGGGGCGGCCGTCGCCGCTACCGTGAAGGAGGGCGGCCTCGACCTCACCCTCGCCTCGGAGGCCGCCTATGCCGGCACGGCGCGGGCGCGCTACGTGCTGGGGCGCGCCGGCGACGGCGGCCGCCACCAGCTCAGCCTCTCGCTCCATCGCGCCCGCGCCCTGCCGCTGCTCGCCGACCTCGCCGGGGTGCGCGGCCTCGACGGCACGGCGAGCGCGCGCATCGACGTTCAGGCGACGGGCCGAAGCCTCGACGGGCTCCTGCGCTCGGCCACGGGCCTCGCCGACCTCTCGGTCGCCGACGGACGCCTCGACGGCCTCGACCTCGCGGGCCTGATCGGGCTGGTGCCCGGCCGCGCCGCGCCGCGGGGCGAGGCCGGCGCGGACGGCTTCCTGCGCACCAGGCTCGGCTTCCTCGGCGGCAGCTTCAGCGTGGCGGATGGAAGGGCGATCACCAACGACCTCGCGATGAGGACGAACATCCTCGAGGCCAAGGGCGCCGGCAGCCTGGACCTCGTCGCGCGCAGCCTCGACTTTCGCCTGACTCCCACCCTGATCGCGCCGGGCGCGGGCCGCAGCCGGCGCGGCCTCGACGTGCCGATCCGTGTGACCGGCCCCTGGGCCGACCCTTCCGCCACGGCCGACCTCTCCGGCATCGCCAGGGATCCGGGCAGCGCGATCGACGCCCTCCAGGGCCTGGGCGAGAGCCTGTTCGGCGGCGACGGCGATCCCGGCGGGGATTTGGGCGCGGGCCTCGGCGGCCTCCTCGACGCGATCCTGCCCAAGCCCCGCGAGCGCCCCGCACCCGGGCCCCGCAGGCCCTGACCCATGTCCCGCTCTCATTCCCTGGACACCAACGGCATGACCACCCGCTGCGCGCGCGCCTGCGCGATGGAACGATCCGGATTTGTCGCTCCGCTCGCACTCGCCGCGCTGCTCGCCGCCTCGCCCGCCGCGGCGCAGACGCCGCCGGAATCGACGGCCCTCTCGGTCAGCGTGCGGCAGACCCGGACGATGTGCTTCCAGGACAGGGTCGAGGTGACCGGCGTGCTCGTGGCGCGCCAGGAGGTCGACGTGGGAGCCGACCGCGAGGGTCTGAAGGTCGCCCAGGTGCTGGTGCAGCCCCTCGAGGAAGTCAGCCCGGGCCAGGTTCTGGCGCGGCTCAGCGCCATCGAGGGACCGGCCGCCGAGGCGGCCGTGCGCAGCCCGGTCGCGGGCTTCGTGGTCCGGAGCAACGCGCGGCTCGGCATGCCGGCCTCGCCGCGCCAGGGTCCGCTGTTCCAGATCGTCGTGCGCGGCGAGATCGACCTTCAGGCCGAGGCGCCTATTCCCGACCTCGCCAAGCTCGCCGTCGGCCAGGCGGTGAGCGTGCGGCCGCTCGGCGCTCCGGAGATGCCCGCGCGCATCCGCGCGGTGGAGGCGGGCACCGATCCGGCGACCCAGCTCGGCCGGGTCCGCATCGGAATCGGCCCGGCGCCGGACCTGCGGGTCGGCACCTTCGCCCGGGGCGTCGTCGCGGTGGGCGAGCGCTGCGGGATCGGCGTGCCCTATTCGGCGGTGATGTATGAGCCCGACGGGACCATCGTCCAGGTCGTGAACGGCGACCGCATCGAGAGCCGGCAGGTCTCGGTGGGGCTCCTGTCGGGCGAGAATGCCGAGATCCGCTCAGGCCTCGCCGAGAGCGACCTCGTGGTCGTCCGCGCCGGGCCGTTCCTGCGCGAGGGCGACCAGGTCAAGCCGATCGTGGTGAGGGAGACGGCGCGGTAGTCGCGCCGCTTTTTCCCTCCCCCGCAGAGGGGGGAGGGTTGTCGCCCTCAATCCGACCAGGCGTTGTCGCCGCACCAGGTCCGCCAGCTGTCGGCGGCGGGGTCGTTGCGGTCGAACCGGCACCAGGGCGATTTCGGCGCCGCGAGCGAGCGGGTCGCCACCTTGGTGGTCGCCTTGTCGGCGTTGTCCATCACGGTGCGGCAGCCGGCGCTGAGACTCGCCCTCTCGCGCTTGAGGCAGGCCGTGATCTGCCCGACGCTCGGAATGTGCGACGCGCACAAGCGGAACACGTCCGGCGTGCAGGCCGCGCGCTCGGCGCTGGACCCTTGGGCGGAGGCCGGCGCCGCCGCGAGCAGCAGGGCGAGCCCCGCGAGAACCATCGACGTCTTCATCCTCGTTCTCCCTGAAACCTTTTCGATCCCATCCGGACCCGTGCCGATCCTCTTACGGCTCGCCGGTCCCGGCCGTGCCCGCCCGCACGCGCGTCCCGCTCCATCGGGCGCGTGCGCCGAGTTCCTGTGATTTTGCGCACCTCACTCCGCCGGTCCCGCCGAGCCGAGCCCGGGCGCCAGGGCCGGGCCGGCCTCGGCGGGCTTCCCCGCCTTGCGCCGCCCCGAGAGGCCTATGAGCCAGCGCAGGCCGCGCATCGAGCGCTCCTGGATCTCGGAGATCATCACGAACATCGCGGGCACGAAGACCAGCGACAGCAGCGTCGAGAAGATGAGCCCGCCGATCACCGCGAGCGCCATCGGCGAGCGGAACTCGCCGCCGATGCCGAAGGCGAGCGCCGAGGGCACCATGCCCGCCACCATCGCGATGGTGGTCATGACGATGGGACGCGCTCGCTTCTGGCCGGCATCGATGATCGCCGCGTTGCGCTCCATGCCGTGACGGATCGATTCGACGGCGAAGTCGATGAGCATGATCGCGTTCTTCGTGACGATGCCCATGAGCATCAGGATGCCGATCCAGACCGGCGTTGTGAGCTGCATGCCTGAGATCATCAGGGCGAGCACGGCGCCGCCGAGCGAGAGCGGCAGCGAGAACAGGATGGTCACCGGCAGGAGGAACGAGCCGAACAGGAGCACCAGCACCGCGTAGACCATGAGCAGGCCCATGCTCATCGCCTGCGCGAAGCCCTCGGAGAGCTCGTTCAGGCTCTCGGCGTCGCCCGACTGGCTGACCGTGACGCCCTTGGGCAGCGACTTCATCACCGGCAGCGCGTCGATGTCGGCCAGCACGTCGCCGAGCGCGGCGTTGCCGACGAGGTCGCAGGCCACCGTCGCCTGCCGCTGGCGGTCGTAGCGGCTGATGTTGGTCGGCCCCTGCTGGAACTCGAGATCGGCGATGGCCGAGAGCGGAATCGAGCCGCGGCCCATCGGCACGCGAAGCTGCTCCAGCACGTTGCGGTTGACCCTGGCCCGGTCGTCGAGCTGGACCCGGATCGGGATCAGCCGGTCGCCGGCATCGAACTTGGCGAGCGCCGGGCCGACATCGCCGATGGTCGCCACGCGGATCGTCTCGGCGAGCACGGACGGCGTCACGCCGAGCCGGGCTGCGAGGTCGAGATGGGGTTTGATCTGGAGTTCCGGCCGGTCAAGCGTGGTGCCGGAGATGACGTTCGTGACCGTGGGCAGGCGCCGCATCTGGCCGGCGAGCTCGTTGGCCACGTTGGCCACCGCCCGCGTGTCGTAGCCCTGGACGACCAGCGAGATCGCGCGCAGGCCGTTCTCGTCCACGAAATAGTAGCGGATGTCGGGCACCTGCCGCAGGCGCTTCCCGATCTCGGTCTCGAGCTGGCGCTGCGTGATCTTGCGATCCTTCTTGGCCGTGTAGTTGATGATGAGCGACGCGCGCCGGAACTCGATCGGCTCCTTGGGCACGCGGCCGCCGTCGACGAAGACGGTGCGGACCTCGGGCAGCGAGCGGATCGCCGCGACGATCTCCTCGGTCACCCGCTCGGTGTCGGAGAGCTGCGAGCCCGGCGGCAGCTCCACCGCCATGACCGAGCGCGAGGTGTCCTGCGCCGGCAGGAAGCCCTTAGAGAGCAGGCCGATCGAGGCGATGGAGGCCGCGAAGAACAGGAGACCGATGACGACCGTAACGGGGTACCAGCGCACCGACAGCGTCACGAGGCGGGTATAGGCCCGCACGATCGGCCCCGGCGGCTTCTCCTCGGCCTGGTGCGGCTTCATCAGGTAGGCCGCCAGCATCGGCGTCACGAATCTCGCCGCGAGCAGCGAGAAGAAGACCTGCACGGCGACCGTGATGCCGAACTGCTTGAAGAACTGCCCGGCGATGCCGGACATGAAGCTCGCCGGCGCGAAGATCGCGATGATGGTGAGCGAGATCGCGATGACGGCGAGCCCGATCTCGTCGGCGGCCTCCGAGGCCGCCTGGAGCGCGGATTTGCCCATGCGCATGTGCCGGGCGATGTTCTCGATCTCGACGATGGAATCGTCGACGAGGATGCCCGTCGACAGGGTGATCGCGAGGAAGCTCACGAGGTTCAGGGAGAACCCGAGCATGTCCATCGCCCAGAAGGCGGGGAAGATCGACAAGGGCAGCGAGACCGCGATGATCACCGTGGCGCGCAGGTCCCTCAGGAACAGGAACACGATGATGACGGCGAGGATCGCGCCCTCGAACAGGGTGTTGATGGCGGCGTCGTAGTTGCCCAGCGTGAACTCGACCGAGGAATCGATGAGCTTCAGGTCGAAGCCGGGGTTCTCGGCGCGCAGGGTATCGACGCGCTTCTGGATCGCCTCCGCCACCACGACGTCGCTGGCGCCCTTGGCCCGCTTGATGCCGATGGCGACCACGGGCTCGCCGTTGAGTCTCGCGAAGGTGCGCCGGTCGGCGATGGTGTCGGTCACCATGCCGAGGTCTTCGAGCCGGATCTCGCCCCCTGTCGGCAGGGCGAGCATGGTGCCGGCGAGCTCCTCCAGGGTCTTGGCCGAGGCCAGCGTGCGGATCGCCTGGTCGCGCCCGCCGATCTCGGCCCGGCCGCCGGTGACGGTGATGTTGGTGCCGCGAAGCCGCCGGCTCACGTCCGCCGCGGTCAGCCCGAAGGCCTGGAGCTTGTCGGGATCCAGCGAGACCAGGATCTCGCGGGTGACGCCGCCGATCACCTCGACCTGGGCCACGCCCTTCACGTCCTGGAGCGAGCGCCGGACCTCGTTCTCCATGAACCAGGAGATCTGCTCCGGGCTCTTGCCCGGCGCCGAGGCCGCGTAGGTGACGATGGGAAGTCCCACCACGTCGACCCGCTGGACCAGCGGCTCCTCGATGTTCTGGGGCAGGTTGGAGCGGATGCGGGTGAGCGCGTCCTTGACGTCGTTGAGCGCCCGGTCGGTGTTCGTCTCCAGTCGGAACTGGATCGTGGTGATCGACAGGCCGTCGGTGACCGAGGACGCGATGTGGCGCACGCCCTCGACGCCCGACACCCCGTCCTCGATCGTCTTCGTCACCTGCGTCTCGATCTCGGCCGGCGCCGCGCCGAACTGCGAGACCACGACGGAGATCAGCGGGATGTCGGCGCTCGGCAGCCGGGTGATCGGCAGCCGCGTGAAGCTCGCCCAGCCGAGCACCAGCAGGATAATCGAGAAGACGACGGAGGGCAGCGGCCGCTTGATGGCCGCGGAGGAGACGTTGAGCGACATCGTCGTTGTTGCCCCTTACCTCGACCCGTCCTTGGGTCCGTCCGTCCGCGTGGAAATGACCGGATTCACCCGGTCGCCCGGCCGGAAGACCGTCCCGGCATTGGCGACGACCGGCTCACCCTCGGCGAGGCCTTCGCGGATGCGGATGGTGGTCTCGTCGAACAGCCCGGTGCGCACGCTGCGGGTCTCGACGGCCGAGCCGTTGAACACCTGCACGCTCGCCGCGCCGTTCTGGTACGTGACCGCCGAGCGCGGCACCGAGAGCCCGCAATCCCGGGCGGTCTCGATGGTGGCGCTCGCGAACTGGCCGGCGCGCAGCGCCGAGGGCGGCTCCACCGCGATCCTGGCGCGGCCGAGCTGGGTGCCCGGGTCGACCTCGCTCACGGGGACGCGGACGGTTCCCTTCACCTCGGTGCCGTCGTCCCGCAGGATGCGCGCGGCGGAGCCTAAGCGGATCTTGGCGGCGTAGGGGCTCGGCACGTCGACGAGGAGGTCCATGCCGGTCTCGGCGGCGATCCGGACCTGGGGGTCGGGTATCCCCGTCGCAGGGTTCGGCGTGCCCGGCCCCGTCAGCATGCCGACGCGGGCGTTGATCCTCACGATGCGCCCGACGATGGGCGCGCGCAGCGTCAGGGTCGGGGGGCGCTGCGCCGCGGCCGCCGGGTTCGGCGGGCCGGCCTCGTCGAGGCGGGCCGCCCGCAGGAGATCCTGATTGGCCGTCACCCGGTCGCCCTCGGCGACGAGGATCTCGGTGATGCGGTAGCCCTCGAGGCCGAGGCTGGCGCCGCCCTCCTCGCGGGGCGTGGCGAAGCCGGTGATGCGGACCTGCTCGGTGAGGCAGGCCGAGCCCGCGCGCACGCCGGGCACGCTGACGCCGGGGGAGGTCTGGGCCGCGGCGGCCCCGGACAGGAGCAACGCCATCCCGAGCGCCCATCCTCCGCCGCGATGGACCGACCTCTCGCAACTGCCTCTGGTCATGGCTCTCGACGTGCCCGTCCCCTTGCGGCCCCGCGATGCCGCCCAAGCTCGGCCGGACTACAGGGTTTCGGCGCCGTCGTGAACAGGGTTCCCGACGGCGCCGCTCGTCCTGATGTATCCGCGTTCCGCGGGCTTCAGCGCCCGGCGGTCTTGACCTGAAGCATGTTGACCGCCTGCACGCGCCGGTTCTCCTTGGCGAAGGGCGCGGACGCGTTCTTGAGGCGGGCCTTGCCGTAGCCGGCGGTGATCAGGTTCGAGGCCGGGATGCCGTATCGCGAGACGAGGAAGCTCTTCACCGCCTCCGCACGCCGCTCCGACAGGCCCTGGTTCACCTGGTCCGTGCCCTTGGCGTCGGTGTGGCCGGTGATCGCGAAGGTCTGCCCTCTCAGCTCGGGGCTCGAGAGCGCCTTGCCGAGCTTGTTCGCCGTCTCGAGGGCGGGCCCGCGCAGGGTGTCGGAATTGTAGTCGAACTCCATTTCGAGATCGATCGCGGGCTTGTTGGCGGCCACCGCCACCAGCTTCTCGCGGTCGCCCACCGAGAGCGAGCGGCTGTTGCGGTTGCGCAGGGAGTCGATGAAGGCCTCGTCCGGGTTCGCCGACGCGGTCGCCGTCGCCGCATCCGGTCGGGCCGGCTGGCCCAGCGAGAGGCCGCGGGTCCGCGGGGCGGCCAGGGGCATGGTGGAGGGCGCCGACAGTGCCTTGAGGATCTGGGATTCCGTTACGTCCTCGGCGCGGACGGGCAGTCCGGCGATGAGGAGCGCCGCAATGCTCATTCCGAGGATCTTCGAATGGTTACTCGAAAAGCCGAACATTTCTGCCTCCTGAAGGCGGTCTGCAAGAAGACTCGCAGGTGAGTCGTCTTCCCACGCCGCCGTGTTGCGATCAACAGCATCGGTAGACGATTCAGGACGGTTTTCGGTGCGTATTGGCACGACGACGGCGGACCGTTGCACGAACGCATGCTTGCGGAATGCGGATGGGCTTCGCTGCGTCGCGATGATGACGGCGCCTTCTCAGGCGATCGGGATGACCCAGGCCATCATCGGCATCTGCCTCGGCACTTGTCAGAGACGCCTCCGCACTCCGCCCGCGGGGAGCGGGACGGCTCGTGTGCGAGGCGGGGGTCCCCTCTCCTAGGGCAGAGGGAGCTCGTCCAGGCTCCCGCGGCAAACGAGCAGGGGTCCGGCCGGGCTCAGCGCAGGCCGTACTGGGCGAAATCCTTGTCGATGGTCGGGTTGAGCGCCAGCGCACCCGCGAAGTCGCGGTCGGCCTGCTTCGTCTGGCCGAGGCGCAGGCGCGCGACGCCGCGGCCGTAGAGGGCGGAGGGGTGGTTCGGATCGACCTTGAGGGCGGCGTCGTAATCGGCGAGCGCCGCGCGGTGGGCGCCGGTCTTGAGGTGGACGAGGCCGCGGCTGTCCAGCGCGTCGAGGAAGTTCGGGCGCAGGCGCAGGGCCTCGTTGCAATCGGCCATCGCCCGCTCCGTCTCGTTCAGCATCGCGCGCATCCAGCAGCGGTTGTTGTAGGCCTCCGGGTTGATCGGGTTGAGGCGGATCGACTCGTCGAAATCCGCGATCGCCTGGGTGTACTCGTCGCGCTGGGCGTGGAACTGGCCGCGCTCGTAGAAGGCGGCCTCGTCGAGCGCGTTGCGGGCGATGCGGTCGTCGAGCGCCGTCTTCCGGCTCAGCTCCGCCGTCGAGTAGGACTTGCCGGCGGGCGGCGCGACGGCGGCCGGCACCGGCTCGGGCTTCGGCAGCGCGGCGTCGAGCCGCCTGATCTCGGCGCGGGCGCGCTCGGCGAGCGGTCCGGCCGGATGGCTGCGCAGGAACTCCTCGTAGGAGGCCTTGCTGCCGATCGCGTCGGCGCGGTCGAAGGCGCGGGCCGCGGCCTCCTCGGCCTTGGCGGGCGCGTCCGGCTCCTTGGCCGCGACCACCGGCTCCGGCGGCTTCTCGACGGCGGGCTTCTTCTCCGGCGCGGGTTGGGGCGACGGGAGCGGCTTCGGCTCCGCCTTGGCCACGGGCTTCACCCGGGTCGGGTCGAAGAAGAAGGGATCTTCGAGACCCGAGGCGAAGGCCGGGTTCTGCAGATTGCGGCTGTCGCGGGTGAGCGCGTCGCGGGTCGCGGTGAAGACCTGCTCGGCGTTGAGCTCCGACTGGCCGATCTGCTTCACGAGCTCGGTGACGAAGGGGCTCTGGGTGGCGCCCGCCGGCTCGTTGATGACCCCGCCCACGGCGGCCGCGTAGAGGCTGATCGAGCCGGGCGCGGCGCCGGGCGCGGCCAGCCCCATCGAGAAGCTGCGGAAGCGGCGCTCGAACGGGTTGCGGCGCGAGGCGTCGAGCACCAGGGCGCGGGCGCTCGCCCCGCGCTTCTCCAGGCCGCTCATGATGCCCTCGACGCTGATGCCGTCGCGGGTCACGTCCGCCTCGCTCCAGATCCGCGCGTCGACCGGGACGAGGTAGTTCTTGCGCGCGACCTGGATGCCGTAGCCGCTGAAGAAGACGAGCGCGATCGAGCCGGGCTCCACCTTGGCGACGAACCGGTCGACGGCCGCCTGCATCGCCTCCTTGCCGAGGTTCTCGGCGGCCTCGACCGCGAAGCCCTTGCTTTTCAGCGCCTCGCCGAGGGTGCGGGCGCTGGCGAGCGGCGTCGGCAGCACGGCGTCGCTGTCGGGATAGGCGGCGTTGGCGATGACGAGCGCATGCCGGGCCGCCGCCGCCGCGGCGGGGCCGGGGGCGCCCCAGACGGCGCTCAAAAGAAATGCCGCGACGGCGATGAGCCGCATCGTGGTCGCAACGGAACGAGGGGGTCGCATCCCGGATCTCTGCTCGACTGACCGCGCCCGCTGATACCTGTTCGGCCTCCGGCTCCGCAATAGCGGCGGCTTCGGGGGAGGTAGGCCCTCCCCTGGAGGCGTTGAGGAACACCGACCACGGCGATCTCCGACAATACGCCCGAATACCTTTTGGTTAAGTTCGAAATCTTTCGCGTCCGCTAGCCTGTGGATGATTCATCACAGCCTAGGAAACTATCCTGTGTTAGTCTCGCCACCATATTCCTCCAAGGCCATGCCCCCTCCATGCAGACGCGATCCGCCGTGCTCTCCGTCTCCGAGCTCAAGGGCGTGGAGGTGATCGACGGCGGCGACACGCTCGCCGTCCGTTTCGAGACGCCCGACGGTGGCGAGCTCGCCCTTCTCGTCCCGCAAAGGACGGTTGCGACGCTCACCCAGGAGCTCGCCGTGGGTCTCGCGGCACGGCGGGAGCCTCCGCGCGAGTCCTGAGCGAGGCTCCGGGTCTCGCGGGCCGACGCGCGGCACCTTTGCGGGTGACGGGGCGCGGCGGGATCTTGACAATCGCGCGGCCCTTGCCCGTCATCCGGCCCGCCGCCTGCCCGTCGATCGAGCCCTCCGTTCGGGTTGTGGGCAGGAGGGCTGCGCGCTCCCGGCAAAGACCCTGCCCCGACAGGCGAGACCCGCTCCGTTGGAACCGACCCGAGACGAGGCCGCGGACCGCCTTCGCGGCGGGCCGCTGAAGCGCACGATCGCCGCGATCCTGGCCGCGGACGTGGCCGGCTATTCCCGACTGGTCGCGGAGGACGAGGAGGATACCCTCCGGCGCCTCGCCGGCCATCGCGCCGTCTTCCGGGAACAGGTGTCCCGGTTCGGCGGCCGGGTCTTCAACACGGCGGGCGATGCGATCCTCGCCGAGTTCCCGAGTGCGGTGGAGGGCCTGCGCGCAGGGATCGCGATCCAGGAGACCCTGCGCGAGCGCAATCGGGAGCATCCGCCGGGGCGCCGCATCTGCTTCCGCATGGGCATGACCATCGGCGACGTGGTCGAGCAGGACGGCGACCTGCTCGGCGACGGCGTCAACATCGCGGCCCGGCTGGAGGGCATCGCCGAGCCCGGCGGCATCTGCATCGCGCGCTCGGTGCACGAGGCGATCGACAACAAGGTCGCCGTCACGTTCCGCGACATCGGTCCGCAGAAGCTCAAGAACATCCCGCGCCCCGTCCACGCGTTCCGCGTGGTGCTGCCGGCCGACCCCGCCGACGGTTCCGGACAGGATGGTCGCCGGGGCGGGCGCCTGCGGCGTCTCGCTCCCGTGATCGCCCTGCTCCTCCTCGCCCTCGGCCTCGGCGCCGGGCTCTGGTACGGCCTGCCAGGCCTGCGGCGGGACCCGGTGATCGCCGCGCTGCGAGCGAACCCGGACCGGGACGACATCCTGACGGTGAGCGTCGCCCGGGCGAGCCAGGCCTGCTTCGCGGACGAGGCGTCGTTCAGCGGCACCATCGTCCCGCGCCGGGAGATCGAGATCCGGCCGGACGCGGAGGGCCTGCGCGTCGCCCAGGTCCTGACGCAGCCGATGGCCGAGGTCGCGGCGGGCCAGGTCCTCGCCCAGCTCTCCCGCGCGGGCGAGCCGGAGGGCGCGGTCGTGGCCCTGCGCGCGCCGGTGCCGGGCATCGTCGGGCGCAGCAACGCACTCGTCGGCGCGCCGGCCTCGGCCCGGGGGGCGCCGCTCTTCCAGCTCGTGGCCTACGGCGAGTTCGAACTCGAGGCCGAAATCTCCCTCGATACCCTGGAGCGCCTCGCGCCCGGACAGGCCGTCACCCTCCGCCCCCTCGGGCTGCCCGAGCTGCAGGGCCGCATCCGCCTCGTCTCGCCGCAGGTGGACCCGGCGACTCAGCTCGGCTCCGTCCGCGTGCTCCTTCGCAACGCCGCGGGCCTGCGCCAGGGATTGTTCGCGCGCGGCACCGTCTCCCTGGGCGAGCGCTGCGGGGTCGCCATCCCGCAATCCGCGATCCTGCGCGGACCGGAGGGGACGAGCGTCTACGTCGTGAGCGAGAGCCGCGTCGAAGGACGCCCCGTCACGCCCGGATTGCTCTCGGGCAACCTCGTCGAGGTGCGGGAGGGGCTCGCGGTCGACGACACCGTCATCCTGCGCGCCGGACCCTTCCTGCGCGAGGGCGACGTGGTCCGGCCCGCCCTCGTCGCGACGGCGCGCTCCGCCGATTGAGGCGAGGGCGCCGGGCCTGCCCGCGCAGGCTTGCGGCTCCTCCTCGAACCCCTAGCGCCGCGCCAGGTCGCCGAGCAGGCTTGCGGCGACCGTGACCTTCGACACCGTCAGACCGGACCGGACGATGGCATCGACCGCGTCGCGGATGCGGGTGAGCGCCGGACCCCGGGCGGCGCTCCAGGCGTCCACGCCCTCCGCGCCGACGCCGCCATTGGCCGTGACCTCGGCGGTGAGCCCGCGATGGGCCGTCGAGATGCCGGCGACCGCCCGTTCCAGGGCCACGCGGTCGAAGGTGTCGGACACCGCGACGTCCCGGGCCGCGGCGGCGAGGTCGCCGAGGCCGAAGGCGTGCTCGATCGCGAAATGCGTGGCCGCGATCTCGGCGACCGGGCGACCGCCGGTCTCCGCGACGCGGACGATGTCGGGGGCCGAGGTCAGGGCGCGCAGCGAGGCGAGGTGGTGGGCGCGCTCGGGGTCGAGCCCCTGGCCGGCGAGCCCGTCGGCCCGCGCCGTGATCGCGGCGAGCGCCTCCGCGTCGAGCACCTTCGGCAGGGCGGCGAGCACCGCCGCGATCCCGTCCCGGTAGCGGGCGACGATCGGCGCGATGCCGCCCGACAGGTCGAGGTTGCGGATGAACCAGACGATCCGCCCCGTGAGCAGGTCCTGCACCTCGGCGTAGAGCCCGAGCTGGGCCTGGCCCGGGATGCGGCCGTCGAGCGTGTCGATGGCGAGGTTCAGCTCCATCAGGCCGAAGGCGTCGCGGGTGACCGCGTAGGCCTTGGCGATGGTCGCGGCATCCGCCCCGGTCTCGTCGACGAGGCGGGTCACCAGCGAGGGCCCGCCGCGGTTGACGATGATGTTGGAGAGCGCCGTCGCGACGATCTCGCGGCGCAGCCGGTGCCCCCTGACCGCGTCGGGGAAGCGCTCGCGCAGGGCCGCGGGGAAGTAGCGCTGCAGCTCGCGGTCGAAATAGGGATCGTCCGGGACCGGGCTCGCCAGCACCGCGTCGTAGAGCGCGAGCTTGGCATAGGCGAGCAGCACCGCGTATTCCGGCCGGGTCAGGCCCTCGCCCTTGCGCAGGCGTTCGGAGAGCGTGGCGTCGTCGGGCAGGTACTCGACGGCGCGGTCGAGGCGCCCCTCCGCCTCCAGCGCCTGCATGGTGCGCATGGCGAAACCCGTCTCCGTCGCGCCGCGGCGCAGCGCGAGGGACAGCGCCAGGGTCTGGAGCTGGTTGTTGCGCAGGACGAGCGCGGCGACGGCGTCGGTCATGCTGACGAGGAGCGCGTTGCGGCCCGGCGCGTCGAGACGGCCGTCCTGCTCCGGGGTCATCAAGGTGATCTTGATGTTGACCTCGACGTCCGAGGTATTGACCCCGGCCGAGTTGTCGATGGCGTCGGTGTTGAGCCGGACGCCGCCGCGGGCCGCCTCGATGCGTCCGCGCTGGGTCAGGCCGAGATTGGCGCCCTCCCCCACCACCTTGGCGCGGATCGCGGTGCCGGTGATGCGCAGGGCGTCGTTGGCGCGGTCGCCGGCCTCCTCGTCGGTCTCGGTCGAGGCGCGGATATAGGTGCCGATGCCGCCGAACCAGAGCAGGTCGACGGGCGCCTTCAGGATCGCGTGCATGACCTCGCTCGGCGCGGCCTGCGCGGCCTCGATGCCGAGCACGGCCCGGATCTCGGGCGAGAGCGGGATGGTCTTGGAGGCGCGGGAGAACACGCCGCCGCCGGCCGAGATCAGGCTCGCGTCGTAATCGGCCCAGCTCGACCGTGGAAGGGCGAACAGGCGCTTGCGTTCGGCAAAGCTCCTGGCCGCGTCGGGGCTGGGATCGAGGAAGATGTCGCGGTGGTCGAAGGCCGCCACGAGCCGCAGGCTCTCCGAGAGCAGCATGCCGTTGCCGAAGACGTCGCCCGACATGTCGCCGACGCCGACCACCGTGATGGGGTCCCGTTGCGTGTCGATGTCGATCTCGCGGAAGTGGCGCTTCACCGCCTCCCAGGCGCCGCGGGCCGTGATGCCCATGCCCTTGTGGTCGTAGCCCTGGCTGCCGCCCGAGGCGAAGGCGTCGCCGAGCCAGTGCCCGCGCTCGGCCGAGAGGCCGTTGGCGATGTCGGAGAAGGTGGCGGTGCCCTTGTCGGCGGCGACGACCAGATAGGTGTCGTCGGGGTCCTGGCGGACCGTGTCCGGCGGCGGCACGATCGCGGCGCCGACGATGTTGTCGGTGAGTTCGAGGAGCGTGCGGATGAAGATCCTGTAGCTCTCGGTCCCTTCCGCGAGCCAGGCCTGCCGGTCCGAGGCTGCGGGCAGGCGCTTGGGGAAGAACCCGCCCTTGGCGCCGACCGGCACGATGACCGCGTTCTTGACCTGCTGCGCCTTCACGAGACCGAGGATCTCGGTGCGGAAATCCTCAGGGCGGTCGGACCAGCGCAAGCCTCCGCGGGCGACGTAGCCGTAGCGCAGGTGCAGGCCCTCCACCCGGGGCGAGTAGACGAAGATCTCGAAGAAGGGCCGCGGCAGCGGCATGGCCTCGACCTTCGCGCAGGCGAACTTGAACGAGATCGTCTCGCGCGGCAGCCCGCCGGGCCCGATCTGGAAAAAGTTCGTGCGCACAGCGGCTTCGACGAGGTTCATGAAGCGGCGCAGGATGCGGTCGTCGTCGAGGCTCGTCACGGCGGTGAGACCCGTCTCGATCTCGGCGCGGATCGCGGCCTGGACGGCGTCCCGATCCCCCTCGGCCCGTGGGTCGAAGCGGGCGTAGAACAGGGCGACGATGCGCTTCGCCAGCTCCCCGTGCCGGGTGAGCACCGCAGCGAGGTAATCCTGGCCGTAGCGCACCCGCAGCTGGCGCAGGTAGCGCCCTTGCGCGCGCAGCAGCGCGACGTCCCGCCATCCCAGGCCCGCCTCAAGGACCAGACGGTTGTAGCCGTCGGATTCGGCGAGGCCCCGCGACAGGGCGAGGAGCGCCGCCTCGATCGGGCGCTCCAGCGCGGGAAGGTCGATCGCGGCGCCGGTGGCGCGCTCCAGGAGCATGTCGTGAAGCCAGACCCTCGCCGCCTCGTCGGCGCCGGCGGGCAGGATGCGGTAGGTGCGCTCGTTGATGACGCGGAAGCCGAGATTCTCCAGCACCGGCACCCGCTCCGACAGGGGCAGCGCCGCGCCGCGCGAAAAGACCTTGAGGCGGACCTGATGCGCGCCGTCGGTGTCGCGCCGGCCGAGGTCGACCGCCCGCGGCCGGTCGGTCCCGAGCCGCTCCAGCGTCCCGATGTCGAGGACGGCGATACGGGGCGGGAAGTTCTCGCGATAGGCCGCCGAGAAGGCCTCGGCGTAGCGCCGGGCGAGGCTGCGGGCGCGGGGGCCGTCCATCGCGTCGGAGAGCGCCTCCCGCAGCCCGTCGCCCCAGGTCTGGACGAGCGAGGCGACGCCGGCCTCCAGCACGGCCGGATCGCGCTCGGCGTGCGATTCCTCGGCGAAGCCGACGATGTAGTGGGTGCGCGCCAGCGGGCCTTCGGGAAAGGCCGGGTAGGCGGCCGAGAGCCGTCCGCCGAGTTCGGCGGCGAGGTAGGCGCCGACCTTGGCGCGCACGGTCGAATCGTAGCGATCCTTGGGCACGTAGACGAGGAGCGAGACGAAGCGGCCGAAGCGGTCGGGCCGCGACAGGACCCGGATGCGGGGGCGGTCGGCAAGGTTCGCGATGGCGAGGGTGAAGCGGTAGAGCCGATCGACGTCGATCTGGAACAGGTCGTCGCGCGGATATGTCTCGAGCACGTTGAGGATGCTGCGCCCGGCATGGCTCGTCGGGTCGAGGCCGGCGCGGGCGGTCACCTCCGCCACCTTGCGGCGCAGATAGGGCACCTCGCGGGCCGGGCTCGCATAGGCGGCGCCCGTGAACAGGCCGACGATCCGGAGCTCGCCGGAGAGCTTGCCGAGGTCCGAGAAGAGCTTGATCCCGACATAGTCGAGATGGGCGGGGCGATGGACCCGCGACTTGACGCTCGCCTTGGTGATGATGAGGGCCTGGGGCTCCTCCAGGAAGGCGAGGATCTCGGGCGTCATGTCCACGAGCGCCCGGCCGCGCCGCAGCACCTCGACGCCGGGATCGCGCAACACGCCGAGCCCCGAGCCCTTCACCTCCGGATCGGCGCCGAGGCTGTACTCGCGCAGGCCCAGCAGGGTGAAGTTCCCGTCGCGGATCCAGTCGAGGAAGGCGAGCGCCTCGGAGAATTCCTCGTCGGGCAGCGGGGGCGGCGCGGCGCGATAGGCGTCCGCCAGCGCGTCGAGGCGCGCGAGCATGGCGGCGTGATCGTCCGTGGCCGCGGCCACGTCCCGGTAGACCTGCGCCAGTCCCTCGCCGAGGCGCTCCCGGGCCTCACCCTCGTCGATCCGGTCGAGATGAATGTGGATGAAGCTCTCGCGGTCATAGCCGCTGACGGCATCCGCCGTCGTTTCGCCCACGACCCGCAGGAGCCGGCCCGCGCCGTCGCGCTCCACGCCGAGAATGGGATGGGCGACGAGCCGCGGCGTCAGCCCCTGCTCGGTCAGCTCGGCCAGGGTGGAGTCGAGCAGGAACGGCCGGTTGTCGTTGACGACCTCGATGATGGTGAGTTCGCGCCGCCGGCCGCCGCGCGTCACCGCCAGGTCGTTGAGGCGCTGGTCGGAGGGCGCGTCGCGGCTGCGCGGCGCGGAAAGGTGCTCGCGGGCGGCGAGCGCGAGGTCGGCCAGGGCCTCGGCATCGTAGGGGGTGAGATCCTCCGGCGGCACCCGGCCGAACAGGTCGCGGACGAAGCCGCCGGGGCCGCCGCGGCGGATCACAGCCTCCGCGGCCGCCTCGATCAGGCCGGTCCGCACCGCCTTGTCCTCGGGCGTCGCCAGAGGGGATCGCCGCTCGTCGGGTTCCGGCGGCGGTGCCGCATCAAGGGGATCGATCATCTGGCCCTCGCATGCATCCGACGGCGCTACGGCCCGCCCTGAGTCGGGACGCGATCACCGGCCCGACTCAGGGCGGCAGACCCTAGGGACGGGAGCTCGGGGTGTCACGCTGGGAATCCCGCCGCGATCCCGGCGTCTTCTGTACAAAGCCGACGACAGCTTCACGACCGAGTCGCCCAAGGCGTTATCGGAAGCTTAGCGTTTTCTGAGCCAGAAAGGCGGCCTACGACCGCCGCCGTGAACTGCCCCCTCGCCCAGCCGATCCCGTACTCTGAAATTGACGAT
>NZ_BPQP01000044.1 GCF_022179305.1 Methylobacterium iners
CCCGCGACCGCGTCGACGTGGATGGCTCGGCTCCTACCAGGGCGAGGACAGCCCGGGGGACATCTCGCGCGGCGTCTTCGCCGCGGAGGTCGGCGTGCCGCGCTTGCTGCGGCTCTTCGAGCGTTTCGGCCTGAAGCAGTCGTTCTTCATCCCCGGCCACTCCGTGGAATCGTTCCCGCGGGAGATGGAGGCCGTGGTCCGCCACGGGCACGAGGTCGGGCTGCACGGCTACAGCCACGAGAACCCCCTGGCGATGTCGCGCCAGCAGGAGGAGGACGTCTTCGACAAGTCCATCGAGGTCCTCCAGCGGCTGAGCGGCCAGCGCCCGACGGGATACGTCGCGCCCTGGTGGGAGGTCAGCACCAACAGCGTGGAGATCCTCTTGGACCGTGGCATCAAGTACGACCACAGCCTGATGCACCGGGACTTCACGCCCTATTACCTGCGCGTCGGCGATGGCTGGACGCCGATCGACTACTCCAAGGCCGCGGCCGAGTGGATGACGCCCTTCGTCCACGGCACCGAGACGAGCCTGATCGAGATTCCGGCGAGCTGGTACCTGGACGACCTTCCGCCGATGATGTTCATCAAGGGGTTCCCGAACAGCCACGGCTACGTGAACCCGCGCGATCTCGGGCAGACCTGGCGCGACACCTTCGACTGGGTCTACCGCGAGCACGATTACGCGGTGTTTCCGATGACGATCCATCCCGACGTCTCGGGCCGGCCGCAGGTGCTCCTGATGCTGGAAGACCTCATCGCCTACATGATCCGCCAGCCCGGCGTGCGCTTCGTGACGCTCAACGACATGGCCGACGACTTCGCCCGCCGCTCGCCGAGGGCGGTCCCGGCCTGAGCCGGGCCGCGGCCCGACCGGGAGGGGCCGGCCGGTCGGTGCTGGCGCGGCTTGTGCGTCGACTGTCCGAGTCCGGCCGGTTTCATTGTTGGCCGGATGCCGATTAAGGTCCGGTCAGGGCGCCTCCGGGCGTCGAGCCTGCAACGACGATCCCTTGCGCATCGAGGAGTTCCGCTTGCCGTCTTCAACCCTGAGACGACGCGGTCGCGCGCTGGGCCTCGGCCTCGGACTTGCCCTGGCGCTCGCGGGCGGGGCGCGGGCGGAGACGACCCTCCGCTTCGCCTTCCAGGGCGACATCAAGTCTCTCGATCCCTACTCGCTGAAGGAGACCTTCACGATCGGGATGCACGGGGCGGCCTACGAAGCGCTGATCACCCGCGACAAGAACCTGAAGATGGTGCCGGCGCTGGCGGAGTCCTGGGAGATCCCGGAGCCGACGCGCTGGCGCTTCCACCTGCGAAAAGGGGTCAAGTTCCACGACGGCTCGCCCTTCACGGCCGACGACGTCGTGTTCTCCGCCAACCGGGTCCGGGCGCCGGGCTCGAACTTCCAGACGAACGTGCCCGCCGACGCCGAGTTCGTGAAGGTCGACGACCACACCGTCGACATGAAGCTGCAGAAGCCGAACCCGATCGCGGCCTACCAGTTCGCCAACTGGTACATCATGTCGAAGGCCTGGGCGGAGAAGAACGGCGCCGTCGCCCCCTCCCCGGCCAGCGCCACCTCGCCGAGCTACGCCGCGCTCAACGCCAACGGCACCGGCCCCTTCCTCATCACCGAGCACCAGCCGGGCGTCCGCACCGTGTTCAAGCGGAACCCGAACTACTGGGGCAAGGTGGAATCGAACCTCGACACCGCGATCTTCACGACCATCCAGAACGATGCGACGCGGGTCGCGGCCCTGCTCTCGGGCGAGGTCGACTGGGCCGACCCGGTACCGCTGCAGGACGCGCAGCGGGTCAACGGCAGCGGCAACGCCGCCGTCCTGGCGGGCCCCGAGCTGCGCACGATCTTCCTCGGGATGGACCAGTGGCGCGACGAGCTCAAGGACTCGAGCGTGAAGGGCAAGAACCCCTTCAAGGACGTCCGCGTCCGCGAGGCCTTCTACCGGGCGATCGACGAGGACACGATCGCCAAGCGCGTCATGCGCGGCCAGGCCACCCCCTCCGCCCTGCTGATCGCGCCGCAGCTCTACGCGCGGGCCGGCGAGTTCAAGCGCCCGACCTACGATCCCGCGCGGGCCAAGGCGCTGCTCGCCGAGGCCGGATACCCCGACGGCTTCACCCTGACGATGGACTGCCCGAACGACCGCTACGTGAACGACGAGGCGATCTGCCAGGCCGTGGTCTCGATGCTCGCCCGTGTCGGCGTGAAGGTGAACCTCAACGCCCAGCCCAAGGCGAAGTACTTCGCCAAGGTGCTGGCGCCGAACTACGACACCTCGTTCTACCTCGTGGGCTGGACGCCCTCCTCGCAGGATTCCCACAACATCCTCTACGAGATCACGGGTTGCCGGAAGGATCCGAAATCCGGCCGCGGCGCCTGGAACCTCGGCAATTACTGCAATCCCAAGGTCGACGAAATCGCCGATCAGGTCGAGGCCGAGACCGATGAGGCGAAGCGCGACGCGCTGATCAAGCAGGGCTTCGACATCGTCCAGGCCGAGTGGGGCTACATCCCCCTTCACCAGCAGGCGCTGGCCTGGGGCGTCTCGAAGAAGGTGAAGCTCGCCCAGCGGCCCGACAACCAGTTCATGCTCTACTGGGTTTCGAAGGAGCCGTGAGGATGCGAGCGCCGATGGCGGCGGCGTCCGCCTCCGCGCGGCGGTCGAGGTGGAGCGCGGGTCCCCCCTCCTGGAGGGAAGGGCGACCGCAGATGAGATTATCTGCTCACCGCCAGGGTTCTCGCACCATCCTTGTCATTCCGGGGCGCCGCCAGGCGAGCCCGGAACCCAGAACCGCAGGTCGAGGTCCAGTCGGCGCCGTCAGCGGTTATGGGTTCCGGGCTCTGCTGCGCAGCCCCGGAATGACAAACGGAGGCTGCTGGAACGTTTCCGGCGGACGCAACCTGATCTGCGATTGCCCTGCCCGGAGGGAGAGGGGCGTGCCCCATCCGGGGAGTTCGCTCCCCTCACCCCAACCCTCTCCCCCGGGGAGAGGGAGCGCGGCGCGCCGCCCGCGATCGGTCTCCCGGCGGGCCGGCTGATCCATGCTCGCCTTCCTCCTCAACCGCCTCCTCCAATCCGTCGTGGTGCTGTTCACGGTCGGGCTGACCGCCTTCTCCATGTTCCGCTTCGCCGGCGACCCGGTGAACCAGATCGTGGGCGTCGACACGCCGCCGGCCGAGCGGCTCGAGATCCGCCGGGCGCTGGGCCTCGACGATCCCGTCGCGGTGCAGTTCGCGCGCTATGCCGGCGCCGTGCTGCGGGGGGATTTCGGGATCTCCTACCAGTTCCGGCAGCCGGTCTCTGCGCTGCTGGCCGAGCGCATGCCCGCGACCCTCGAACTCGCGCTGTGCGCGACGCTCTTCGCGCTGAGCATGGGCATCCTGATGGGGGTCTATTGCGCCCTCAAGCGCGAGACGCTGCTCGCCAAGCTCTTCCTGGCGATCTCGCTGGTGGGCGTCAGCCTTCCGACCTTCCTGATCGGCATCCTGCTCATCTTCCTGTTCTCGGTGACGCTCGGATGGCTGCCCTCCTTCGGGCGCGGCGACACGGTCCGGCTCGGCTGGTGGACGACGGGCTTCCTCACGGCCTCCGGGTGGCGCGCGCTGATCCTCCCCTCGGTGACGCTGGGGCTCTACCAGATGACCCTGATCATGCGCCTCGTCCGGGCCGAGATGCTGGAGGTGCTGCGCACCGACTACATCCGCTTCGCCCGCGCCCGCGGCCTCACCACCCGGGCGATCCATTTCGGGCACGCCCTCAAGAACACCCTGGTCCCCGTGATCACTATCGCCGGGCTGCAGCTCGGCTCGGTCATCGCCTTCTCGATCATCACCGAGACCGTGTTCCAGTGGCCCGGCATGGGCCTCCTGTTCGTGCAGGCGGTGCAGAACGTCGACATCCCGATCATGTCGGCCTACCTGCTGCTCGTCGCGGCGATCTTCGTGACCATCAACCTCGCGGTGGACGTGCTCTACACGATCGTCGATCCGCGCCTGCGGCTCTCGACGGGGAACGCCCGATGAGCGAGGCCGCGATCGCGTCGAGGGGCGAGCCGCTTGCGCGCCGGTCGCGCTGGGCCCGGTTTCTCGACTCGGACCTGTTTTCGAGCTTCCGGCGCTCGAAGATCGCGATGGCCGCCTTCGCGGTCACGCTCCTGTTCTTCACCGTGGCGCTCGCCGCACCCTGGATCTCGCCGCAGAACCCCTACGACCCGGCCCAGCTCGAACTGATGAACTCGAACCTGCCCCCGCTCTGGCAGGCCGAGGGCGTCCGGCCCTTCCTGCTGGGCACCGACGACCAGGGCCGGGACGTGCTCTCGGCGGTGTTCTACGGCCTGCGCCTTTCGTTGGTGGTCGGGCTGCTCGGCGTGCTCGTCTCGGGCACGCTCGGCATCGGACTCGGGCTCATCGCGGGCTATTTCGGCGGCGTGCTCGACACCCTGATCATGCGCGTCGCCGACGTGCAGCTGACCTTCCCGGCGATCCTGATCGCGCTCGTCGTCGACGGCGTCGCCAAGGCGGCGCTCGGCGGGCACATGGACACCGACGCCACCATCGCGCTGATCGTGGTCTCGATCGGCCTCTCCTTCTGGGTGCAGTACGCGCGCACCGTGCGCTCCCAGGTGATGGTCGAGAAGGGCAAGGACTACGTCCAGGCGGGGCGGCTGATCGGCCTGTCCTCGCCGGTGATCATGGTCCGTCACGTGCTGCCCAACGTCACCGGCCCCGTCTTCGTCATCGCGACCATCAACCTCGCGCTGGCGATCATCACGGAAGCCACCCTGTCCTTCCTCGGCACCGGGCTGCCCGACACGATGCCGTCGCTCGGCACCCTGATCCGCATCGGCAACGGCTACCTGTTCTCGGGCGAATGGTGGATCGTCGCCTTCCCCGGCCTGGCGCTCGCCGGCCTCGTCATCGCCATCAACCTGCTCGGCGACTGGCTGCGCGACGCGCTGAACCCGAAGCTGCAATGACCGAACCCGTCCTCTCCGTCCGCGACCTGCGCGTGGAGTTCGCCACGCGTCGCGGCGTGCTGAAGGCCATCGACGGCGTCTCCTTCGACGTCGCCAAGGGCGAGATCCTCGGCGTCGTCGGCGAATCCGGGGCCGGCAAGTCCGTGACCGGGGCGGCGGTGATCGGCCTCATCGACCCGCCCGGCCGCATTGCGGGCGGCGAGATCCGCCTTGCGGGCCAGCGCATCGACAACCTGGCGCCCGAGGCGATGCGCAGGGTTCGGGGCAAGCGCATCGGCATGATCTTCCAGGACCCCCTGACGAGCCTGAACCCGCTCTACCGGGTCGGCCATCAGCTTGTGGAGACCATCCGCACCCATACCGATCTCTCGCCCAGGGCCGCGCGGACCCGCGCCGTCGATCTGCTGGCGGAAGTCGGCATCTCGGCACCGGAGCGGCGCATCGACGGCTACCCCCACGAGTTCTCCGGCGGCATGCGCCAGCGCGCCGTCATCGCGCTCGCGCTCGCGGCCGAGCCCGAGCTCATCATCGCCGACGAGCCGACGACGGCCCTCGACGTCTCGGTCCAGGCCGGCATCATCGCGCTCCTCAAGCGCCTGGGGCGCGAGCACGGCACGGCGGTGATGCTGATCACCCACGACATGGGGGTGATCGCCGAGGCCGCCGACCGCGTCGCCGTGATGTATTCCGGCCGCATCGCCGAGATCGGGCCGGTGCACGGCCTCGTGCAGGCGCCGCTCCACCCCTACGCCGTGGGGCTGATGGGGGCGATCCCGACCCTGGTGCAGGAGACCGACCGGCTCACCCAGATCCCCGGCGCCATGCCCCGGCTGACCGCCATCCCGAAGGGCTGCGCCTTCCACCCGCGCTGCCCCAGGGCCTTCGCGCGCTGCCACGTCGAGCGTCCGGAACAGATCCCGGTGAACGGGCATCGCGTGGCCTGCCACCTCTACGACGCCCAGGGCTCGGTGGCCGCATGAGAGCGGAGGGGCCGACGCGGCCGCCCGCCTATGTCGAGGTCGCGGATCTGCGCCGCGACTTCGACGTCTCGCAGCCCTGGCTGACCCGGGTGATCGAGCGCCGGCCCCGCCAGATCCTGCGCGCCGTCGACGGCGTCGGGTTCAGTATCGCCCGGGGCGAGACCTTCGCGCTGGTCGGCGAATCCGGCTCGGGCAAGTCGACGGTGGCGCGCATGGTCGTCGGCCTGCTGCCGCCCAGCGGCGGGGACGTGCGCATCACGGGCGTCTCGATGACCGACCCGCGCCAGGCGGCCGAGCGCCGGCGCCTCAGGCGGCGCATCCAGATGATCTTCCAGGATCCCTACGCGTCGATGAACCCGCGCTGGCGGGTGGGCCGGATCATCGCCGAGCCGATCCGCGCCTTCAACCTGCTCCAGGGCGAGGCCGCGATCCTGGCGCGCGTCGGCGAGCTCCTCACCCTGGTCGGCCTGCACCCGGACGACCGGGTGAAGTACCCGCACGAATTCTCCGGCGGCCAGCGCCAGCGCGTCGCCATCGCCCGGGCGCTGGCCTCGGAGGCCGAGTTCCTGGTGGGCGACGAGCCGACCTCGGCGCTCGACGTCTCGGTCCAGGCCCAGATCCTCAACCTGATGCGGGACCTGCAGGGGCGGCTCGGCCTCACCTACCTGTTCATCAGCCACAACCTCGCCGTGGTCCGGCACATGGCGACACGGGTCGGCGTGATGTATCTCGGCCGCGTGGTCGAGATCGGGACGAGCCACGCCCTGTTCCGGGCGCCCCGCCACCCCTACACGCGCATGCTGCTCGACGCGGTGCCCGATATCGGGATGACCGGGCGGACGCGCACACCGGTCTCGGGCGAGATTCCGAACCCGATCGACCCGCCCTCCGGCTGCACCTTCCACCCGCGCTGCCCCTTCGCGAACGAGCGCTGCCGCGCGGAGGTGCCGGGCCTGATCGATGGCGTGGCCTGCCACGCGGTCCAAGAGGGGCGGCTTGACTGAGGGGCGGCTCGACTGAGGGGCAGGGCTACCGGCCCTCCCGGTCTGCCGGCGCCCTCCGGATCCTAACGGGATCCTGAGAAAGTCGTCCCCGCCTCTCTCTCGCATCCTCATGCGGTTCGCGGCCACAATCCGCGTCGGCGGCCGGCGCGCGAACCCTCTCGCGACCGGCCTGCCCTTCGTACCGGACGCACCATGCCCGACCTCGTCTTCCTGGCCGCAGGCCTCGCCTTCTTCGCCCTCGCCGCCGGCTACGCCGCGCTCTGCGAACGCCTCTGAGGGAGGCTGCCGTGACCCTCGACCTCGTGCTCGGCGCCCTCGTGACCGCTGGGCTCCTCGTCTACCTCACCTACGCCCTCGTCCGCCCCGAGCGGTTCTAAGGCACGGACAAACCCATGACTGGCATCGGCTGGATCCAGATCGCGCTGTTCTGCGCGGTCGTGCTGGCGCTCGTGCGGCCGCTCGGGCTGTACATGACCCGCGTCTTCGCGGGCGAGCGCACCCTCCTCTCCCCCGTGCTCGCGCCCCTGGAGCGCGGCCTCTACCGCCTCGCCGGCATCGACGCGCGCCACGAGCAGACCTGGCTCGGCTACGGCCTCGCCATGCTCGTCTTCCACGCGCTGGGCTTCCTCTTGCTCTACGCGATCCTGCGTTTGCAGGAGGGGCTGCCGCTGAACCCGATGGGGCAGGCGGCGGTGGCGCCGGACCTCGCCTTCAACACGGCGGCGAGCTTCGTCACGAACACCAACTGGCAGAATTACGGCGGCGAGGGCACGCTCTCCTACCTGTCGCAGATGCTGGGGCTGACGCAGCAGAACTTCCTCTCCGCCGCGACCGGCATCGCGCTCGCCATGGCGCTGATCCGCGGGTTCTCGCGCGCCTCGGCCGGCACCGTCGGCTCGTTCTGGGTCGATCTCACCCGCTGCACCCTCTACGTGCTGCTGCCGCTCTGCGTGGGGCTGACGCTCTTCTACGTCTGGCAGGGCATCCCGCAGACCCTCGGCGCCTATGTCGAGGCGACGACCCTGGAGGGGGCCAGGCAGACCATCGCGGTCGGGCCCGTGGCGAGCCAGGTCGCGGTCAAGATGCTCGGCACCAATGGCGGCGGCTTGTTCAACGCCAACGCCGCCCACCCCTTCGAGAACCCGACCGCGCTCGCGAACTTCGTCCAGATCGTCACGATCTTCGCGCTGGGCGCCGCGCTGACCAACGTCTTCGGCCGCATGGTCGGCGACGAGCGCCAGGGCTGGGCCATCCTCAGTGCGATGGGCGCGCTGTTCCTGGCCGGCACGGCGGTGACCTACTGGGCCGAGAGCGCCGGCAGCCCGGTGCTGAACGGCCTCGGCCTCACCGGCGGCAACATGGAGGGCAAGGAGGTCCGCTTCGGCATCGTCGCCTCCGCGCTCTTCGCGGTCGTGACCACCGCCGCCTCCTGCGGGGCGGTGAACTCCATGCACGACTCCTTCACGGCGCTCGGCGGCATGATCCCGATGATCAACATGCAGCTCGGCGAGATCATCGTCGGCGGCGTCGGCGCGGGCCTCTACGGCATGCTCGTGTTCGTCGTCGTGGCGATCTTCGTGTCCGGCCTCATGGTCGGGCGCACGCCGGAATATCTCGGCAAGAAGATCGAGGCGCGGGAGGTTAAGATGGCGATGCTCGCCATCCTCTGCCTGCCGCTGATGATGCTGGGGCTCACGGCGGTCGCGACGGTGGTCCCTGCAGGCCTCGCGGGGCCGGCCAATGCCGGCCCGCACGGCTTCTCCGAGATCCTCTACGCCTTCACCTCGGCGGCGGCCAACAACGGCTCGGCCTTCGGCGGGCTCACCGGCAACACCCCCTTCTACAACACCACCCTGGCGCTCGGCATGCTGGTCGGCCGCTTCTTCGTGATCATCCCGGCGCTCGTCATCGCGGGGTCGCTCGCGGCCAAGCGGACCGTCCCGGCCTCGGCCGGCACCTTCCCGACGCACGGCGGCCTCTTCGTCGGGCTGCTCGTCGGGGTGATTCTGATCGTCGGCGGCCTCACCTTCTTCCCGTCGCTGGCGCTCGGGCCGATCGTCGAGCACCTCGCCGGCGCCGCCGGCCAGACGTTTTCGACGGGAGGCTGACATGCGCCACGTCCTCCGCCCGGGCCGCCTGCCTCATCAGCGCCTCATGCACCGCCCGCCACCGCGGCGGGACGAGGCCAAGAGACCGCCGATACGGATGTCGGACCTGATCCTGGCCGTGCTCGGTGTCACCCTGCTCGGCGGCTTCGCCCTCACGGCCGCCTTCGCCCTGGCCGCCGGCTGGACGGTCTCCTGAACCGGCGCGCAACGCCGGGTCCTTCCCGCCTTCACCCCGGACACCGCACCATGTCCCGTCCCTCGTCATCCCTGTTCAGCGCCGCCCTGATCGGGCCCGCGCTCCTCGGCGCGCTCAGGAAGCTCGACCCGCGGTTCATGATCCGGAACCCGGTCATGTTCGTCGTCGAGGTTGTGGCGGCGCTCACCACCGTGCTGTTCGTCCGCGATCTCCTCGCGGGCGCCGGCGGCCTGTTCTTCTCCGGCCAGATCATCCTCTGGCTCTGGTTCACCCTGATCTTCGCCAATTTTGCCGAGGCGCTCGCCGAGGGACGCGGCAAGGCGCAGGCCGACAGCCTGCGGCGCACCCGCACCGAGATAACGGCCAAGCGCCTGACGGGCGGGGGACGAGCCTACGAGACCGTGCCCGGCACCGCGCTCAAGGTCGGCGACGTCGTGCTCGTCGAGGCCGGCGACCTCATCCCCTCGGACGGCGAGGTCATTGAGGGCGTGGCTTCCGTGAACGAGGCCGCCATCACCGGCGAATCTGCCCCGGTCATCCGGGAATCGGGCGGCGACCGCTCGGCGGTCACCGGCGGCACCCAGGTCCTGTCCGACGAGATCAAGGTGCGAATCACCGCGGCGGCCGGCTCGACCTTCGTCGACCGCATGATCGCGCTGGTCGAGGGCGCGGCGCGCCAGAAGACCCCGAACGAGATCGCGCTCAACATCCTGCTCGCCGGGCTGACCATCGTCTTCGTCTTCGCGGTGGCCTCGATCCCGAGCTTCGCGTCCTACGCCGGCGGGACGATCCCCCTCGTCGTCCTCGTCGCGCTCTTCGTGACACTGATCCCCACCACCATCGGCGCGCTCCTGTCCGCCATCGGCATCGCCGGCATGGACCGCCTCGTGCGCTTCAACGTGCTCGCGATGTCGGGCCGGGCCGTCGAGGCGGCGGGCGACATCGACACGCTGCTGCTGGACAAGACCGGCACCATCACGCTCGGCAACCGCCAGGCGACCGAGCTCCGCCCGGTGCGGGGCGTCTCGGAACAGGAACTCGCCGACGCGGCTCAACTCGCCTCGCTGGCCGACGAGACGCCCGAGGGCCGCTCCATCGTGGTGCTCGCCAAGGAGCGCTACGGCATCCGCGCCCGCGACATGGCGAGCCTCAACGCGACCTTCGTGCCCTTCACCGCCCAGTCGCGGATGAGCGGCGTGGATCTCGAGGGGGCGTCCATCCGCAAGGGCGCGGTCGACGCGGTGATCGCCGCCGCCTCCGGTCAGCCGGCAGCGAGCCGCGGCTCGAACGCGGCCCTCGCCTACCTCCCGGCCGCCGAGACAGAGATCGTGGCCGAAATCCGCGCCATCGCCGAGGCGATCGCCAAGGCCGGGGGCACGCCGCTCGCCGTCGCCAAGGACGGCCGTCTGCTCGGCGTCGTCGCTCTGAAGGACATCGTGAAGGGCGGCATCCGCGAGCGCTTCGCCGAGCTGCGCCAGATGGGCATCCGCACCGTGATGATCACGGGCGACAACCCGATGACCGCGGCCGCCATCGCGGCGGAGGCGGGCGTCGACGACTTCCTCGCCCAGGCCACCCCTGAGGACAAGCTCGCGCTGATTCGCCGGGAGCAGGCGGAGGGCAAGCTCGTCGCCATGTGCGGCGACGGCACCAACGACGCGCCGGCTTTGGCCCAGGCCGATGTCGGGGTCGCCATGAACACCGGCACGGTGGCGGCGCGCGAGGCCGGCAACATGGTCGACCTCGATTCCGACCCGACCAAGCTCATCAAGATCGTGCGGATCGGCAAGCAGCTTCTGATGACGCGGGGCGCGCTCACCACCTTCTCGATCGCCAACGACGTCGCGAAATACTTCGCCATCATCCCGGCGATGTTCCTCGGGCTCTATCCGCAGCTCCAGGCGCTCAACGTCATGGGCCTCGCCTCGCCCCAGAGCGCAATCCTGTCCGCGATCATCTTCAACGCGCTGATCATCATCGCGCTGATCCCGCTGGCCCTGCGCGGCGTCACCTACCGGTCGGTCGGCGCCGCCGCGCTCCTGCGGCGCAACCTCCTCGTCTACGGGCTGGGCGGCATCCTGGTGCCCTTCATCGGCATCAAGCTGATCGACCTCGCCGTCACCGCCATGCACCTCGCCTGATCCCGGTCCCTCGAAAGGCCCGCCATGCTGCGCCACCTTCGCCCCGCCCTCGTCCTCCTCGTCGTCCTGACGGCCGTGACGGGCCTCGCCTACCCCCTCGCCATGACCGGCATCGCCGGGGCGATCTTCCCCGCCAAGGCGGCGGGCAGCCTCGTCGAGCGGGACGGGAAGCTCGTCGGCTCCAGCCTGATCGGACAGTCCTTCACGAGCGCGCGCTACTTCCAGGGCCGGCCCTCCGCCACCAGCGCCGCGGACCCGGCGGATGCGGCCAAGACCGTGCCCTCGCCCTACAACGCCGCCGGCTCGGCGGGATCGAACCTCGGGCCGACCAGCGCCGCGCTCGCCGAGCGGGTGAAGGCGGATGTCGAGAGGTGGAGGGCCGAGAACCCGGGCCAGGCCGTCCCCGTCGACCTCGTGACGACCAGCGGCTCGGGCCTCGACCCCGATCTCTCGCCGGAGGCCGCCCTGTTCCAGGTGCCCCGCATCGCCAGGACCCGGGGCCTGCCCGAGGATAGGCTGCGCGACCTCGTCGGCCGGCAGGTGCAGGGCCGGCTGCTCGGGATCCTCGGCGAACCCCGCGTGAACGTGCTGGCGCTCAACCTCGCCCTGGACGATCTTGCGGCCAAGTAACAGCGAAGGAATGGGACGGTCCCCGCATGCCGGAGCCGCAGCGAGACCCGGGACGTCCCTCGCCCGACTCGTTGCTGGAGGCGGCGCGTCGCGAGGCGCATCAGCGCGGTCGCCTGAAGATCTTCCTCGGCGCCGCGCCCGGAGTCGGCAAGACCTACGAGATGCTCACCATCGGCCGCGCCCGCCTCAAGGCCGGCGTCGACGTCGTGGTCGGCGTGGTCGAGACCCACGGCCGGGCCGAGACCGAGGCCCTGCTCGACGGCCTCAGCGTGATCCCGCGCCGGCGCGTGCCCTATCACGGCACGGTGCTGGAGGAGATGGACCTCGACGCGCTCCTCGCTCGCCGGCCGGCGCTGGCCCTGGTCGACGAGCTCGCCCACACCAACGCCCCGGGCTCGCGCCACCCCAAGCGCTACCAGGACGTGGCGGAGCTGCTCGATGCCGGCATCGACGTGCACACCACCCTCAACATCCAGCACGTGGAGAGCCTCAACGACGTCGTGGCGCAGATCACCCGCATCCGGGTCCGGGAGACGGTGCCCGACGGCATCCTCGACCGGGCCGACGACATCGAGGTGGTCGACCTCAACCCCGACGACCTGATCCAGCGCCTCAAGGACGGCAAGGTCTACGTCCCGGGCAACGCCGAGCGCGCGTTGCGCCACTATTTTTCCCGCGGCAACCTCACCGCTCTGCGCGAGCTGGCGCTGCGGCGCACCGCCGATCGGGTCGACGACGAGCTGCTCAGCCACATGCGGGCGAACGCGATTCCCGGTCCCTGGGGGGCGGGCGAGCGGGTGCTCGTCTGCGTCAGCGAGGACCCGCGCTCGGCCGGCCTCGTGCGCTACGCCAAGCGCCTCGCCGACCGGCTCCACGCCCCCTGGACGGCGCTCAGCGTCGAGGGGCTGCGCTCGGCCGCCCTCGGCGAGGCCGAGTGCGACCGCATCGCCGAGGCGCTGCGCCTCGCCGACCGGCTCGGCGGCGACGCGGTCACCACGCCGGGCGGGCGCCGCCTCGCCGAGGACATCCTGGCCTATGCGCGCTCGGCCAACGTCAACCACGTGGTCGTGGGCAAGACGACGCGCTCGTGGTGGTTCGAGCTCCTGAACGGCTCCGTCGTCCACGACCTCGTGCGCCGCAGCGGCAACATCAGCGTGCACGTCGTCCCGGGCGAAGGGGTGCCGGCGGAGGCCGGGCCGCGCCGGGCCGTCGCCACCCTGCCCCCCGGCCCGGGATTCTCGGCCCGGCCCTACGCCCTGGCCCTGCTCGCCACCGCGGCCGGGCTCGGGCTCGCCCTGCTGCTGCAGCCCCTCCTCGGCGTCGAGAACGCCGACCTGTTCCTTCTCACCGCCGTCGTCGCCGTGGCCGTGCGCGCCGGGCCCGGGGCCTCCCTCGTCGCGGTGGTCGCCGCCTCGCTCGCCTACAACTTCTTCTTCCTGCCGCCGGTCTACACCTTCACCATCGCCGACCCGACCAACGTCGCGGCCTTCCTGCTCTTCACCATCGTCGCCGTGCTCGTCTCGAACCTCGCCTCGCGCTCGCGCCGCACCGCGGTGGTCAGCCAGGCGCGCACCCGCGCGACCGAGCGGCTCTACGGCTTCAGCCGCACGCTGTCCGGCTGCGGCACCCTCGACGACGTGCTCTGGGCGACCTCGGCTGGGGTCGCGGCCATGCTGAAGGTGCGCGTGGTGCTGCTCCTGCCGGAGGGGAGCGCCGTCACGGTGCGCGCCGGCTACCCGCCCGAGGACAGGCTCGACCCGGCCGACCTCGCCGCGGCGCAATGGGCCTTCGACAACGACCGTCCGGCCGGCCGCGGCGCCGACACGCTGCCCGGCGCGCGCCGCCTGTTCCTGCCGATGCGCACGGGCCGCGGCACCCTCGGCGTGATCGGCCTCGACGCGGAGGGCACCGGGCCGATCCTGACGCCGGAGGGGCGGCGCCTGCTCGACGCGCTGGCCGACATGGGCGCGCTCGCCATCGAGCGGGTGCGCCTCGTCGAGGACCTTGACCGGGCCGAGCGCGCCGCCGAGACCGACCGCCTGGCCCGGGCGCTGCTCACCTCGATCAGCCACGACCTGCGCACGCCGCTGGCCTCGGTGCTGGGCGCCGCCAGCACGCTGCGCGACCTCGACGCCGCCCTACCCGGCGAGGCAAAGGCGGACCTGCTGGCGACCATCATTGAGGAATCGGAGCGGCTGAACCGCTTCATCGTCAACCTCCTCGACATGACGCGGCTGGAGGCCGGCGCGGTGGCGCCCAACCTCGCGCCCCAGGATCTGGGCGAGATCGTCGACACCGCTTTGCGCCGGACGGAGGGCGTGCTGGCGGGCCACCGCGTCGTCGTGGAGATGCCCCCGGACCTGCCGGCCCTGCCGCTCGATCCGGTGCTGTTCGAGCAGGTGCTCGTCAACCTTCTCGACAACGCCGCCAAGTATGCCCCCGAGGGCTCGCTCGTGACGGTCCGGGCCCGTCGGGACGGGGCCCGGATCCGCCTGGAGGTGCTGGACGAGGGCGACGGGCTGCCCGAGGAGGATGTCGAGCGCGTGTTCGACAAGTTCTACAGGGTCCGCAAGGGCGACCGCGTCCGGGCCGGCACGGGTCTCGGGCTTGCCATCGCGCGCGGCTTCGTCGAGGCCATGGGCGGCACCGTCACCGCGGGCAACCGGGGCGACCGGAACGGCGCCGCCTTCACGGTGTCGCTTCCGGCCCGGACCGCGCGCGAGGACCGAGCGGCATGAGTCCGATCCCATGAGTCCGACCATCCTCGTGGTCGACGACGAGCCGCCGATCCGCAGGCTCCTGCGCCTGGGGCTCGCGACGCAGGGCTACCGCCTCCTGGAGGCGCCGAACGGCCGCACCGCCCTGGAGATCCTCGGCCGCGAGGAGGCCGACCTCGTCATCCTCGACCTCGGCCTGCCCGACATGCGCGGGCACGACCTGCTGCGCACGATCCGCGAGCGCCATCCGGATCTGCCCATCGTGGTACTGTCGAGCCGGGACGACGAGCCCGGCAAGGTCGAGGCGCTGGACCAGGGCGCCGACGACTACGTCACCAAGCCCTTCGGCATGGCCGAGCTGCTGGCGCGCCTGCGGACGGCCCTGCGCCACCAGCTCGCGGTCCAGGGCGAGCGCCCGGTCTTCCGGGTCGACCGGCTCAGCGTCGACCTCGTCCGGCGCGTGGTGCGGGTCGACGGCGCGGAGGTGCGGCTGACGCCGCGCGAATACGCCTTCCTGCGAATCCTCGTGCTGCATGCCGGCAAGGTGCTGACCCATGCCCAGCTCATGCAGGAGGTCTCCGCCTCCTCCGATCCGCAATACCTGCGGGTCTACATGCGCCAGCTCCGGCAGAAGCTCGAGGCCGACCCGGAGCGGCCGCGCATCCTCCTCACCGAGACCGGAATCGGCTACCGCCTGCGCGCGCCCGACGACGACCCCACGCCGGCGGCGCGCGGCGCGTAAGCCCCATCAGGGGCCGTGGTCGAGCCCGTCTGCTGAACCGAGGCGCCCAAGCCCTGGCGCGTGCTCGGCCGCTGGCAGCGCGGGGCGCTGGAGAGGTTCTTCCGGCACGGCGGCATGCTCTTCCGCCCGCGCGACAGGCGCATCGGTACGGTGGGTTTCGGCCACGTCCTCATCGTTGACGTGCTTGGCTTCCCTGCGGACCACAACCTCCGGCGCCTGCGCGGCCACCAGGGCTGGGGCGCGATGGCCCGGGTCGGCTTCCGGAAATGAGAGCGTTCCGCACGCCGGTGCCTCGCTTCGCTCAGACCTCGCAGCCGGCGGCGCAGCTCAGGGTCCCGCATTCGAGACCTTGTGGCTGACCGAGGGGGCCGACGCGGAGCCTGGCGACCAACGCGGCGACCTCCTCCGGAAAGTCCGGCCCGTGCTCGAGGCCGAAGGCGAGGTCGAGGGCGGGCATCAGGCTACGGAATAGCGCCGGCGCAGTGGGCCGGGGCTGCCAAGCCTCCGCGAGCGTGATCGGTCGGGGATCCGTGCCGAGGGAGGTTGCCGTGAGAGCGAGCATGGAACGGGACGCTGCGAGACGCGCTCTCACAACGGCAGCCGGCCTCGGATCGGCGCGGCTGCTGCCAAGAGTCCGGCAAAGCTAGGCCGTTCCGGTTGAACCGGACCTGAAGCGGAACGCGATGCGGCTTGCCGCCTGAGCGCCCTACGGCCGCACGGCCGGGGTCTCGATGAGGAGCGGGGCGGCCCGCTGCATCAGGTAGGCTTCGAGGGCGATCGCCTCCGGATCGCCCGCGGCGAAGGGCTCCGCCCGCATCCCCGTCATGCAGTTGCGCAGGCGCCGCCCGAGGGAGCCGAGGCCCTGCCATTCGAGCCGGTAGAGGGGGTAGCCCGTCGGGTGACCCTGCGGGATCGTCGCGGAGCCGAGCCGCCGCCCGTGGTTGTCGTCGTGGCAGGCCGCGCAGGAGAGGCCGAGCTGGCCCATCCGGGCGGTGAACAGCGCCCTTCCCTGCGCGCGCGCCGGATCGAGGCGGGGATCGGCGGGCGGCGCGACGGCCAAGCCCCGCGACTGATTCGCGACGTAGGCGGCGAGACTGAGGAGGTCGCGACCCTCGAGCGCCAGGGGCTCAGCGCCCTGGTGCTCGCGGCGGCAGGTATTGATCCGGCCCTGGAGGTCCATCGGACGGGCGCTTCGCGCATCGAAGGCCGGATAGCGGGCGGCGACGCCGCGCATGCCGGCCTCCGCCGCGCCATGGCAGCCGGCGCAGGCGGGCTTGTCCGCCGAGGGCGCCCGCGCCCAGAGTTCGGCTCCGTCCTGGACCCAGAGCATCCCGGGATTGGACGTGTCGTCCTCCTGCATCGCGCGGGTCTCGGGCGCCATCGCATCGAAGCCGGAGCGGCGCTCGCCCGGCGGGATCTCGGCTGCCACCGCGGAGACGGCAAAGGCGACCGAGGCGAGGAGGCCGCGCGCGTGCCCCCTCTCCTGGACGTAGAGGGTTGGGGTGAGGTGTGGGACCTCTCCGGAGGGATCACCCGGTCTCCGCCGCCCTTTCCCGGACGCCTGGAGCGTTGGCGAAAGGCGATCCGGGATCCAGCCGATAACTGGCCGCGGCAGCGGCTCCCTATGGACGGCGCCGTCGTTCGGACGCTTCGCGTCTTCTCCGGATGGGGCACACACCTCACCCTGTCCCTCTCCTTCCAGGAGAGGGGGCCCACGCCTCATAAGGCGAAGCCGCATCGCGGAGGCCGCCGTCACGTCACCTGGATCGCGGCGGTCTCGGTCTGGTCGAAGCCGTTGTCGCCGCGCCAGGTGAAGCTCAGCGTGCCGCTCTTCGTCGCCCGGGTCGTGAAGGTGAGGTAGGGATTGGCCGACGTCGCCGGAAACAGCTCGGCGCGAAACACCTCCTCGCCGTCGAAGCGGCAGGTGAACTCCGTGATGATGTCGCGGGGCAGGATGCGGCCGTCGTGGCCGGGACGGAAGCCCGTCTCCATCGGGTGCGAGATCAGCACCTTGATCGTCACGATGTCGCCGGCCTTGGCGGTCTTGGGCACGCTGATCAGGGTCCGGGCCATGTCCTCAACCCTCCAGGCAGGCGGCGAGCGTCACGATCGCGTCGGCGGAGGCCGACCAGTAGCGGCCGTCGCTGGTCTCGGCGATGGCGGTGATGCGCTGGGTGTCGGCGAGCCGAATGCGCGTCGTGATCGCCGCGCGGCCCGCGCGCGGCCCGAGATGCACCGTGATCACGTTCGGCTGCGGGTTCTTCTCGTTGAACAATGCGATGCGGCGGACATGGTCCGCCTCATTCATCGGGCTCTCGACGCTGACAGTGATGGTGACCGCGTTGCCGTTCTCGACCAGCGGCGGCAGGTCGAGGGTGACCCGGCCGGGCGCGATCGGCGCCTCCCCGGCGAAGCGGCGGATGGCATCAGTGGTCGACTCGGTGCGGGTCGCGGCCGCGGCCCGGACGGGGCGGAGCGCGATGGCCAGCGCCGCGCCCGTCCCCGAGGCGAGGAGGGCGCGCCGGCTCTGCGTCTTCGGTCGGGCCTGGCTCACGGTCGCTGTCCTTCCTCCGTCTCGCGCAGGGTCGCCAGGTAGGCGACCACGTCCTCGATCCCCTGCGCGTCCAGGACCGGCTTTCCGGCGAAGGCCGCGCCGACCCGGGGACTTGGATCGATGCGGTAATAGGAGGGCATGATCGTGTCCGGGTTCAAGGCCTGTCCGTCGACGAGGCGCAGGCGCAGCTGCGCCGGCGAGAGCCGGGCGCCGACTCCCGCGAGGCCCGGGCCGATATCGCCCTGGAAGCGCTCCTCCGGGATCGGCGCGGCGTGGCAGAGCAGGCAGAGGCCCTTCGTCCGGTCCGCGACGATCGCCCGGCCGCGGGCGGGATCGCCCGGCGCGCCGGTGAGGGAGGTTGGGATCGCGTCGCCCCGGATCGCGACGGGAGGAAGTCCCGCCTCGGCAGCGGCCGGCGCGGTGAGGGCCAGGAGGGTGAGAAGCGACCCCACGGAGCGGATGCGCCAACTCCTTTCCCGCTTGTCATTCCGGGGCGCTGAACGCGAGCCCGGAACCCAGAACCACTGACGCCGCAAGCTGGGGAGCCGTCGGCGGCTCTGGGTTCCGGGCTCTGCTGCGCAGCCCCGGAATGACAAGGGACGGTGGCAGACGGAACAGATCCCCCTCACCCGAACACCTGCCGGGTGATGGTCCGGTACCAGTCGGCCGCGTAGAGCGCCTCCTGCTCGCGCAGCGAGGCCGGCGCGTCGAGCGGGCTCGTCCCGCCGGCGCCCTCGACGTCGGCGAGCACCTCGCCGGCCGAGTGATAGACCCCCGCGACCGAGATGCCGTAGCCCGGCGCGACGAGGCTGTAGCAGGTGTTGATGAGCTTCGGCGTCCCCGGCGGGCGGCCGGCCAGGAGGTCGATGACGGCCCCGGCGCAGATATGGGCCTGCGCGTTGGCCGAGAAGGCGGATTTCGGCATGGCGCCGGCGATCGCCGCGTCGCCGATGACGTGGATGCCGGGCACGAGCCGCGATTCGAAGGTGACGGGGTCGATCGGGCACCAGCCGGAGCGGTCGGCGACGCCCGCGATGGCCGCGATCGCACCGGCCCGCTGGGGCGGGATGATGCAGGCCACATCCGCCTTGTACTCCGAGAAGTCGGTCCGGACGGTCATGCTGGCCGGGTCGACGCCGGTCACCGCGCCGCCCTGGGCCAGCGGCACGTATTCGAGCTGGTCGGGGTAGAGCGCGCGCCAGGCCGACTCGAAGAGCTTCTGCTTCGAGAACGTGTCCTTGGCATCGAGCACGATGAGCTTGGCGCCGGGCTTCCGCGTTTTGAGGACGTGCGCGATCAGGCTCGCCCGCTCGTAGGGCCCGGGCGGGCAGCGATAGGGATTGGCCGGCACCGCCATCACCACGGTGCCGCCGTCCGGCATCGCTTCGAGCTGGCGCGCCAGGAGCTCGGTCTGCGCGCCGGCCTTCCAGGCGTGGGGCATGACCTCCGCGGCCCCCGAATCGTAGCCGGGGATGGCGTCGAAACGCAGATCGACCCCGGGCGAGAGGACGAGGCGGTCGTAAGGAAGGCTCGCGCCGTCGGCGAGGCTCACCCGGCGCCCGTCCGCGTCGATGCTCTCGGCCCTGGCATGAACGACCCGGATGCCGGCGCGGGCCAGGCCCTCGTAGCCGAAGCGCTGCGCCTGCATCGGCTGCAAGCCGGCGATGACCTCGTTGCTGAAGGGACAGGAGACGTAGGTGGGGCTCGCCTCGACGAGGGTGACGTCGATGCCGCCCCGATGCAGGTCGCGGGCGGCGCTCGCTCCACCGAAGCCGCCACCGATCACGACGACCTTGGGCTTGGCCTGCGCGAGCGCGGGTCGGGAGAAGGCCAGAGCGGCCCCCGCGGCGAGGAGGCGGCGGCGGGTCGGATGGGTCATAGCGCGGGAATCCCCTCCCCCTTGTGGGGAGGGATAGGGGTGGGGGTGGTTCCACCTGCCTCCGCAGCAGGGTCACCCAGCCACCCCCATCTCCCACTCCTCCCCACAAGGGGGAGGAGAGGCGCGCAGTCGGATCGGTCGGGAGATGTCTTCGACGCCCCGCCCATCACTCCCTCACCTGCGCCCAATAGGTCGCGATCGCCCGGCTCTCCTCGTCCGAAAACCCCTTGGCGATGCGGGTCATCACGCTCGCCGGCCGCTCGCCCGTGCGATAGGCGGCGAGCGCCGCCGCGGTCTCGTCCTCGGGGCGCCCGGCGATCGCGCCCATGGCGGCGCCGGCCGCGTGGCAGCCGGCGCAGGCGGCCGCGCCCGGCGGCGGGCGCAGCTCGGCCGCGCCCGCGGGGCCGAGGCCGGTCAGGAGGACGAGGAGCGCCGCCCGCATCCGCCTCACGCCCGGCGCAGATCCGTGTTCTTCACGGGGATCTGGCGCACGCGCTTGCCGGTGGCGGAAAAGATCGCGTTGAGGACGGCAGGCGCGGCCACCGCGATGGTCGGCTCGCCGACGCCGCCCCAGAAGCCGCCCGACGGGATCACGATGCTCTCGACCTTGGGCATCGCGTCCATGCGCATCACGGGGTAGCTGTCGAAGTTTGTCTGCTCGATGCGGCCGTCCTTCACCGTGCATTCCCCGTAGAGCGCCGCCGAGAGGCCGTAGACGAAGGAGCCGGCGATCTGCGCGTCGATCTGCTGCGGGTTCAGCGCGTGGCCGCAATCGGTCGCGGCCACGATCCGGTGGACCTTGAGCGCGCCCTCCCCGTCCACCGAGACCTCGGCGACCGCCGCGACGTAGGAGCCGAAGCCCATCATCTGGGCGAGCCCGCGGTGGATGCCGTCGGCCGGCTTGGTGCCCCAGCCCACCTTGTCGGCCACCGCCTGCAGCACGGCCCGGTGCTTGGGATGGTTGCCCATCAGCTTGAGGCGGAAGGCGAGCGGATCCTGGCCGGCCGCGTGCGCGAGCTCGTCCATGAAGCATTCGAGGTAGATGGCGTTGGGGTTCATGTTCACACCCCGCCAGAAGCCCGGCAGGATGTGCGGGTTGCGCATGGCGTGGTCGACGAGGAGGTTCGGGATCGTGTAGCCGATCGCCGCCTCGGGCCCGGACGGGTTGAGGCCCTGGAAGACCACCGGGTCCTTGCCGTCGACCATCCGGTTCGGCGCCACCGAGGCCAGGATCGACTGGCCGGAGATGCGCATGTGCAGCCCGGTGAGCTCGCCCTTCTCGTCCAGCGCCGCCCGCATCCGGCACTGCGTCACCGGGTGGTAGCGGCCGTGGATCATGTCCTCTTCGCGGGTCCAGATCATCTTGATCGGCGTGCCGGGCATCTCACGCGCGATCATCACCGCCTGGCGCAGCCAGTCGTGGGTCGCGCCGCGGCGCCCGAAGCCGCCGCCGAGGAGCTGCTTGTGGACGTCGCATTTCGAGGCCGAGAGCCCCGAGGCCTCGGCGACGGCTGCCAGCGCCCCCTCGCCGTTCTGCGTCGGCGCCCAGGCCTCGCAGCGCTCCGGCGTCCAGCGCACGGTCGCGTTCATCGGCTCCATCGTGGCGTGGTTCTGGAAGGGGAAACCATAGGTCGCCTCGACGACCTTGGCCGCGCTGCTCAAGGCGACCGCGACGTCGCCGCCCTTGTTGCCGACATAGGCCTCCTTGGCGTCCAGCCCTTCGGCCAGCATCGCGGCGATGTCTGCGCTCGAGACCCTCGCGTTCGGGCCCTCGTCCCAAGTGATGGGCAGCGCGTCGAGCGCGGTCTTCGCCCGCCAGAAGGTGTCTGCGACGACCGCGACCGCGCTGTCGCCGACCTGCACGACCTTGCGCACGCCCGGCATGCCCTCGACCGCCTTGGCGTCGAAGCTCTTCACGCTGCCGCCAGTGACGGGGCAATCCTTGATCGCCGCGTTGAGGAGGCCGGGCATCGTCAGGTCGATGCCGTAGATCTGGCTGCCGTCGACCTTCGGCAGGGTGTCGAGCCGGGCCACCGGCTTGCCGGCGATGGTCCAGTCCTTCGGGTCCTTGAGCACGACGTCCTTGGGCGGCGTGAGCTTGGCGGCGTCTCCGGCCACCGCGCCGTAGGTGGTGGTGCGGCCGGAGGCGGAATGGGTGATCACGCCCTTCTCGACCCGGCACTCGCCCGCCGGCACGCCCCAGCCCTTGGCGGCGGCCTCGACCAGCATGATGCGGGCGGCCGCCCCGCCCTTGCGGACGTATTCGTGCGACTCGCGGATGCCGCGGCTGCCGCCGGTGCTGTAATCGCCCCAGATCCGGCCCCGCGCCACGTTCTGGCCGGGCGTCGGGTACTCGGTCGTGACCTTCGACCAGTCGCAGCTGAGCTCTTCCGCCACGAGCTGGGCGAGGCCGGTCAGCGTCCCCTGCCCCATCTCGGAGCGGGCGATCCGGATGACGACCGTCTCGTCGGGCTTGATGACGACCCAGGCATTGATCTCAGGCGTGGACGTAGCTGCGCCCTGCGCGGCGGCGGGCGGGAGGAAGGGCACGTGGAAGCCGAGCCCGAGGCCGCCCGCGGCTGCGAGACCGCCCAGGACGAAGCGGCGGGAGGGGGCAGAGGAACGAGGCGTGGTCGTGGTCATCGAAAACCTCCCTCAGCCGCGGCCGGACTCGCCGCCCTCGGCGGCGAGCTGGATGCCGGCGAGCACACGGTTGTAGGTGCCGCACCGGCAGATGTTGGTGATCTCGGCGCGGATCTCGGCCTCGCTCGGGCGCGGGTTCTGGGCGAGCAGCGCCGCCGAGGCCATGATCATGCCGGGCTGGCAGAACCCGCATTGCGGCACGTCGAGCTGCGCCCAGGCCTTCTGCACCGGGTGGCTCGCGCCCGCGCTCAAGCCCTCGATGGTGACGATCTTCTGCTCCGCCGTGACGCTCGAGACCGGCATCGAGCAGGAGCGCACGGCCGCCCCGTCGATATGGACGGTGCAGGAGCCGCATTGCGCGATGCCGCAGCCGTACTTGGTGCCGGTCAGTCCGATCTGCTCGCGGATGACCCAGAGGAGCGGGGTGTCGGGCTCGACCTCGACCTCCCGGACGCTGCCGTTCACGTTCAGACGGACCATGGCATGTCTCCGCGCTCGCTCACGTGAGTTTTGTATTTGGTTCGCCTCTAAACTGGACCATCCGACGGATTTGGCAACGCTTCACGGCGCCGCGCGACGGCCCCGATCGCCGGACCTAGGCGGCTGCCCTCGGCCTCGCGAAGACGAAGCGCTGGTAGACGAGGCCGATGCCGATGAGCACGGCGCCGAGGCCGAGGAAGGAGAGGGCCCGCAGCGGCCCGTCGAGGCCGGCGAGATCGAACAGGAACACCTTGACCGTCGCGATCAGCACCAGCGCCGCCGAGGCCAGCCGGGCGCTCAGCGAGCCCCGGAGCACGCCGTAGGCCAGCAGCGCGAGGCCGAGCCCGAGCCAGGCCGCCGAATAGGCGTACCACTCGCCCTGGCTCGTCGCCCGGTCGAGGCCGATCCGCGGACCCTGGAAGCCGTGGCGGATCATCAGCGAGAGGCCGAGGAAGGCGAGCACCACGCCGAGCCCGCCGGCGCCGAGCACGTACCAGTCCGGCCGGCTTTTCCGCGCGGTCCGGGCGAGCCAGAGGGCTGTCAGCGCCGGCAGGCCGTAGGCGATGGCGATCGCGTTGAGGAGCACTCCGCCGGCGACGGGGTCGTCGGTGAGGAGCGGGTTGGCCGCGAGCCCGAGCCCGACGAGGCTCTGGGCCAGCGCGAGCGCCCCGAAGGCCAGCGAGCCGAACCGGATGACGGCCGAGCCGTGGGCCCCGTCCATCCGCACCAGCACGGCGGCGAAGCCGAGGGACGAGAGGGCCAGCAGCCCCTGTTCGAGGAGCCCCGTCGTCGGCGCGTAGAGGTCGCCGTCGTTGAGCGCGTGGCGGATCTCGAGGAAGACGAGGAAGGCCGAGAGCAGGAGGCTCAGGCCCTGCGCGATCAGAACGGGCGCGTCGTCCGGGCGGCCGGGCCGGCGGATCAGCCGGGCCGACAGGCCGAAGGCCAGCGCGGGCAGGCCGTAGCCGACGAGGAGCCAGTTCAGGATCGGGCGGGTCCCGAGATCGGGGCCGACCACGCTCGGATCGTAGGCGAGCCGCGCCGCGACCACGAGGCCGAGCCCGGCCACGCACCAGCGCAGCGCCGGGATGTCGAGGCGCCGGGCGATGGCGGCCGCACCAAGCGCGGCGAGCGCCATCGCGACGGTCAGCGAGCCGCCCGTGACGGCGAAGACGAGACCTAGCGCGAGGGCGGCCAAAGCCGCCGAGGCGAAGGCGCCGAGGCCGAGGGCGAGGGCGTCGCCAAGGTTCCCCTCGCCGAAGGTCGCGTCGCCCAGGCGGCGGCAGAATCCGGCCAGCGTCGCCATGAGGAGGGCGAGGCCCCCCGCCGCGAGGGCGAAGCCCGGCGAGACGAGGCCCTGCGCGAGGCGCAGATAGGCGAGCGCCAGGATCGCGAGCGGGGTCAGGGCGGCGCTCGCCGCGTAGATCAGCAGGGTCGCTGGCGGCAGGCGAGCGCCGCCGACGAGGCGCAGCGCCCCGGCGGCGGTGATGGCGAGCGCCGACAGGCCGGCGAGCCCGAGGAGCAGGCCGGGCTCGTGCGTCTCGCCCCAGATCGGAAACCGGTCCCACTCCGGACCGGTCACCGCGGGCCAGGCCACCACGACGGCGGCCAGCGTCAATCCTGCCGCGCCGAGCCCCGCCGCCGCGGCGGGCGCCAGGAAGCCCGCGACGGCGGGAATCGCGACCGCGGCGAGCGCGGCGGCGATCCAGACGCCGCCATAGCCCTCCGAGACCACGGTCAGGGCGAGCACGGCGGCGAGGACGAGGGCGACGACCGCCAGCGCGCCGGCTGCGACCGGATCGGGTTCGGCCCCCTCCTCCGGCCGGCCGCGATGGGGCAGCACGGCGAAGAGGAAGGCCGCGAGGCCGCCCTGAAGGATGGCGTGGACCAGCGCGGCCGCCGTCGCGTCGAGACCGTTCGCCGAGAGGGCGAGCGCTAGGCTCCAGAGCACCGCGCCCGCGCCTGCGGCGAGGCCGAGCGCGCGCCAGCCCTTGGTCCAGGCGAAGGCGTAGGCGCTCGCGGTCACCGCGGGCAGGTAGAGGGTGAGCGGCCACAGGCTCGGGGAATCGCTGCCGACGAGGAGCGGCGTGACGAGCGCCCCGACGAGGCCGATCCCGGCGAGGGTCGGCCCGTGAAGCAGCGCGGCGACCATCGCGCCGAGCCCGGTCGCGCCGAGGGCGAGGAAGGCGGTCGCGGGACCGATGAAGCCGTAGAGCGCGTGAGCGGCGTAGAGCACGCCGAACAGGGCGAGCGTGCCGGAGGCCGTCACCATCGCCGGGATGTCGGGCCAGCCGGTCGGCCCCGCGCCGCGCAAGCGGCGGCGAAGGGCCTCGCCCGACGCGAGGAGGCCTGCCGCCACCGCGAAGCCCGCGGCGATGCGGGCGGCCGGCCCGAAGAAGCCCTGCTCCACCGAGTAGCGCACGAGCAGGAGCGCGCCCAGCGCCAGGGCGAGCCCGCCGACCCAGACGGTCCAGCGGGTGCCGAAGCGCTCCTCGAAGGAGGGGCGCGGCGCTGCGGGTCCCGGTGCGGGTTCCTGGGGTGCCGCAGCCCGCACCGGCGGGACCGTCGTCGGCCGCTGCGGTGTCGGGGGAGCGGGCGCCTCGACCGGTGCGCTCGCCTGGGGCGCGACCCTCGTCCGCTGGATCAGGGCGAGCTGGGCCTCGAGCGCGGCGATCCGACCGCGCTGGAGCAGCACCACGACGAGCGCGATCGGGCCCGACAGGAGAAGCGCGAGACCCGCGATGGCGAGCTGGATGAGGAAGGTGTCGTTGAACATCGGCGGCGTCCGGAGATCCCGTCAGCGGATCTGCCCGCCGACCCGCGCCGCGTCCGTGCGCCGGATCACCTCGCCTATCATGTTCGAAGACGGAGCGGATTGATGCCCGCGGCCCGCCGGTGGAAACGGCGAGGGGACCGACGACCTCCGCGGGCGTGCCGTCTCAGGCGGCTTCGCGGGTGGTGGACGGGCTGCGCAGGCCGCCGATCAGGCCGACGAGCTGGTGGGCGTGGTAGGGCGTGCGCAGGCAGGGCGCACCCTCGACCTTCCGGTTGTTCGGGATCGTGTGCGGGAGCCGGGCCGTGTAGATCACGTTCACCCTGGGGTTGAGCAGGCGGGCCACCGTGCCCAGCGAGAGCCCGTCGACCGTGTCGCTGACGTCGGCGTCCGTGACCAGCACGTCGACCCGGCGCTGACCCGGCTGCAGGAGCAGGGCCTCGGCCTCGCCGGCCTGCCGGGTGCTCAGCACGTCGTAGCCGAAGGCCTCCAGGCTGGTCGTGGTGATGCGGCGCGTGAGTTCGTCGCCAGCGAGCAAGAGAACGAGCGGTCGGCGGAGCGAGGCGGCCATGGGGATCCTGCGCAGCAAGTTGTCGTGGGGAATTCGGAGGTTCGGGCCAGTGATCGTTAACTTACGAACGATGCGGTTAACGGACCGTTAACGATGTCAAGACTGGCGAGATCTTCCGAATGGTCAAGCTTGTGTTGCCTGGATCATGGCGGCTTCGCACAGAAGATCGCCAGCCGCCGCACAAGAACAGGGCATCGCGGGCGAGGAGCCGAGCCTTCCCAGCCGGCGCGGCGCGAACTAGCCTCCCTGCCATGACCGACGACCAGTTCCGCGAATCCCGCGCCGCCCTGATCCTGCTCGGCCTTGCCGTGCTGTCCGTGCTGATCTTCGGGGCCGTCACCCTCTTGATTCAGATCGAATGAGGCGCGGCCGCGATCGTGGCCCGTTTCGTGGTTCCCGTGCGGGTCGGCGCCTCAGCAGACAAGCTTCGTGAACCGTGAGCCGGGCCATCCGTTTCCTCGCGACGTGCAACAGGGCATCCTGCCCGCCCAGCCCCGCCGGGAGATGTGATCGTGGATGCAGATCTCCCGAGGCGGCACATGAACGGCATGTGCCGGGCCGCGCACAACCTGCTCCGGCAACTCTCCAGCGAGGGCGTGGTCTACCGGCTCTCCGCGACGGGGGGGACCGACACGACGCTCCACCTGCGCGTGCAGGCCCTGACGCCCGAGGTCGAAGAGCGGATCGCGCATTGCCTGAGCGGGATGGGCGCGATGGTCGAGATCAAGGACGCGTCCGGCACCGCGCTGCTGCCCTGAACGAAAAATCCCCGCGCGCCATTCGGCCCGCGGGGATTTCTGTCAGGAGAGGACGCGCGTGCTACGGGCAGGAGCGGCGGCGGCCGTCGTTCCCCAGATAGGTGCCCGAGCGCGGATCGTAGGAGCGGAAGCGCTGCTTGCAATACGCGACGGCATCGCCGCCGCCCGGCACGGCCTCGGTCTCGACCTCCACGTCGCCGTAATCGTAGCCGGCAGGCGCGTAGCCGTCGTCGTAGTAGCCGTTGCCGTAATAGCCGTAGCCGAGGCCCCCGGCCGCGAGGCCTGCTCCCAGGCCGAGCCCGAGGCCGCCGTAGCCATAGCCGCGGCGATAGCCGTAGCCGCGCCCGGCGTAGTAGCCCCGCCCGCCGTCATAGCCACCGCGACGGTAGCCCTGGTTGCCGAAACCCGCTCCACCGCCGACGCCCGGTCCCGTCACGACGCTGTTGCCGCCCTGGAAGCGCGACCCGCCGTAGCCGCCGTTGAAGCCGCCGCGACCGCCGCCGCCCGGCCCCGTCACGACGCTACTGCCGCCCCCGATGCCGCCCGCAGCGATGCCGCCACCTGCGCGGCCGCCATCGAAACCGCCGCCCTTGAAGCCCCCACCGCCGCCAGCGGCGGGGCCGCTCACGACACCACCTCCGCCGCCTGCGCGGCCACCGCCGAAGCCGCCTCCCCCGAAGCCGCCTCCGCCGCCAGCGGTGGGACCGCTCACGACGCCGGCCCCGCCGCCCGCCGCCTTCTGCGCGTCGGCCGTCGCCGGTAGCAGGACGAGGGCGCCGAGGATTGAGGCCGAAGCCAGGACCGTCCGTCTCATGATGTCACCGAGGTTCGAGAGAAGATTTCGTCACAATGTCAACGTGCGGAACGCGGATCGGTTCGCGCTACCCTCCGTCGCAGCGGTTCAGGCGTCCTGATGTCGGGGCATCTCGATCTCGGAGCGGCGCTTCATCGTCCCGCGCCGGGACTTTGTGCCGGCCGCACCCTTCCGGCCCGTCTGGCCGGTGATCGAGGATTTCGAGTTCACCGGTCCGGCTCCGACGCCGCCGGCCTGGGCCTGGGCCCCCGTTCCGGCCGTCAGCGTGAGGGATGCGGCCAGGGCGAAGGCGCCGGCGAGCGCGGTCTTGCAGGAGATCATGGAGGTGCTTTTCCGTTTGGCGATGCTGGTCAACGCCGCGCGGCGGGAGGCGGTTCATCGACGGCGCGGACCGACAGGGCCCTGCGGCGGGGCGTCGACGAAGGAAGCCCTCGAAGGCGAATGGCGCTCCGGCGCAACGCGGGGTTGCCCCAGCCCTCGGCCGGAGCGGGAGACGCTTCACGGAACGGGGCGAAGCGATTGCGAGGATTGAAGAATCTTTGGCTCCTCGAGCAGATCTGGAATAATCGTGTGCGTTCAGGGCTGCGTGCCCCGCACCTGGGGCGAGTGGTGCCATTGAGCCGTAACGGTTATTTTCAGCGTGCCCCGCACCTATCCGCCTCGATTACAAAGGCGAGTGCAGCCGGCTTGGTAGCCGGAATTCTGTGCAGCCAAGCAAGGTTCATGGTCTGGCTGCGCGAGTTGGACCGAAGCCACCCGCCTTTGAACCACACGCGGCCACACAGGGCTATGAAGCAGTGATCAGGCCAGGCGCGGTCGGTGGAAGGTGAAGCTCGTCAGCGCATCCTAGCTAAGGTCCGAAAAGGGTGGGAAGCAGACTTGGTCCTTCGTCCTGAAGCGGACGATCCGCCTCCGACCCAGTGCGGTCCTGGAAGCCAACCTCTGGCATCCCTGGAAGCAGGCACTCGCAAGCTGGACGTCATAGACCTTCAGGCCCACAGACATTCAGGCGAACTAATCGCAACGTCGAGATCGCGTCGTGATCTACCTCCGTAGGGGTGTGGCAATTGCCCGACGTGATTGAGGCGGCCACACTCGGCGC